>NZ_JACIHC010000009.1:0-269494 GCF_014198205.1 Bradyrhizobium sp. SBR1B
CTGCGCCAGGAAGCTCCTCATTTACGCCAATACTGTCGTACAGCGCGGCACGCCATGGA
Source organism: Bradyrhizobium sp. SBR1B (assembly GCF_014198205.1). Lineage (NCBI taxonomy): Bacteria > Pseudomonadati > Pseudomonadota > Alphaproteobacteria > Hyphomicrobiales > Nitrobacteraceae > Bradyrhizobium > Bradyrhizobium sp. SBR1B. The sequence goes on from NZ_JACIHC010000009.1 coordinate 60, forward strand.
TCGAAAAAGAAGCCTAGCTCTTAATGGTTGCTACGATACTGTTGGATATGGAGAGACCTTCACCCACCTGACCGGGTGCTCCGCCGCTACCGCCGCCCGTCCTTCTTCATCTTCGTGAACCGCACGCTCTGGCCATCAGGCATCCGCACCGCCTTGAACCCGGCAGCAAGACAGGCTTCGCGTTGCGGCATCTGGATGTCGGGGCTGCGCAGGCTGTCCCACCATGAGGCACGATTGGCGGCGCGCGGCAGGGCCGCGCCGATGATCTCTTCGATCTGTTCGAAGCTCAGGACGAATTCGGCCTGCTTCTGCCGCAGCAGATAGTCGCGCAACGCGTCGTAGTCGTTCACATCCGTCCTCTTGTCCGAAACCGGGTCTGCTCGCAGGAGATCTGCCCAAAACCGTGAGCGGCGTAAACCGATTCTTAACTCACTACGGCAGCGCTGTTCCACCTTAAACACTACTCAAGATTTCGGGCGCATCCACTAAGGGATCGGGAGCTAACGATGCTGTCTGGATGGCGCGAAGTCATGGCCCGCCGGCCGTGGCGGATTTCGGCGAAGCTGCTGATCATCTCGTCCGTGGTGACGGTGATCGGCTTTTCCGCCATTTGCGTCAACGTCATGCTCGACATGCGCCGGGGCGAGGAGGCGCTCGCCCGCCAGACGCTGGAGAACCTCGCGACCACCATCCAGTCCGACGTCAGCCGCAACGTCGAGATCTACGACCTGTCGCTGAAGGCGGTCGCCAGCAACATGCTGCTGCCCGAGCTCGCGACCGTGTCGACGCCGATCCGTCACCTGATCCTGTTCGATCACGCTACGACGGCGAGGCATTTCGGCGCCATCCAGGTGTTCGACGCCGAGGGCAGGCTTGCCATCGACGCCTCCACCCTCGATCCCCTCTCCGAGAACCGGAGCGAGGAGGAGTATTTCAGGGTTCATCGCGACAATCCCGAGGCCGGGCTCTTCATCAGCCGCCCGATGCTATTCCGCGGCGCCTACGCGATCGTGCTGAGCCGTCGCATCAGCGATACCGATGGCGGTTTCCTCGGCGTCGTCGCCGGCTCGATCCGCTTCAGCTATTTCCACGAATTGTTCGAGCGGCTCAACCTCGATCCCGAAGACACCATCACCGTGCTCAGGCGCGACCGCACCATCATGATGCGTCGGCCGTTCGATCTCGACATCATCGGTACGAACCTGAACGACCGGCGGGCCTGGAAGCCCGACAATCTCCCGATCGGCGCCTCCTATTCGGGAAAGGGCCCGGTCGATCCGACGCCGCGGCTCTATGTCCGCAGCGCCGACAACGGGCCGCTGTTCGTGGTGGCGGGCAAGCCGCTGGCCGCGGTCTTCGCGCTCTGGCAGAAGGAGGCGTATCGCATCGGCGCCGTGGTGCTGGCGCTTGCGCTGTTCGTGCTGGGATCGACGCTGGTGCTCGCGCGCGAGATCGGCCGCCGTGCCGAGGCCGAGCGCAAGCTCGAAGAGATGGCGACGACGGACGCGCTCACCGGCCTGAAGAACCGCCGCAAGTTCGATACCGTCATCGACGTCGAATGGCGGCGCGCGATGCGACAGAAGGCGCCGATCGCGCTACTCATGATCGATGCCGATCACTTCAAGGCCTACAACGACACGTTCGGCCATCAGGCCGGCGACCAGGTGCTGGTCGGCATCGCCATCTGCATTTCCGATTCGGTGAGCCGGGCCGGCGACTGCCCCGCGCGCTATGGCGGCGAGGAATTCGCGGTGCTGCTGCCGAATACTTCAGCCATCGACGCCTTCAAGGTCGCCGAGGCGGTCCGCACCAAGGTGCAGGGCTGGTCCGACGAGCAGGTGATGTTGACGGTGTCCTGCGGTGTCGCCAGCCTCGTTCCCACCGCCGGGATGGACTGGCCGGTCCTGGTCGCCGCCGCCGACAAGGCGCTGTATGCGGCGAAGGCGGGCGGACGTAATCAGTCGGTGGTTGCGAGCTTGCCGAAGCTGTCGCTGGTGGCGTGAGGGCGGCTAATCACCGTTATTGAACGCGACGCGATCCACACCAACGGCGTCGTCCCTGCGAACGCAGGGACCCATAACCACAGGGAGTGGTTTGGCGAAGACTTGTCGTTCGGTACTACTGCAAAACGCAATCGATAGATCACGCGGTATGGGTCCCCGCGTTCGCGGGGACGACGGCGGAGCTTGTGGCGACTACTGCCCCAGATACTTCTTCATCTCCGCGATCAGCCCGTCACGCAGCTCCGGGCGCTGCAGGCCGTAGGCGATGTTGGCGCGGAGGAAGCCGGGCTTGGAGCCGCAATCATGGCGCTCGCCCTCGAATTCGACGCCGTAGAATTTCTGCGATTTGGCGAGCCCGATCATGGCGTCGGTGAGCTGGATCTCGCCGCCGGCGCCGCGCTCCTGCGTCTCGAGGATCTTGAAGATCTCAGGCTGCAGGATGTAGCGGCCGGTGATCGAGAGATTGGAGGGCGCGGTGCCCTTGGCCGGCTTCTCGACCATGCCGTCGACCTCGAACATCTTGCCGCTGCGCTTGCCGACGCCGCAGATGCCGTATTGATGGGTGAGATGGTCGGGCACCGCCTCGACCGCGACCAAGTTGGATTTCTCGCCGAGCGTGGACGCCGTCTCGATCATCTGCTTGAGGCAACCGGGCGAGTTGAGCACGAGCTCGTCGGGCAGCACGACGGCGAACGGCTCGTTGCCGACGATGTCGCGCGCGCACCAGACCGCGTGACCGAGGCCGAGCGGCGCCTGTTGGCGGGTGAAGCTGACGGCGCCGGCTTCGGGCTGGTTCTGCGCCAAAATCTCCTGCTCGGCCTTCTTGCCGCGCTGGCTGAGCGTCGCGTCGAGCTCGAACATCCGGTCGAAGTGATCCTCGATGACATTCTTGTTGCGGCCGGTGACGAAGATGAAGTGCTCGATGCCGGCCTCCCTCGCCTCGTCATAGACGTACTGGATCAGCGGCTTGTCGACGATGGTCAGCATTTCTTTCGGCATCGCCTTGGTGGCGGGCAGGACACGGGTGCCGAGGCCGGCGACGGGGAATACGGCTTTGCGAATTTTCATGTGATTGTTCGAATACCTGGGGGCACATGGGAACGAGGCTGGGAACGGAGCAATGGCATCTTGCTAGCCTGTTTGCAGCCGCCAACAAAGGCGGATGTGGGGCCTCATCCGCGCAGAGTTAAGAAAAAGGCCGTCACCAAAATTTCACCTTTGTTAAGCTATTGGCAACCGTAACCAGGCCTCCTGATGGCAGATTCTTGGAAGGCCGATGGGTGGGACATGACGCGATTGGTGGCTAGGCAGGCAAGACGGGCGGGATCCGTGACCGGCGCGGCGATGATCGCGGCCGTCCTGCTGCTGCCCGTCAGCGCGCACGCCCAGGCGCAGAACGGCCTGTCCAATCTGTTCGGCGGCATCTTCTCCGGCCCCAATGCTGCGCCCTCGCAAGCCCCGCCGGGACCCGGCGGCGCCTTGCCCTGGAGCGGCGAGGACGGGGCTTCCGGCCATCCGCTGATGACGGCCGCGGCGATCCGCGAGGCCGCCGGCAATTTCAGCAATTGCGTTGCGGCGATGTGGCCCGATGCCGCACGGCGCAACATCACCCAGGAAAACTTCCAGCGCTTCACGGCCGGGCTCTCACCCGATCTGCGCATCATGGACCTGATGGACTCGCAGCCGGAGTTCACAAAATCGATCTGGGACTATCTCGATATCCTGGTGAACGACAACCGCCTCGCCAAGGGCCGCGAGATCCTCGCCAAATACAAGGCGCAGTTCGACGCCACCGAAAAGGCCACTGGCGTCGACCGCTACATCGTCGCCTCGATCTGGGGCATCGAGTCCAATTACTCGACGCAGATGGGCGATCGCAGCGTGCTGCAATCGACCGCGACGCTCGCCTGCATCGGCCGGCGCCAGGCCTATTTCAAGGACGAGTTCCTCTCCGCGCTGGAGATCCTCAACCGCGGCGACCTCAGGCCGGAGCAGATGCGCGGCTCCTGGGCCGGCGCGTTCGGCCCGACCCAGTTCATGCCGACAGCGTTCAAGCGCTTTGCGGTCGATGGCGATGGCGACGGACGGCGCGACGTCGTCGACAATCCGACCGACCTGATTGCATCGACCGCCAACAACCTCAAGAAAGACGGCTGGCAGGCCGGCCAGACCTGGGGCTTTGAGGTCGTGGTGCCCAAGGGCTTCAACTACATGCTGGCCGACCGCGCCAAGGCGATGACGATCGCGCAATGGGAGAAGCTCGGGCTCAAGCGGGCGACGGGCCAGCCGTTCCCGCATCCGGCGGAGAAAGCCTATCTGCTGGCGCCGGCCGGCGCGCAGGGGCCCGGCTTCCTGATGCTGCAGAATTACCGGGTCATCATGAAGTACAACCCGGCCGAGGCCTATGCGCTGGCGATCGGTCATTTCGCCGACCGCCTGCGTGGGGGCCAACCCTTCGTGCAACCCTGGCCGCGGCAGGAACGCGAGCTGTCGCGCACCGAGCGGCTGGAGCTGCAGCAACTGCTGGCCCAGCGCGGCTTCTACAAGGGCACCCCGGACGGCCAGTTCGGCGGCCAGACCCGGGAAGCCCTGCGCAACTTCCAGGCCTCGATCGGAGTGCCCGCGGACGGTTTTGCCTCCTCCGACGCACTGGAACGGCTGCGCGGACGGTAAAATCGCGCCGAAAGTAACCCTGAACTGGGATTTTGGCAGGCAGCCTTGACGCAGGCGGCCGTTCCCCGGTGTATGAGCCCAAGAATCTGCAACGGAATTTGCCCGTTTGGCGCCCGATTCCGTTATTATATTGAGCTACCTCCGATCCCCATTGCGCTGGCCCGAGATCGCATGTCGAAGCCGAAGTCCCTGTTCAAGGCGCTGACCGAGACCGGCCCGTTGATCGCGCTGGGGACGGCGCTTGCGATTCTGGTCTCGGTCGCAGGGCCTGCCTCTGCGCAGTTCTTCAACTTCCCGGGCTTCGGCGGCCCGCCGCAGCGTTCGGCTCCGCCGCCACAACGGGGCGGCGGTGGAGGCGGCGGCTGGTTCGGCGGCGACTTCTTCGCGCCGTTCCAGCAGCAACAGCCGCAGGCGCCGCGCCAGGATTTTTCGCGCGCGCCGGCGCCAGCCAAGCGCGACACCATCCCTGAGAAGAACGTGCTCGTGATCGGCGACGCCATGGCCGACTGGCTCGCCTATGGCCTGGAAGACGCCTACACCGAGCAGCCCGACATGGGCGTGATCCGCAAGCACAAGACCACGTCCGGCCTGATCAAGTACCAGCCGCGCGGCGAGCCCGCGGATTGGACGACTGCTGCAAGGGGCATCCTCGAGACCGAGAAGCCCGACGTGATCGTCGTCATGCTGGGCCTCAACGACCGCAGCGCGATCCGCGAGCCCGTCGCCGACAAGACGGACAAGGCCGCCGCAGACAAGGACAAGAAGAACGACAAGGGCGCGCGCGCCAAACAGCCAGCGAAGCCGGGGGACGCCAAGCCAGGCAATGACACCGCCGCCAAGCCCGACGACAAGCCTGCCGATGCCGATCTGCCGCAGGACGACGCCGACAACGCCGACGCGCCGGCGGCGGCGCCCGAAAAGACGGCCCGCAATCCGAACGGCCTCTACGAATTCCGTGACGACCGCTGGGTCGAGCTCTACGGCAAGAAGATCGAGGAGCTCGCCAGCGTCCTCAAGGCCAAGGGCGTGCCGGTGCTGTGGGTCGGCCTTCCCGCCATCCGCGGGCAGAAGGGCACGGCGGACATGCTGTTCCTGGACTCGCTCTATCGCGAAGGCGCGGCCAAGGCCGGCATTACCTATGTCGACGTCTGGGACGGGTTTGTCGACGAGGCCGGCCGCTTCCTCCAGAAGGGTCCTGACTTCGAAGGCCAGATCCGTCAGCTCCGCAGCTCTGACGGCGTCTTCTTCACAAAGCCCGGCGCGCGCAAGCTCGCGCATTATGTCGAGCGCGAAATCACGCGTCTGCTGGCAGGACGCTCCGGCCCGATCGCGCTGCCGAGCGAGCCGGCGACGCCCGACACCAGCGCCGAGCCCGGCAAGCCCGCACCGCGGCCGCTGGCGGGGCCGATCGTGCCGCTGGTTGCAGCCTCGATCTCGACCGATCAGTTGCTGGGCGGCCCGGGCTCGCGTCCCGCCGCCGTCGATGCGCTGGCTGCGAAGACAATGGTGAAGGGCGAGCCGCTGGCGGCTCCGGCCGGCCGCGCCGACGATTATGCCTGGCCGCGCCGCGAAGTCGGCCGCGAGCAGGCCAAGGGCGATACGCCGATGGCCGCAACGACGCCCGACGGCGGCGTCGCCAATCCCACCGCGCCGGGAGCCGCCGCCGCGATCGCCCCGCCGAAACTTGCACCGAAGAAGCCGCCGGTCCCACCGCAGCAACCGGCACAGGCTACGCCCTCATTCCGCGATTTCTTCGGCTTCGGCTCTCCGCAGCCACCGCCGCCGCGTCAACTGGCGCCGGCGCCCGGGCCGCGCAATCCGAATCCCAATCCCGGGGTCCCGCGTCCGCCGGGTAACGTTGGCCGCTCGGCCGAGATGTTCCGGTAAGGTAAGGTCTCGTGTCCCGGATGCGACGCGGCGCCTCTTGGTGAGGAGGCGCAGAGCCGGGACCCAATTCGTGCGGCATTCACAAAAGATGGGCCCCGGCTTAGCGATGCAGCGTTTCCGGACGATGCTACGCATCGCCTAGGCTGCATCGCGTCCGGGGCACGAGTGATAGGCGTTCGGCGACTAGCCTTAATAGCGCCAGCGCGACGGCGGCGGACGGCGTGCGGGACGCGACATCAGAAGCGCGAGCGCGAAACCGATGCCGCCGGCGACGAGCAGCGCGCCGAGCGGATTGTCCTGCACCTTCTTCGACAATGCTTGCGTACCGTCGCGAAGAGTCTCGCCGCTGTTGTCGTAGGCGTCCTTGGCGTAGTCAGCCGCCGTCTCGCCGGCCTCGCGCACGGCATCCTTGGCCTGGCCGTAGAGATTCTGCACCGTGCCCGCGGCTTCCCGCGCCTTGCCCGACGCCTGCGTCTTCGCATCGCCTGCCATGTCTCCGATCGCGCCTTCCGCGCGTCCGGCATATTCCTTGGCCGATCCAACAATCCGATCCGTGTCCATGATGATCCTCCTCGGTGGTCAGCCGAAGTAACCGATCAGGCGCGGCCCAGTTCCAAGTGTTTGCGAAAGTGTAGCTCCTACGAAAGTGTGTAGCCCGGATCGAGCGCAGCGCAATCCGGGCTACGGGCCAGCTAAAGGATGAGCCCGCCATCGACGACCAGCGTCTGTCCGACGATATAGGACGACAGCGGCGAAGCCAGGAACAGAGCCGCGCCCGCCATGTCGGCCGGCGTGCCCAGCCGCCGCAGCGGAATGCGTGACAATGCACCTTCGAGCCGCTTGGGATTGTCGGTCGTCACCTTGGTCATCTTGGTGTCGACGAGTCCGGGCGCGATGCCGTTGACGCGGATGCCGTCCTCCGCCCAGGCTTCGCCCAGTGTCCGCGTCAATCCGACCGCACCGGTCTTCGAGGCGTTATAGGCGGGATTGCCCATAGTGGAATGATAGGCCGCGGTCGAGGACACCATGATCAGCGACCCCTTCGCATCCCGCAACATGGAATGAAATCGCGTCGCGCAGGCCATCAGGCTCATCAAATTGACCTCGACCACCTTGCGGAAACCGCTCATCTCGAACTCGCCGCGGCGATAGAGCACCGCGCCTTGCGCCAGCACGAGCACGTCGAGCCGATCGAAGGACGGCTTGAACGCTTCGATCGCAGTGGGGTTGCTGACGTCGAGCTGCGCGTAAGACAGGCCCGTGAGATCAGAACCTTCCTCGATCGAATAATCCTTTGGCTGCGCACGCGTGCCGCAGACCGCGACATGCGCGCCCCTCGTGCGAAACGCTTGCGCGATGCCGTTGCCGATACCGCTGGAACCGCCGACCACCAGCACCTGCCTGCCTGAGAAATCGAGCTCGTTCGCCATCGCGGCCTCCCCTTTTGTCTTGCTTGTTTGACCTGTCTGCGGATCGATGCCAGCCTTGTCAATCATAACAAGAACAAGCAGGGCGCGAGGAAACAGCATGTCCGAGTTCAAACGGCTCAGCCGGTCCGTGAAGGGCCTGACCGTTCTCGTCACCGGCGCGGCTAGCGGCATGGGACGCGCCACCGCGCAATTGTTCGCCGCGGAGGGCGCGAACGTTGCCGTCACCGACTATGAGGAGCAAGGCGCGCTCGCCGTCGCGGCGGAGATCGCGGCGAGCGGCGGCTCGGCAAAAGCCTGGAAGCTCGACGTTGCCGATGGCACCGAGATCAGGCGCGTGGTGAATGATGTCGCGGCACATTTCGGCGGGCTCGATATCGTCGTCAACAATGCCGGCATCTCCGTACGCGTCGCGATCGACGACGAGGCCTATGAGGACGCCTGGGCAAAGGGCATCGCCGTGATGCTGACGGCGCATCCGCGCATCATCCGCGCCGCACTGCCTTACCTGCGCAAATCGAAGAGCCCGCGCATCGTCAACATCGCCTCGACCGAGGCGCTCGGCGCCACCGCATTGCACAGCCCCTATTCGGCAGCGAAGGGCGGCGTGGCGAGCCTCACGCGCTCGCTCGCCGTCGAGCTCGGCCGCGAGGGCATCACCGTCAATTGCATCTGCCCGGGTCCGATCCGCACTGGGATCACCGACCGGATCTCGGAGGAGCACAAGACGATCTACGCCAGGCGTCGCACCGCGCTTGGCCGCTACGGCGACCCTGAAGAGGTCGCGCATATGACGCTGAGCCTGTGCCTGCCGGCGGCATCCTTCCTCACCGGCGCGGTGATCCCGGTCGACGGCGGGTTGATGGCACGGAATGCGTGAGAGCCATGCGCGCCGAGCGTTGACAACGGCGAGTGCGGGAGTAGCTTTTTCGCCGACAGAGCGGGACCAACCGCTCGCACATGCGGGAGAAAACGCCATGACGATCGCCATCCGGCAGCTTCAGAAGCACTTTGCCGGCGAGGTTTCCGGCCTCGATTTGCGAAAGCCCCTCACCGAGGTCGAGGCGCGCGAGGTCGAGGCCGCCATGGACAAATACGCCGTGCTGGTTTTCCACGACCAGGACATCACCGACGAGCAGCAGATGGCTTTTGCGCTGAACTTTGGTCAGCGTGAGGATGCGCGTGGCGGCAACATTACCAAGGCCAGCGAACACCGCCTCAACTCGGGCTTGAACGATGTTTCGAATCTCGGCAAGGACGGCAAGCCGCTGCCGAAGGACAGCCGCGCCAATCTGTTCAACCTCGGCAATTGCCTGTGGCACTCCGACAGCTCGTTCCGGCCTATCCCTGCAAAATTCTCGCTGTTGTCGGCGCGCGTGGTGAACCCCAAGGGCGGCAACACCGAATTCGCCGACATGCGCGCCGCCTATGATGCGCTCGACGACGACACCAAGGCGGAGATCGACGATCTCGTCTGCGAGCACTCGCTGATGTATTCGCGGGGATCGCTCGGCTTCACCGAATACACCGAGGATGAGAAGGAGATGTTCAAGCCGGTGCTGCAAAGGCTGGTGCGGACGCATCCCGTGCATCGCCGCAAGTCGCTGTATCTGTCATCCCATGCCGGCAAGATCGTCGGCATGAGCGTGCCGGAGGGACGCCTCCTGCTGCGCGATCTCAACGAGCACGCCACGCAGCCCGAATTCGTCTACGTCCACAAATGGAAGCTGCATGACCTCGTGATGTGGGACAACCGCCAGACCATGCACCGCGTCCGCCGCTACGACCAGTCGCAGCCTCGCGACATGCGCCGCGCGACGGTGGCGGGGACGGAGCCCACGATGCAGCAGCAGGCGGCGGAGTAGCGCGGCAATCTCCGCTGTCGTCCCGGACGAGCGAAGCGAAGATTCGGGACCCAGCCACAAAACGTGGTTTGGCGAAGACTCGGAGTGACCGGCCTGCCTTAAACATCACCCTGGGAGTATGGGTCCCGGATCTACGCGCGCTTGAGGCGCGCTTGTCCGGGACGACAGCGGAGGACGAGGCACCACCGCGGAGTATGTCGCGGTAGCGACTAAAGCACCTACGCGTGTCCCGCTTCGTTCGAGAGCATGCCGGGATCGATGCCGATCTTGCGCAGGGCGCGTCCGTACTTGTCGTCGACGTCGTCACCGAAGATCAGATCCGCATCCGCATCGCAATGCAGCCAGCCGTTGCTCTGGATCTCGGTCTCGAGCTGGCCGGGTGCCCAGCCGGCATAGCCGAGCGCGAGAATGGCGTGCTTGGGGCCGGAACCGTTGGCGATCGCGCGCAGGATGTCGACGGTCGCGGTGAGGCAGACGCCCTCGTCGATCCGCAGCGTCGCGTTCTCGATGTAGAAGTCGCTGGAATGCAGCACGAAGCCTCGCCCGGTATCGACCGGACCGCCGCGCAGCACCTTCATGCTTTCGGCATTCTCGGGCAGCTTGATGTGCTCGCCCTTCTTGATGATGCCGAGCTGCTCCAAGAGCTCGGGGAAATCGATGCTGCCGGCCGGATGGTTCACGATGATGCCCATCGCTCCCTCCGCCGAATGGGCGCAGAGATAGATCACCGAGCGTTCGAAGCGGGAATCGCCCATCACGGGCATCGCGATCAAGAGCCGGCCGTCGAGATAACCGGCCGAATTAGGGAGTACGGGTCCCGCGCTGCGGGTGCTTTCGCCCGTCCTCTTGCCTGTGGGAGCCATCGGTGAAGCACTCCGGTTTCAATTCCTATCCTGATGTCGGGCCGGGCTGCTGTCAAATCAAGGCTTGCAGAGACGCGATTCAGGTGCATCCATCACAAGCAATTCAATGGTTTGCCTCAGGGCGACCCTGTAAAGACGTGCTATGCTCACAAGAGTTCCCCTGCGCGCGGCGATTGGCGTCGCGACAACCCTTTTTGCGTCGTCGCTGGCCATCGTAGCCCGTGCCGACGACGCTTCGCCGTGGCAGCGCGACGGACATTCCGCGGTGCGGCTACTGGCGGGATCGCGCAGCGGCGCCGTCCTGCTCGGCGGTATCGCCATCCAGCTCCAGCAGGGGTGGAAGACCTATTGGCGTTCCCCGGGCGATTCCGGCGTCCCGCCGCGGTTCGACTTTTCCAAGTCGGACAATGTCGAGGCGGTGACGGTGATGTGGCCCGCGCCGCTGAAATTCGACGACGGCGCCGGCGGCCATTCGATCGGCTATCACAACCAGATCGTGCTCCCCCTGCGCATCGTCGCCAAGGCGGCCGACAAGCCCGTGACCCTGCGCGCAGAGATCAATTACGCGGTGTGCGAAAAACTCTGCATTCCGGTCGAGGCCAGTGCCGAGCTCGGCTTCAACAGCGTGGCCTCGACCGAGGATGCCAATCTGCGTGCGGCACTCGATACCGTGCCCAAGCCCGCCAATATCGGCGATCCCAATCCCCTCACCATCCGCGACGTCAAGCGCGACGGACCCAAGAATGTGGTGGTCGACGTGGTGACGCCGGACCCGCGCAACGTCAATCTGTTCGTGGAAGGTCCGACGCCCGACTGGGCGCTGCCAATTCCGGCGCCGGTCAAGGACAGCCCGGCTGGCGTGAAGCGTTTTTCGTTCGAGCTCGACGGCTTGCCGCCGGGCGCCAAGCCCGATGGCGCAGCGTTGAAATTCACGCTGGTCGGGCCCGAGAAGTCGTACGAGTTCAATACGAATTTGGAGTGAGTGCCGGTTAGCTCGTCCGGGACGACACCGAGTATGGAACGCCACCCAACCGAATCTTAACGAATGGTTGCTAAGCCCCATGGCTACCGCAGCAGGCCTGCGGCATGCGGAAGACCGGGGACTTTTCGTGGCCGTGATGGATGCACCACCCGCAACGACCGGACCGGCCGGGCTGATCGCGCGGCTGCGGGCCAGGCTGACGGGCGGCTCGAGCGAGGCATCGCTGACGCGGCGGCTGGCCGGCACCATCTTCATCATCCGCGTCATCAGCGCAGGCCTTGCCTATGTCTCACAGGTGCTGCTCGCACGCTGGATGGGAACGTCCGACTACGGCATCTACGTCTATGTCTGGACCTGGGTGCTGCTGCTCGGCAGCATGATGGATTTCGGCATCTCGGCCTCGGCGCAGAAGATCATTCCAGAGTATCGCGCCAGCGGCGAGCAGGCGTTGCTGCGCGGCTTTCTCTCCGGCAGCCGCTGGCTGACCTTTGCGGTGTCCACGCTGGTCTCGCTCGCCCTCGCCGGCGTCGTCAGGCTGCTGTCGCCCTGGATCGACCCGGCCGAGGAGCTGCCACTCTATATCGGCTGCATGACGCTGCCCGCCTTCGTCGTCGCCAACACCCAGGACGGCATCGCGCGCTCGCATGACTGGATGCAGCTCGGCCTGATGCCGCAATTCATCATCCGCCAGGGGCTGATCATCGGAATTACGGCTATCGCCTTCCTGCTCGGCTATCATCTCGGCGCCGTCGCCGCGATGGTTGCGAGCCTGGGTGCAGTGTGGATCGCGATGACCGGGCAGATGGTGGTGCTGAACCGCAAGCTCGCCGGCCATATCGCGCCCGGCCCCAAGACCTATGACATCGGCGGCTGGCTCGCCGTCTCGCTGCCGATCCTGCTGGTCGAAAGCTTCTACCTGCTCTTGTCCTATACCGACGTGCTGGTGCTGCAGCAATTTCGCCCCTCCGACGAGGTCGGCGTCTATTTCGCGGTGGTGAAGACGCTGGCGCTGGTCTCGTTCATCCACTACGCGATGTCGGCAACGACGGCGCATCGCTTCGCCGAATACAACGCAAGCGGCGACAAGGCACGCCTATCGGCCTATGTGACACATGCGATCAACTGGACGTTCTGGCCATCGCTGGCGGCGACCATCGTGCTGCTCGCGCTCGGCAAGCCGCTACTCTGGCTGTTCGGGCCGCAATTCGTGGTCGGCTACGACATCATGTTCGTCGCGGCGATCGGGCTCGTCGTGCGCTCTGCGATCGGACCGGTCGAGCGACTGCTCAACATGCTCGGCCAGCAGAAGATCTGTGCGCTCGCCTATGCATTGGCCTTCGTGATGAACCTCGTGCTCTGCATCGCACTGGTGCCGCGTTACGGCGGCCACGGCGCCGCGGCCGCGACCTCGATCTCGCTTACCTTCGAGACGGTGCTGCTGTTCTGGATCGTGCGGCAGCGGCTGGGGCTGCACGTGCTGGCATTTGGTAAGTAGGTACTACAGAGCGCCGCCATTGGTCGCTCCCCTTGGGGAACGAGTGTTTCGCGGCGCGCCTGGGAACAACCGGAAATACCTCTCCATTTCCGATGCGCAGTACAATTTTTCTTATTCTGCCCAAGCGGTTGCGCCCCAGGGAAAGTTTATTCTACGTCGTATTGCCCAACCGACGAGATGAACCTAAGATTCTCCAGACATGATCGATCCACTCTACGTCGCCTCCGGTTTCGGCGTCGGCCTGCTCGTCGGGATGACCGGCGTGGGCGGCGGTTCCTTGATGACGCCGCTGCTGATCCTGCTGTTCGGTGTTCATCCCTCCACCGCGGTCGGCACCGATCTGCTCTATGCCGCCGCCACCAAGGCCGGCGGCAGCGTGGTGCATGGCTGGTCGCGCAGCGTGCACTGGCCCGCGGTGCTGCGGCTCGCCTGCGGCAGCATTCCGGCGAGCGCAGTGACGCTGCTGGTGCTGTGGAAGCTTGACCTCAGAAGCGATTCCGAGCGCAGCCTGGTCAATCTGGTGCTGTGCTTCGCCCTGCTGCTCACCGCGACCTCGCTGATCTTCCGCAAATCCATCATGGAGCGTTATCGCGGCCGGCTCGAGCAGGTCGACGAGCGCACCACCGCGATTGCCACCGTCGTCACCGGCATCGTGCTCGGCGTGCTGGTGTCAATTTCGTCGGTGGGCGCCGGTGCGGTCGGCGTGACCGTGCTGCTGCTGCTCTACCCTCGCCTGCCCATGGCAACCATCGTCGGCTCCGACATCGCCCATGCGGTGCCGCTGACGCTGGTCGCCGGCATCGGGCACTGGGCGCTCGGCGACGTGGATTGGGCGCTGATGGGCGTGCTGCTGATGGGCTCGCTGCCCGGCATCATCGTCGGCAGTTACAGCGCGACGCGGGTGCCCGAGACGGTGCTGCGGCTGACGCTTGCCAGCGTGCTGTTCGTGGTCGCCGGCAAGATCATGTTTGCGGAGTTGAACCTGTCGTCGGCGTTCGTGACGGCGCTGGCCTGGACGCATTGAGCGGGACGCGGCCGCCTGGTTCTCAGTCTCGCAGGGTGAGCAAAGGCGCAGTTGCGCCGTGCCCACCATTCAGAGGTGGTGGGCACGCTTTCGCTTTGCCCACCCTACGGCTCCTACGGCTCCTCGTTCCGAAGACCCCTACTCCGCCGTCCAGCCGCCGTCGATCGAGAGATTGGTGCCGGTGATCTGGGCGGCATCATCGCCGCACAGGAACAGCGCCAATGCCGCGACCTGCTCGGACGTCACGAACTCCTTGGTCGGCTGCGCATCGAGCAGGACGTCGTTGATGACCTGCTCACGCGTGAGATTGCGTGCCTTCATCGTGTCGGGGATCTGCCGCTCCACCAGCGGGGTCCAGACGTAGCCGGGGCTGATACAGTTGCAGGTGATCTTGTGGGTCGCGACCTCGAGCGCCACGGTCTTGGTGAGACCGGCGATGCCGTGCTTGGCCGAGACGTAGGCCGACTTGAAGGGCGAGGCGACCAGGGAATGCGCGGAGGCCGTGTTGATGATGCGGCCCCAGCCCTTCTTCTTCATGCCTGGCACCGCTGCGCGGATGGCATGAAATGCCGAGGACAGGTTGATGGCGATGATCTGGTCCCACTTCTCGAGCGGGAACTCCTCGATCGGCGAGACGAACTGAATGCCGGCATTGTTGACGAGGATGTCGACCGAACCAAAAGTCTTCTCGCCGAGCGCGATCATGCCGGCGATCTCGGCCGGCTTGGTCATGTCGGCGGGCGAATAGATTGCCTTCACCTTGAAGTCCTGTTCGATCTTGGCGCGCTCTTTCTCGATATCCTCCGGCGAGCCGAAGCCGTTGATGACGACATTGGCGCCGGCGGCGGCGAAGGCACGTGCGTAGGCGAGCCCGATGCCGCTGGTGGATCCGGTCACGACGGCATTCTTGCCTGACAGACTACCCATAATCATTCGCTCCTTTTTGGCGGGGGTGCGGTGACGTCCCCCGTGAGATCGTAGGTCACCATGGTCTCGCCGGACTGCGGCCGCTCGAGCCAGTCCTTGTGGCGCATCGACAGATGCACGTCGCGCACGCCGCCTTCCCAATGCTCGACCATGGCGACGTGCGAGAAGTCGTAATCCTTGGATGAGGATTCGTAGTTCTTGCTGCGGTAGATCAGATGCACGACGGTGACGGTACTTTCGCGCGACACCTTCGCCAGAAATTCGACGGAAGGATCGTTCTTGAGATAATCCGGCAATTTTCCGATCAGGTCGCGCACGGCCCTGCGGGCGTTGTGGATCTGCTTGTTCTTATCGGTGTTCATCCGCGTGCGGCTGGAATAGCGGATGTCCTTCTCGCGCTCGGTGGCCTCCAGCAGCGAGGTCGGCAGATCGCCGCGCGCGGAAAACAGGTCGACCTGGAAGATCAGCATGTCGCGATCGACCTCGGCATCGAGCACGTAGTCGAGCGGCGTGTTGGAGGCGATGCCGCCGTCCCAGTAATGCTCGCCCTCGATCATCACGGAGGGAAAGCCGGGCGGCAGCGCACCGGAGGCCATGATGTGCTCGGGGCCGATGGTCTTTCCGAGCTTCCTAAACTGGTAATTGTCGAAATATTTGAAGTTGCCCGAGGTGACGCCGACCGCGCCGACCGACAGGCGCGTCTTCAAATCGTTGATGCGGTCGAAATCGACCAGACGCTCCAGCGTCTTCTTCAGCGGCGCGGTGTCGTAATAGCTCTCGGCCTGCGGGCTGCCGGGCGGCCAGAGCGGCGCCGGTGGAATCCGCGGCGTGAAGAAGCCGGGCACGCCGAAGGTCGCAATCAGCGCGGCACTGGTCGAATTGAACAGCTCGCGGCTGTGGTCGCTCTTGCCGATCGGTTTCCACGGCACCGGCGCGGAGACCATCTCCCAGAATTCCTTGAGGCGCTTGACGCGCGTCGGGCCCTCGTTGCCGGCGATGATGGCGGCGTTGACCGCACCGATCGAGATGCCGGCGACCCATTCCGGCTCGAAACCGTGGCCGCACAGCGCCTGATAGGCGCCGGCCTGATAGGAGCCAAGCGCGCCGCCGCCCTGAAGGACAAGGACGCGCTGCGCATTCGCGGGGATGCTGGCGGATTCCGGGCTACGATCTGTCATGCAGGAACAATAGCAAAAGGCGAGCCACCGTGGCGACCCTCCGCCGCGGCGTCAATGCATCCCGGGATCAAGTCTGGCTTATCGGGGCTCGGTCGAGGCCAGGATCATGGTCCAGAACACCTTGTATTTGGTGCCCGGAGCATAGCTGGCCGCGATGCCCAGTTTTGTGACACCGCCCTTGAGCATGTTGGCGCGGTGGGGTGGCGAGTCGCGCCAGCCGGAAAACGCTTCCGCCAGCGTATGATAGCCGGCCGAGACGTTCTCGACGGCAACGGTGGCGGGATAGCCGCCGGTGGCAAGGCGCTTGGCCAGCGGCGCGCGGACGTCGTGATCCATCTTGTTGGCGGCGGCCATGGCCTGGGACTGGGATTCGGCGAGCCGCATCAGATCGGTATCGATGACAACGGTGCCGAGGGCGTTGTTCTGGCGATATTGCGAGATCATGATCGCGGCCGCCTGCGCATCGAGCTTGGAGCCCGGGACCGCCATGTCGGCGTACATGGACGGCTGCTGGACCGGTGCCTCGTTGCCGGCACAGCCGGCAAGCAGCAAAGTGATGAGAATTGCGGCCGCAGCGCGCATGTAGGAGCCCCCGAATGTAGGGGCCGTTGTTGCATACCAACAGTGGCTGAAAGGTGAATTTTGATGAAAATCTGCTCGGTGTCATTCCGGGGCAGTGCGCGGCACTAAACTATGGTGCGCAATTGCGCACCTGAGAATCTCGAGATTCCCCGGTGCGCAATTGCGCACCTGAGGTCTGGTCCTTCGGACCATCCCGGAATGACGGGAATTTCTACCCCGCAAATATCCGGTAACGGCGCGGCTCGAGGCCGATGGTGTCCCCGGCGCGCAGTTCCTTGTCGCGGGGGGCGTCGATCTCGACGGTTTCGCCGCCTGACAATGCGACCTCGGCGCGCTGCACCGGACCGAAATTGCGGACGTGCTGAACCGCGCCCTCGAAGGCGCCGCTGCCGGGGGGCCCGACCAGCATGTCGTGTCGCCGCACGAACAGTTTTGACGCGCCAGGCGCAAGCCCATCCGCCGCGAGCCGAAGCGGCCGGTCGCCGAGCCGGATCACCCCTGCTTCGACCTGGATCGGCAGCTCGATGGATTCACCGATGAAGCCGTGGACGAACGCGCTTGCCGGGCTTTCATAGACGTCATCGGGCGAGCCGATCTGCTCGATCCTGCCCTTGTCCATGACGACGACGCGGTTAGCGACTTCGAGCGCTTCCTCCTGGTCGTGGGTGACGAAGATCGAGGTGACGTTGATCTCATGGTGCAACGAGCGCAGCCATCGGCGCAGCTCTTTCCGCACCTTGGCGTCTAGCGCGCCGAAGGGCTCGTCGAGCAGCAGGATTCGCGGCTCGATCGCGAGCGCGCGGGCGAGCGCAATGCGCTGGCGCTGGCCGCCGGAAAGCTGGCTCGGATAACGATCGGCGAGCCAGTCGAGCTGCACGAGATCGAGCAGCTCTTTCACCCGGGCACGGATCGCGGCCTCGTCCTTGCGGACCGCACGCGGCTGCACGCGCAGGCCGAAGGCGACGTTCTCGAACACGGTCATGTGGCGGAACAGCGCGTAGTGCTGGAATACGAAACCGACATGCCGCTCGCGCGCGCCCTGCGCCAGCGCGTCCTCGCCATTGAAGGTGACCTCGCCGGAATCAGGCCAGTCGAGGCCTGCGATGATCCGGAGCAAGGTGGTCTTGCCGGAGCCTGATGGACCGAGCAGCGCCAGCAATTCTCCATTGTCGACCTTGAGGTCGACACCGTCGAGGGCGGCAAAACTGCCGAACTTCTTGACGAGATTTTTGACTTCAATGGTCACTGGCGTCGTGTCCTTCGTCGAGGTGACGTTCGAGAACCGTCTTTGCGATCAGCGTGATCAGCGCCAGCATCGCCAGCAGCGAGGCAATCGCGAAGGCGGCGACGAACTGGTATTCGTTGTAGAGGATCTCGACCAGCAGCGGCATCGTGTTGGTCTCGCCGCGGATATGGCCGGAGACGACGGAGACCGCGCCGAACTCACCCATCGCGCGCGCATTGCAGAGCAGGACGCCGTAGAGCACGCCCCATTTGATGTTGGGCAACGTGACGCGGAAGAAGGTCTGCAAGCCGGAGGCGCCGAGCGAAACCGCAGCCTCCTCCTCCTGCGTGCCCTGCTCCTGCATCAGGGGGATCAGCGCGCGCGCGACGAACGGGAAGGTCACGAAGGTGGTGGCGAGCGCGATGCCGGGCACGGCGAACAGGATCTGGATGTCGTGGTCCCTAAGCCAGCTGCCGAAATAGCCCTGTGCGCCGAACAGCAGCACGAAGACAAGGCCGGAGATCACCGGGCTCACCGAGAACGGCAGGTCGATCAGCGTGACCAGGAAGGTCTTGCCCGGGAAATCGAATTTTGCAATCGCCCAGGCGGCGACGAGACCGAAGACAAGGTTGAGGCCGACCGAGATCGCCGCGACGATCAACGTCAGCTTGATCGCAGCCAGCGCCTCCGGCTCGGCGAGCGCGGAGAGATAGGCGAGGATTCCCTTCGAGAACGCCTGCGCGAACACGACCACCAGCGGCAGCACGACGAAGACGGAAAGAAAGATGATCGCCAACGCGATGATGGTGATGCGCACCGCGCGCGGCTCGGTGCGGAGATTGTCTTGCGCCGCCGCCGCATGTGCCCGGGCCCTCGCACGTGCCTTGGCGTCGGGAGCCGAGAGCGACACGGAGTCTGCGATCTGCATCGTCATCGCATCCTCCTCAGCGCGCCGGAATCCGGCTCCGCGCCCAGCGCTGGAGCCGGTTGACGGCGAAAATGATGACGAAGGAGACGACGAGCATGACCACCGCGATGGCGGTCGCGTCGGCGTAGCGGAACTCGGACAGCCGGATCACGATCAAGAGCGGCGCGATCTCGGAGACATTCGGCAGATTGCCGGCAATGAAGATCACCGAGCCGTATTCACCGACCGCGCGGGCAAAGGCGAGCGCGAGCCCGGTGAGCAGCGCCGGCGCAAGCGAGGGCAGGATCACGCGGATGATGGTCTGCCAGCGGCTGGCGCCCAGGCTTCCCGCGGCTTCCTCGATCTCGGGGTCGAGATCCTGCAGCACCGGCTGCACCGTGCGCACCACGAAGGGAATGCCGATGAAGATCATGGCGACGAAGATGCCGACCGGCGTGAAGGCCACCTTGATGCCGAGCGCCGCGAGCGGTGCCCCGAGCCAGCCCTTCTCGGCGAACAGCGCAGTCAGCGCGACGCCAGCGACCGCCGTCGGCAGCGCGAAGGGCACGTCGACGATGGCGTCGAACAGCCGCCGGCCGGGGAAGCGGTAGCGCACCAGCGCCCAGACGATGATGCTGCCCATGACGAGGTTGACGCAGGCCGCCGCGAACGCAAGGCCGAAGGAAACCCTGAGGGCATTCAGGGTGCGGCGGCTGGAGAGGATGTTCCAGAATTGCTCGGGGCTGAGCTCGAGCGATTTCAGGAACAGCCCGGCGAGCGGAATCAGGATGATGATCGACAGCCAGGAAAGCGTCAGTCCCATGGTGAGACCGAAGCCCGGCAATGTCCGGCGTCGTGCTGCGAGTGCGCTCACCAGGCCCCCTGCTAAAGCCCATTAAGACAGCGCCAGATCAGTTCTTATAGATCTGGTCAAAGATGCCGCCGTCGGCAAAATGTTCCTTCTGCGCCTTGGTCCAACCATCGAAAACGTCGTCGATCGTGAATAGTTCGACCTTTGCGAAGGCATTTTCGTATTTTTTGGCAATGTCGGCATCGCGCGGGCGGTAGAAGTTGCGCGCGGCGATCTCCTGCCCCTCCTTGGTGTACCAGTACTGGAGGTAGGCATCGGCGGCATTGCGGGTGCCTTTTTTATCGGCAACCTTGTCGACGATCGCGACCGGCGGCTCGGCGAGGATGGATTGCGGCGGCGCCACGATCTCGAATTTCTCCCGGCCGAATTCCTTCAGGGCGAGAAACGCCTCGTTCTCCCAGGCCAGCAGCACGTCGCCGACGCCGCGCTCGACGAAGGTCACGGTGGCGCCGCGCGCGCCGGTATCGAGCACCGGCACCTGCTGGTAGAGCTTGCCGATGAAATCCTTGGCCTTGTCGGCGGAGCCGTATTTCTTCTGCGCAAAGCCCCAGGCCGCCAGATAATTCCAGCGCGCGCCACCCGACGTCTTCGGGTTCGGCGTGATCACGGCAACGCCCGGCTTGATCAGATCGTCCCAATCCTTGATCGCCTTGGGATTACCCTTGCGCACCAGGAACACGATGGTGGAGGTGTAGGGTGACGCATTCTGCGGCAACCGCTTCTGCCAGTCCGTCGCCGTGAGGCCCTTGCCGGCGATCGCGTCGATGTCGTAGGCGAGCGCGAGCGTCACCACATCGGCCTGCAATCCGTCGATCACCGCGCGCGCCTGCGAACCGCTGCCGCCATGCGACTGCTTGACCTCGACGCTCTTGCCGGTTTCCTTCTGATAGGCGTTCGCGAACGCCTTGTTGAATTCGGCATAAAGCTCGCGCGTCGGATCATACGACACGTTGAGCAGATTGATGTCGGCAGCGAGAGCCGCGCTTGCCACAAAAACCGTCGCGAGAAGTCCTGCAGCGAGCGGAACGATACGGCGCATCATGTCCATCTCCATTCACTTCGACGACATCGGTGTCAGCGAAGGCAGGCGAAACTCGCGGCGAAACACGCTTAAGTCAACGAAACCGGATTTTCTTGTTCGCAGCGTGGCAGCGTGACTGTGCTACGAAGTCTTCATCGTGTGGATGCCGCATTCTGTCTTGGCCCGGCCGCGCCAGCGACCAGCACGTTCATCCTCACCCTCGGCCGTTCTGCTCGTGCAAGGCATACACCCAACCGACAGGAAACCGGAGGCGGCGAGTGGATGACGCGGCAATTTGGCGCGGACGAAGATGGCCTCCAGTTCCTCGCGCGAGACGTTGGCGAAGGGGTTGAACTTCAACCGCACGCCATCGTCTTCAACCACCGGAATGTCGGCGCGCGCATTGCCCTGGAAGCGCTTGCGGCCGTTGAGCCAGGCCGAGAACGGCTTCAATGCCCGCGCCAGCGGCTCGACTTTACGAATGCGACAGCAGGCGTCGGGATCGGAGAACCAGAGGTCGCGATCGGGATCGTCACGCGACAATGTTTCTTCGGCGGGCTTGATCGAGCGGACATCCTTCAGGCCAAGCGTCGCGATCAACGTGTCGCGATAGGCCAGCGTCTCCTCGAACAGCCAGCCGGTATCGAGGAAGACCACGGGAATCGCGGGGTCGACATCCGCCATGACCTTCAGCAGCGTCGCCGATTCCGTGCCGAACGACGACACCAGCGCAAGCTTTTCGCGCCCGACCGTCTTCAGCGCCGCGGCGACGATCTCCGCGGGCGAGGCATCGCGCAGCGCGCGATCGAGTTCGTCCGCAGACGGCAGCGCAGAGGCGGACGTCGGCGAAACCTGAGGCGCGATCGCGTTCACGTGCCGACGCCCTCGGAATGGCGCAGCTGCATGCGCCGGTGCAAGGCCGTGATGCGGCCATCGCCGGTCGGCTGGTAGAACACCGAATAGCGCTTGGCGGTCTGCATGAAGGCTTCCGCGTCGGCCTGCTTCTTGACGTCGAAGGAATCGAAGCCGGCCCGCAGCATGAACACGAACTGGTCGCGCAGCACCTGGCCGGTGGCGCGCAATTCGCCGCGGTAATTGTAGCGCTCGCGCAGCAGGCGGGCCTGGCTGTAGGCGCGGCCGTCGCGGAAGGTCGGGAACACCAGCGCGACGACGGCGATCTTGCCGAGATAGGGGACCAGTTCGGCGATGTCGCGGTTGTTCGGCCAGATCACGCCGACCTTGCCGGCGCGCTTGAGCAGCGCATCGGCCTCGTCGATGAAGCGCTCGGCCGGCACCAGGATGTCGCCGCCCTCGGGCAGCGGCGTGTCCACGGCCAGCTTGACGAAACTGTCGCCCGTGATCTTTCCGCCGTTAACGAGTGGCATAAACGCGCTCCTTGAAGGGTTCGACGCCGAGGCGTTTCACGGTGTCCATGAACAGCTCTTCGGGCCGCTCGCGCAGCGCCAGATAGGCTTCCACGATGTCCTCGACGACGTCGGCGACCTCGTCGAACTTGACGCCCGGTCCAATCAGGTTCCCGAGCGCAGCGTTTTCGTCGGCACGGCCGCCAATGGTGATCTGGTAGACCTCCTCGCCGTTCTTCTCGACGCCGAGAATGCCGATATGGCCGACATGGTGATGGCCGCAGGCGTTGATGCAGCCGGAGATGTTGATGTGGAGCCGGCCGATCAGGTTGGCGAGCTCGTGGTTGGCGAAGCGCCGCGTCAGCTCCTGCGCGATCGGGATCGAGCGCGCATTCGCCAGCGAGCAATAGTCGAGACCCGGGCAGGCGATGATGTCGGTGATCAGGTTGACGTTCGGCGTCGCGAGGCCAAGCTTGTCGAGCGCCTTCCACAGCGCCGGCAGGTCACGCTTGGCGACGTGCGGCAGCGCCAGGTTCTGCTCGTGGCCGACGCGGATTTCGCCGAAGGAATATCTGTCGGCGAGATCGGCCAGCGCATCCATCTGCTCCGCCGTGGCATCGCCCGGAGGCGCGCCGATCGGCTTCAGCGAAATCGTGACGATGGCATAGCCCTGGTTCTTGTGCGGAGAGACCGAGTTCTTGCGCCACGCTTCGAAGTCGGGATCGGCCGCCGCCTGCCGAAGCTCGTCCGGCATGTGCGGCAGCTTTTCGTAAGGAGGATAGGAGAAGCGCGAACGAATGTCCTCGATCACCTCGTCGTCGATCTGGAGCGAGGAGTTGCGGATGTGCTGCCACTCCTCCTCGACCTCGCGGGAGAACTTCTCGATGCCGAGCTCATGGACCAGGATCTTGATGCGCGCCTTGTAGATGTTGTCGCGGCGGCCATACTGATTGTAGACGCGCAGGATCGCCTCGATATAGCTCAGGATATCGCGGCCGTGCACGAAATGCTTGATGGTCTTGGCGATGAACGGCGTGCGGCCGAGACCGCCGCCGACCAGCACCTCGAAGCCGGTCTCGCCCTTCTCGTTCTTGATCAGGCGAAGGCCGATGTCGTGGATCTTGATCGCGGCGCGGTCGTGGTCCGACGCGGTGATCGCGATCTTGAACTTGCGCGGCAGGAACGAGAATTCGGGATGCAGCGTGGTGTGCTGGCGGATCAGCTCGGACCAGATGCGGGGATCCTCGATCTCACCCGGCGCGACGCCGGCCCACTGATCCGAGGTGACGTTGCGCATGTTGTTGCCGGAGGTCTGCATCGCGTGGATGCCGACCTTGGCGAGATCTTCCAGCGCGTCCGGCAATTCGGCGAGCTTGATCCAGTTGAACTGGATGTTCTGCCGCGTGGTGAAATGGCCATAGCCGCGGTCATATTTGCGCGCGACATGGGCGAGCGCCCGCAGCTGGTTCGTCGCCAGCGTGCCATAGGGGATCGCGACGCGGAACATGTAGGCGTGCAGTTGCAGATAGACGCCGTTCTGCAGGCGCAGAATCTTGAACTCGTCCTCGGTGAGCTCGCCGGAGAGGCGCCGCTTCACCTGGTCGCGGAACTCCGAGACGCGCTCGTTGACGAGCGTGCGATCGATTTCGTCGTAAGCATACATAAGAAAGCGCCTTAAACCTGGGCCGACTGTCCGATGGTCACACCGGTGCGGCGGATCTGTTCGCGCAGATTGCCGGGTTCGATCTTGCCATCCGCGCCGACCTGCACCGGGGCGATATAGGGACCGATCGCGCCGACGTCATCGGCGACGGACTCCGCAAGCAACGCCTTGGCCTCGTCGGAGTTGCGCACGATCGCAGCTTCCGACAGGTCCGCAGACCAGCTCTTGGCGGCGGTGCGATAAACCACGATGCCGTCCCAGGTCCGGTTGGCGGTCACGATCGAGGGGCCGGCGATCTTGATCTTCTTCTGTTCAAGCGGCGAGGTCATTCGGCTGCATCCAATAGGTCAGAGATGATTTGCTTTGGGGTTTCGCGACGAAGGGAACCGGCATGCCGGACCACCTCGCCGATGATGAGAATGGCGGGACCGCCGCTGACCCGCCGCACCAGTTCGGGAAGGTCGCGCAGCGTGCCGATCGCGCCTTGCGCATCGGGACGGCTCACGCGCGCGAACACGCCGACCGGCGTCTCCGGCGAACGGCCGGCGGCGAACAGGCCGGCGCGCACTGCGGGCGCGGCGGTCATGCCCATATAGACCACGACGGTCATTTTGGTGTCGGTCAGCGTCGACCAGTCCACGACTTCCGCATCGCGCGCCTTGTGCGCGGTGAGGAAGGTGATGCGGGTCGCTTCATGACGATAAGTGAGCGGCACCTCGAAATCGGCGGCGCCGCCGAGCCCCGCGGTGATGCCCGGAATGATCGAATAGGCGACACTTGCCGCGCGCAGGGCTTCAACCTCTTCGCCGCCGCGGCCGAACACGAAGGGATCGCCGCCCTTCAGCCGCACCACCCGCTGGCCGGCTTGCGCCGCTTCGATCATGCGCTTGTTGATGGCGTCCTGGCCGATGCCGGGCTTGCCGACGCGGCGGCCGACCGGAACGCGCGTGGTGTCGCGGCGGATGCGGTCGAGAATTTCGCCCGAGACCAGCTCGTCATGGAAGACGATGTCCGCATCCTGCAATGCGCGCAGCGCCTTGATGGTGAGAAGATCGGGATCGCCAGGACCGGCGCCAACCAGCGCGACCGAGCCTTCCGGCTTTTCGGCACGCGCGAATTCGGAGGGATCGGCAATTGCCTTGAGCGCGGCATCCGCCTCGCTCCTACGGCCGCCGAGCACGGCGGCGCCGATCGGGCCGTCGATGACGTGCTCCCAGAACCGGCGGCGCAGCGGAAACTCAGTGATGCGCTCGTTGATGGACTTGCGGAAGCCACCGATGAACTCGGCAAGCTCGCCGATACGGGCCGGCAGCAGCGCCTCGATCTTCTCCCGCACGCGCCGTGCCACGACGGGCGAAGTGCCGCCGGTACCGACCGCGACCACGACATCGCCGCGATCGACGATCGCGGGAAAGATGAAGCTGGAATGTTCGAGATCGTCCATGACGTTGACGGGCAGCCCGAGCGCCTTGGCGCGAACCGACATCGCCACGCCGACATCACCCGCGCCTGCGCAGACGACGGCGATGACTCCCGCGAGATCGGCAGTGAGCGGATCGCCCGACGCGATCTCGATACGCGCCGCATCCCCGGAGTTCAGGCCCAGCTCATGATTGCCGTCGATCGCATGCACGCGGATGCGCGCACCGGCGGCAGAGAGCACGCGCAGCTTGGCACGCAAAAGCTCACCCGCGCCGATGAGGATCACCGGACCGGCCTTGAGATCGAGAAACACCGGCAAGAACCGCATGCGATACTCGCTTCCCCCACATCCGGGGTTGACTGGAATTATTTTCTATATATGTGTCATTTCGAGCGCGCAAAGAGAAAATTTTTTCTTCTCTTCCGCACCGCAACTATAGAATTTTCGCCTCCAAACGCAAAGTGGCAGAGATGCATCTTCTCAAGGACGATTCCGCAGCGAGCGGACTGAGCAGCGCGGCCCCGGCCGAGCGCGCACGCACGCAAGAATTTTCTGCTGACCTTGCCCCCAGCATGGACCATCTCGACCAGCTCGAGGCGCAGAGCATCTACATCTTCCGCGAGGCGTTCGCCCGGCTGAAGAAGATCGCGCTGCTGTGGTCGCTCGGGAAGGACTCCAACGTCATGATCTGGCTGGCGCGGAAGGCGTTCTTCGGCCGCGTGCCGTTCCCGGCGCTGCATGTCGACACCGGCAAGAAGTTTCCGGAGATGTACCGTTTTCGAGATCACTACGGCAAAGAGTGGGATCTCGATCTGCGCGTCGAGCCCTGCCCGCCCATCGATGCCGTCGATCCGACGCTGCCGCCGGCCGCCCGCTCCGCTGCGCGCAAGACCGAAGGCCTCAAGATGGCGCTCGACAAATTCGGCTTTGACGGCCTGAT
This sequence comes from Bradyrhizobium sp. SBR1B, assembly GCF_014198205.1. Lineage (NCBI taxonomy): Bacteria > Pseudomonadati > Pseudomonadota > Alphaproteobacteria > Hyphomicrobiales > Nitrobacteraceae > Bradyrhizobium > Bradyrhizobium sp. SBR1B. Next base: position 26,380 of record NZ_JACIHC010000009.1, read on the forward strand.
CGCCGGCATCCGCCGCGACGAGGAGGCAACGCGCGCCAAGGAGCGTGTGTTCTCGCCGCGCGGGCTCGAAGGCAATTGGGACGTGCGCGACCAGCCGCCGGAGTTCTGGGACCATTTCAACGCATCGCCGCCGCAAGGCGCGCATTTGCGCATCCATCCGATCCTGCATTGGACCGAGGCCGATATCTGGGCCTACACCAAGCGCGAGAACATCCCGATCATCCCGCTGTATCTCGCCAAGGACGGCAAGCGCTATCGCTCGCTGGGGGATCAGGACATCACCAATCCGGTCGCATCGACCGCGTCCAACATCGACGAGATCCTGATCGAGCTCGAGCAGACCAAGGTGCCGGAGCGCGCCGGCCGCGCACTCGACCACGAGACCGAGGACGCCTTCGAGCGCCTGCGCGTCGCCGGCTATCTCTGATCTCAGGACGCGAGCGCGATATGAACATGATCGTCACTCCCACTTCGCCGGCCACCCCGAACGGCACCACCCGTCCGCAGGTCCGCATCGTCATCGTCGGCCACGTCGACCACGGCAAATCGACGCTGGTCGGCCGCCTCTTGCACGAGACCGGCAGCCTGCCCGACGGCAAGCTCGAAATGCTCAAAGCCGTCAGCGCGCGGCGCGGCATGCCGTTCGAATGGTCGTTCCTGCTCGATGCGCTGCAGACCGAGCGCGACCAGGGTATCACCATCGACACCACGCAGATCCGCTTCCGCACCAATTCGCGCGACATCGTTCTGATCGACGCGCCCGGCCACGCCGAATTCCTGCGCAACATGATCACCGGCGCCTCCCAGGCGGACGGCGCGGTGCTGATCATCGACGCGCTCGAAGGCGTGCGCGACCAGACACGGCGGCACGGCTATCTCCTGCATCTGCTCGGCGTGAAGCAGGTCGCGATCGTCGTCAACAAGATGGACCGCGTCGACTTCTCCGCAGAGCGTTTCAAGGAGATCAGCGACGAGATCTCCGCACATCTGAACGGCCTCGGCGTAAAGCCCACGGCCGTGATCCCGATCTCCGCGCGCGACGGCGACGGCGTTGCGATGCGCACCGACCGTATCTCCTGGTATAAGGGCCCGACGGTTGTCGAGGCGCTCGATGCCCTCGAACCGGCGCGGCCGCTGGAAGCGCTGGCGCTGCGGCTGCCGGTGCAGGCGATCTACAAGTTCGACGACCGCCGCATCGTGGCGGGCCGCATCGAGTCCGGCAGCCTCATTGCCGGCGACGAGATCGTGATCATGCCGGCCGGCAAGATCGCGAAGATCAAGACGGTCGAGAGCTGGCCGGCGACGCCGGTTGCGGGACGACAGGGCGCGGGCCGCTCGGTCGGCATCACGCTCGACCGCGAATTGTTCATCGAGCGCGGCGACATCGTCGCGCATGCCGGCAGCGCCCCGCGCGAGACGCGCCGGCTGCGTGCGCGTATCTTCTGGCTGCACGACAAGCCGCTCGCCAAGGGCGACCAGCTGCTGGTTCGCTGCGGGCCGAAGGAAAGCCGCGCCACCGTCGTGGCGATCGAGAAGGCGGTCGATCCCGGCGAGCTCTCGAGCAGCGAGAACAAGGCGATCGGACGCAACCATGTCGGCGAGATCGACATCTCGCTGTCGAATCCGATTGCCACCGATCCCTACACCGAGAATCCGCGCACCGGCCGTCTCGTGATCGAAGTCTCCGGGCGCATCGCCGGTGGCGGTCTCGTGCTGTCGGTCGATGCCGGCCAGCGCGCCGTGCCCGTCGACATCGTGCCGGTGGAATCCGCGCTTCGTCCCGACGAGCGCTCCGCGCGCTATCAGCACAACGGCGCCGTGGTCTGGCTCACCGGCTTGCCGGCGTCGGGCAAGTCGACGCTCGCCAAGGCGCTGGAGCGGAGGCTGTTCACCAATGGCGGCTCGCCGATCCTGCTCGACGGCGACACGCTGCGCGCCGGGCTCAACAGCGATCTCGGCTTCTCCACTGCTGATCGCAGCGAGAACATCCGCCGCCTTGCCGAAGTCGCAACGCATCTCGCGCGTAACGGCCATATCGCCATCGTCGCCGCGGTCTCGCCCGCGCGCGAGGACCGCGCCGCGGCGCGCCGCATCGCCGACACCGCCTTCCGCGAGATCCATGTCGCGACGCCGGCGGAGGTCTGCGAGGATCGCGATCCCAAGGGGCACTACAAGAAGGCCCGCGCCGGCGCGCTGGCGTCGTTCACCGGCATCGGCAACGACTACGAAGCACCGCAGGCGGCCGAGCTCGTGATCGACACCTCGACCCGAACAGTCGCCGAGGCGGCCGACGAGATCGAGCAGATGCTGAAGAACACTGGCGTGCTGTTCGACGAGGCCGTCGACCTCGCCGCGAATATCTAGGGCCGTCGTCGCCCGGCTTGACCGGGCGACCCAGTATTCCAGAGACAGCTTTGGGATACGGAGAAGCTGCGGCGTACTGGATTCCCCGCTTTCGCGGGGAATGACACCGGTGCGTGGGGCCCACACCTCCTCTTGACATTTTGACAACTCATTGGGGGTCTTCTCACCGCCCCGATTTTGGGGCTAATAGACCCCGAAAGCCGCTCCCTTGTGGGCGCATTTTGCTGCTGTCGGGTCAAAAGCAGCCAAAAACAGCCATTTCCAACAAGAAAGCCCATCATGAAACGCGTCGACGCCCACGGATTGAAGATCGCTCCCGTCCTGTTTGATTTCATCGCCAAGGAAGCGGCCCCGAAAACGGGGATCGCGCCGGATGCGTTCTGGGCCGGGCTTGCCGCCATCATCAGGGATCTGGGGCCGAAGAACCGTGCGCTGCTGGCGGTGCGTGACACGTTGCAGGCCAAGATCGACGACTGGCACCGCGCCAGCAAGGGCAAGGCGTTCGACCTCAACGCCTATACCGCCTTCCTGAAGGAGATCGGCTACCTCGTTCCGGAGCCGGCGACGCAGAAGGTCGAGACCGCCAATGTCGACGAGGAAATCGGCAAGATCTGCGGCCCGCAGCTCGTCGTGCCCCTCACCAATGCGCGCTATGCACTCAACGCGGCGAACGCACGCTGGGGCTCGCTTTATGACGCCTTCTACGGCACCGACGCGATCCCACACGATGCTGCCGAGAGCGGCAAGGGTTACAACAAAGCGCGCGGCGACAAGGTGATCGCCAAGGCCAAGGCGTTCCTCGACGCCGCCGTGCCGCTCGCAACCGGCAGCCATACCGACGTCACCGCCTATAGCGTCGTCGCGGGCCAGCTCGCGGTGAAGCTGAAGAGCGGCAACGCCACCGCACTGAAGAACGCGGCGCAGTTCGCGGGCTTCCAGGGCGATGCGGCCGCGCCGAGCGCGGTACTGCTCGCCAACAACGGCCTGCATGTCGAGGTGAAGATCGACCGCAGCAGCGCGATCGGCAAGGACGATCCGGCCGGCGTCGCCGACATGATCATGGAATCCGCGGTCTCCACCATCCTCGACATGGAGGACTCGGTCGCAGCCGTCGATGCCGAAGACAAGGTGCTGGTCTACCGCAACACGCTCGGCCTGATGAACGGCACGCTGTCGGCCGATTTCGAGAAGGGCGGCAAGACGTTGACGCGTTCGCTCAACGCCGACCGCAGCTACAAGACGCCTGACGGCAAGGGCGAGGTGAAGCTGCACGGCCGCAGCCTGCTGCTGATGCGCAATTGCGGTCACCACATGTTCACCGACGCGGTGCTGGACGAGAAGGGCGAGGAGATTCCGGAAGGCCTTCTGGACGCCGCCGTCTCCGGCCTGCTCGCCATCCACGACCTCAAGGGCAATTCGAAGGTCAAGAACAGCCGCACCGGATCTGCCTATATCGTCAAGCCGAAGATGCACGGCCCGGACGAGGTGTCGCTGACCTGCGAGATCTTCGATCGCGTCGAGAAGATGCTGTCGCTGCCCGAGAACACGCTCAAGGTCGGCATCATGGACGAGGAGCGCCGCACCACCATCAATCTCAAGGCCTGCATCCAGCGCGCCTCCAAGCGCATCATGTTCATCAACACCGGCTTCCTCGACCGCACCGGCGACGAGATCCACACCTCGATGGAAGCGGGCCCGATGATCCGCAAGAACGAGATGAAGGCGCAGGCCTGGATCAAGGCCTATGAGGACTGGAACGTCGACATGGGCCTGACCTGTGGCCTGCCCGGCCATGCCCAGATCGGCAAGGGCATGTGGGCCGCCCCCGACAAGATGGCGGACATGCTGGCGCAGAAGCTTGGCCATCCGCAGGCCGGCGCCACCACCGCCTGGGTGCCCTCGCCGACTGCGGCGACGCTGCACGCGCTGCACTACCACCAGGTCAACGTGATCGCTCGCCAGGAAGAGCTCACCAAAGGCGGACCGCGCGCAAAGCTTTCGGACATCCTCACCATTCCGGTGTCGAAGTCGAACTGGGCGCCCGATGACGTCAAGCAGGAGATCGACAACAACTGCCAGGGCATCCTCGGCTACGTCGTGCGCTGGATCGACCAGGGCGTCGGCTGCTCCAAGGTGCCCGACATCCACGATGTCGGCCTGATGGAAGACCGCGCCACCTTGCGCATCTCCAGCCAGCATCTCGCCAACTGGCTGCACCAGGGCGTGATCACCGAGGCGCAGGTGATGGAATCGCTCAAGCGCATGGCGGTCGTCGTCGACAAGCAGAACGCCGGCGATGCCATCTACAAGCCGATGGCGCCCGCCTTCGACGGCGTCGCCTTCAAGGCCGCCTGCGACCTCATCTTCAAGGGCCGCGAGCAGCCGAACGGCTACACCGAATACATTCTTACCGCGCGCCGCCGCGAGGCCAAGGCGAACGGCTGAGCGAAAGTCACAGAAACGTCAAAAGCCCCGGCCCTTGCCGGGGCTTTTTTGTTGGGCGAAACGTCGCGGCGCAGCGCGGAACAGGCTGCGCGGCGCTCGCGTTGTCGTGCCATCAACCATTGGGAGATGGTCATGGACTGGAATCGAATCGAAGGAAACTGGAAGCAGTTCAAGGGATCGGCCAAGGAGAAGTGGGGCAAGCTCACCGACGACGACCTCCAATTGATCGAGGGACGCCGCGAGCAGCTCGAAGGCCGGCTTCAGGAACGTTACGGCAAGGCCAAGGACCAGGTTCGTCAGGATGTCGACGACTGGCTCAAGTCGCTGCACTAAAGCGGCACGAACGAAGCCCCGGCGAAAGCCGGGGCTTTTTTGTCTAGGAGCGGCAGCCCGGATGTCGCTTCGCTCATCCGGGCTATGATCCCTTGCTAGAACACCGCGAGATATTTCAGCAGCGAGACGATGCCGATGATGATGACGACCACGCGCGCGATCTGCTTGGCGCGGCCGTCCATCGGCAGCATGTTGATGAGATAAAGGACGAGAATAACGACGAGAAAAGTGACGAGCACGCCCACCAGCATCGCGAGACCCCCTTCAGGCAAATTGCGACCACCATCCTAACGCCTGTCTCCCGCACCGGTTCCATCGCGGCAACCCACTGCAACTTCTAGTAAATACGTACTTCTACGATCGGACGGCCTGCCTAAAATTTTACCCTTTTGCATTCAGATCGGAGGGCCGTTTGCGCTCTGAGCCGCAAACGGCATGCGATTGCCGATCTGCCGCGCCCCCGTTTGTCGATGTTGCCGGGCGTCTTTTTGAGTTTTGCAATGGGAATTGGGGACTTCGATGCTGAATCGTCTGACCGTATCCGCGCTGCTGAAGGCGGTGATCGCGATCACGTCGGCCTGCGTGGTGCTCGCGCTCTCGCTCACTGCCTATGAATCCTGGGATCGCCTCAAGACCGCCAACCGCATCTCGAAGACCGCCGACGCATCCGCCGATCTGTTCAAGGCGATGCACAGCCTGCGCACCGACCGCTCGACCACGACACGGCTCCTCAGCTCGGCCGAACCGATGGATGCCGAGATCGAAAAATATCTGCGCGCGATCCGGGACACCGAGATGCCCGCAATGGCACGCGCGCTGGAGCTGCTGCCGGTCATGGACTTCCCGCAATCGGCCACGCTGGTGCCGGAGCTCGCGCGCCTCCACAAGCTGCTGACCGAAGAGCAGAAACAGTTCTGGGCGGATATGGCCAAGCCCAGGGATCAGCGTCGTACCGGTCTGCCGAAGGAATATATGGAGACGACGGGCGGCCTGCTCGAAACGCTCGACAAGCTGTCGAACGTCCTGGCCGCCACCGTCAATCACCAGGACCCCGTGATCGACCAATTGCTGTCGATCAAGCAGAACGCCTGGCTGCTCCGCAACACCGCGGGCGAAGCTTCGCTGGTCGTCTCGACCGGTCTTGCCGCCGGCAAGATCACACCGGAAGCCCGCAACAGCTACACCCAGCATGTCGGCGGCACGTCGGCGACGTGGAAGGCGCTGGAATTGTCAGCCTCGGGCATGCAGTTGCCGCCCGCGCTCGTCTCCGCCATGGCCGCGGCCAAGACTGCCTATTTCGAGCCGCAATACCTGACCCTGCGGGATCGCCTCGCTGACACGCTGGTCAAGGGCGAGAAGGCCGAGATGACCGCCAACCAATGGAGCCCGCTCACGGTCGGCCGCCTTTCCAGCGCTGTCACCGTGGCGGAAGCCGCCCTCGACGCCGCCAAGGTCCATACGCTGGAGCAGCGCGGCGCTGCGCAGCGCGCGCTGATCGTGCAGCTCGGATTGCTGGCGCTCGCCATCGGCCTTGCCGTCGGCGCTGTCATGCTCGTGAGCCGCCGCGTGATCCATCCCCTGAACACCATCCGCGACGCCATGTTGAAGGTCGCCGGCGGCGACCTTGCCGTCGACAGCGGCTATCTCGATCGCCAGGACGAGATCGGCGCACTGGCTGGCGCGCTGGAGACCTTCAAGCAGCAGGCCACCGACAAGCTCAAGATCGAAGAGCAGGAACGCGAGCGCAATACGGGCGCCGCCGCACGCCAGCGCGCCGTCGAGGCCTATGTCGGCGAGTTCGAGGGCGCAGTGCGCAAGACGCTGGGCGAATTGAGCGAAGCCTCCGGCGAGATGCGCAAGACCTCGGGCGACCTCTCTGCCGTGTCGCGCCAGACCAACGACCGCGTGCAGGTCGCCGGCAAGGCCTCCAACGACGCCTCCATGAGCGTCGACAGCGTCGCCGCCGCCGCCGAGGAGCTCTCGGCCTCAATCAACGACATCAGCCAGCAGGCCGCCCATGCCGCAGGCATCGCCGGCCGCGCCGTCACGCAGGCGCGCGAGACCGACAGCACCGTTCAGGGGCTGGCGCAATCGGCGGGGCGCATCGGCGAGGTGGTCGGCCTCATCAACACCATCGCGGCGCAGACCAATTTGCTCGCGCTCAACGCCACCATCGAAGCGGCGCGCGCCGGCGAAGCCGGCCGCGGATTTGCCGTGGTCGCCTCCGAAGTGAAGTCGCTGGCAAGCCAGACCGCGAAGGCGACCGAGGAGATCTCCGAGCAGATCGCCGACATCCAGAAAGTCGCGGGCGACGCCATCAACGCGATCCAGACCATCGGCGGCATCATCGGCGAAGTGAACGAAGTGGCGACCGCCATTGCCGCCGCCGTGCAGGAGCAGGGTGCGGCGACGCAGGAGATCACGCGCAGCACGCAATTCGCGGCGCAGGGCACCAAGAACGTCTCGGACAACATCACCGGCGTCAAAGCCGATGCGGACGCTGCCGCCGCAGCCGCCGACAATGTGAAGCAGCCCTCCGAGATGCTGGAGAGCCAGAGCCGCCAGCTCGGCCATCAAGTCAGTGACTTCCTCGGCAAGATCCGCGCGGCGTAACATTGGTTAGATAGAAGCTGCCCCTACACCTCCGGCGTCATCCCCGCGAACGCGGGGATCCATAACCACAGGGAGTAGTTTGGCGAAGACTCCTGGTCGCCGGCTCGTGCCGTAACTCCTCCCTGTGGTTATGGATCCCGGATCTGCGCTTCGCTTGTCCGGGATGACAGCGGAGATTGAGGCGGTAGCGCTGGGCCCCACGTGAACCCGCCGCCCTACTCCTTCGCCACCACCGGCACCTGGCGGAATTTGGCGCGCACCGATTCCGGCAGCGGCGAAAAATTCATCGCGACGCCGCGGCGGTCGTTGGCATTGCGGCTGGCGACCACCAGGCCATCGGCGCCGGCGACGATATCGCCCTTGCGCAGGGTAGGATCGTCCTCGACCTTGACCTGCGCAAGCCCGACCGGATCCTTGCCGTTGCAGGTGCAGCCCGCGACAATCTCATTGCGATAGCGGTACGCATTGGGCAATTCGGAATAAGATTTTCCCTTGTCGGTCGTGGCGTCGTCGATGTTGCCGCCATAGACCAGCGACGTCTCGGAAGCCGGGCAGAAGCTCTTGCAGGATTGCGCCTTGCTCTCGGCATCATTGCCCTGCGCCGGGAAGTAGCGGCCGTCGCAGCCGCGCACGCAATAGGCCGTGCCGCCGCCATAGGCGGCGCGTTGCCGGGGGACATCGTAGCGCGGCATGTCATCGCCAGGGAACGGCGTCCGGATCTGTGGAAGCCGCCCTCCGAACGCACCGAACAGCGCCGAGAAGAAATCCTCCGCGTGCGCCGACGGTGCGAATGCCAGACCGGCGGAGACGAAGACCATGATCGCCGTACCGCCAGCCACTTTGCCAATCAGGCGTCTGCTCATTTGGCTCACTCTTACTCCTAGTTCACGGCCGACGTCGCGATGTTCAGCGCCTGCCGGCCCGACGGCATCGCCGTCACGGCTGGACGCTTACGCGCGGGGTCGCTGCCTTTGGCCATCAGCGGCGCGTTCTTCGGCAGCACCACGACCTTGGCGCCGACATTGACGCGGCTGAACAGGTCGGTGACGTCCTCGTTGGTCATGCGGATGCAGCCGGAGGAGACGAACTTGCCGATCGTGGAGGGATCGTTGGTGCCGTGGATGCGGTATTCGCTGGAGCCGAGATACATCGCCCGCGCCCCGAGCGGGTTGCCGGGACCGCCGGCGACGAAGCGCGGCAGATAGGGCTGGCGCGCAATCATCTCGGCCGGCGGATGCCAGTCCGGCCATTCCGCCTTGCGGCTGACACTCTGCACGCCGGACCAGGTGAAGCCTTCGCGGCCGACGCCGACGCCGTAACGGATCGCACGACCATTGCCGAGCACGTAGTAGAGATAGGTGTTGTTGGTATCGATGACGATGGTGCCGGCCGGCTCGCTGCGGTCGAAGCCGACGATCTGCTTGCGCAGACGATCGGGCAGCTGGGCATCCTCGTCCGCCGCCTGCGGCTGCGGCGCTTCATTCACGTAGCCCTGCGCATAACCCTGGTCCTGCGGATATGCCTGCGGCTGCATCGGAGCATAGCCGAATGTCTGCGCGCTCGCGCCAGCGAAAGGCACCGTCAGCAGAGCGGTTGCGAAGGCGAAGGCGGTGACGGCGCGCGGCGAGAAGCTGCGACGGACTGCAGAGAACTTTGTCATGTGCTGCCCCGTTGGATGCGTGCATCAGGGTGATGCGCTTGCGAACAAACGCCGCGGGAGCGATACAGGTTCCGGCCCTTCGCGCGGCATCCTTGTCACAGTCAAGCGAGCGCGCGTTCACGAAGCCGCGATGGAACCGAGGCACTGCTCGCGCATTATCAGCTCGCCAAATGGGCGCGCGGATCGAGGCTTCCGTGCGGGAGAGAGATTGTGCGCGTCCTTCCCAGTGAACGTGTGATTCCCGGCAACAGCGAAGGCAGTCCGCTTCCCGACAGCCATATCGAGCTGCCGCCGGTCATCCGCCGCACCGAGTTCGTCGCCTTCGCGCTTGCCGGCTTGTTACTGATTGCGGTCGTTACCGTGCTCTACGTTGGAAGAGCTTTCTTCCTGCCGGTCGTGATGGCCTTCGTCACCGGCACCATGCTGTCGCCGGCGGCGGGCTTTCTGGAGCGGTACAAGGTGCCGCGCAGCGTAGGTGCCGTTCTGATCGTAGTTGCGGGGACCGCCGTGGTGGCCTTCGTGGTGGCGCTGATCGCCTCCCCCGCGATGGAATGGAGCACGCGCCTGCCGGAGCTCGGCGCGCAATTGAAGGACAAGCTGCACGTGTTCGACCGACCGCTCGCACTGTGGCGCGAGCTGCAGGCTATGGTCGGCGGCTCGGAAGGATTGCCGAACTTCCAGATGCCGAAATTCGATTGGGTGCAGCCGACCCTGGAATTCCTGTCACCGACCTTTACCGAATTCCTGCTGTTCTTCGTCACCCTGATCCTGTTCATCGCAAGCTGGCGCGACCTGCGCCGGGCGCTGATCATGACCTTCAGCGACCGCGACGCCCGGCTGCGCACGCTTCGGATCCTCAACGAGATCGAGGTCCATCTCGGCAACTACCTCCTGACCGTCACCCTCATCAATATTGGGGTCGGCGTCGCCACCGGCCTCGTCTGCGCGCTCACCGGCATGCCCAATCCGGCCGGGCTCGGCGCGCTTGCGGCAACCCTCAACTTCATCCCGATCATCGGGCCGATCGCGATGTTCGCCGTTCTGATCGTGGTGGGGCTGGTCGCCTTCCCGACCATCAGCGGCGGCCTGATGGCGGCGCTCGCCTTCGGCGGTCTCACCTTCCTGGAGGGGCACTTCGTCACGCCCATGATCATTGGGCGGCGGTTGGCGCTGAATGCGCTCGCCGTGCTGCTGGCGCTCGCGTTCTGGACCTGGCTGTGGGGGCCGATGGGCGCCTTCCTGTCGTCGCCGCTCCTGATCGTCGCGCTGATCCTGAAGGAGCATCTGTTGCCGGCGGATGCGCCGCAGCTTCCGCAGGACTGACCGGTTTCCGCGAACGGAACTTCCCCGACGACGAAACGTTTTCCGGCTATCTCAGCCGTCAACAGTTTGGAGCTCCCGATGTCCACGACCGATGCCGAAGCCGGGATGAAAGACTGGACCGACAAAGCCACCAGAGAACGCCTCGAGAAGGATGTAGCAGCCGTGAAAAGCGATATCGCCGCCCTCACCGACCAGATCACCGACGCGCTCAACACATTTGCCAATTCCACCAGCAAGCAGGCCCGCCGCGGCTATCGCCAGGCGCGCGAGAACATGGATACCGCGCTCGACGACGTGTCAGAGCGCGGCAGTGCAATGATGGGCGCGGCCCAGGAAGCCTACGGCTCGATCGAGGAGACGCTCGAAGACGCGATCACACAGCGGCCGCTTGCGACCGTCGGACTCGCGCTCGGCATCGGCTTTCTGATCGGTGCCGCCTGGCGCCGGTAAGATTTGCGGGACGCGTGTTGAGGCGTCGGCACCGGCGCATTGCCGGTGTCGGCCCGTGACGGTTTGGCTTGCGGGGAACTGAGGAGCGAGGGCCATGTTTCAGCGCATCATCGACGGGATCAGTGCATCCACCGGCACCACGGTGCGGCTGACCTCGCTTGCCGCAGCCGCGGCCTTCGCGCTGTTCGTGACGACGTGCTTCCTTTGCGCCGCCGCCTTCATCTCGGTGCTGGAGAAATATGGCCCGGTGCAGGCCTGTCTGGCCGGCGCCGGCATCTTCTTCCTGCTGACGCTGGCAGCGGCAGGTTCTTATTGGGCCTACAAGCGCGAGGTTCAGAAGCGCGCCCAGATCGCGGCCGAGCGCGCCGCGAAGTCGGCGGCGCAGAGCATGCTGGCAGACCCCATGCTGCTCGCCACCGGGCTGCAGATCGTTCGTGCCATCGGGGTGAAGCGACTGCTGCCGATCCTGGCGATCGGAGGCGTCGCCCTCGGCATCATGGCGAGTCGCGCCGGCGTTCCTGACGAGGCGTCGGCCGAGCCCGCCGAATAGCGGTAAGAACAGGTTAGAAAATTTCGTTGTAAGTCCTCCGAGCGCATCAATCAGAACGTCCATAAGACACCGCGCAATTTCGCGCCATAACGGCGGATGCCCCCAGCCATCACGCAAACGCTACTCGGATGGGCAGGCAGTTGCCGTTAAAAGTATCACCCTGATTCCCAAAGCTATTTTAATCAATGAAACCGTCCGTTAAGGCGAACCTCGCCGCATTCCATCACGACGCCAGGCTGTATCTGACGCTCGGTATCGCCAACTGGTCGGTTTTCGTCGACCATATCCCGAACAACGTCGTCAATCTGCTGACGCTGCGCAATTTCGGCTTCAGCGGCGCCGCCGACCTGTTCGTGTTCGTCGTCGGCTATGGCGTCGCCATCATCCACGGCCGGATGGCGCTTGAACGGGGTTACCTCGTGGCGGCGACGCGCATCTTCCGCCGCGTCTGGCGACTCTACGCCGCCTATGTCGTGCTGTTCGTGATCTATATCGACACCATCGCCTACGTCGCCTCGCAATCGATGGCGCCGGAGATCATCCACGAATACAACATCTCGGGCATCCTCGAGCACCCGCTGAGGATCCTGGTCCGCGGCCTCGTGCTCCAGGAGGAGCCGCTGAACCTCGACCTCCTGCAATTGATGATCCCGCTGATGGCCTTCTTTCCGTTCGCGCTGTGGGGCCTGTTGCGGTGGCCGAACCTGACCCTGGCGGCATCGGTCGCGCTGTACCTTGCCGCACGCTGGTTCGACTGGAATTTTCGGGTCTATCCGGACCAGGAATGGACCTTCAATCCGCTCTGCTGGCAGATGCTGATGGTGCTCGGGGGCTGGTTCGCCGTGACAGGCGCGCCCGGACGCGCGCTACGCGACATGCCCTGGCTGCGGATTCTCGCCGGCGCCTATCTCGTATTCGCGATGGCCATCACCTTGCTGCGCCATTCGCCGGCAATGTCGGCTTACCTGCCGGACCTCCTCCTCGACAGCATCGCGCCGACCGACAAGGAAAACCTCGCGCCCTATCGCGTGCTTCACTTCCTCGCACTCGCCTTTCTGGCGACCCATCTCATTCCGGCCGATCATCCCGGCCTGCAATTGAAGCCGCTGCAGGCGGTCATCAGATGCGGCGAGGAATGGCTCGCCGTGTTCTGCGTCGGGGTATTCCTGTCGTTTGCCGGCCATCTCATCCTGATCACCAGCGCCAATCTGGTGGTGATGCAGATCGTGGTGAGCCTCGCCGGCTTCGCCGCGATGACCGCGGTGGCCTACTACGTCGCCTGGTCGAAGTGGCAGGATCTGCCGAAGGTCTTGCGGCAGCAGACCTAATGCGCGATGCGATGAGGAGGAATCGTCATCGCGCTTTAGGTTCCACGCGAGCCGAGATCCACTTCGCTCGAAAACGCTCTGGCCAGAGAATCGTGCGATTCTGCTAGGCCGAAAGCAGCGGCTGCGCTATGCGGAGAAGCTCTGCGTGAGGAGACCGGGCGTGGCGATGGTGAAAAGCGGGGGTGGGGAGACCGAGAGCACGCCCCGGCGCGGCCGGCCGCGGTCGATCGAGACCAGCAACGCGATTCTCGAAAGCGCCTATGCGCTGATGGCTTCGACCGGCCTTGCCGCTACCACCATCGACGCGGTCGCCCGCCACTCCAGCGTCTCCAAGATGACGATCTACAAATGGTGGCCGTCCCGCGAGGCGCTCCTGATCGACGCCTTTCTTCAACATGCCGCGCAGATGCTGCCGCTGCCCCCGGAGGGCTCCGGCAACCCCGCGGCACGCGCCCGCCGCCATGCCGCAGCCTACGCCGAGGCGCTCCAGGGCGAGTTCGGCAAGGTCCAGCTCGCGGTGATCTCCGAATGCATTTCCAAAACCGGCTCGGCCGAGCTGTTCTATGCCCGCTATCTGCAATTCCGTCGTGACGCGCTGGTCGAGATGATCGCGGCAGGCCAGAACGACGGCTGCATCCTGGCCGAAGGGCAGGCTGAGGATCTTTACGACGCGATCTATGGCAGCCTGTTCTATCGCTACGTCTTCGGCATCGCGCCCATCACGCCGGCCTACGCCCGCAATCTGGTCGACCTGGTGTTGCGGCCCAAGGGTTAAGCCCCAAGGGTTAGGCCGAGGCTTAAGCCGGCGGCTTCTATCGCGCAGGCCTCACCGGCGCGGAGATCTTGTCCGTGCGGTCGCGCTCGGTCATGTCGATCACCGTCTCCATCGGCGCGGTCAGCTCGTAGACATAGGAGGCGTCGGTAAAATAGCGCTTGGCGGTGCCGCCGAGCGCCTCGGGGGCGACACGGTCGAGCAGAATCAGGCCAAAATCGGAATCGGGGCGGCGGGTCGCCTCGCTGGTATTGAGCTCCTCCCAGCGGAAATGGAAGACCTCGTCGGACCCCTCGCCCGTCACCGTCCAGCTGGCGGTGATGTGCGGATGTTTTCCAACCAGCGACAGGCCCTCGTCGGAATGTGAGGCGAGTTCGAAGAACAGCAGCGAGAGGCTCTGCGCCGCGCGCGCGCTGACCGCGATATCAGGCCCCGTGACGGCGATGCGGTCGGCATGGGGGATGGCGCGCGCCTCGAACAGGCCCTTCAGCTTGACGCCCTGCCACTGGCTCTCGCTGAGCAGCGAGACCACGTTGGACATGGCATGGATGCGCCCGATCAGAAGCTCGCGGGCGACGTCGATGTCCGAGCCGTGACGCAAGGTGCGCGTCACGATCGACTGGATCACTGCAAGGATATTCTTGACCCGGTGGTTGAGCTCGTCGATCACCGCGGTCAGCCGGCGCTCGAAGCCGATTCTGACCTGGATTTCCCGGCTGAGCCGCAGATTGTTGTAGGCGACATAGCCAAACAGGCCGCACACCATCGCGGTGATCGCAAAGCCGATCGCCGCCACGATGATCGCGGTCTGCTCGGCGCGACGCGCCGAGTTGGTCTTGGCGTAATAACCCAGCTGCCAGTCACGGCCGCCGAAGCTCACCGTGCGCGTCGCCGATGGCGTCGGCCCGTCCGTCGTCGTCATGCGCGTGGAGACGATGCCCTGGTCGTTGGCAACGAGCTCGCCACCTTCCTTCCGCGGGTCCCTAAGCGCGACCGAGAACAACGACATATCGTCATTGGTCAGCATCAGCGAGGCGAGTTCGTAGGAAAACGTGACGAACCCGGCTGGCTCGGTCGCACCCTCGGGAATGACGGGAGCTGCCACAATGATCCCGACCGGCCCGTTGCCGCGCAACAGCGGAATTGGGTCCGAAGCCACCGACCGCTTCTCGAGCCGGGCCCGTGTCAACATGGCGCTGCGAACCTGATCCTGGTCGTAACTACGGCCAGGCAGAGCCTTGGTCTCGTCGCTGCGCGGCTCGAGATCCAACAGCACATCGATCGGCTGGGTGATCTCGGCCGGATTGATCGGCTTGTCGTCAAAGGTGCGGATCTTCGGATTGGGGAAGCCGGCGCCTCCAATGGCGGCCTGCGCCGCCGTAAGCTCGTTCGGCTTCAGCCGGGCGATCCAGCCGGCCACCACGAAATCGGTCTTGAAGGCGTAGATGGCCGAGCGCAGCGGCTCCAGCATGTTCGGCTTGATCACGGATGGTGTGCGGAACAGGCCCGAGGCGACGCGTGCGAGCAGCTCGCGCTCGGTAAGCCGGTCCTGGACCAGACTGGCATGAACGTCGATCGCGCGCGCAAGCGCGATCCGGTCCAGCGCCAGCTCCTGGTCGTGGACGCGATAAGCCGCAAGCCCGGAGAGCAAGGCTCCGAGCAGAGCGATGAAACCGATGATGAAACCCAGCCGGACCACGCGACTACTCAGGCGAAAGCAGGAGGTCGGCAATAAACAAGGAGCATATGAACGCCGCTCGAACGGCCATGTGCCGAAACAGGGTGAACCCCGGTGGCAGAGATAATGAAGGAGGAGGCATCGGTACGCAACTTGGGTCGCCTGGAAAGCTTAATCCGCCCGGCCGATGGTCTGGCCGGGATGAATTGACCGGGCACCGGAGGTAATTAATCGCCGTGTCCGAAATTTGTTCCGTGGCTGCGGCCCGGCCCCAAGGTTAACGGCGAAAAAAGCATGCGCCAAGTCGTCGCGCTGTCAGCCCGTCCGTTTCAGGCCGCCTTTGGCCTCGATGAAGCCGACAATGCGGTCAAGGCCCTCGCTCTTCTTCAGATTGGTCATGACGAAGGGACGCTCGCCGCGCATGCGCCTGGCGTCGGTGTCCATCTTCTCCAGGGAGGCGCCGACATGGGGGGCGAGGTCGATCTTGTTGATGACCAGCAGGTCGGACCGGGTAATGCCGGGGCCGCCCTTGGACGGGATCTTGTCGCCGGCAGCCACGTCGATGACGTAGATGGTCAGGTCGGCCAGCTCCGGGGAAAAAGTGGCAGCGAGATTGTCGCCGCCGGACTCGATCAGCACGAGATCGAGCCCCGGAAACTTGGCGCGCATGTCCGCCACCGCGGCGAGATTCATCGAGGCATCCTCGCGGATCGCGGTGTGCGGGCAGCCGCCGGTCTCGACGCCGGCAATGCGGTCCGGCGTCAGCGAGCCCGAACGCACCAGAAACTCGGCATCCCATTTGGTGTAGATGTCGTTGGTGATCGCGGCGATGTCATAGCGCTCGCGCATGGTCTTGCAGAGCAGGTCCATCAGCGCGGTCTTGCCCGATCCGACCGGACCGCCGACGCCGACACGCAAGGGGCCGTGAGATTTCGACATGTAATTCGCTCGCTCTCGATGGGTTGAGGGCTGCGCCGCTCTCACGAGCGGAACAGCCGTGTATATTGTGTCTCGTGCCGCAGGCTGGCGAGGTCGGCGCGGAAGGTCGCGCTGCCGAGATCGTCCAATGTCGCACTCAGCGCACGATTCGCAGTCGAGGCCACCGCGGCTTCCAGCCTCACCAGCACGCGCTGGCTGTCGGTCTGGCCGAGCGGAATGAGGCGGCTGGCCGCGGAAATCCAGTTCGAGACGACAGCATGCAGGAAGGCGTGCAGCGTCGGCGCCAGCGGCACGCCGTGCATTGCGGCAACCACACCGACCGCGACCGGATAAACCGGTGGCGCGCGGCATGCCGCAACCATGGCATCCAGCCCATCGGCATCCCACGCGGCGCGGGCAATGTCGATGAAGGCGCGGCCCTGCGAGCTCGTCTCCAATTGCCGCTCGCGCGACGGCACCATGGCCGCGGCGAGCTCGGCGATATCGCGCAAGGTCGCATCTTCGCCCTTCTCAGCAGCACGATAGGCATGCACCAGAAACGTCGCGTCGCAAAAGCCGGAGCCGTCGCCGAGCATTGCGTCGAGCCAGTCGGCCAGCGTGGCCGTATCGACGATGTCGCCCGCCTCGACCGCCCATTCGATGCCGCTGGAATAGGAGAAGCCGCCGACCGGGAATGCCGGCGACAGCCAGGTCATCAGCCGGTACAGCGCCGCCGCCTCGCCCTCGGCGAGGCCGCCGGCGCTGACCGGCTCATTTGTGGTCATGAGCATGCTTGTGGCCGTGGTGATGGTCGGGATGGTCGCAATGCTCGTCGTGGTGATGGTGATGATCGTGCCCATGATCATGCGCGGCATGATCATGGTGTTGGTGGTCATGAGCGTGATGATCATGGCCCTGATGATCATGGTGATCGTGACCATGGTCATGATGACGCCCGTGATCATGATGCGCATGATCGTCGTGGCCATGCGCGTGGCCGGCATCCGCATAGGCGCCGCCTTCGGGATCAAACGGTGCCTCGATCTCGATCACGCGCGCGCCGAGGCCCTTCACCATCGCCTCGATGACGTGATCGCGGCGAATGCGCAGGGCCTTGGCCATGATCTGCGTCGGCAGATGACGGTTGCCGAGGTGCCAGCCGACGCGGATGAGGTGATGCGGATCGCGGCCGCGGATTTCCAGCAGCGGCTCGGGCGCCGCGATCACTTCGACGAGCCGGCCGTCCTCCAGCACCAGCGCATCGCCGCCGCGCAGTGCGACCGCCTGTTCCAGGTCGAGCAGGAATTCGAGCCCCCGCGTTCCCGTCATCGCCATGCGGCGACGGTGCCGATCGTCGAAATCGAGCACCACCGTATCCGCCGGCGCTTCCGTGAAGCGGTGCTGTCCCCTGACCTGCGTCGCCCGGATCATGCGCTTTTACCCCGTTACCTTGTCTCGACCTTCTCGGGCGTGATCACCTCGATCTTCGGCGGTGCCGTGAAGCACTTGACCGCCACCCGGCCGAACGTCTTCATGTGCTCCATGCCACGATGCGGCACCAGCGCCTCGGCGTTCTCCCACTGCTCGACGAACACCATCTTGGCAGGATCGGTGACGCTTTCATGCAGATCATAGGCGATATTGCCGGGCTCCTTCCGCGTCTCCTTGATGCAGGCGGTGGCGGCTGCAATGAATTCGGCGCGCGTCTCGGGCTTGATGGTCAAGGTGGCAACGACATAGATCACGAGAAATCCTCCCCGGCTTTTCTTCTGGGTTACGATACCGGGCGGGACATTAGACCAGGCGGGATCGAACGCAAAACCGTAAAAGCCGCCCCCGGACGCTTGCCGGGGACATGCGTCGAGGCGCTATTTCAGTACATGAAATATCGCTGCGCCATCGGCAGCACCTCGGCGGGTGCGCAAGTGAGCAATTCGCCGTCGGCGCGGACCTCATAGGTCTCCGGATCGACCTCGATATTGGGCGTGGCGTCGTTGTGGATCATGCTCTTCTTCGAGATCTTGCCGCGGGTATTCTGGACCGCATAGAGCTTCTTCTCGATGCCGAGCTTTCGCGCGAGACCGCCGGTGATCGCGGCCTTCGAGGTGAACACCACGGACGATGCCGTGCGCGCCTTGCCGAAGGCGCCGAACATCGGCTGGTAATGCACCGGCTGCGGCGTCGGGATCGAGGCGTTGGGATCGCCCATCGGAGCTGCGACGATGGTGCCGCCCTTGACGATGCAATCCGGCTTGACGCCGAAGAAGGCCGGCGACCACAGCACGAGATCGGCGAGCTTGCCCTTCTCGACCGAGCCGATCAGCTTCGACACGCCGTGCGCGATCGCGGGATTGATGGTGTATTTGGCGATGTAGCGCTTGACGCGGAAATTGTCGTTGTCCTTGCCCTTGTCCTGCGGCAGTGACCCGCGCTGCTTCTTCATCTTGTCCGCGGTCTGCCAGGTCCGGATGATGACCTCGCCGAGCCGGCCCATCGCCTGCGAGTCCGACGACATCATCGAGAGCGCGCCGAGATCATGCAAAATGTCTTCCGCAGCGATGGTCTCCTTGCGGATACGACTCTCGGCGAATGCCAGATCCTCCGCGATCGAGGGATCGAGGTGGTGGCACACCATCAGCATGTCCAGATGCTCGTCGATGGTGTTGCGCGTGAAGGGCCGGGTCGGGTTGGTCGAGGACGGCAGCACGTTCTTGAGCCCTGCGACCTTGATGATATCTGGGGCGTGACCACCGCCGGCGCCCTCGGTGTGGAAGGCATGGATGGTGCGGCCCTTGAAGGCCTTGATCGTATCCTCGACGAAGCCGGATTCGTTCAGCGTGTCGGTGTGGATCATCACCTGGATGTCGTGAGCATCGGCGACCGAGAGGCAGTTGTCGATCGCGGCCGGCGTCGTGCCCCAGTCCTCGTGCAGCTTCAGCGCGCAGGCGCCGGCCTTGATCATCTCGACCAGGGCGGCGGGCCGCGAGGCGTTGCCCTTGCCGGAGATGCCGAGATTGACCGGGAAGGCATCGAACGACTGGATCATCCGCCCCATGTGCCACGGTCCCGGCGTACAGGTGGTCGCGAAGGTGCCGTGCGACGGGCCGGTGCCACCGCCCAGCATCGAGGTGACGCCAGACATCAGCGCGTGCTCGATCTGCTGCGGGCAGATGAAATGGATGTGACTGTCGAAGCCGCCGGCGGTGAGGATTTTTCCTTCGCCGGCGACCACGTCGGTGCCGGGACCGATGATGATGGTGACGCCCGGCTGGATGTCGGGATTGCCGGCCTTGCCGATCGCCGAAATCATGCCGTCCTTGATCGCGACGTCGGCCTTGACGATGCCCCAGTGATCGACGATCAGCGCATTGGTGATGACGGTGTCGGCCGCGCCCTGCTTGTTGGTGACCTGCGACTGCCCCATGCCGTCACGGATCACCTTGCCACCGCCGAACTTCACCTCCTCGCCGTAGGTGGTGAAATCCTTCTCGACCTCGATGATGAGGTCGGTGTCGGCCAGCCGCACCCTGTCGCCGGTGGTCGGGCCGAACATGTCGGCATAGACGGAACGTTTCATCTTGACGGACATCACAAGCCCCGTTTGCGTTTGATTGTTTGGTGACTCACAGCAAGGCCTTCGCTGCTTTCACGGCATCATCGAATTTCGTATCGAGCCACGCATTGCCGCCGCGGCAGCCGGCCACCACCTGCGCGGCCCAATCGCTGTAGTCGGCGAGGTCGTCACGCTCTTCGGTGGTCGGATCCGTATGAATGCGCGCGCCGATGTTGCTGATCTTGTCGGCGATCTTGATCAGCTTGGCGCCCGGCGATTTGTGCGGAGCGTCCTCGATTTGCTTCTGCCGCCGCTCGGCCTTCGGCAGGCTCATGTCATCTGTACACTCCGCGACCAGCGAGGCAACGCCCTCGGAAAGTCGCTGCGCCAGCTCCTCGCGCGTGGTGTCGGTATCCTCGATCGAATCATGCAGCCAGCCGGCCGCGACCAGCTCGGCATCGGCGCCGTCAGTCGCGGTCGCGAGCAGGTTCGCGACCTCGGCGAGATGATTGATGTAGGGCTCATTGTCGCGTCCCTTGCGCACCATGCCGTTATGGCGGCGCGCGGCGAGCTCGGCGGCTTCAGAGATGAGGCGGATGGGTGAGAGCATGGGAAATACCTCCGTTTCCGCCTCAACCGTGCCGCGCCGCGCTCGTTCCTGTGGAGATCACAGCTTCCCCATGACATCGCCGCGGAAGCCGTAGATCGTCTTCTTCCCCGCCATCGCGACGAGCTGCACGTCGCGGGTCTGGCCGGGTTCGAAGCGGACGGCAGTGCCGGCGGCGATGTCGAGGCGCATGCCGCGGGCCTTCTTGCGGTCGAATTTCAGCGCGGGGTTGGTCTCGAAGAAATGGTAGTGCGAGCCGACCTGGATCGGACGGTCGCCGGTGTTGGCGACCGTCAGCGTCACGGTCTTGCGGCCGGCATTGAGCTCGATCTCGCCGTCCTGGATGAAGAGTTCGCCGGGGATCATTCTATCCTCCTCGTCGTTCCGGGGCTCGCGCAGCGAGAAGGCCGGGATCTCGATCAACAATCTCTGGATTCCGGGTTCGCCCTGCGGGCGCCCCGGAATGACGAATTCGAATTACCTGATCGGCTCGTGCACGGTGACGAGCTTGGTGCCGTCCGGAAACGTCGCCTCGACCTGGATGTCGTGGATCATCTCGGGAATGCCCGGCATCACCTGGTCGCGGGTGAGTACCTGCGCGCCGGATTGCATCAGCTCGGCGACGGTGCGGCCGTCGCGTGCGCCTTCGAGGATGAAATCGGAGATGATGGCGATCGCCTCGGGATGGTTGAGCTTGACGCCGCGGTCCAGCCGACGGCGGGCCACGATCGCCGCCATCGAGATCAGAAGCTTGTCCTTTTCGCGGGGAGACAGGTTCATGAAGAATCTCTTCCGTTCAACACGTCAATTCAGCCGGTCAGTTCAGCCAGAGTCGCGGCAGGGCCGTTCCAGTGCGCGCCAGCACGGCCATCATGTCGGCTCGCAAGCGCGCCGCATCTTGGGCACAGAACCGGGCCATTGCAAAGCCATTCCACGCCGAGATTCCGACCTCGCCGGAGAATGAGTCCGAGGCCTCGCGAATGCGCTCGACCAGAGCCTCGTCACCGGGCACGATCAGCGCCGTGCCGATCGCGGCACCGCCTTTGGCGACGGCTGATCGCCCAAGTTTTGCGCCGATATTGCCGTCGAGCCTGATGGTCTCGGCAAACACCAGCCTGCCGCCACGCCGCAGCCGCCAGCGGTCGACGAACTCGCCCCGCTCCATCCGCTCGCCCATGGCGGTGCGGCCGAACACAACGATCTCGCAGAGCAGCAGCGAGGCGGCCTCATCAAGCTCGATGTCGAAGCGGCGGTGGACCCGGGCGCGATTGAACAGGATGGTCTCCTGGGGCAGCCAGGACAGATGCGCATCCGCGTCGGCCTTCAAGGAAATATTGAGCCGCGCCGCCGCTCCGGGCGCGCGATAGACCTTTTCGGCGGCCGCGGTCGTCAGCGTCAGGCGCGAGCCCTGGCCCGCCGCGATGTCGATCTCAAAACTGTCCCCGCCGGCGACGCCGCCGGCAGTGTTGACGAACACGCCGGAGAGCCCCTCGCCTTCAGGTGAGGGAAAGCGCACGCGCAGCGAGCCGGATTCATGCAAGACGCCGCGCCGCGTCACGCCGTCACGCGCATGGACGTCGAAGCGCACCGCGCCGCGGGCACGGTTTGCCTCGAAAACTCCTGACGTGACCGAAACGTCGCTGCGCATCAGCCTCCCCCAGCCGGTCGCGGCAGAACGGCTTACAGCGCCATCTGGCGGCTGATCTCGCTCGCGTCCAAATTGGCGCGATCGCAGGTGAATTTCACCGCGCCGCGGTCCATCACGGCAAAACTGTCGCCGAGTTCGCAGGCAAAGTCGAGGTATTGTTCGACCAGCACGATGGCGATGTTGCCGAGGTTGCGCAAATAGGAGATGGCGCGTCCGATGTCCTTGATGATCGAGGGCTGGATACCCTCGGTCGGCTCGTCGAGCAGCAGCAATTTCGGTCGCATCACCAGCGCGCGACCGATCGCGAGCTGTTGCTGCTGGCCACCAGAGAGATCGCCGCCGCGCCGGCCGAGCATGGATTGCAGCACGGGGAAGAGCGAGAACACGTCGTCGGGAATGTGCTTGTCCTCGCGCTTGAGCGGACCGAAGCCGGTCTTGAGGTTTTCCTCGACCGTCAGCAGCGGGAAGATCTCGCGGCCCTGCGGCACGAAGCCGATGCCCTTGCGCGCCCGCTCATAGGGCTTGAGGCCGGTGATGTCGCTGCCGTCGAGCACGATCGCGCCCGACGAGATCGGATATTGCCCGACCATGGCGCGCAAGAGCGAGGTCTTGCCGACGCCGTTGCGCCCGAGCACGCAGGTCACCTTGCCCGGCTCGGCCGAGATCGAGACGCCGCGCAGCGCCTGCGCCGCGCCGTAGAACAGATTGATATCCTTGACTTCAAGCATCGCTCAGCGTCCCAGATAGACTTCGATGACCCGCTCGTTGGATGAAACCTGGTCGATGGTTCCTTCGGCGAGCACGGTGCCTTCGTGCAGACAGGTGACCTTGACGCCGAGCTCGCGCACGAAGGTCATGTCGTGCTCGACCACCATCACGGTGTGGGTCTTGTTGATCTCCTTCAACAGCTCGGCGGTCAGATGCGTCTCGACGTCGGTCATCCCCGCGACGGGCTCATCGACGAGGAGCAGTTTCGGGTCCTGCGCCAGCAGCATGCCGATCTCCAACCACTGCTTCTGGCCGTGGCTGAGGCTGCCGGCCAGGCGGTTACGGGCCTCGGTGAGACGGATCGTCTCCAGCACCTTGTCGATGCGCTCGGACTCGGCCTTGCTGCCGCGCCAGAACAGCGTGCCCTTGACGCTGTGGTCGACATTGAGCGCGAGCAGGAGGTTGTCCTGCACCGTCTGGCTCTCGAACACGGTCGGTTTCTGGAATTTGCGACCGATGCCGAGCTCGGCGATGCGGGTCTCGTCGAGCCGCGTCAGATCCGTGACGCCGTCGAACAGAACCGTACCCTCGTCGGGCTTGGTCTTGCCGGTGATGATATCCATCATCGTGGTCTTGCCGGCGCCGTTCGGGCCGATGATGGCGCGCATCTCGCCGGGCTCGAGCGTCAGCGACAGATTGTTGATGGCGTGGAAGCCGTCGAACGAGACGTGCACGCCGTCGAGATAGAGCATTGCGGAGGTTGCGCGGTTGTCCATGACGTTCATTTGCGCCTACTCCGCCATCTTGGGTTCGGTGACGCCGTCTTCGGCCGCAGCGCTCGCGGCGTTGCGCTTATCTTTCGACGAGTCCCACCAGGCGTTGAAGGTGCCGACAATGCCCTTGGGCAGCAGCAACGTCACCAGGATGAACAGCGCACCCAGCATGAACAGCCAGTACGGCGCGAGCATGCCCGAGGTGAAAAACGTCTTGGCGTAGTTGACGACGACGGCACCGAGCGCGGCGCCGACCAGCGTGCCGCGGCCGCCGACCGCCACCCAGATCACTGCCTCGATCGAATTGCCGGGCGCGAATTCGCTTGGATTGATGATGCCGACCTGCGGCACGTAGAGCGCGCCGGCGACCCCGGCCATGCAGGCCGAGACCGTAAACACGAACAGCTTGTAGGATTCGACGCGGTAGCCGAGGAAGCGCGTGCGCGATTCCGCATCACGCACCGCGATCAACACCTTGCCGAGCTTGGAGGAGACGATGGCGCGGCAGATCAGGAAGCCTGCGATCAGCGCCAGACAGCTCAGCGCGAACAAAGCCGCGCGGGTGCCTTCCGCCTGGACGTTGAAGCCCAGGATGTCCTTGAAGTCGGTCAGGCCGTTATTGCCGCCGAAGCCGAAGTCGTTGCGGAAGAAGGCGAGCAGCAGCGCATAGGTCATCGCCTGTGTGATGATCGACAGATACACGCCGGTGACGCGGGAGCGGAAGGCAAGCCAGCCGAAGCAGAAGGCGAGCAGGCCGGGCACGACCAGCACCGTCAGCGCTGCGAACCAGAACATGTCGAAGCCGTACCAGTACCAGGGCAGCTTCTGCCAGTTCAGGAACACCATGAAGTCGGGCAGGATCGGATTGCCGTAGACGCCGCGGGCGCCGATCTGCCGCATCAGGTACATCCCCATCGCATAGCCACCGAGCGCAAAGAACGCGCCGTGGCCGAGCGAGAGGATGCCGCAATAGCCCCAGATCAGATCAATCGCGAGCGCCAGGATCGCGTAGCAGACATATTTGCCCCAGAGCGCGACGAGATAGGTCGGCACCTGCAGGAACGAGCCCGCGGGCAGCAGCAGGTTGGAGAGCGGGATCAGGATGCCGCAGGCTGCGACGACGGCAAGGAAGATCGTCGCGCCGCGGTCCAGCGATCGCGTCAGCATGTGAGGGGTCATGCTTCCACCGCTCGGCCCTTGAGCGCGAACAGTCCGCGCGGGCGCTTTTGAATGAACAGGATGATGAGAACCAGGATGGCGATCTTGCCGAGCACGGCGCCGGCGACCGGCTCCAGGAACTTGTTGGCGATGCCGAGCGTGAAGGCGCCGACCAGCGTGCCCCAGAGATTGCCGACGCCGCCGAACACCACGACCATGAAGCTGTCGATGATGTAGCTCTGGCCGAGATTGGGGCTGACATTGTCGATCTGCGACAGCGCCACGCCGGCGATGCCGGCAATGCCGGAGCCGAGCCCGAAGGTCAGCGCGTCGACGCGCGAGGTGGCGATGCCCATCGAGGCCGCCATGCGGCGGTTCTGCGTCACCGCGCGCATCTCGAGGCCGAGCGCGGTGTAGCGCAGCATCGCGAGCAGGATCGCGAACACGGCCAGCGTGAACACGAGAATCCAGAGCCGGTTATAGGTGATGGTGATCTGGCCGAGTTCGAAAGCGCCGCTCATCCAGGAGGGATTGCCGACCTCGCGGTTGGTCGGACCGAACATGGTGCGCACCGCCTGCTGCAGCACCAGCGACAGACCCCAGGTCGCGAGCAGCGTCTCCAGCGGACGCCCGTAGAGGAAACGGATGATGCTGCGCTCGATCAGCACGCCGATCGCGCCGGCGACGACAAAGGCCAGCGGCACCGCGATCAGCAGCGAATAATCGAACAGGCCGGGATAGCGGGTGCGGATCACCTCCTGCACCACGAAGGTGGTGTAGGCCCCGATCATCACCATCTCGCCATGCGCCATGTTGATCACGCCCATCACGCCAAAGGTGATGGCGAGCCCGATCGCGGCGAGCAGCAGCACCGAGCCGAGCGAGAGGCCGTACCAGGCATTCTGCACCATGGACCAGATCGCGAGCGAATTCTGGATCGAGCCGATCGCGCTCGCCGCGGCCTTGGTCACCGACGCCGGCTGGTCGCCCATGCCTGTGAGCAGGGCCAGCGCCTCCTGATCGCCGCGCCCCTTGAGGGTGGCCACCGCCTCCAGCTTCTCGACCTCGCTGGCGTCCGACTTGAACAGCAGGATGGCCGCGCGGGCGTCGCCGAGCGCAGCCTTGACGGACCTGTTGGTTTCCTTGGCGAGCGCGGCATCGACCGGCTCGAGCGCGGTCTCCTCATGCGACTTGAAGACGGATTGCGCGGCCTGCAGCCGTGTTCCGACGTCCGGCGACTGGAGCGTCAGGCTGCCGAGAGCTGCATCGACGCTGCGGCGCAGGCGGTTGTTGAGGCGGACTGCGCTCGCGCTGTCGGGAACGCTCGCCACCGCATGGCCGGTCGCGGCGTCGATCGACTTACCATCGGTACCGGTGACGTAAACCTTCTTGCTGTCAGGGTCGGCCATCAGGCGGCCGTCCTGAAGCGCACTGATGATGGGGAAAGCCAGCGGATTGCCGCTGCTTGCGACCACGCCGATCGCCTCGTCCGTATCGGAATAATCATCGTTGGCGAATTTGGCGACCGCATCCTCGAACGGACCGGCGAAGGCCGGCAACGCGAACGCGATCAGGCACAACGAGAGCGCAAGCGAGCAGAGGCGCGCGGACAAATGGGCTGGCACTGTGAATGACCCCGGCAGAAATGAGTGGAGAAGGCGGCGGGATCGCCGCCTTCTCCGGGCGTGTATGGCGTGTCAGATCCGGATCAGGAGCCCGAACCGAGACACTTGTTGGTCTTGGTGTTGAAGTTGCCGCACTTCTTGCCGACCCAGTCGCCGACGAGGTCCTTGGAGCCGTCGAGCTCCTTCGACCAGGCATCGCCCGCGACGAGACCCGGGGTCTTCCAGACCACGTCGAACTGGCCGTTGCCCTTGATCTCACCGATGAACACCGGCTTGGTGATGTGGTGGTTCGGCAGCATCTTCGACACGCCGCCGGTCAGGTTCTTGGCTTCGATGCCCGGGAGAGCGTCGATCACCTTGTCCGGATCGGTCGACTTCACCTTCTCGACCGCCTTGACCCACATGTCGAAGCCGATCACGTGCGCTTCCATCGGATCGTTGGTCACGCGCTTCGGATTCTTGGTGTAGGCCTGCCACGCCTTGATGAACTTCTCGTTCTCCGGCGACTTGATCGACTGGAAGTAGTTCCAGGCCGCGAGATGGCCGACCAGCGGCTTGGTGTCGATGCCGGCGAGCTCTTCTTCGCCCACCGAGAACGCGACGACCGGGATGTCCTTCGCCTTGATGCCCTGGTTGCCGAGCTCCTTGTAGAAGGGAACGTTGGCGTCACCATTGATCGTCGAGACCACGGCGGTCTTCTTGCCGGCCGAGCCGAACTTCTTGATGTCGGCCACGATCGTCTGCCAGTCGGAGTGACCGAACGGCGTGTAGTTGATCATGATGTCTTCCTGGGCGACACCCTTCGACTTCAGATAGGCTTCCAGGATCTTGTTGGTGGTACGTGGATAAACGTAGTCGGTGCCCGCAAGCACCCAGCGCTTCACCTTCTCGTCCTTCATCAGGTAGTCGACGGCGGGGATTGCCTGCTGGTTCGGCGCCGCACCCGTGTAGAACACGTTGCGCTCGCTCTCCTCACCTTCGTACTGCACGGGGTAGAACAGGATGTTGTTCAGCTCCTTGAATACGGGCAGCACCGACTTGCGCGACACCGAGGTCCAGCAGCCAAACACGACCGAGACCTTGTCCTTGGTGATCAGCTCGCGCGCCTTTTCGGCGAACAGCGGCCAGTTCGACGCGGGGTCGACGACGACGGCCTCGAGCTTCTTGCCGAGAACGCCGCCCTTCTTGTTCTGCTCGTCGATCAGGAAAAGGATGGTGTCCTTCAGCGTGGTTTCGCTGATGGCCATGGTGCCGGAAAGGGAGTGCAGCACGCCGACCTTGATGGTGTCATCCGCAGCCTTGGCGCCAGTCAATGAAGCCAGACCGAGCACCAGTCCGGCGGTCGCGGCGAGCACACCGCGGCGGCTAAATGACGCTGCTATATCGTGAGTGGATTTGCTAAACATGAGTGTCTCATCTCCCTGACGCAGACGTGAAAAACGCTGCGAAACGGCCCCACGGCCGCCTGCGATTAACGGATTCGCAAGAACCATGCCATGGACTGAGCACCCACCAACCATTTGGTTTTGCTGATAAAATTTGCCGAAATCAAAGTGTCCCGACCTCGAACCAGCCCAAAACTTGAGCAATCCAAATGTATGCCAAAGCGGCAGGCTGATCATTTTCTGAGCAAAATGCCCTTTCTGGCTAAATTTCCGGCATAACTATTTCTGCACCGCAAACAGCCTTTTTGGACGAGCTGCCTTGAAAGCGCCCCCTCGATGTTCCATATGAGCGGCTGAGACCTCTTGCGAATCAAGCGGTCGTCGCGAGCCGCGTGTTCTTAAGCCCTTACGGGCCTCTGGCTTGCCCCATATCTCCCAAGCCATCCGACACCCCAAACACGCAGGTGTCTTCTCGACACCCTTTTGCGTGCGCCGCGCTGAATGCGCCGGGCGTTGCGCTTTTGACATGGAAAGAACCCCTCTTTTGACTTCGTTTCAGGACTTCGGCCTCGCCGAACCCATCGCGCGCGCTCTTCAAGAAGAGAACTACGTCACCCCCACCCCCATCCAGGCCCAGACCATCCCCACGGCGCTGACCGGCCGCGACGTCGTCGGTATCGCCCAGACCGGTACCGGTAAGACCGCGTCCTTCGCGCTGCCGATCCTGCACCGCCTGCTCGAGCACCGTATCAAGCCGCAGCCCAAGACGACCCGCGTCCTGGTGTTGTCGCCGACCCGCGAGCTGTCCGGCCAGATCCTCGACAGCTTCAACGCCTATGGCCGCCACATCCGCCTGTCCTCGACGCTCGCCATCGGCGGCGTTCCGATGGGCCGCCAGGTCCGCTCGCTGATGCAGGGCGTCGAAGTGCTGGTCGCCACCCCCGGCCGCCTGCTCGACCTCGTCCAGAGCAACGGGCTGAAGCTCTCGAGCGTCGAATTCCTCGTGCTCGATGAAGCCGACCGCATGCTCGATATGGGCTTCATCAACGACATCCGCAAAATCGTCGCCAAGCTGCCGATCAAGCGGCAGACGCTGTTCTTCTCGGCCACCATGCCCAAGGACATTGCCGAGCTGGCGAACGCGATGCTGCGGGACCCCGCCCGCGTCGCGGTGACCCCGGTCTCCTCGACCGCCGAGCGCATCAATCAACGCATCGTCCAGGTCGATTTCTCCGCCAAGCCCGCCTTCCTGACCAAGCTTCTGAAGGACGAGCCGGTCAACCGCGCCCTGGTCTTCACCCGCACCAAGCACGGCGCGGACAAGGTGGTGAAGTCGCTCGAGAAGGCCGGCATCCCCGCCAGCGCCATCCACGGCAACAAGTCGCAGAACCATCGCGAACGGACGCTGGCCCAGTTCCGCTCGGGCGAGATCCGCACCCTGGTCGCCACCGACATCGCCGCCCGCGGCATCGACGTCGACGGCATCAGCCACGTCATCAATTTCGACCTTCCCAACGTGCCGGAAACCTACGTCCACCGCATCGGCCGCACCGCGCGTGCCGGCGCCGACGGCACCGCGATCTCGCTGGTCGCAGGCGGCGAGGAACTCAGCTATCTCCGCGACATCGAACGGCTGATCAAGGTGGCACTGCCGCGCGAAGATCTCCGCACCGACGCCGGCCGCCGCGATGCGGGTCCTCCCGCGCCGCAGCAACGACAGGGTCGCGGAGGCCGCCCGGGCCAGCGTCCGCAAGGTGCAAGGCATGGCGAGGGACGCCACGGTGACGGGCGTCGTAGCGACGAACGACATTCCGACGGACGCCACCATAGCGCCGGCAAGCACGGCGATGGACGCCCCGGTGAAGGCCGACATGGCGGCGAAGCGCGACATGCTGACGGGCGGCCCGGCAATGGCCCGAAGGCCTCAAAGGGGTCTCGTCGTCCACGCTCTGGCGGGAAGACGCATTCTTCTGCAGGCAGTCGTCCAGAACAGCGTTCCGCGCATAGCGCCGGGGCACCTGATGGGATACAAGGCGTTGCCTTTTTGCGCCGTGAGAGTCGGCCGAACGGCCAACCGAACCGCAAACCCTATTCGCACTAGCCGTCCACGACCTGGAGAAATTCATGGCTAAGGAAGAGCTGATCCAGTTCGAAGGACTGGTCACCGAAATCCTCCCCGACGCACGCTACCGCGTGCAGCTCGACGCCGGACACGAGATCGTCGCCTATACCGCCGGCAAGATGAAGAAGAACCGCATCAAGACGCTGGCAGGCGACCGCGTGACGGTGGAGATGTCGCCCTATGACCTCGAGAAGGGCCGGCTGATTTTCCGCCACAAGGACGAGCGTCCCAGCGGCGTGGGCGGACCGCCTCGCCCGGGCCAGCGCGGCGGCCAGTTCCGCCGTCGCTAGGCGCCTGAGCGCGGAAGTAAGATTCTGACTTTATGTGGATCCGCCGCGGCCATCGCGGCGGATCAAAAAATCGTGCATGTCCGGATTGTTTTGAGACCCCAATTCCGATAAAATGAATTTATCGATTTTCGGCCGGACGACATTAGCATCCACCGGTACAGCCGGTTCAGACACGCTGACGACCCTTCCAAAAATTCGATCTAACCGGCCTGCGCAAGCGGGCTCTCACATTGTGTTATCTGAGAAGGGACTACCCCCGTGAGCATGGGAACCGTGAAGTGGTTTAACGCGACCAAAGGCTTCGGCTTCATTCAGCCCGACGACGGCGGCCAGGACGTGTTCGTCCACATCAGCGCTGTGGAGCGCGCGGGCCTCGGCACGCTGCGCGAAGGTCAGAAGATCTCCTACGAGATCGTGGCCGACCGTCGTTCCGGCAAGTCGGCAGCGGACAACCTCCGCTCCGAAGGCTGAGCGTCCGGGCGTTGGGCCGATCGGCTCGCGCAAGCCAAAGAAAGCAAGAAGGCCGTGCGCAACGCACGGCCTTTTTCATTTTAGCGCCTGCTCGCGGATATCAGCACGTCGACGGCACGCCGTTGTAGGGAACGCAGGTGACCTGGCGCGGCCGCGTGTAGGACAGATCGCTCAAGGGTAGGCTCGACTTCAACACGTAGCCTACGGACGGCGTGTAAGTGTAGCTCGCCTCGCTGAGGATGAGGTAGGTCGACGGAATCAACAGCGTCGAGGGAATCATGGTGGTGACCTTGTCGCCGGCCTTGCGAGCCGAGGTCGCCAGCGTCGCTTGCGTCGCGCCGCTCGCAATGGTGCCGGCCTTGCTCCACTGGACCGTAGCAATGCTGTTGGCATCGATATAGATCTGGGAGACCGTGCCCTTCACCAGACTGGCGTCGTAGGGCATGATGACCGAGATGCTCGCCGTGAACGTATCCTTCATGTCGGCATCGGCGAGCGTCGTCGACTGCGACGTCAAATCGGACAGCGCCCGCGCGATCAATGTAACCTTGCGATCGATCGCCACGGCCGACGAGAATTCGACGGTGCCGAAGAACATCACCAGCATCAGCGGGACGATGACCGCGAATTCGGTCGCCGCGAGCGCGCGCTTGTCGGCGACGAAGTCGCGCACGGAACTACATGCATTCCGCCAGATATTCGCAATCGCCTGCATCGGTCCGCTCGGATCCATCTGTCTCAGAAGGGTTCGTTCTTGAAGGCCGTGGTCGCCACCATCAGCCGTTTGTTGCTGCACCCGATATTGTAACCGAGTCCGGTGACGATGAGCGGCCATTGATAGAACAGCCGCACCACGACCACCTGGCCGGAGGTCCCGGCACTGTACTGCATGCCGGTCGGGTTGAAATTGCAGGAATCGCCGTAGTTCGTCAGGCTTAGCGACCCGAAGGAGCTGGTGCTCACGACGTCGACGTAGAGCTTGCTGCAATCAAACAGCGCCGGGATCTGCGTGCACACATAGGCCTTGAACGTCGTCTGGTCGCACGCCATGACCACGCCGGGCGTGGTCTGACAGGCCGCCACCGACCCGCCCTGCGCTTGCGCCTGGCCGGTCAGAATCGCGCGCGCGGAATTTTGCGTGATGGTCTCGAGCACCTGGCTCGCGAGGAACATGAGCGCCGTTTCGATGATGGCGAACAGCAGCGCGAAGAACATCGGTGCGACCAGGGCGAACTCGACGGCCGCGGAACCGCGGCGGTTGCCGCAAAACCGGCCCAGCGCTTTCCGGAGTGTGAATCTCGAAGGTGCAGGCGATGGCATCGCGTCAAATTCCCCAGCAACGGGCGATCAACTGTCCCGTTCAATAGCGGAAACTGATTGTTTAAGTGTTTCAGGCGATCCGCAGCCCGCGGACCGCGCCATTAAGAACGCGTTAACCAGCCGCGATCCCAAGCTCGCGGAAAGCACGGCGCGCGCCGAGACCTCTGCTTCGCATTTGCAAAGCGGTCTGGGGGGCTCCTGCCCGGGCAAACCCGCCGATCGGTGCTGCTAGTTGGACTTGGGCGGACCGCCGCCACCACCACCGCTGGCGCTGGCGCTCAGCGAGCCGGCCTGGCTCATCGTGTTGTTGAAGTAGGTGTCGCTGTCGCCGAGCGTCACGCGACGCTGGCAAAGCGGCACGCAGCTGTAGGACTCGCGCTCGATTCCGCGATAGACGGTGACGAGCCGGTCGCTCGGACCTTCGACCTGGATCTGGCGATCGACCAGAATCTCGCCGGCCCGGTCGAGTGCGATGAAATTGGTGGCACCATAGCCCTTGCCGGTCACGACGATCATGCCGCCGGGCTGGAGCGTGACGTCGGCGATCAGGGGATTGCCGACCACGATGGTCGCCACCTTGCCAGGCAGCCGCACCAGCTTGGCCTGGTCGACATTGACGGCAATGGTGTCGGCGGTGGGCTCGGCAAGGCCGGCGGCCGGCGATGCCAGCACCGCGGCCGCAACCAGAAGACAGACGCGCGCACGACGGCGCAGCAATTCCTTACGCATACTCTTACCCCCGGGACGTCACAAACCAGCGGAAGCGACTCGATACAACGAAGCCAGTGCCCGACCCGGCTAACCTGCCCTTAATTCGTGAACGTTCCGCAAACTCGCCGACTATTGTTTGAACAGACTGGCGTTTTACCGCCTTGGAGGCTAGCGGCGGAACGGATAGGCGAACTGGCCCGCGATCTCCTTCGGCATCGTCGCTTCGTCCTTGCCGTAATCCTGAGGCAGTTCACCCTCGGGCATACGGAAGGTGCCGAACAGAACATCCCAGATCGGGAACGTGCCGGCAAAATTGGTGTCGCCGCCCTCCTCGAGCGAGGTGTGGTGCCAGCGGTGGAACACCGGCGTCGCCAGCAAATATTTGAACGGCCCGAAGCTCCAATTCAGGTTGGCGTGCACGAAGGCCGAATGGAAGGTCGTGAACGGGGAGAGCCAAACCATCGCGTTCGGGGAAATGCCGGCCATCAGCAGCACGACGTCGACGCCGATCGAGCCGAGCACGAGATTGACGGGATGGAAGCGGGCCGCCGAAATCCAGCTGATCTCCTCCGAGGAGTGATGGATGGCGTGGTACTTCCAGAACCCGCCGCCGTGGAACAGCCGGTGCAGCCAATACAGCATGAAGTCGGACAGGACCAGGAACAACCCGGCCTGGACCCAGAGCGGCATTAACGACAGCGGGCCGTGGCCATTGTCATAGAAGGCGATGAGCTCATCGGCGTCGTGGATGTTGAAGACGAGGCTCGCGCCGACGATCAGAAGTCCGATCCGCATGGTGCGGGCGAACACCGGAACGAAGAACCAGTAGCAGATGTCGGTGACGATCTCGCGCTTGCGCCACCACGGCGCGCCGGCATTGCAGGCCCAGAAATGTTCGAGCACGGTGAAGACCGCCGCGAGCGCGAAGGTGATGGGGATCACCTTGACGATGGTCTCGCCGAGCATCAGGGCGACTTGCATGGGCAGGCTCGACATCGTCGCCTCTCTTGCGAATTCCAGCTCTGTTACGCCTACGCCGCTAAATTTAAGGGAGCGTGAAGCCGGCGCCGCGCCGACGGTACAATCCGGAACCGGAACGAATTACAGGCGCCGCCTTAAGACGAAATTCACTCTGGGCCAAAGCATCGCGCCGCAGGCGGGTTTGCCCGATCGAATTAACTCTACCGAAAGAGCTCGGCTCTCATGGTCATCGGGTCAATGACGGCGCCGAACGAGGCGATCCCCACCCCAGATGGAGTTATGTTCATGAAGAACTTGATTGCACGTTTCGCGAAGGATGAATCCGGCGCCACCGCGATCGAATACGGTCTGATCGCCGCCGGCATCGCGCTGGCCATCATCACCGTCGTCAACAACCTCGGCACCACGTTGAACGCCAAGTTCACTTCGATCAGCAGCTCGCTGAAGTAAGCAACCGACGAATCTCGGCAAAAGCCCCGGATCTCCGGGGCCTTTGTTTTTCCGAAGACGGCGAGTTCCAGTGGCGTT
The DNA here is from genome assembly GCF_014198205.1 of Bradyrhizobium sp. SBR1B. Lineage (NCBI taxonomy): Bacteria > Pseudomonadati > Pseudomonadota > Alphaproteobacteria > Hyphomicrobiales > Nitrobacteraceae > Bradyrhizobium > Bradyrhizobium sp. SBR1B. The sequence continues at coordinate 60,694 of NZ_JACIHC010000009.1, forward strand.
GCGTAAGTACAGAACCGATGCCGCGATCGCGGCGGATGAGACAGCGGCGGCACAGGCCGGCTCGCCGATCTATTGGGTCTGCCTTGCGCTGCTGCTTGCGACGGCCGCGCTCGCCGCGCGCATTGCCAGCCTCTGGTGACGACGCCTTCCGCGACTTCAGCCTCGCGCGCCCTTGCTGCCGTTGTCGGTTTGTTTAGCACTGCCGGCTAGCATCGCCCGACGCCAGTTCCCGCGGCAAACCCAGGCCTCAAGACGCAGCCCATGATCCTCGACCTTGCGCGCCTTCTGCTCTTCCCGGCCCTGATGGCGTTCGCTGCCGCGAGCGATCTCTTCACGATGACGATCTCGAACCGAGTGTCGCTGGCGCTGGTCGCCGGCTTCTTCGCGCTTGCCCTCGCCGGTGGCATGGCACCTTACGAGATGCTCAGTCATGTCGGCGCCGGCGCGCTTCTTTTGGTCATCGCCTTCACCTGCTTTGCGATGGGCTGGGTCGGCGGCGGCGACGCCAAGGTCGCAGCCTCCGTCGCGCTCTGGTTCGGCTTCGCACAGCTGATGAACTTCCTGCTCTACGCCTCGCTGTTCGGCGGAGCGCTGACGCTGCTCCTGCTCCAGTTCCGGCAATGGCCGCTGCCCTACGGACTGGCGGGTCAGGCCTGGCTCGCCCGGCTGCATGCCAAGGAGAGCGGTATCCCCTATGGCATCGCGCTCGCACTGAGTGCGCTGATGGTCTACCCGGAGACCGAATGGGTGAAGGCGATTGATCTCGCTCACCTCGCGCTGCGCTGAACGCACCGGGTAAACCCGGCGTTAAGGCGATTTAGATACGCCTCATTAACCATGCTTTGACGAATAGCTGGTCAACTGCCGATTACGGCGGCGGCAGCGTCGCGGCGTTTTGTTGGAAAGTGAAGCGTATGAATAGGGCACGCATTGTCGTCCTGGCGGTCGCCATCTGCGCCGGCGGTGTCGCCGCGTACCTGGCGAGCGGCTCGGACAATTCTGCGCCGCCTCCGGCCCCGGTCGCGCAGCTTCCGACCGTCGACGTCCTCGTGGCCAAGAACGACATCGGCCTCGGCCAGACCGTGAAGCCGGAAGATCTGCAATGGCAGACCTGGCCGGCCGCGACCGCCAGCGCCACCTTCATTCGCCGCAACGAGCGTCCCGAGGGCGTGACCCAGGTGACCGGTTCGATCGCGCGCGCCCCCTTCATTCAGGGTGAGCCGATCCGCGACCAGAAGCTGGTCAAGGCCGAGGGCTCCGGATTCATGGCGGCCATCCTGCCCAGCGGCATGCGGGCCATCTCGACCGAAATCTCGCCGGAGACCGGCGCAGGCGGCTTCATCCTGCCCAATGACCGCGTCGATGTCCTGCTGACACGCCGCCTCAAGAACCCGGACCAGACCGCCGGGGGCCAGGACGTCGTCACGTCCGAGATCATCCTGGTCAACGTGCGCGTCCTCGCCATCGACCAGGCTCCGAAGGAAAAGGACGGCCAGAACACCGTGGTCGGCAAGACCGTGACCCTGGAACTCACTTCCGCACAGACCCAGGCGCTTTCCTCGGCTCGTCAGGCCGGAACGCTCTCGCTGGCGCTGCGCAGCATTGCCGACGTCAAGATGAGCGAGATCACGCTCGACGAATCCGCCCAGAAGCGCGACGGCGTCTCGATCATTCGCTACGGCATCCCGAGCTCGACGGCGAAAGCACGATGAGGACAGGCGACATGAAATGCAGGGCAGATCTGGCGACGATGCGAACCTCCATGGTCCGCGCCCTGTCGTTTTCGGCCGCCTTCGCGCTGGCATTCAACCCGGTGCTGACCCCCGTGGTCGCCGCCGACTATCGCCCCGGCGCGGCGGTCGCCGCCGACGGTCAGATGAACGCCCGCTTCCTTTCGCTCGGCATCGGCAAGTCCGTGGTGATCGACCTTCCGCGCGACATCAAGGACGTGCTGGTCGCTGACCCCAAGATCGCCAATGCGGTGGTCCGCTCGGCGCAGCGCGCCTACATCATCGGCGCCGCGCTCGGCCAGACCAACATCGTGTTCTTCGATTCTGCAGGCCAGCAGATCGCGGCCTATGACATCGCGGTCAAGCGCGACCTCAACGGCGTGCGGGCGGCGCTGAAGCAGGTCCTGCCGAATTCAGACATCCAAATCGACGGGCTCGGCGACGGAATCGTCCTGACCGGCACAGCGGCGAACCCGATGGAAGCGCAGCAGGCCAATGACCTCGCCGCGCGCCTGGCCGGCGGCGCCGACAAGGTCGTGAACTCGATCGTGGTCCGCGGCCGTGACCAGGTCATGCTCAAGGTGACGGTGGCCGAAGTCCAGCGCAACATCGTCAAGCAGCTCGGCATCGACCTGACCGCGAACCTCAACTACGGCACGTCGGTGGTGAGCTTCTCCAACTCGAATCCGTTCACCGCTCTCGGCCACAACCTCGTGGACGGCAACAATCTGACCACGAAGTTCGGCGCGGCGCCGTCGGTGCAGGCCACCCTGCGCGCGATGGAAACCGCTGGCGTGATCCGGACGCTGGCCGAACCGAACCTGACCGCGATCTCCGGTGAATCGGCAACGTTCATCGCCGGCGGCGAATTCCCCGTGCCGGCGGGCTATGCGTGCGATCCCACCACGCATGTCTGTACCACCCAGATCAGCTTCAAGAAGTTCGGCATCTCGCTCAACTTCACCCCCGTGGTGCTGAGCGAAGGCAAGATCAGCCTGCGGGTGATGACCGAGGTCTCGGAGCTGTCGAACGAGAATGCGATCACGCTGTCGCAGGCCGTGACCTCGACGTCGGTGAACTCGGTGACGGTGCCCTCGATCAGGACCCGCCGTGCCGAGACCTCGCTGGAAATTCCCTCCGGCGGCGCGATGGCGATGGCCGGCCTGATCCAGCAGCAGACCAAGCAGGCCATCAGCGGATTGCCGGGACTGATGCAGCTCCCGGTCCTCGGCACGCTGTTCCGCAGCCGCGACTTCGTCAACAACGCGACCGAGCTGGTCGTGATCGTGACGCCTTATGTCGTTCGCGCGGTGGCGCCAAAGGACCTGTCGCGGCCGGATGACGGCTTCGCCCCGCCTGCGGATCCACAGGCCCAGTTGCTCGGCAACATCAACCGCCTTTACGGCGTGCCCGGCCGGACCGAACCGGCCAAGAACTACCGCGGCACCTACGGCTTCATCACCGACTGAGGCGGAACGGGGACTTCACGATGATCACAAGACCACCCCAGCTTCGCAAACGCGCCATCCGTCTCGGTGGCGCGCTCGTTGGCATGGCGCTCGCGCTCGGCGGGTGCCAGCATGACGAAGTCGTCACGGCCTCCATTCCCGACGACTACAAGCAGCGCCATCCGATCGCGATCGAAGAGCAAAATCGTTCGATCGTCGTTTTCGTCGGCCATGCCCGCGGCGGATTGACCGCCGCCCAGCGCGCGGACGTGATGGGTGTCGCATCGGCATGGTTGCACGAAGGCACGGGCGCCATCCGTATCGACGTGCCGTCCGGCACGCCCAATGCGCGTCCGGTCGCGGACACGATGCGTGAAATCCAGGCGATGCTGGCGGGAGCAGGCGTTCCGCCGCGCGGCGTCAACGTTCGCCCCTACCAGCCGGAAGACAGGCGCTTCCTGCCGCCGATCCGGCTCACTTATTCCAAGATCGCCGCGGTCGCGGGTCCCTGCGGCCTGTGGCCGGAGGACGTCGGCCCTTCGATCAAGAACAAGAGATGGTTCGAGAACAAGGACTATTACAATTACGGCTGCGCCTATCAGCGCAACCTCGCAGCGATGGTCGACAATCCGTCGGACCTCGAGCAGCCGCGGCCTGAAACTCCGTCCTACACGGCACGGCGCATCACCGCTCTCGAGAAATATCGCAAGGGTCTCACGACGGCGACCACCTATCCCGAGGCCGACAAGGCCAAGCTCAGCGACACCGGCAAATGATCAGCTACGCTCGCCAGACACACGAAGAGCAGCCGGACGCAGCTCCTCCGCCGGTCGAGGAGCATATTGCGCCCGCGCCGCGCGTCTCGGTCCAAGCTTTCTGCGAGACCGTGGAAACCGCCGCCGCGGTCCAGTCGGCCGGCGAAGACCGCCGCCTCGGCAAGGCCCATCTGAAAATCCAGATGGGCGGCATGGCCGCTGCAACCGAGGCCTACCGCTCGGCCCCGACGCCGAACGTCATCGTGCTCGAAAGCGACGGACGCAACGACCTGCTGGGCGGGCTCGACCAGCTCGCCACCGTCTGCGACGCCGGCACCCGCGTGGTCGTGATCGGCCGCATCAACGACGTCACACTCTACCGTGAGCTGGTGCGCCGCGGTGTCAGCGACTACGTGCTCGCGCCGGTCGGCGCGATCGACGTCGTGCGCTCGATCTGCAACCTGTTCTCCGCCCCGGAAGCCAAGGCGGTCGGCCGCATCATCGCCGTGGTCGGCGCCAAGGGCGGCGTCGGGGCTTCCACCATCTCCCATAATGTCGCCTGGGCGATCGCGCGCGACCTCGCCATGGACGCCGTCGTCGCCGATCTCGACCTCGCCTTCGGCACCGCCGGGCTGGACTACAACCAGGACCCGCCGCAGGGCATTGCCGACGCCGTGTTCTCGCCCGATCGCGTCGACACCGCCTTCATCGACCGCCTTCTGTCGAAATGCACCGACCATCTCAGCCTGCTGGCGGCGCCGGCGACGCTCGACCGGGTCTATGATTTCGGCACCGACGCCTTCGACGCCGTGTTCGATACCCTGCGCTCCACCATGCCCTGCATCGTGCTCGACATTCCGCACCAATGGTCGGGCTGGACCAAGCGCGCCCTGATCGGGGCGGACGACATCCTGATCGTGGCCGCGCCCGACCTCGCCAATTTGCGCAATACCAAGAACCTGTTCGATCTGTTGAAGGCCGCGCGCCCCAACGACCGGCCACCGCTCTACTGCCTGAACCAGGTCGGCGTGCCGAAGCGCCCCGAAATCGCCGCCGCGGAGTTCGCCAAGGCGATCGAGAGCCAGCCGATCGTCTCGATCCCGTTCGAGCCGCAGATCTTCGGCTCGGCCGCCAACAACGGCCAGATGATCGCGGAGATCTCCGCCAACCACAAGTCGATCGAGATGTTTCTTCAGATCGCCCAGCGCCTGACCGGCCGCAGCGAAACCAAGAAACAAAAGTCGTCCCTGCTTTCACCCCTGATTGACAAGTTGCGGGGAAAATAAGCCGCCGCATGGAGTTGTTAAGTGTTCGGTAAGCGTAGCGGAACAGACACCGACCTTCGGGCGCCCAAGCCGGGCGCCGTGTCGCCCGAGCCTGCCCAGGCTCCGGCGCCGACGGTGTCGCGCGCCCCGCCGCCGCCGGCTGTCGCCTCGCCACCGCTTGCGCCTGCCAAGGCGCCGCCGCCTCCGGCCATGGAGAGCCGGCGGTCGGACAATTATTACGAGGTCAAGGCGACCATCTTCGGCGCGCTGATCGAGGCGATCGACCTCGCTCAGCTCGCCAAGCTCGATTCGGAGTCCGCGCGCGAGGAAATCCGCGACATCGTCAACGAGATCATCGCGATCAAGAACATCGTGATGTCGATCGCCGAGCAGGAGGAACTGCTCGACGACATCTGCAACGACGTTCTCGGATACGGTCCGCTCGAGCCGCTGCTGTCGCGCGACGACATCGCCGACATCATGGTCAACGGCGCCAACACCGTCTACATCGAAGTCGCCGGCAAGATCCAGCGCACGGGAATTCGCTTCCGCGACAACCAGCAGCTCCTCAACATCTGCCAGCGCATCGTCAGCCAGGTCGGCCGGCGCGTCGACGAATCCTCGCCGATCTGCGACGCGCGCCTCGCCGACGGCTCCCGAGTCAACGCCATCGTGCCGCCCCTGTCGATCGACGGCCCCACGCTCACCATCCGCAAATTCAAGAAGGACAAGCTGACGCTCGATCAGCTGGTCAAGTTCGGCGCGATCTCGCCGGAAGGCGCCGAAATCCTCCAGATCATCGGTCGCGTCCGCTGCAACGTGCTGATCTCCGGCGGCACCGGCTCCGGCAAGACCACGCTGCTCAACTGCCTGACCAACTATATCGAGCATGACGAGCGCATCATCACCTGCGAGGACGCCGCCGAGCTCCAGCTCCAGCAGCCTCACGTGGTGCGGCTGGAAACCCGACCGCCCAACATCGAGGGCGAGGGCCAGATCACCATGCGCGAGCTGGTGCGTAACTGCCTGCGTATGCGCCCGGAACGCATCATCGTCGGCGAGGTTCGCGGACCCGAGGCGTTCGACCTGCTCCAGGCCATGAACACCGGCCATGACGGATCGATGGGCACGCTGCACGCCAACAACCCGCGCGAAGCCCTGTCGCGCTGCGAATCCATGATCACGATGGGAGGCTTCTCGCTTCCCTCACGCACCATCCGCGAGATGATCTGCGCCTCCATCGACGTGATCGTCCAGGCTGCGCGCCTGCGCGACGGCTCGCGCCGCATTACCCACATCACCGAGGTGATGGGCATGGAAGGCGACACCATCATCACTCAGGACATCTTCCTCTACGACATGGTCGGCGAGGACGCCAACGGCAAGATCATCGGCCGGCACCGCTCGACCGGCATCGGCCGTCCGAAATTCTGGGAACGCGCCCGCTATTACGGCGACGAGAAGCGCCTTGCCGCTGCGCTGGACGCGGCGGAAGTCGCGCCGAAGACGTGAGCCGTTCAGCATGAACATGCAGGTCCTCGCCCTCGCATTCCTTGCCACCGCGGCGGTCGGCGGCATCGCCTGGGTCTTCCTCTATCCGCTGCTGTCCGGGGAACGAAAGGCCGAAAGCCGCCGCGCTTCGATCTCGCGCGCCGAGGCGCCCACGGCCCGCCAGGCCGAGAAGACCCAGCGCTCGCGCCGCGAGCAGGTCGAGACCACGCTGAAGGATCTCGAGGCGCGACGCCTGCAGGAGAAGAGCGCTCCGCTCCCCGTCCGCCTGTCGCAGGCGGGGCTCGATTGGACGCCGCAGAAATTCTGGATCGTCTCCGCCGTCGTGGCGGGCGCGTTCTTCGCAGCCGCTCTGTTCGCCGGCGGCGGCCTGATCGGTGCTGCCGGCCTCGCCTTTGCCGGCGGGTTCGGCCTGCCGCGCTGGGCGCTGGGCTTCCTGAAAAAGCGGCGCGAGGCCAAGTTCCTGGCGGCGCTGCCCGACGCGGTCGACGTCATCGTCCGCGGCATCAAGGCGGGCCTGCCCTTGTTCGAATCGATCAAGGTCGTCGCGGCCGACGCGCCCGAGCCGCTGCGCAGCGAGTTTCTGGCGATCATCGAGACCCAGGCGATCGGCATGCCGCTCGGCGAGGCCTGCTCGCGGCTCTATGATCGCATGCCGTTGCCGGAGGCCAACTTCTTGGGCATCGTCATCTCGATCCAGCAGAAATCCGGCGGCAACCTCTCCGAAGCGCTCGGCAACCTTTCCAAGGTGCTGCGCGACCGCAAGAAGATGAGGGAAAAGATCCAGGCGATGTCGATGGAAGCCAAGGCCTCGGCCGGCATCATCGGCTCGCTGCCGCCGATCGTGATGTTCCTCGTCTATCTCACGACGCCACATTACATCTCGGTGCTGTGGACCCATCCCACCGGCCAGCTCATGCTGGTCGGCTGCGTCGTCTGGATGGCGGTCGGCATCATGGTGATGAAGAAGATGATCAATTTCGATTTCTGACGGTGCAGTATGGTCCAGTTTCTCGTCGCGAAACTACATGACGTCCATTTCATGACCATGATGCTGGCGGCCATTGCCGCCAGCGCCACCGTCTATACGCTGGTGATGCCGCTGTTCGCCGGCGAAGGCCTCTCCAAACGCATGAAGGCGGTGGCGAGCGAGCGCGAGCGCATCCGGCAGCGGGAGCGTGAGCGCCTTCACAAGAATGAAAAGGTCACGCTACGCCAGACGCCGAAGCAGCTCGTCTCCAAGGTCGTCGAGGACTTCAACCTCACCAAATGGCTCGCGCAGGAAGCCGCGCGCGACAAGCTGATCATGGCGGGTTACCGCGGTCAGGCGCCCTACATCACATTCCTGTTTGCCCGCATGGTCACGCCGATGGTGCTCTTTATCGGCTCGGTCATCTACGTTTTCCTGATCGCGCATCTTCAGCAGGGCATGCCGATCAAGATCGGCATCTGCATCGGCGCCGCCTATCTGGGCCTCCAGGCGCCGATGCTGTTCCTCAGGAATGCGATCTCCAAGCGCCAGCTCTCGATCAAGCGCGCCTTTCCCGATGCGCTCGACCTGCTTCTGATCTGCATCGAATCCGGCATGTCGGTCGAGATGGCGTTCCGGAAAGTCGCCACCGAGATCGTGGGACAGTCGATCGCACTGTCGGAGGAGTTCACGCTGACCACGGCCGAATTATCCTATCTGCAGGATCGCAAGGTCGCTTACGAGAATTTGGCGCGACGCACCGGGCTCGAGGGCGTCAAGTCGGTGTGTCTCGCGCTTCAGCAGGCGGAGCGTTACGGCACCCCGCTCGGACATTCCTTGCGCGTCATGGCGCAGGAAAATCGCGACATGCGCATGAACGAGGCCGAAAAGAAGGCTGCCGCCCTGCCGCCGAAGCTGACCGTGCCGATGATCCTGTTCTTCCTGCCCGTGCTGTTCGTCGTCATTCTCGGACCGACCGGCATCAAGATCTCCGAGATGCAATGACGCAAGACGCGGGTCGCGCACGCGGCTCGCGGTCCGCTTTCAGCATGAGACGATAGAAGAGACGATCAGCTCGGATCAATCGGGCTGGCTGAGCGAGGCGACCGGCGTCCGCTTCGGTGCGCCACGGGGAGCGTCGCTGCGGCTGAGCATCTCCTTGAGATAGGCGACGTTGGCCGCGGCCTGATCCGGTGGCAGATCCGCCTTCACGATGGTCTCGGCTTCGGCGAAGCGACCCTGCAGACCGACGACAAGACCGAGATTCTGCCGCACCCGGATGCTCGCACGCGGCGAGGCGTAGGCCTGCCGTAGCACCTCTTCGGCCTTCGGAAGGTCTCTCGACAACATGTAGGACAGGCCGAGATTAGAGAGCACACCGGGATCACCCGGTGCGATCTTGAGCGCGCTCGCGTAGTAGGAGCGCGCTTCCTCGTGACGACCCATCTGGTCCAGCGCGGTGCCCTGCACCGAAAGCAGGCGCCAATCCGGATTGTCAGGCGAATGCGCTTTCGACAGCACGTCGTAGGCCTGCTGGAAATTACCGTTGTCGGCGAGGGCGCGGCCGTATTGGGCGAGCAGCGCCTTGTTGCCGGGATTGGCGATGGTCGCCTGCTCGAGCACGGCGGCGGCCTGGGCGCGCTGACCGTTGGCGCGCAATGCCTGACCGTAGGCGAGCGCGGCATCGGCATCCTTGGGATTGGCGCGGTAGCGCTCGCCATAGACCTCGACCGCGCGCGCCGGATCGGTGGGAGCCGCCTCTGCCCGTGGCCCGCCGATCGAGCCCGTCACGTCGGAGAGCTTCGACATGCCCGTGCAGCCGCCGAGACCCATGGCCACCGCCGCGACCAGCGAGGTGGACGCAAGAAGCCGAGGAAGACTGAACCGTAGACGCATGACGCTTTGACTCTCGAGCCGATTGATCGAGCCGAACGCGCCAGCAATAGACTGTTAACCCTAACGGCCGGTTAACACCGCTCCCGGGCCGTGCTCTCGTCGATATTCCCGCTCGCAAGCGTCGTCAGGCTTGCGCGTTGGGAATCCAGCAGCAGCAGGTCGAAGGCCGCTCGCGCGAACGCCAGCTCTCAACACGAGATACGTGCGACGACGGTTTTCGTCTCGCCCGATCAATATTCGATGGCAAGCCGTTTGCGGATTTCGTCGACGCGCCTGTCGAGCGCATCGAACCGTGCGTGGACCGAGCGGTCGTGGAGATAGAAGACGTAGCCGCCGGCGAGGAACGCGAAGATCCAATGGTGGTGCTCGACATAGCCGAAAATCGCCTCGATGGCCTCGCCAATGAACGTGACCACGCTCCACACAAATTCCATTGCATTTCCTCCCGGCGCGCCTTGTCGTCGGTCGCCTGATCTCCAACTCTGGCGACCGTTGCCGGAACCTAGCATGGCCCCTTCGCCGCGAGTAGCGGCTCGCTGAACGGCGACAGCAAAGCCGATTGCAGCGGCGGCGAAACTCTGCGAAGTCTCATCCGTTCGCATAACCCGTTCGATCTGACGATCCGGACCCGCCAATGCCCTCTGTCTTCGAGACGTCTTCCGCCGCCATCCCGATCACCTTCGTCACCAAATCGAGCTGGGATCAGGTCGCCGAGGCGTTGCCGCCGCCGCAACGCGCGTTCGCTGCGGCATGCGCCTTTGCCGCCAAGCCGGGCGCCTATCTGGCACTGCCTGCGCCCGATGGCGCAATCGCGCAGGTGCTGTTCGGCCTCGAGGACGAGGGGGCAAGATCGCGCGACCTGTTCCGGCCCGGCGCCCTGCCCGGCCTGCTGCCGCCGGGTATCTATCGCTTTGCCAATGCACCCCACGATGCACGGCTGGCGGCGCTCGCTTTTGCGATGGGGCGCTACCGGTTCGCGCGCTACCGCAAGGCTGACAGGCCCGACGTCCGGCTGGTGCCGCCTGATGGCGTCGATGCGGCCGAAATCGAGCGGATCGCTGACGCGGCGATGCTCGCGCGCGACCTCATCAACACGCCGTCCAACGACATGGGGCCGGCGGAGCTGGCCGCCGCCGCGCAAGACCTCGCCGCGGAGTTCGGCGCAAGCTTCGCCTGCACCGTCGGCGACGATCTGGAGAAGAACTTCCCGCTGATCCACGCCGTCGGCATGGCCTCCAGCCGCGCGCCGCGGCTGATCGACATCGGCTGGGGCGATCCAGATCATCCCAAGGTGACGCTTGTCGGCAAGGGCGTCTGCTTCGACACCGGCGGGCTCGACCTGAAGCCGTCGAGCGGCATGCTGATCATGAAGAAGGACATGGGCGGCGCCGCCAACGTGCTGGCGCTGGCGCGCATGGTGATGGATGCGAAGCTGAAGGTGCGGCTGCGCGTGCTGATTCCAGCGGTGGAGAACGCGGTCGCCGGCAACGCCTTCCGCCCGCTCGACATCTTCACCTCGCGCAAGGGCATCACGGTGGAGATCGGCAATACCGACGCCGAAGGCCGGCTGGTGCTCGCCGACGCGCTGGCATTGGCCGATGAGGAAAAGCCCGATCTGCTGATCGATCTGGGCACGCTGACCGGCGCCGCGCGTGTCGCGCTGGGACCGGATTTACCGCCCTTTTACACCAATGATGAGAGCCTTGCCGCCGATGTCGCGCGCTGTGCGGTGCAGGAGAACGATCCGTTGTGGCGCATGCCGCTGTGGCCGGCTTACGATGCGTGGCTGGACTCCAAGACGGCCACCATCACCAACGCACCATCCGGCGGCTTTGCCGGCTCGATCACCTGCGCGCTGTTCCTGCAACGCTTCGTCGAGCACGCGAAGAGCTGGCTGCATGTCGACATCTACGGCTGGACACCGTCGGCAAAGCCGGCCCGTCCCGAAGGCGGCGAGTGCCAGGCCGCGCGCGCGATCTATACTTTGCTGAGCGAGCGCTATGCATGATCCGCGACTAACACCGGCGCGGGGCGACCTCGCCGCGAAATACCTCGAAGGCAAGGTCGAGGCGGATCGCTTCGTCGCCGGCGAAGAATTCGAGGTGGTTGATCCGGTCGCGCCGGTACGCGAGCAGCCGTCTTCGGGCGCGATGCTGATGACGGAGGCATTGCGCGGTGAACGCGTCACGGTCTACGACCGCAACAGCGAGGGCTGGGCGTGGGGCCAGCTCAATGGCGACGGCTATGTCGGCTGGCTGCCGGATGCAGCGCTCATGAAACCCTCGGCGACGCCGACCCATGTGGTCAGCGCGCTGCGGACGTTCGCCTTCCCCGGCCCCTCGATCAAGCTGCCGCCGGCCGACACGCTCGTGATGGGATCCAGGCTGGCTGTGGCGCGCGAGGACGGCAGCTTCGCCGTCACGCGCGAGGGCAGTTACCTGCCGAAGGCGCATCTCGCCCCGCTCGATCATCGCGAGCCGGACTTCGTTGCGGTCGCCGACCGCTTCGTCGGCACGCCCTATCTCTGGGGCGGCAAGAGCAGTTTCGGCATCGATTGCTCCGGCCTCGTCCAGGTCTCGCTGACATCGGCGGGAATCGGCTGCCCACGCGACAGCGACATGCAGCTGGCCGGTCTCGGCCGCGCACTGGAGCCGCATGAGCGAAGCAGCTTGCTACGCGGCGATCTGATCTTCTGGAAGGGCCACGTTGCCATCGTGCGCGATGGCAGCACCATGGTTCACGCCAACGCGTATCACATGGCGACGGTGATCGAACCGATCCAGCCGGCAATTGCGCGGATCAGGCAGGCCGGCAGCGAGGTCGTTGCGATCAAGCGGCTCTAGGGCCGTGGATCGAGAGGATCGTACTCGATCTTTTTTCTCGGCATCCGAACAGGTTTCGGACGCGGTTGCGGACGGAACGGGCGCATTAGCACTGGCAGAATGGTTTACCTTGCGGCGCAGCTACGGAACAACGTTACATCTGAGGTGATTTGCGGAACGAAACGCGGCGTCAGTCTTTCTTTGGCTTTGGGAGGTGCCCATGAGTTCTCAGGCCAGAGAAGGCGCGTGTGCGTTCGCTTGGCGAAACTACTTGCTGCTCCATAGCGGCATCAGCGAGAACGACGACAGGCGTTCCGCCCTCTACAGCTACATCTCCAATCTTCGCGACACCTGCGAGGACGATTTCGATCTCTTGCAGATAGCCGCGGTCGCCTACTTGAAAAAGCTGGATGAACTGCATGACGACCAATGCGCGCGCCGCGCGGCAGATCAACTTCTGGCCGAACGCTTGGAAGCAAGCAGTTCACAACAGGACAGATAGCTTAGGTCATGACACCAGAGCGAAGGAGCGAGCAGCATGGCAGACGACACCAATGCAAACCGTTTCGTGCGCGACCCTCAACGGCGCATCGCCGCAGCGACAGCAATTGGCATGAATGCCTTGAAGCCGATGATGCACTTCCAGGTCTCAATGCTGAGGATGTGGGCCGATAGTATCGAGAGGCTCGAGGCCAATTACGACAAGAACCTGGAAGACACTGCGACCAGGGTCGAGGAAGCGTCAGACAAGGAACGCGCCGCGTAACATCAAGGCGGGCCTGTTCCGGTGAAACGCTCAGGGCGCCGCGATGTCGCTCGCCTGGGATGACGGGCTACGTCGCCACCGACCCGTTGCCCGCTGTCTCGAGCCGGAACGCCGCCGCGAACAGCGCGCGTGTGTAATCGGTCTTCGGATTCTTGAATAGCTCGGCGGCCTGTCCCTCTTCGACGACCTTGCCGCCGCGCATCACGATCAGGTGGCTCGCAAGCGAGGCGACGACGCGTAGATCGTGCGAGATGAACATGTAGGTGAGCTCGCGCTTGCGCTGGAGTTCGCGCAACAGATCGACCATCTGCGCCTGGAACAGCATGTCGAGCGCGCTGGTCGGCTCGTCGAGCACGACGAAGTCCGGCTCCAGCACCACGGCCCGCGCGATGCTGATGCGCTGGCGCTGGCCGCCGGAGAATTCGTGGGGATAGCGGTAGCGGGTATCGGGCTTCAGCCCGACGTCTTCCAGCGCCTTGACGACGCGCGCCTCGCGTTCCTCGCGCGACAGCCCCGGCTGATGCACGGAGAGACCTTCGGCGATGATGTCGGCGACCGACATGCGCGGGCTGAGCGAGCCGAACGGGTCCTGGAACACGATCTGCATGTCGCGCCGGAACGGCCGCATCTCCTTGAAGCGCAGGCCCTGGATGTCCTTGCCCAGGAACACGATGCGTCCGTTCGAGGAGATCAGCCGCAGCAATGCCAGCCCCAGCGTGGTCTTGCCCGAGCCTGACTCGCCGACCACACCGAGCGTCTCGCCCTTGCGCACGGCGATGCTGACGCCGTCGACCGCCTTGATGTGGCCGACGGTCTTGCGCATCAGGCCGCGCTTGATCGGAAACCAGACCTTCAGCTCGTTGGCGGACATCACCACCGGGGCACCCGGCTGCGGCGGTGCCGGATCGGGCTTCGGTTCCGCCGCGAGCAGGTCGCGCGTATAGGGATGTTTCGGGCTCTTGAAGACCTGCTCGACCGGCCCCTGCTCGACGATCTCGCCGCTCTTCATGACACAGACGGTGTCGGCGATGCGGCGCACGATGCCGAGATCGTGGGTGATGAAGAGCAGGCTCATGCCGAGCCGCGAGCGGATCTCGGCGAGCAGCGCCAGGATCTGCGCCTGCACGGTGACGTCGAGCGCCGTGGTGGGCTCGTCCGCGATCAACAGATCGGGCTCATTGGCGAGCGCCATCGCGATCATCACACGCTGGCGCTGACCGCCGGAGAGCTGATGCGGATAGCTCTTCAGTCGCGTCTCCGGCTCGGGAATACCGACCTGCGTCAGCAATTCCAGCGTCCGCCGGCGCGCCTCCGCATTGCTGGTCGGATTGTGCAGCTGGATGATCTCGCCGATCTGCGCCTCGATCGTGTGCAGCGGATTGAGCGAGGTCATCGGCTCCTGGAAAATGATGGAGATGTCGCTGCCGCGAATCTCCCGCATCTCCTGCTCGGATCGGTCGATCAGCTCCTGCCCCTTGAAGCGGATGCTGCCCGAGGGGTGCGAGGCGTTCGGATAGGGCAAAAGCTTGAGAATCGAGAGCGCGCTGACGGATTTGCCGGAGCCGGATTCGCCGACCAAAGCCAGGCATTCGCCGCGCTTGATCTGGAACGAGACCTTGTCGACCGCGAGCGTGGTGGTGCCGCCCTGGTGGAAAGCCACCGACAGGTCGCGCACGCTGAGCAGGGGCTGGTTGATCGCATCCATGGCCTTACCTGAACGTCTTGCGCGGATCGAAGGCGTCGCGCACCGCTTCGCCGATGAAGATCAGGAGCGACAGCATGCTCGCGACCGAGAAGAAGCCGGAGAAGCCGAGCCAGGGGGCCTGCACATTGGCCTTGGCCTGCGACAGCAATTCGCCGAGCGAAGGCGATCCTGGCGGCAGGCCGAAGCCAAGGAAGTCCAGCGCCGTCAGCGTCATCACCGAGCTCGACACGATGAAGGGCAGAAACGTCATGGTCGCGACCATCGCGTTCGGCAACAGGTGGCGGAACATGATGACGGGATTGGAGACGCCGAGCGCCCGTGCCGCCTGGATGTATTCGAAGTTGCGCCCGCGCAGGAACTCGGCCCGCACCAGACCCACCAGCGAGACCCAGGAGAATAGCAGGAGGATGCCAAGCAGCACGAAGAAGCCGGGCACGAGCACCGACGACAGGATCAGCAGAAGATAGAGCGAGGGAATCGCCGTCCAGATCTCGATAAAGCGCTGGAAGATGAGATCGACCCGGCCGCCGAAATATCCCTGCACCGCACCCGCCGCGATGCCGATAACGGACGAGACGATCGTGAGGCAAAGGCCGAATAGCACCGAGATGCGGAAGCCATAGATCAGCCGCGCGACCACGTCGCGCCCCTGATCGTCCGTCCCGAGCCAGTTATATTCGAGGTCGCGGCAACTCTTCAGCCCCTTCTTCTCCACCACCGGCTTGCATTGCGCTTCCGTCAGCATCCATGTCGGCGGTGACGGCGCAGGCGTCGGCAGGTCCAGATTGTGGGTGTCGTAAGAATAACGGATCAGGGGCCAGACGATGCTGCCGCCCTTGTCCTTGATCAGCTTCTGCAAATAGGGATCGCGATAGTCGGCCGCGGTTTCGAAGTCGCCGCCGAAGGTGGTTTCCGAATAGGTCACGAACGCGGGCCAATAGAGCCGGCCGTCGAACTTGATCAGGAAAGGCCGATCGTTGGCGATCAACTCCGCGAACAGCGAGACCACGAACAGGGCGATGAATATCCAGAAGGACCAGTAGCCGCGGCGGTTCGCCTTGAAGTTCTGCCACCGCCGCCTGTTGAGCGGTGAAGGCGCGAAGGGCTTGCGCGTGATCGGGACGACCTCGCCCAGCGGGGACTGGGTCGTGGTCTCGATCGGCGTCGGCGCGGTAACCGTCATCAGACCTCCCGCGCCTCGAAATCGATCCGTGGGTCGATCCACATATAGGTGAGGTCGGAGATCAAATTGATCACGAGGCCGACCAGCGAAAAGATGTAGAGCGTGCCGAACACCACGGGATAGTCGCGATTGAGCACGCTCTCGAAGCTGAGCAGCCCCAGCCCGTCGAGCGAGAAGATGGTCTCGATCAGAAGCGAGCCCGAAAAGAACGCGTGGATGAAGGTCCCGGGGAAGCCCGCGATCACGATCAGCATCGCATTGCGGAAGACGTGGCCGTAAAGCACCCGGCCCTCGCCGCAGCCCTTGGCGCGCGCAGTCATGACGTATTGCTTGCGGATTTCGTCCAGGAACGAATTCTTCGTCAGGAACGTCATGGTGGTGAAGGCACCGAGCCCCATGGCGATCAACGGCAGCGTCAGATGCCAGAAATAATCGATAATCTTCCAGTACCAGGGAAACTGCGACCAGCCGTCGGAGGTCAGTCCGCGCAGCGGAAACCAATTGAAGAAGGAACCGCCGGCAAACAGGATGATGAGGAGGATTGCGAACAGAAAGCCGGGAATGGCATAGCCCAGCACGAGAACGGTCGATGTCCAGGTGTCGAAGCGCGTGCCGTCCTTCACCGCCTTGCGGATGCCGAGTGGAATCGAGATCAGATAGGTGATCAGCGTCAGCCACAGGCCGAGCGAGATCGAGACCGGCAGCTTCTCCTTGATCAGTTGCAGAACGCTGACGTCGCGGAAATAGCTCTTGCCGAAATCGAAGCGGGCGAAATTCCAGACCATCAGGGCGAAGCGTTCCGGTGCCGGCTTGTCGAAGCCGAACTGCACCTCGAGCTTCTTGATGAAGTCAGGATCAAGGCCCTGCGCGCCGCGATATTTCGAGTTGATGGCGTCGCCACCGGCCCCGACTTGCCCGGGCGCGCGCTGCGCAAAGTCGCTGCCGCCCGAAATCCGCGAAGTGCCGCCGGTGTCGGCCCCGGAGAGCTGCGCGATCA
The DNA here is from genome assembly GCF_014198205.1 of Bradyrhizobium sp. SBR1B. NCBI lineage: Bacteria > Pseudomonadati > Pseudomonadota > Alphaproteobacteria > Hyphomicrobiales > Nitrobacteraceae > Bradyrhizobium > Bradyrhizobium sp. SBR1B. The sequence goes on from NZ_JACIHC010000009.1 coordinate 77,740, forward strand.
CGCGCTCGACCGGGCCGCCCGGCGCGAACTGCACGACAACGAAGGACACGAAGAGGATTCCGAGCAGCGTCGGAATCATCAGGAGGATGCGGCGGGCGATATAGGCGCTCATGGTTACTTCGCCTGCTCGAGCTTGGCGGCCTTGGCAGGTTCATGCCACCAGATATCGGGCGCGCCGACGCCATTGGCATAGCGCGGCAGCTTCTGCGGATGGCCGAACTGATCCCAATAAGCCAGCCGGTGCGTCTTGTTGTACCATTGCGGCACCCAATAGCGGCCAGTGCGGAACAGGCGATCGAAGGCGCGGCAGGCGATGCTCAATTCCTCGCGGCTGTCGGCCGCCATGATCTTCTCGATCATGGCGTCGATGGCCGGACTGGCGACGCCCGCGAGATTGTACGAGCCCTTGGTGTTCGCGACCTGCGAGGAGAAGAACGCGCGCATGGCATCGCCCGGCGTCGCCGACATGCTGAAACGCTGGATCGTCATGTCAAAGTCGAAATCCTCCACGCGCGAGCGATATTGCACGGCATCGACGAGGCGGAGGCTCGCCTCGATGCCGAGCGTCCCCAAGTTCTTGATATACGGCGCGTGATGCGGCTGGAGCGAGGGCTCCTCCGCCAGGAATTCAATCTTGAACACCTCTCCGCTCGGCAGCATTCGCTTGCCGTCCTTGATCGGAAAGCCGGCTTCGTTGAGCAGCTGCTGCGACTTGCGCAAGAGAGCTCGATCCTGCCCCGATCCGTCGGAAACCGGCGGCGCGAAGGACGCAGCGAACACCTCGTCGGGAACCTGCCCGCGGAATGGCTCGAGCAGCTTCAGCTCTTCCGGCGACGGAGGGCCATTGCTAGCCATGAGATCGGAATTCTGGAACGGTGACACCGTACGGGCATAGGCGCCGTACATGATGGTCTTGTTGGTCCATTCGAAGTCGAAAGCGTCGATCAGGGCCTCACGTACGCGGGGATCCCTGAATTTCTCGCGCCGGGTATTGATGAACCAGCCCTGCGCGCCGGATGGCGTGTCGTCGGGCACGATCTCGAGCTTGACGCGGCCATCCTTCACGGCCGCGAAGTCGTATCGCGTCGCCCAGATGCGTGAGGTGAACTCTTCCCGGTAGAGATAGTTCTTGCCGGTAAACCCTTCGAAAGCGACGTCGCGGTCGCGATAGAACTCATAGCGCACGACATCGAAATTATAGGCACCGCGGCAGGGCGGCAGATCGGAAGCCCACCAGTCCTTCACCCGCTCATACTCGATATAGCGATTGACCTCGAACTTGCCGACCTTGTACGGACCGGAGCCCAGCGGGGTCTCCAGCGACGATTCATCGAACGGGCGAGACGCGTAGTAGGCCTTCGAGAAGATCGGCAGGCTGGCGGCATAGAGCGGCACGTCGCGCGCCCGGCCCTTGGCAAAGGTGACGACGAGCGTTGCATCGTCGACCGCCTCTGCGCTGACCATGTCGCGCAGCTGCACGAGGATCAGGGGATGTCCCTTGGTCTTCAGCGTCATCAGCGAAAACGCCGCATCATGCGCGGTGAGCTTCGTGCCGTCGTGGAATTTCGCCTCCGGCCGCATCGTGAAGCGGTAGACCAGCTTGTCCGGCGATATCTGCACGGATTTGGCGGCAAGCCCGTACATCGCATCAGGCTCGTCGCTTGCGCGCACCATCAGTGGCGCAAACGTCATGTCCATGCCCTGAGCGCCGTCGCCCTTCAGGATGAAGGCGTTGAGCGAGTTGAAGGTCTGGTAGGATTGGTTGTAGGCGCGCACCGACGGAATGAGTGAGAACGTGCCGCCTTTCGGCGCATCGACGTTGACGTAGTCGAAATGGTGGAAGTCGGCGGGATATTTGAGATCGCCGAACGCCGAGATACCGTGAGCCTCGATCCCCGCTTCCGATGCATGCGCTCCGCGCCACGGCTGCGCGCCCAGCGACATCCCGAGGGTGCCGCCGACACCGAGGGCCAGCACGTGGCGGCGTGACATCTGCGTCATGCGGGGAATGTCCTTCACGACTTCTTTGCGATCCGCGCCGCCTTCTCTGCGTCGTACCACCAGATGAACGGGAAGCCGGATTGGCCGTATTTCGGCATTTCCGTCGGCCGGCCGAAGCGATCCCAGCGTGCCGTCCGCACCTTGTTATAAGTCCATTGCGGCACGACGTAGTGATTCCACAGCAGCACGCGGTCGAGTGCCTTGGTGGCCGCGACGAGATCGTCCCGATCGGTAGCGTAGATGACCCGCTCGATCAGCTTGTCGATTGCGGGATTCTTGATGCCCGCAATGTTGCGCGAGCCGGCGATGTCAGCCGTCTTGGTCGACCAGAACTCGCGCTGCTCGTTGCCTGGCGACTGCGACTCGCCCCACGAGTTTGTGACGATGTCGAAATCCCACTCGCGCGTCCTGTTCTCGTACTGGGTCGGGTCGACCGTCCGCACGTTGACGGCAATGCCGAGCCGCTCCAGGGACGGCTTGTAGAACAGCGTGATCCGCTCGAAGCTCGGATCCGAGTTCAGCAGTTCGAGCGTGAACTGCGCGCCGGTCTTGACGTCGGTCAGCTTGCGGTCGCGCACCTCGTAGCCGGCCTCCTTGAACAGGCGCAGCGCCTCGCGCAGATTGTCGCGCACGGCTTCCGGACTGCCGCCGACCGGATTGGTGTAGGCCGTGGTGAAGACTTCGGGCGGCACCTGGGTGCGGACGGTCTCGAGGATCTCGAGCTCCTTGCCCTGCGGCAAGCCGGTTGCCATGAGCTCGTCGATGCCATCGAAATAGCTGCTGATGCGCTTGTACTGGCCGTAGAAGATCTGCTTGTTCATCTCCTCGAAGTCGAACGCGTAGTTAAGTGCACGCCGCACGCGGGGATCGCTGAACTTGCCGCGGCGCAGGTTCGGCACGAAAGCCTGCATGACACCTGAGCTGCGATTGGCGAATTCCTCGAGGATCACGCGCTTCTCACTCACGGCCGGGAAGTCGTAGGCGGTCGCCCAGTTCTTCGCACTGTTCTCGGTACGCCAGTCGACCTGGTCGGCCTTGAAGGCCTCGATCGCGACGGTGGCATCGCGGAAATATTCGTAGCGAAGCTCGTCGAAATTGTTGCGGCCAACATTGGCCGGCAAATCGCGGCCCCAATAATCCTTGACGCGCTCCATAGCGATCGACCGTCCGGCGACGAAATCCTTGATCTTGTAGGGACCGGAGCCGAGCGGCACCTCGAGCGTGGTGGCGGACACGTCCCGCTTGCGCCCCTGCGCGTCAGTCCCCTCCCACCAATGCTTCGGCAGGACGATGAGCTGCCCGACGATCTGCGGCAGCTCGCGATTTCCCGGCGCGTCGAACACGAACTTCACCTCGCGCTCGCTGACCTTCTCGGCCTTCACCACATGGCTGTAATAGGCCGAGTACATCGGATGGTGCTTCTTGAAGGACTCGAGCGAGAAGATCACGTCATCGGCGGTGACCGGCTTGCCGTCGTGCCATTTGGCCTGGGGCCGCAAGCGGTAGGTGACGAAGGAGAAATCGTCGGGGTGGCTGACGGCTTCGGCCAGCGCACCGTACTCGGTCGAGACCTCGTCGAGCGACTGCGTGAGGAGCGATTCATAGATGAAAGCGACGGCACCGGCGACCTGGCCCTTCACACCCGATACCACGATGTTGAGGTTGTCAAAGGTGCCGACGGCGATCTGGCGCGCGACGCCGCCCTTGGGCGCTTCCGGATTGACGTAGTCGAAGCGCTTGAAGTCGGCGGGGTACTTGACCTTTCCGAACAGCGACAAGGCATGGCGCCAGGGAAGCTCATTCGCCGATTGCGCCTCGGCACTGCCGACGACGGAAAGGCCCGCTACGGAACCGAGGGCGGGGAGCGCTGCGGCCGCAGTGCCGGTGAGCAGGAGATCACGTCGGGTAATGGCCAAATCAACATTCCTGTCTTGAAGGAGGCTACTCCTTTAAGTTCCCAATATAGGCGAGGTTTCGACCGAATATGTTGCTTTTTCCTCATCTTGGAAGGCCGGACGGCCCGTCGGATGCGGCCAAACGCCCCGATAAACTCACCGCGAGGCCCGGATAAGGAAACGGCCAGGCTTTTCAGCCTGGCCGCATTTTCCAAGATCGGGTTCTTGAGGCTTACTTCGACGCGGTCGGCAGCGGCTGAGGATGCTCCGACAGCGAATTCAGATAGGCAATGACATCGGCGCGCTCGGAATCCTTGGCAATACCGGCGAAGCCCATCGCAGTGCCCGGGATGAAGCCCTTCGGATTGGCGATGAACTTGTTGAGGTCGTCGAATGTCCAGGTCCCGCCCTTGCCCTTCATGGCAGCGGAGAAATTGAAGCCGCCGCGGCCCTCACCCCTCTTCTCGCCGACGACGCCATACAGGTTCGGACCGACGCGATTCGGGCCACCCTTCTCGAAAGTGTGGCAGGCGCCGCACTTCTTGGCGGCCGCTGCGCCCTTTTCGACGGAGGCGGTCTGGAGCAGCTTTTCGATCGGCTCGGAGGCCGCGGCGGCAGCGCCGCCTTCCTTGCCGTGGCCGGCGTCTTCCTTCACGGCGATCTCGAAGCCCGGCTTTTCCGGCATCTTGGGCGAGAAAAGAGCCTGGGCGGTAAAGCTGGTCACCAAGAGAAAGAGACAGGTACCAAGCACGGCACCCATGATTTTATTGAGTTCGAAAGAGTCCATTTCCGGCCAGGCCCCACACCGCAAGAAGGATCGAGCGGCCGGGCGGCCGCCAGGACGAGCCTCGGGAGAATCAAACGTTCCTTATCGTTTCCCCGAGTTTTGCCATTGAGATATCGGTTTGCCCGGGGTCTGGCAACCCGTATAAGCGACCCGGCTTTCGGCCGTCCCCGCTCCATTTCTCGGCGCGGAAAACGCCCCGTTTTCAGGCTCTTGACCTCAGATCTCTAGACCCAATGATCGATCCTCGCATCCTGGTGCTGATCCCGGCCCGCATGGCCGCCACCCGCCTGCCCGGCAAGCCACTCGCCGACATCGCGGGATTGCCGATGATCGTGCACGTGCTGCGCCGCGCCGAGGCCGCAGGTATAGGCCGGGTCGCGGTCGCGACCGATACGCCCCAGATCGCTGCGGTCGTGGCGGCCCATGGCGGCGAGGCCGTGATGACCAGCCCCACACACCCCTCCGGCTCCGACCGCATCCACGAGGCCATGCAGAAGCTCGATCCGGACGGCAAGGCAGAGATCGTGGTCAATCTGCAGGGGGATTTCCCGACGATCACGATCGGCAACATCCGCGAGGTGCTGCCGCCCCTGCAAGACCCGGCCGTGGACATCGCGACACTGGCCTCGCAGATCCACACCGAGGAGGAGGATCTCGCTCCGAGCGTCGTGAAGGCGATCGGAACCTCGCTCGGCGGCAGGCGCATGCGTGCACTTTATTTCACTCGCGCGACCGCGCCGACCGGCGACGGACCGCGTTACCACCATATCGGCCTCTACGCCTATCGCCGCGCGGCGCTGGAGCGTTACGTTTCGCTGCCACCCTCGCCGCTGGAATTGCAGGAGAAGCTCGAACAGCTCCGGGCGCTCGAGGCGGGAATGCGCATCGACTTCACCATCGTCGACACCGTACCCCGCGGGGTCGACACGCCCGCGGACCTGGAAACCGCCCGCAGCATCCTTTCCAAATCCTGAGCCGCTGTTACAAGGCCGACCCAGGAGCATTTTAAGACATGAGCAAGATGAAGATCGCATTCCAGGGCGAGCCCGGGGCCAATTCCCACATCGCCATCGTCGAGGCCTATCCCGACGCCGAGCCGATGCCCTGCGCCACCTTCGAGGACGCGCTGTCGGCGATCTCCTCCGGCGAGGCCGATCTCGGCATGATCCCGATCGAGAATTCGGTCGCCGGCCGCGTCGCCGACATCCATCATCTCTTGCCGGCCTCCGGCCTCTTCATCGTCGGTGAATGGTTTTTGCCCGTCCGGCATCAGTTGATGGCGGTGAAGGGCACCAAGCTCGACGACATCAAGAGCGTCGAGAGCCATGTGCATGCGCTTGGCCAGTGCCGGCGCATCATCCGCAAGCTCGGCATCAAGCCCATCGTGCATGCCGACACCGCCGGCAGTGCTCGCGACATCTCCGAGCGCAAGGACAAGACGGTCGCCGCGATCGCCTCCCGTCTCGCTGCCAAGATCTACGGCCTCGACATCCTCGCCGAGGACATCGAGGACGAGGCGCACAACACCACGCGTTTCGTGGTGCTGGCGCGCGCGCCGAAATGGGCCGCGCAAGGCTCCGGCCCGCTGGTCACGACTTTTGTGTTCCGGGTGCGCAATTTGCCGGCCGCGCTCTACAAGGCGCTCGGCGGCTTTGCCACCAACGGCGTCAACATGACCAAGCTCGAGAGCTACATGGTCGACGGCAATTTCTTCGCCACGCAGTTCTACGCCGACGTCGACGGCCACCCTGAAGACAAGGGCCTCGCCTTCGCGATCGAGGAGCTGAAATTCTTCTCGCGCGAATTCCGCATCGTCGGTGTGTATCCCGGCCACCCCTTCCGCGCCACGTTCAACGAGACGCAGCAGGATTGATCTCGTGTCCCGGACGCGCGAAGCGCGAGCCGGGACACAGGGGCGACGCGAACCGGCGCTGCGATGGGCCCCGGCTCAGCAGCGTACCGCTGAAAGGCGTTGCGCTGCGTCCGGGGCACGGCAGCTCCTATACGGCCGCCGGCTTCACCAACCCGAAGGCCTCCGCGAGCAGCGAATACGACTTCTTCCGCGCCTCGTGATCGTACACCGCCGTGATCACCATCAGCTCATCCGGCTTGCTCGCGTCGATCAGTGGCTGCAGTTTCTTCTGCACCGTCGCGGGGCTGCCGACGAACAGGCGCGAGCGGTTGCGCAGGATCGAGGTGCGCTCGGAGTCGGAGTAAGGATAGGCCACCGCCTCCTCGACGCTCGGCAGCGGCAGATATTGACCGCGGTCGCGGCGCAGCCGGTTGAGGTCGAACGAGCTGGCGAGCCGTTCGGCCTCCTCGTCGGTATCGGCGGCGATGACGGCGATCGCGAGGATCGCGTGGGGCGTCGCACGCCAGGCCGAGGGCTGGAAGCGGTTGCGATAATGCACCATCGCATCGACCGCATCGTGGGACGCAAAATGATGCGCGAAGGCGAAGCCCATGCCGACCTGTGCGGCGAGCTCCGAGGAATAATCGCTGGAGCCGAGCAGCCAGACCGGCGGCAGTTTGGTGTCGTCGGGCATGGCGACGACGTTGTTGTAGGGATGCCCTGCGGGAAATTCGCGGGTCTCCCACAGAATCAGTTCGTGCAGCCGCTCCAGGAAATCGTCGCCCTCGCGGCGATCAAGTCGGCTGCGGAGCGCATAAGCGGTCGCTCCGTCGGTGCCGGGCGCCCGGCCAAGGCCGAGGTCGATGCGGCCGGGAAACAGCGCCTCCAGCATCTTGAAGCGCTCGGCCACCACCAGCGGCGCGTGATTGGGCAGCATCACCCCGCCGGAGCCGACGCGGATATGCTTCGTCACCGCCGCGATCTGGCCGATCATGACGTCGGGCGCTGGGCTCGCGACCGAGGCGAGGTTGTGGTGCTCGGCGAGCCAGTACCGGACATAGCCGAGGCCATCGACATGGCGCGCCAGGTCGATGCTGTTGCGCAGCGCCGCGGCGGGCTTGGTGCCTGTGGTGACGACGGAGAGATCGAGGACGGAGAGCGGGATCATGGCGCGCTAACCTAGTGGAGGGCCGCGCGGCGACAATGGGGCGGCTGCGCAGATCTGACGTGTGCAGGCCGCGAGCCCGCGCACCGGACCGAACCGAGATGGTGGGCTAAAGGCAACCCTAGCAAAATTGATTCCATTCTGCCCACCTACGCTATCTGCCTCAGACAACCATCAAAACCTCTATAACTCTTTGAAATAGGCAAATTATTATGAGGATACCGGCATCCCACTCAAACCGGTAGACATTCAATAATTCAGCCATTGCCGGCAGAAGTGGGCCATTTCCCATCATTGATGGGCTGTCGATCAAACCGCCTTTGCCCTATCATAGGCTTTCCCAAGCTAGACCTGACCGTTGGCCGCCAGGATCTGGCGGCACATCTGGAGCGAGTGGTGCCATGACCGATCTGACGATTCCTGCCCGAGCCGACGGGCAAGATGGGCACCTGAAGCGGCCAGCGATCTCCTTCGAGTTCTTTCCGCCCAAGACGGAAGATATGGAGCGCAATCTCTGGGAGACCATCAACCGGCTCGCCCCGCTCGACCCGAAATTCGTCTCGGTGACCTATGGCGCCGGCGGCTCGACCCGCGAGCGCACCCATTCGACCATCGCCCGCATCCTGAAGGAGACCGCGCTGCTGCCGGCGGCGCATCTGACCTGCGTCGGCGCCTCGCGCGGCGAGATCGACGAGATCGTCGATCGCTATCACGAGGTCGGTGTCCGCCACATCGTCGCCTTGCGCGGTGATCCCGCCGGCGGCATCGGCACGCCCTATTCCAGTCATCCCGACGGCTATCAGAGCTCCCCCGAGCTCATCGCCGGGATCAAGAAGCGACACGGCGATATCGAAGTGTCGGTGTCGGCCTATCCCGAGAAGCATCCTGAAGCGCGCGACTTCGATGACGACATCGACACGCTGAAGGCCAAGGTCGATGCCGGCGCGACGCGCGCGATCACCCAGGTGTTCTTCGACAACGACCTCTACTTCCGCTATCTCGACCGCGTCCGCGCCCGCGGCATCGACATCCCGATCGTGCCGGGCATCATGCCCATGCACAATTTCAAGCAGGCGAGAGCCTTCGTGACGCGCGCCGGCACCACCGTGCCCGACTGGTTCGCCGCGAAATTCGAAGGCCTCGATGACGACGCCGAGACCCGCAAGCTGGTGGCCGCAACCGTCGCGGCCGGCCAGGTGCAGAAGCTCGCCAAGCACGGCGTCGACACCTTCCATTTCTACACCATGAACCGCGCCGATCTCGTGTTCGCGATCAGCCATTTGCTCGGCATCCGTGCCAAGAGCGCTCAGAAGGCTGCGTAAGAGAAAATGACCGTACCCGTTTCCGCCAAGCGAACTGCCCTGCTCAACGCCGCGCGCGAGCGCATCCTGGTGCTCGACGGCGCCATGGGCACGATGATTCAGAACCTGCAGTTCGACGAGACCGCCTTCCGCGGCGAGCGCTTCAAGGACTTTCATCGCGACCTGCGCGGCAACAACGATTTGTTGATCCTGACCCAGCCGCAGGCAATCGAGGACATCCACGCGGCGTATTTGCGCGCGGGAGCCGACATCGTCGCGACCAATACCTTCTCCACGACCTCGATCGCGCAGGCCGATTACGACCTCACCGACATCGTCTACGAGATGGCGCGCGAAGGCGCCCGCCTCGCCGGCAATGCCGCGCGGCGCGTCGAGGCGGAGGACGGCAAGCCGCGTTTCGTCGCGGGCGCCATCGGTCCGACCAACCGCACCGCCTCGATCTCCCCCGACGTGTCCAACCCCGGCTACCGCGCCGTCACCTTCGACGATTTGCGCAAATCCTATGGCGAGCAGATCCGTGGCATGCTCGACGGCGGCGTCGACCTGCTGCTGGTCGAGACCATCTTCGACACGCTGAACGCCAAGGCGGCGCTCTATGCGATCGCCGAGATCACCGAAGAACGCGGCATCGACATGCCCGTGATGGTGTCGGGCACCATCACCGACAAGTCCGGCCGCCTGCTGTCCGGCCAGATGCCGGAAGCGTTCTGGCATTCGGTGCGGCACGCCAAGCCTGTGACCATCGGCTTCAACTGCGCGCTCGGCGCCGAAGACCTCCGCGCGCACATTGCTGATATCGGCCGCGTCGCCGACACGCTGGTGTGTGCCTATCCCAACGCCGGCCTGCCCAACGAGTTCGGCCAGTATGACGAGACGCCGGAATACATGGCGCGCCTAGTCGGCGAGTTCGCGCGCGATGGCCTCGTCAACATCGTCGGCGGCTGCTGCGGCACCACGCCGGACCATATCGCGGCGATCGCCGCTGCGGTCGCCCCGCACAAGCCGCGCATCGTGCCGGAGATCGCATCGCGCCTGCGGCTCTCCGGCCTCGAGCCCTTCATCCTGACCGACGCAATCCCGTTCGTGAACGTCGGCGAGCGCACCAACGTCACGGGCTCCGCCCGTTTCCGCAAGCTGATCACCGCCGGCGACTACACGGCGGCGCTGCAGGTCGCGCGCGACCAGGTCGAGAACGGCGCGGTAGTTATCGACATCAACATGGACGAGGGCCTGCTCGACTCCGAAGCTGCGATGGTGACGTTCCTCAACCTCGTCGCCGCCGAGCCCGACATCGCCCGCGTCCCCGTGATGGTAGACTCCTCCAAGTTCTCCGTGATCGAAGCCGGCCTGAAATGCGTGCAGGGCAAGCCGGTCGTCAACTCGATCTCGATGAAGGAAGGCGAGGAGAAGTTCATTCACGAGGCCAAGATCGCCCGCCGTCATGGCGCGGCTGTCGTCGTGATGGCGTTCGACGAGGTCGGCCAGGCCGATACGTTCGCGCGCAAGACCGAAATCTGCAAGCGCGCCTACGACATCCTGGTGAACAAGGTCGGCTTCCCGCCTGAAGACATCATCTTCGATCCCAACGTCTTCGCGATCGCGACCGGCATCGAGGAGCACAACAATTACGGCGTCGACTTCATCGAGGCGACGCGCTGGATCCGCCGGAACCTGCCTGGCGCGCACATCTCGGGCGGCGTCTCCAATCTGTCGTTCTCGTTCCGCGGCAACGAGCCGGTGCGCGAGGCCATGCACTCGGTGTTCCTGTATCACGCCATCAAGGCCGGCATGGACATGGGCATCGTCAATGCCGGCCAGATGATCGTCTATGACGACATCGATCCGGAGCTGCGGCAGGTGTGCGAGGACGTCGTCCTCAACCGCGATCCGGGCGCGTCCGAGCGCCTGCTGGCGCTGGCCGAGAAATTCCGCGGCAACAAGACCCAGGCCAAGGAGGCCGATCTCGCCTGGCGCGAATGGCCGGTGGAAAAGCGGCTGTCGCATTCGCTGGTGCATGGAATCACCGAGTTCATCGAGCAGGACACCGAAGAGGCGCGCAAGCAGTCCTCGCGTCCGCTCGACGTGATCGAGGGCCCGCTGATGGCCGGCATGAACGTGGTCGGCGACCTCTTCGGCGACGGCAAGATGTTCCTGCCGCAGGTGGTGAAATCCGCCCGCGTGATGAAGCAGGCGGTGGCCTGGCTGATGCCGTTCATGGAAGAAGAGAAGGCGCGCAACCTCGCCAACGGCGTCGGCACGGAAGGCTCCTCCTCCGCCGGCAAGATCGTGCTCGCGACCGTCAAGGGCGACGTCCACGACATCGGCAAGAACATCGTCGGCATCGTGCTCCAGTGCAACAATTTCGAGGTCATCGACCTCGGCGTGATGGTGCCCGCCGCCAAGATCGTCGAGACCGTGAAGGCGGAGAAGGCCGACATCGTCGGTCTCTCCGGCCTGATCACGCCCTCGCTCGACGAGATGGCGTTCTTCGCCGGCGAACTGCAGCGCGAGGGCCTCAAGCTGCCGCTGCTGATCGGCGGCGCCACCACGAGCCGCGTGCATACCGCCGTCAAGATCGACCCGAGCTATCGCGCCGGCCCCGTCGTGCATGTCAACGACGCCAGCCGCGCCGTCGGCGTTGCGTCCTCGCTGCTCTCGCCCGAGAAGCGCGACGCCTATGCCGCCGAGGTACGTGCCGAATACGCCAAGATCTCGGACGCTCATCTGCGCGCGCAGGCCGACAAGAAGCGGCTGAAGCTGGAAGCCGCCCGCGCCAATCGCGTGCCGGTGGACTTTGCCAAGAACAAGCCGGTGAAGCCGACCTTCCTCGGCATCCGTAGCTTTGACGACTACGACCTCGCCGAGCTGGTCGATTGCATCGACTGGACGCCGTTCTTCCAGACCTGGGAGCTCGCGGGGCGCTTTCCCGCGATCCTCGACGATGCCAAGGTCGGCGAGGTCGCGCGCTCGCTCCATGACGACGCGCGCAAGATGCTCGACACCATCGTCAAGGAAAAATGGTTCCGGGCGCGCGCGACGATCGGCTTCTGGCCGGCGAATGCCGAAGGCGACGACATCGCGCTCTTTGCCGACGAGAGCCGCACGAAGAAGATCGCGACGCTGCACACGCTGCGCCAGCAGCTCGAGAAGCGCGAAGGCCGCTTCAACGCGGCGCTCGCCGACTTCGTCGCGCCTGCGGGCGTGCCCGACTATGTCGGCGGCTTCGTCGTGACGGCCGGCATCGGCGAGGACGCGGTCGCCGATCGCTTCAAGATGGCCAACGACGATTACTCCTCGATCCTGTGCAAGGCGCTGGCCGATCGGCTCGCGGAAGCCTTTGCCGAGCGCATGCATGCGCGCGTGCGCCGCGAGTTCTGGGCTTACGCGCCCGACGAGGCGCTCTCCAACGACGAGCTGATCCTCGAGAAGTATCAGGGCATCCGCCCCGCGCCGGGCTATCCCGCGCAGCCCGACCACACCGAGAAGGCGACGCTGTTCGAGCTGCTCGATGCGGAAGCGACCTGCGGCGTGAAGCTCACCGAGAGCTTTGCGATGTGGCCAGGCTCCAGCGTGTCCGGGCTCTATTTCGCCAGCCCCGAGAGCTATTATTTCGGCGTCGGCAAGATCGAGCGCGACCAGGTCGAGGACTACGCCGCGCGCAAGGGCATGAGCGTCGCGGAAGCCGAGCGCTGGCTCGCGCCGGTGCTGAACTACATCCCGTCGCGAGAGGACAGTGACAAGGCCTTTGCCGCAACGGCGGCGAACGACGAGACGTCGAAGGATCTCGCCTCGCATCCGCCGGGTTGCACCTGCGCGGTGCATCTGGTCTGGCAGAAGAAGCGCGCGGGCGCGGGATAGGCCCCGCTCTTGCTGCAAAACCAAAAATCTGAAAAACAACCCCATGCACAGTAGCGATGGGGTTGAAAAGATTGAGCGATTTCGGCCCCCGAGGCCGCATTTGCAGCGTCGGGCAAAACACCTGTAATATTCCATCATCGCCCGCCGCGTCAGCACTCCGTCAGATGCCACATGCTCCGATCTCGTGTACCGGATGGGATACGACAAACATCCGGCCGGCGCGCGGGAGGGCGGCATTCGTAATCATCTGAAAATCCTGGGCTCCTGCCTCGTGATGATTGGCGGGATCTTCGTCTTGCATCATGCCGTCCCGCTCGATGCGGCGGTGGCCGAGGTTGCGCAGCAACCGTCCAAGTCAAATGATGCCAGCGGAACCATGCAAACCGTCACAAAGCTCCTCGCCCAACCGCGCTCGCCGTCGCGCGATGACCAGCTCTATTTGGCCGCGGTAGCCCTGTTCAAGGCGATCGAGGCAGGCAAGGCGCCGGTCGAGAGTCGCGACACGCTGGCAAGGGCGCTGCATGAGGTCGCGCTCGGCGGGCACGCCAACGCCTGGGTCGACTATGGCCGCTGCCTCTGGAACGGCTGGGGCGTGCCGCGCGATCGCGACGCGGCGATCGCTGCCTACAAACGCGCGGCCGAACTCGGCTCGGATTACGGCGCCTATCTCACCGCCTATAATCTCTATTGGACGTTCAGGAAATATGACGACGCCTATGCTTACGCGCAGAAAGCGCTTGCAGGCGACGACCCCGATGGCGCCGTGCGCTACCTGCTGGGGCTGATGGCCTACAACGGTCGCGGCCAACCGAAGGACGTGGCCAAGAGCCTTGCATTGCATCTCGAAGCGGCGAAGCGCGGCAACGCCGATGCCTATTTCGAGCTGTTCGTCTATGCGATGCAAGGCATCGGTGACCGCGACAAGGCAGTGTTCTACCTAAAGCAGGCCGGACAACGCGACCAGCCGCGCGCCTCCGCCAATCTCGGCGCGCTCCATGCCACCGGGCAATTGCCCGGCATCGAGAAGGATCTCGGCGAGTCCATCCGCTGGTACAAGCGCGCCGCCGATCTCGGCGTCGGCCGCGCCGCCGCAGCGCTCGGCGTGATGGCGACACGCGGGGAAGGGATGGCGAAGGACCCGGATGCCGCGGAGGCGTATTTCGATCGTGCCGAGGATCTGGGGTTTGAACTGGACGAGTATCTGCGGACGAACGGCGTGACGCGGAGGAAGTAGTCGCCCCCGTCATTCCGGCCAAGGCGCGAACTCTGGATGACGGACTAAAGCGCGATGAATCGTCATCTCACTTTGGCTTGCTGCTTAAGTGTGATCTTTTCGAAAGTCCGCTTCGCACTTTTCCGGCTCATGGTCTAGGAAACCCAAGCCCCACCCGCGATCCCCATCCTTCCCTGGAGGGGGAGGATCGGTGCGCATGCAGCGTAGCGGAATGCGGACCGAGGTGGTTCGGACCGAGGTGGGGTGACGGTCTCTCCGCATTCAACAGCGCCCGTGTTGAGAGATCACCCCACCCCGCTCGCGCTTCATGCGATCGACCCTCCCCCTCCAGGGGAGGGTAAGAGCGCATCACCCCTTCGGCGGGGACAGCGGCTGCACGATCTCCTTGAACGGCGGCAGTGCCTCGCAGCGCTCGGCATGCGCAGCCAGCGCCGGGTAACGCGACGCGTCGAACAGCTGCGGATGCGCCTCACGGGTGAAGCGGACGACGCAGGCCACCGCGATGTCGGCGTGGCCGATGCGGCCGCCCAGCCAGTACGGCGTCGTCACCTTGGCGCGCTCGGCCTCCAGCACTTTCAGCACGTCGCCAATCTGCGCCTGGCAACGCTCGACCCACAGCGCGAGCTGCTCCTTCCGCAGCACGCGCTCATAGAGCAGGCTCACCGCCTTGTCGCCGAGACCGGAAGCGAGCGCGCAGATGCGCAAATGCTTCCGCCGCTCAGTGCCACTGCGCGGCAGCATCGCCTTCTCTGGCCCGACAAGTTCGTCGAGATAATCCAAAATGACCGTGCTCTCGATCAGCGCCTCGCCGTCGTCGAGCACCAGGGTCGGCACCCGCCGCAGCGGATTATAGGGCGCGATCTGGTCGGCATCGCCGAAGGTCGACCACGGCTTGTGGTCGAAGGCGAGCCCGTAAAGCCGCAGCGCAATCGCGACGCGGCGGACGAAGGGGGAATCATATTGGCCGATCAGGAACATGGTTCTTGCTCTTCCAAGCGGTTGGACACGGCGGGGCCGTCCAGTCTCCACGACCTGATCGGCGCGGCGCAAGAAATATCTCGGAAATGGAGCATTGCACCGGCTGCAACGTCGCCGGCGATGGCGCTGCGCGCTCAGAGGCCGTCCTGGATCGAGCGCTTGATGGCGGCAATCGCGGTCTCGTTGCGCTTGTACATCGTCCACTGCTTGATGCGCTTGGCGCGCACCAGCTTGGCGGCGGTCAGCACCCGCATGTGCTCGCTCACCGTCGGCGCGCTGACGCCGAGCTTTTCGGCGATCAGCAATCCGCAGACGCCGTCCTCGACCAGGTCGCCATCGGCCTGCTCGCGAAAATGCTTCCGCGGATCCCGCAGCCATTCCAGGATCTGCAGGCGACGTTCGTTGGCGAGCGCGCGCAGGGCGACGGCAAACTTCATTTAGTTATTTTGCTAATTACCTAATTGATGTCAACTCTCCGATGCGCTATTCTGGACGGCATCATGACAGCGACAATGGACATCACACGGGAGCGGATCGCGGCGACCGAAGCGGTCATCCGTCCGCATATCAGGCGCACGCCCCTTCTTCGGGCCGATCTCGCCGATTTCGGCCTGCCCGCGGCGCCCCTCACGTTCAAGCTCGAAATGCTGCAGCATTCGGGATCGTTCAAGGCGCGCGGCGCCTTCGCCAATCTGTTGCTGCGGCAGGTGCCGCAGGCCGGTGTCGTCGCCGCATCCGGCGGCAACCACGGCGCGGCCGTCGCCTATGCGGCGCAGCGGCTCGGCATCCCCGCCACGATCTTCGTGCCTGACATCACCTCACCTGCCAAGGCCGAGCGGATCAGGGGTTATGGCGCCAAGCTCGTGATCGCGGGCAACCGCTACGCCGATGCGCTCGCCGCGAGCGAGACGCATGTCGCGCAGACCGGCGCGCTTGCCGTCCATGCCTACGACCAGGCCGAAACCCTGCTTGGCCAGGGCAGCGTCGGACTGGAGCTGGAGCAGGACGCGCCCGACATCGACACACTGCTGGTAGCGGTCGGCGGCGGCGGGCTGATCGGCGGCATTGCGGCGTGGTTCGCGGGAAGGACGCGCATCGTCGCGGTCGAGCCGGAGCAATCGCCGACCCTGCACACGGCGTTCGAAGCGGGCGCCCCGGTCGATGCGCCTGCCGGCGGTCTCGCCGCCGACAGCCTTGCGCCGCGGCGCGTCGGCGAATTGATGTTTCCGATCGCGCGCGCTCATGTGGAGCGCGTCGTCCTCGTCAGCGACGCTGCGATCCGGCAGGCCCAGGCCGCCCTGTGGTCGCGCTTGTGCCTCGTGGCCGAGCCCGGCGGCGCGGCCGCCTTTGCCGCGGTGCTCTCCGGCCGCTATCGTCCCGCGACCGGTGAACGCGTCGCGGTTCTGGTCTGCGGCGCCAACACCAATGCGGTGAATTTCGATAGCTGAGTGGGAGTGACATGACGGCGCCACGCGGACTGATCCTGATATCGATCCTGCTGCCGATGATCGGGGCCGCCCACGCCCAGGATCGCCCGATCGGCTTTCTGACACCGTCGAAGAACATCGTCTGCCAGTTCTTCACCGATAACGAACAGGGTGTGCTCCGCTGCGACATCATGAACATGGAGAGCCGCCCGCGCCGTCCGGCCGATTGCGAGCTCGACTGGGGCCGTGCCTTCGAGATGAGCGCGAAGGGAGCCGCGGGGCGCATCTGCGCCGGTGACACCGTGATGGACGCCTCGCTGCCGGTGCTGGCCTATGGCGAGGTGTGGCAGCGCGGAGGATTCACGTGCCGGTCGGAGCAGACGGGGTTGACATGTTTCAACGCGATGCAGCGGGGGTTTTCGCTGGCGCGGGCAGAACAGAGGTTGTTTTGAGGAGTAGCTGCATGGAGTGCAGCGGAATACGGGGACGCCGTCCCGGATTGCGCTGCGCTCCATCCGGGCTACAAGTGCTGCCACAAGTTCAGCCGTCATCCTGAGGCGCGAGCCTTGCGATGCGCGAGCAGCGCGAGGGGAGCCTCGAAGGATGGGCCACGGGCGCTTGCGGCCCATCCTTGCGCGCAAGAGCGCGCACCTCAGGATGACGACGAAGCGTGTGGCAGCGGACGATCTTAGCCGACATGAGCAAAGCGAGATGCGGTGACGCTCGCCTGATTGCGTTCGCCTCCGACCGGCAGCGGGCCAGCCGCTCATCTGGGTTACGCTCGCTCGCGCATTACTCAATGATCGGCACATGCTTCGCCGCCGTCCGCGGCGCCGTGCCGTCGAGGCGTGGATCGTCGGCGATTTCGATCTGGCGGCGGAAGGGGCGGAAGCCGGAGCGCTGGTAAAACGCGACGGCGGATGGATGATCGAGCGTGCAGGTGTGCACCCAGACGCGGCGGACGTCCCGCGACCAGGCGCGCTCCAGCGCGCGGTTCATCAGGAAGCGCGCGGCGCCAGTGCCGATCAGGGGTGCGGTGACGCCGAAATAGACCAGCTCGCATTGGCCGGACTCGCGGAAGTCGAGCTCGAGCAGGCCTTCATCGCGGCCGTGCGCGACCAGTGCGTAGACCTCGATATCAGGCGCGAGGATGGTTGCGGCGAGCTCGGTGTCGGTCATGCGGGCGCGCGAGAACCACAGCCAGTCCTCGCCGACGCGGCGGAAGAGATCGCGGTACCAAGGAAGCGTGGGGGTATCGACCTTGCGCAGGGTCCAGACGCCGGGGGGATCGTCGCGGCGCGCGGGCGGCGCGGTCATCTCCAGATGGGTGACGACGGCGGCGATCTTGCCAGCAGGCACATCGGAATAGCCGTCGAGGAGGATCATCCTTGCTTGCTCCGCATCACCGCGAGTGGCTCCGGCCGGCGCTACACATTCTATCGTGTCCCGGACAAGCGAGCGGAGCGAGCGCGGATCCGGGACGTCCCCGCGAGCGCTTGCGCTCGTCGCGATAACCACAGGAAGTGGTTTGGCGACGATCAATCGTTCGGGATAGGCTCCGCCTGCCATCGACAGACCTCGCGGTATGGGTCCCTGCGCCCGTGCGCAATTGCGCACTAGGCAGGGACGACGATTTGGATGGTGGCGTATCAGCCCTCCCCCTCATCGCTCGCCAGCACGCCCTTCACCGCCCTCGCCCAGCCCGCGAGCTTCCGCTCACGCGTCGCCTGGCTCATGTTCGGCTTGAAGCGGTGCTCGAGGCGCCAGTTGTCGGCGAACTTTGTGGGCTCGGGATAGACGCCGGCCTGGAGGCCGGCGAGGTAGGCGGCGCCCAGCGCGGTGGTCTCCTGGATCACGGGGCGATCGACCGGCGCGTCCAGCAAATCGGCGAGGCGCTGCATGGTCCAGTCGGAGGCGGTCATGCCGCCGTCGACGCGGAGCACGACGCTGGCGGTTTCCGAGCTTGGCCAGTCGGCGCGCATCGCGGCCCAGAGGTCAAAAGTCTGGTAGCAGACGCTTTCGAGCGCGGCATGGGCAAGCTCCGCGGGGCCGGTGTTGCGGGTGAGGCCGAACAGGGCGCCGCGAACGCGCGGATTCCAATAGGGCGCGCCCATGCCGACGAAAGCCGGGACCAGATAGACGCTCTGCATGGAATCGGACTGATCGGCGAGAGGTCCGGTCTCGGCGGCATGCTTGATGATGCCGAGGCCGTCGCGCAGCCATTGCACGGCTGAGCCGGCGACGAAGATCGAGCCTTCGAGCGCGTAAGTGCGTTTGCCATCGAGCTGGTAGGCGACGGTGGTGAGCAGCTTGTTCTTCGAGACAACAGGCGTGGTGCCGGTGTTGAGTAGCGCGAAGCAACCCGTGCCGTAGGTCGACTTCATCATGCCCGGGCGGAAGCAGGCCTGACCGATGGTGGCGGCCTGCTGGTCGCCGGCGATGCCTGAGATCGCAATCGCGCCGCCGAACAGATCGGGCGTGCTTTCGCCGAAGCGCGCGGAGGAATCCTTCACCTCGGGCAGCATCGAGCGCGGCACGCCGATGATCTCCAGCAGTTCGTCGTCCCATTGGCCGGTGTGGATGTTGAACAGCAGCGTGCGTGAGGCGTTGGTGGCGTCGGTGGCGTGCACCTTGCCGCCGGTGAGGCGCCAGAGCAGATAGCAGTCGACCGTGCCGAACATCAGTTCGCCGCGCGCGGCGCGCGCCCGGGCGCCGGGGACGTGGTCGAGGATCCAGGCGACCTTGGTGCCGGAGAAATAGGGATCGATGATCAGCCCGGTCTTCTGCGAGATCACGGGCTCGCGGCCGTCGGCCTTGAGTTTGGCGCAGATGTCGGCGGTGCGGCGGTCCTGCCAGACGATGGCGCGATGCACGGCCTGCCCGGTGGCGCGGTCCCACACCACGGTGGTCTCGCGTTGATTGGTGATGCCGATCGCCGCGATGTCCTTCGCGGTGATGCCGGCCTGCTCGATCGCCTCGCGGCAGACCATCACCGTCGAGGTCCAGATGTCCTCGGGCTCGTGCTCGACCCAGCCCGAGGCCGGAAAATGCTGCGGAAACTCCTGCTGCGCCTTCGCCGCGATGGATATGTCGCCGCGAAACACGATGGCGCGCGAGGAGGTGGTGCCCTGGTCGATGGCGAGGACGAAAGACATGGCGGCTTACCCTGGCGTTTAGCTTGGCGTTTCCCTGGAGGGAGTGATTGTGTCGCGCCAAAGGGAGCGGATTAGGGCGGGAAGGTCAAGGTTGGTCTCGCTCACCCTCCCCTGGAGGGGGAGGGTCGGATCACATGCAGCGTAGCGAAATGTGATCCGGGGTGGGGTGAAGGTCTCTCCGCAGCGAACAGTGCCCGTGGGGAGAGATCACCCCACCCCGCTCGCGCTACGCGCGATCGACCCTCCCCCTCCAGGGGAGGGTAAGAAAGAGCGCAGCTCGATTCAGGTTGACCTTTTTCGCTTGCGCCGGCGCTCAAGGTGCATGGCTTGCGCTTCGCGCGATCCGTACAGCTCGACATAAATCCGTTCGAGCACAGCGGTCAGGTCGCTCCCGATCTCAGAATTCCAGAATCGGATGACTCGATAGCCTTCGTTCTCGAGCCAACCTTGACGCGCGAGATCGCGGGCAGCCGTATCGTCTTCATTGTGATGCCCGCCGTCGAGCTCGATGATATGCCGCTTGGCCGGACAGAAGAAGTCAACGACATAGGGGCCGATCGGCGCTTGTCGGCGGAAGTGCGATCCGTCCATCGGGAGGTCTTTCAGGGCGCGCCACAAGGCTCGCTCGTGCGGCGTGGTGTTCGCCCTCAGCTTCTTCGCGGCGGCGCGTCGGATTGATGTTGAGACCATTGCCGTGGCCTCACCCCACCCCGCTCGCGCTGAGCGCGAGCGACCCACGGGCGAGCTACGCTCGTCCCGGCCCCCTCCAGGGGAGGGTGAAGTGGAGCGCCACTTCACTACAATTGCAAGTCGTTGAAAGGCTACACCGCCGCCGTCGTCACGCCGCCGTCGATCACGATGGTCTGGCCGGTCATGAAGCTCGAGGCGTCGGAGGCGAGATAGGCGACCGCGCCGGCGATTTCGTCGGGTTCGCCGATGCGGCGCAGCGGCGTGGCGGCGGTGCGGCGCTTCAGCATGGCCTCGTCTTCCCACAGCGCGCGGGCGAAATCGGTCTTGACGAGGCCGGGCGCGATGCAGTTGACGCGGACGCCTTTCGGGCCCCACTCGCCGGCGAGCGAGCGGCACAGCGCGAAGTCGGCCGCTTTCGAGATGCCGTAGGCGCCGATCACGGTGGAACCGCGCAAGCCCCCGATCGAGGAGATGATGACGACGGAGCCGTTGCCACGCTCGGCCATTTGCGGAATCGCGAGCGCGGAGAGCCAGATGTTGCTCTTGACGTTCGAGCCCATGATCTTGTCGAAGGCCTCGTCGGTGATGTCGAGCAGCGGGCCGTAATAGGGATTCACCGCGGCGTTGCAGACGAGGATGTCGATCTTGCCGTAATGCCTGGTGGCGCCCGCGATCAGCGCCTCGACCTCGGCCTTGCGCGCGATGTTGCAGGGGATGACGGTGGCATCGCCGCCAGCCGCAATGATGCCGTCGACGACTTCCTTGCAGGCGTCAGCCTTGCGCGAGGAGACCACGACCTTGGCGCCGAGTTTCGCCAGCAGTTCGGCGGAAGAGCGGCCGATGCCGCGGCTGGAGCCGGTGACCACGGCGACCTTGCCGGTGAGATCGAACGGGGTGTTTTTCATTGTTGTTGCCTCCGTTGATTGAACTTGCTCGGTGTCATCGTCCGGCTTGGCCGGGCGATCCAGTATTCCAGAGGCGGCGCGGCTTGAATCGAGAAGCCGCGGCGTACTGGATCCCCCGCTTTCGCGGGGGATGACAGTCGTTGCTTGGCCTCAGATCAACCCGCCACCATCGGCGACGCGGCGCTGGTGGTAATCGGTGTCGCCGAACGAGTTCTCGATCATGGTGAGGCGCTTGAAGTAGTGGCCGATCTTCGCCTCCATGGTCATGCCGATGCCGCCGTGCAGCTGGATGGCCTGCTGTCCGACGAATTTCAGCGACTTGCCGATCTGCACCTTGGCCGCGGCGATGGCGTTGGAGCGCTCCTTGGCGTTCTCGAAATCGTTCGCCATGGTCGCGAACATCGACATCGAGCGGGCCTGCTCGGCCGCCACGAACATGTCGGACGCCCGGTGCTGCAGCGACTGGAACGAGCCGATCGCGACGCCGAACTGCTTGCGCGTCTTGATGTACTCGACCGTGGTCTTGAGCGATTCGTCCATCAGGCCGACCGCCTCGGCGCAGAGCGCGACGCGGGCTTCATCGACGACACGCTCGATCAGCGCCAGCGAATCCTCGGGATTGCCGAGCACGGCATCGGGGCCGATCTCGACACCGGTGAGCGTGATGTCGGCGGCGTGCAGGCCGTCCTGGGTCGGGTAGGACTTCTTGGTCACGCCCTTGGCATTCGCCGGCACCAGGAACACGCCGATGCCGTTTCTGTCGCGGCGCTCGCCCTTGGTGCGCGCGGTGACGATCAAGGTGTCGGCATTCTCGCCGTTGAGCACGACGAATTTTTCGCCGTCGATGACCCAGCCGTCGCCCTTCTTCTTCGCCGTGGTCGAGACGTCGAAGAGATCGTAGCGCGAGTTCTTCTCGAGCTGGGCGAACGCCAGCGTCTTGCTGCCGTCGATGATGCCGGGCACGTGCGCGGCCTTCTGCGCGTCGGTGCCGGCATGGCGCAGGAAGCCGCCGCCGATCACGACCGTTGCCAGATACGGCTCGAGCACCAGCGCCTTGCCGAGCGCCTCCATCACGATCATGGTCTCGACGCCGCCGCCGCCGAAGCCGCCATCGGCCTCGCTGAAGGGCAGGCCGAGCAGGCCCTGCTCGGCAAGCTTGAGCCAGACGGTTTTGCTCCAGCCGCCCTTCTCCTTCATGTACTTCTTGCGCTGCTCGAAATCGTAGGAATCGGTCAGCAGGCCGTCGATGCTTTCCTTGAGAAGCCGCTGCTCCTCGTTCAGATCAAAATCCATGTTTCTCTCCAAATCGGCGGGAATTGCCCTGCCGTCGCCTCACCCTCAGACGTCATCCCCGCGAAGGCGGGGATCCAGTAAACGCAGCCGCCTGCCGTACTCACGACCGCCGCGGCGTACTGGGTCCCCCGCCTTCGCGGAGGACGACACCGTCATTGTTGACTCACAGCCCCAGCACCGCCTTGGCGATGATGTTGCGCTGGATCTCGTTGGAGCCGCCGTAGATCGAGACCTTGCGGTTGTTGAAGTAGCTCGGCGCGATCTGGGCGGTCCAGTCCATGGCTTCGTTAGAGCCATCGTCGCCATGCACGTCGTAGGGCGCGGCGAACGGGCCGATCACTTCCATCAGCAGCTCGGTAGTGGTCTGCTGGATCTCGGAGCCCTTGATCTTCAGCACCGAGGAGGCCGGATTGGGCTTGCCCTTGCCGTGCTTGCCTTCGTCGGCGACGACGCGCAATTGAGTCAGCTCGAGCGCCTTCAGCTCGATCTCGCACGCGGCGAGCTTCTCGCGGAACGCAGCGTCCTGGATGATCGGCTTGCCGCCGGATTCCACCTTGCCGGCGAGATCGCGGATGCGGCGCAGCCGCTCCTTGGAGACGCCGACGCGGGCGATGCCGGTGCGCTCATTGCCGAGCAGGAATTTGGCGTAGTCCCAGCCCTTGTTCTCCTCGCCGATCAAATTCTCGTAGGGAACTTCGACGTCGTCGAAGAACACCTCGTTGACCTCGACGCCGCCGTCGATGGTCTGGATCGGGCGCACCGTGACGCCTTTCGACTTCATCGAGAACACGATGAAGGAGATACCCATCTGCTTCTTGGCGCCGGGATCGGTGCGGCACAGGCAGAAGATCATGTCGGCGTGCTGGGCGAGCGTAGTCCAGGTCTTCTGGCCGTTGATGATCCATTTGTCGCCCTTGCGCTCAGCCTTGGTCTTGAGCGAGGCAAGGTCGGAGCCGGAGCCGGGCTCGGAGAAGCCCTGGCACCACCAATCATCGACATTGGCGATGCGCGGCAGATATTGCTTCTTCTGCTCCTCGTTGCCGAAGGTGTAGATGACGGGGCCGACCATGCTGACGCCGAAGGCGAGCGGCTGCGGCGCCGGATAGGACTGCAGCTCCTCGTTGAAGATGTAGTGCTGCACGCTGGTCCAGCCGGTGCCGCCATATTGCTTGGGCCAATGGCTGACGCCCCAGCCCTTCTTGTTGAGGATGCGCCACCACGTCACCATCTCGTCCTTGCTGAGGTGACGCCCCTCGACCATCTTGCGCCGCGTATCCGGCGGCACGTTGTCGCGGAAGAACTGCCGCACTTCCTCGCGAAACGCCTGTTCTTCTTTCGTGAATGCGAGATCCATCGGATCCTCCTGTGAATTACTGCAAAATCTCGAACAAGCCGGCCGCGCCCATGCCGCCGCCGACGCACATGGTGACCACCGCATATTTCGCCTTGCGGCGGCGGCCTTCGATCAAAGCGTGGCCGGTGAGGCGCGCGCCGGACATGCCGTAGGGATGGCCGACCGCGATCGCGCCGCCGTCGTCGTTGATCTTGTCGGGGTCGATGCCGAGCTTGTCGCGGCAATACAGCACCTGCACCGCGAAGGCTTCGTTCAGCTCCCACAGGCCGATGTCGTCGACGGTGAGGCCGTGGCGCTTGAGCAGGCGCGGCACGGCGAAGACCGGGCCGATGCCCATCTCGTCCGGCTCGCAGCCGGCGGAGACGAAGCCGCGGAAGATGCCGAGCGGCTTGAGGCCGCGCTTCGAGGCTTCCTTGTCGCTCATGATGACGGAGGCGCTGGCGCCGTCGGAGAGCTGACTGGCATTGCCGGCGGTGATCGAGAAGCCCTCACCGCGCACGGGCTTGAGGCCGGCGAGGCCTTCGATCGTGGTCTCGGGGCGCGGACCTTCGTCCTGCGACAGCGTGACGTCCTTCATCGACACGGCGCCGGTCGCCTTATCGGTGACTGCCATCTGCGTCGTGATCGGCGCGATCTCCTCCTTGAACTTGCCGCCCTGCTGGGCTGCCGCAGTGCGGCGCTGGCTCTCCAGCGAATACTCGTCCTGCTTCTCGCGCGAGATGCCGTAGCGCTTGGCGACGATCTCCGCGGTGTCGATCATGGGCATGTAGACCTCGCCCTTGATCTTGAGCAGCGCCGGGTCCTGGGCGTGGAAGCCGTTCATCTTGTCGTTCTGCACGAGCGAGATGGACTCGCCGCCGCCGCCGACCGCGATCTCGACGCCGTCGAAGATCACCGAGCGCGCGGCGAGCGCGATCGCCTGCAGACCCGAGGCGCATTGCCGGTCGATGGTGGTGCCGGCGACGGTGACGGGAAGGCCGGCGCGCAGCAGCGCCTTGCGCGCGATGTTGCCGCCGGTCGCGCCCTGCTGCAGCGCCGCGCCCATCACGACGTCCTCGATCTCCTTCGGATCGACCTTGGCACGCGCGACGGCTTCGCCGATGGCGTGGCCGAGCAGGGTTGCGCCCTCGGTGGCATTGAGCGCGCCGCGATAGGCCTTGCCGATCGGGGTGCGGGCGGTGGAAACGATGACGGCGTCGGTCAAGAACGAGCTCCTGATGCGGTTTTAGTGGATTGTGACGGTTTCTGCTGCTGGCGCAATTCGTGGCGCGACAATTTTCCGACCGGCGTACGCGGCAGATCGTCGACAAACTCGACCTCGGCCGGCAATTCGTGCTTGCCGAGCTTGCCGGCGAGCTGCGCGCGCAGCTCGTCGAGCGTGAACGGCTTTGTGTCCGGCTTCAGCTTGATGAAAGCTTTGGCGGCCTCGCCGCGATACTGGTCTGGGATGCCGAGCACGATCACCTCGTGCACGCCAGCAATGGTGTAGATCGCCTGCTCGATCATCTGCGGATAAACGTTGAAGCCGCCGGAGATGATCATGTCCTTCTTGCGATCGACCAGGAAGAAATAGCCGTCGGTGTCGACATAGCCGATGTCGCCGGTGAGGAAGCGGCCGTCGACGAAGGCGTCCGTGGATCCCTCCGGCTTGTTCCAGTAGCCCCTGGTGACGTTCGGGCCCTTGATGCGGATTTCCCCGACTTCGCCCGGCGCAAGCACGCGCTTGGGATCATCGAGCGCGACGACGTCGAGCTCGATGCCGGGCAGCATCAGGCCGATCGAGCCGGGCTTGTCCGGCCCCGTCGGCGGATGGCCGGTGCCGGGCGAACAGGTCTCGGTCATGCCCCAGCCGCTGCGCAGCTTCTTGCCGACCTTGCGCTCGAAGAAGTTCGCGACCTCCACCGGCAGCGGCGCGCCGCCGGAGCCGATAGTCGCGAGCGAGGAGAAGTCGCGCTTGTCCAGATCAGGCAGCGCGGCGATCGCGATCCACATCGTCGGTACGCCCGGAAAATACGTCGCGCGCTTGACCTCGATGTCGCGCATCACGGCTTCGACGTCGAAGCGCTGATGCAGCGAGACCAGATTGCCGCGGCTGAGCGAGGACAGCAGCACCACGGTCAGCGCGTAGATGTGGAACAGCGGCAGCACGCAGATGACGCGCTCGATCGTCTCGCCGCGCGCGGCGCGCGCCGGCTTGCCCCAGACGTCGTAGATCGACACTGCCGAGGTTAGATTGCCGTGGGTGAGCATCGCACCCTTGGGCAGACCGGTGGTGCCGCCGGTATATTGCAGCAGCGCGACGTCGTCGGCCGTTACGACAGGCCACGCCGCCGGCGCGGTCGCGCCCTCGGTGAAGGCCTTGAAGGTGACGATGCGGGGATCATCCGGGATCGCCGCCTGCGGCGTGCCGACCTTGCCCCAATGATCGTCCTCGCAGACGACGAGACGGTCGATCAGCCCCTTCTCCAAAAACTTCAGCGCGGTCGGCAGCAGCGCCGCAAGGTTCGAGGTGACCAGCAGGCGCGAGCCGGAGTCCGAGATCTTGTGCGTCAGCGCGATCTCGCCGTCGAGCGGCGACAGATGCGCGAGGCGGGCGCCTGCCTTCAGCGCGCCGAAGAAGTTGACGGGATGGTCCGGCGAGTTGCCCAGAAACAGCGCGATGGACGTTCCCTTGCCGCAGCCGGCGCGCAGAAACGCCGCCGCCGCGCGCTCGGCCTGAGCTGCGAGCTCCGTGTATGTGATCGGGCGATCTCGAAATTCCAGAGCGGGCCGCGGGCCGTAATCGGCGGCAGCTTTCGACAGCAGGTCAGGCAGCGTGCCCTGGACGATTGTGTCGTCCCACCGCACGCCCTCGGGATAGAACTGTTCGCCGGGATGGGTCATTGGCGATCGATACTCTGCAAAACGGTAGTCGCCGGGTCGTGTGAGGTGGGCACCGGCGGACGGGCTCCCTTCCCCCTTGTGGGGAAGGGTTGGGGAAGGGGATAGCCACAAATTCCGATCTCGCCCGGGGCCACCCCCCTCCCTGCCCCTCCCCCACAAGGGGGGAGGGAACGGAGAGAGCTTTGCCCGGAGCGCGACATCGCAGCAGCACCCAATCCGATCACGCCGCCTTCGACGCCGCCGCCAGCGACGCAAACGTCTTGCCTTCGGCCGCGAGCTTCTTCAGCAGCGGTGCGGGCTCGAGGCTCGGGTCGTTGGTCTCCTTGGCGTAGAAGGCCAGGCGATCGGCGATGTGCTTGAGACCGACGCTGTCGGCCCAGAACATCGGGCCGCCGCGATAGATCGGCCAGCCATAGCCATAGAGCCAGACCACGTCGATGTCGGAGGGACGCGCCGCGATGCCCTCTTCGAGGATCTTCGCGCCCTCGTTGATCATCGGATACATCATGCGCTCGAGGATCTCGTCGTCGCTGACGACGCGCTTCTTGCGGCCGAGACGCGCAAGCGTCTCGTCGATCAGCTTCTCGACCTCCGGATCGGGCAGCGCCGAGCGGCTGCCGGCTTCGTACTTGTAATAGCCCTTGCCGGTCTTCTGGCCGAAGCGGCCGGCCTCGCACAGCGCGTCCGCGATCTCCGACTTGATGCCGCGGTCTTTCCGCGAGCGCCAGCCGATGTCGAGGCCGGCGAGGTCGCCCATCGCAAACGGCCCCATCGGCATGCCGAACTTCGTCACCACGGCGTCGACCTGCTGCGGCAGCGCGCCTTCGAACAGCAGCTTCTCGGACTGCTTGCCGCGCTGGGCGAGCATGCGGTTGCCGACGAAGCCGTCGCAGACGCCGACCACGGCCGGCACCTTCGCGATTTTTCGCGCGATAGTCACCGCCGTCACCAGCGCGTCCGGCGCAGTCTTGTCGGCGCGCACGATCTCGCACAGCTTCATGACATTGGCCGGCGAGAAGAAGTGCATGCCGAGCACGTCCTGGGGACGCTTGGTCGACTTCGCGATCTCGTCGATGTTGAGATACGAGGTGTTGGAGGCGAGCACGGCGCCGGGCTTGGCGTATTGGTCGAGCTTGCCGAACACTTCCTTCTTCACCGCCATGGTCTCGAACACGGCTTCGATGACGAGATCGGCATCGCCGACATTCTCGATACCGACGACGCCGTTGATCAGCGCCATGCGCTTGGCGGGCGCGTCGGCCGGGATGCCGCCGCGCGCCGCGGTCGCTTCCCAGTTCTTCTGCATGATGCCCATGCCGCGCTTGAGCTGCTCCTCGCCGGTCTCGATCAGGGTGACGGGAACGCCGGCATTGGCAAAGGACATCGCGATGCCGCCGCCCATGGTGCCGGCGCCGAGGATGGCGACCCGGTTCACGGGACGCGATTTGGTGCCGTCAGGAACGCCCGCGATCTTGGCAGCCTCGCGCTCGGCGAAGAACGCATAACGCTGCGCCTTGGACTGATCGCTGGCGACGAGCTTCAGGAAGCCCTCGCGCTCCTTCTTCAGGCCTTCGTCGAAGGGTAGGTCAATGGCGTAGCCGACGGCGTCGGCGGCGGCGAACGGCGCCTCCAGGCCGCGCGACTTCTTGGTCATGGCGGCGACCGCATTGGTGAAGATCGAGCGATCGGCCTTGGCCGCCGCGATCTTGGAATCGTCGTCGCGCAGGCGCCGCAGCGGACGCTTCTCGGCCAGCAGCTTTCGCACGAAGGCTTCGCCGCCCGATGCCGGCCCCTCGATGATTTCCTCGATCAGGCCGTTCTTGAGCGCTTCGGCCGCACCAATGGGATCACCGCCGACGATCATCTTGACCGCGAGCTCGGGACCGACCGCGCGGGGCAGGCGCTGGGTACCGCCGGCGCCCGGCAGAAGACCGAGCTTCACCTCGGGCAGGCCGAGCCTGGCCTCTTTCACCGCGACGCGGAAATGACAGGCGAGCGCGACCTCGAGGCCGCCGCCGAGCGCGGTACCGTGGATCGCGGCAACCACGGGCTTGGGCGAATTCTCGATCTCGGACAGCACGTCGTTGAGGGCGGGCGCCTTCGGCGGCTTGCCGAATTCGGTGATGTCGGCACCGGCGATGAAGGTGCGGCCGGCGCAGGTCAGCACGATGCCCTTGATGGCGGGATCGGCAATCGCAGCCTTGATGCACTCCAGGATGCC
The DNA here is from genome assembly GCF_014198205.1 of Bradyrhizobium sp. SBR1B. NCBI lineage: Bacteria > Pseudomonadati > Pseudomonadota > Alphaproteobacteria > Hyphomicrobiales > Nitrobacteraceae > Bradyrhizobium > Bradyrhizobium sp. SBR1B. The sequence goes on from NZ_JACIHC010000009.1 coordinate 106,760, forward strand.
ACCGCGGACCGCGGCACTCAGCGCGTTGACCGGAGGGCTGTCGACCGTGACGATCCCGACTTCGTCATGACGCTCAAGCTTGACCACTTCGCTCACGGTGTTCCCTCCTTGGTGGGGATTTACTTTTGTTCGATTTCGCGGTGCGGAATTTAATTCCGCATCTTGACGGCAGGGTTATTTTGAAGCACGTGGCTTGTCAACGACTCCGCGCAAGAAGCAGATCAGGGATGAAGCGTACAGGAAAGAAGACTGCGACCGATCGGAATTTCGTCGTCGCGCTTTCCCGCGGACTGGACGTATTGCGCGCATTCCACCCCAATGACGGCCTTCTCGGCAATCAGGAGATTGCGGCTCGCACCAACCTGCCGAAGCCGACCGTGTCTCGGCTGACCTACACCTTGACCAAGCTGGGCTATCTTGCGCCGGTTCCCCGCTTCGAGAAGTATCAGCTCACACCCGCGGCGATGTCGCTCGGCTACGCCGCGCTCGCCAATCTCGGCGTTCGGCATTTGTCCGAGCCGTTCCGCGAGGAAGTGATGCGCGCGACGGGCGGTGCCGTCGCCGTCGGCGGACGCGACCGTCACAGCATGATCTATTTCGGGCAAAGTCGCGGCAGCGAGACTGTCGGGGTTCAACTTGACGTCGGCTCTCGCGTGCCGATTGCAACCAGCGCGATGGGCCGCGCCTATTTCTGGGCGCTCGACGACGCGGACCGCGCAGACCTGTCCCGCCTCTTGCGCGAACATTACGGCAGCCGCTGGCCCAAGATGCGCGACGGGCTGGAACGTTCCGGCGAAACCGTCGCGAAATATGGTTTTGCGATCTCCGTCGGCGACTGGCACGACGACATCGGCGCCGCCGGCGTCGCACTCAGGCTCAACGACGGAACCGGTCCCTACGCATTCAATTGCGGCGCGCCCGCATTCCGCTTCACGGAAGAGCGTTTGATCAACGACATTGGACCGCGTCTCTTAGCGATGGTAAGGAACATCGAAGCGGCGCTCGGGGGTCTAATGCCGCATTCCAAAAAAGACGTCAGCAAAAAGCTGAAATCAGGAGGAAAAGTTGCGCGTGTGGCCGAGGGATTCAGATAGCCTTTGTCATCATCGGGAGCGGTTCACATCGCTCCTTCGCTCACTGAATGCCGTGAGCGAGACGAGATGACGCAGGCACAGCTCGCGCAGGGGACATCGCCCCTGCTCGCGGTTCGCGACGTCAGCGTCGTGTTCGGCGGCATCATCGCGCTCAACGGCGTGTCCTTCGACATGCACAAGGGCCAGATCCTCGGCTTGATCGGCCCCAACGGTGCCGGCAAGACCACGCTCTTCAACTGCCTGTCCCGGCTCTACCAGCCGTCATCCGGCGACATCCTGATGGAGGGTGCGAGCATCCTGACGCGGCCGCCGCACCGGATCGCCGAGATCGGCATTGGCCGCACCTTCCAGAACGTGGCGCTGTTTCCGAACCTCTCGGTGATGGACAACGTCCGCGTCGGCGCGCATTCGAGGACGTCCAGCGACATCATCAGCGACTCGCTGAAGCTTGCATGGGTTCGCCGCAGCGAGACCAGCGTCAACAAGAAGGTGCACGAGATCCTCGCCTATCTCGACCTCGAGGACGTCGCCCACACCGTGGTCTCCGGCCTGCCCTTCGGCACGCAGAAGCGTGTCGAGCTGGCCCGGGCACTGGCTGCCGATCCCAAGATCCTGCTGCTCGACGAGCCCGCCGGTGGCCTCAACCACGAAGAGGTCTACGTGCTCGGCGATCTCATCCGCAAGATCCGCGACGAGCGCCACATGACCGTGCTGCTGGTCGAGCATCACATGGGACTCGTGATGTCGATCGCCGACCACGTCGTCGCGCTGAATTTCGGCAAGAAGCTCGCGGAAGGCACGCCGGCCCAGGTGCAGGCGGACCCCGACGTCATCAAGGCCTATCTCGGGAGCAAGGACCAATGACGACATTGCTCAACGTCAAGGACCTGCGCGCCTATTACGGCCAGGTCCAGGCGCTCCATGGCCTGTCCTTCTCGCTCAACGAGGGCTCGCTGGTGACGCTGCTCGGGGCCAACGGCGCCGGCAAGACCACCACGCTGCGCGCCATCTGCAACATGGTGCGCTCCACCGGCGGCATCGAGTTCGACGGCAAGCCGTTGAACAACCGCTCCACCGAGAGCATCGTGCGGTTCGGCATCGCCCATGTGCCGCAGGGCCGCGGCACCTTCACCACCATGACGGTGGAGGAGAATCTCCAGCTCGGGGCCATCACCCGCAAGGACAGCGCCGGCATCGTCTCCGACATCGAGCGAATGTATGCGCATTTCCCGGTGCTGAAACAGCGCCACACCCAGCAGGCCGGCACACTCTCCGGCGGCGAGCAGCAGATGCTCGCGGTCGCCCGCGCCCTGATGCTGCGACCGCGGCTGATGCTGCTGGACGAGCCCTCCTTCGGCCTCGCGCCGCTGGTGGTCCGCGACCTGTTCGGCATCCTTGGCAAGATCAACCGCGAGGACAAGGTGTCGATCCTGGTGGTCGAGCAGAACGCCCAGCTCGCGCTGGAGCTCGCCGACCAGGCCTATGTGATCGAGACCGGCCGCATCGTGATGTCGGGCAACGCCAAGGACATCGCGAACAACGAAGAAATCCGCAAATCCTATCTGGGTTACTGAGGGAGCCGGGACAATGGAGCTGTTCACCAACCAGGTCCTGGCCGGCATTGCCACGGGCGCGATTTACGCCTGCATGGCGCTCGCCGTGGTCATGATCTACCAGGCCATCGACCATCTCAACTTCGCGCAGGGCGAGATGGCGATGTTCTCGACCTTCATCTCGTGGCAGCTGATGCAGTGGGGCGTGCCTTATTGGGCCGCCTTCGTGATCACGCTGGCCTTCTCCTTCGTCGCCGGCATCGCGATCGAGCGGATCCTGTTCAAGCCGCTGACAAAGGCACCGGTTCTGACCAACGTCGCAGGCTTCATCGCGCTGTTCGCGATCATCAACTCCTCGGCGGGCCTGATCTGGGACTTCACCATCAAGCAATACCCGACCCCGTTCGGCTCCGCGCCGTTCCTCGGCAGCCAGCTGATCTCGACCCACCAGGCCGGCATGATCGGCGTCACGGTGCTGCTGCTGCTCGGCCTCTATTTCTTCTTCCAGTACACGCGGATCGGTCTTGCCATGCGCGCGGCCGCCTCCGTGCCTGAATCGGCCCGCCTCGTCGGCATCAACACCAGCTGGATGATTGCGCTCGGCTGGGGCATGGCGACCGCGATCGGCTCGATCGCCGGCATGCTGATCGCACCGGTCGTGTTCCTCGAGCCGAACATGATGGGCGGCGTGCTGATCTACGGCTTTGCCGCGGCGGTGCTCGGCGGCCTCTCCAGCCCGTTCGGCGCCGTGGTCGGCGGCTTCCTGGTCGGCGTCTTCGAGAACCTCGCCGGCACCTACATCCCCGGCGTCGGCAACGAGCTGAAACTCCCGATCGCGCTTGCGCTGATCATCTCCGTCCTGGTCGTCAAACCCGCTGGCCTGTTCGGCCGGCACATCGTCAAGCGAGTTTGATCATGAGCGCTGCAGAAGAAGTCGTTGCAGAAGGCCACCAGGCGGTCGAGGCGGTTCCGAAGCGGGCCATGACCTTGGGCACCGGCACCTCGCTGGTGGTGCTCGCGGCGCTTTTGATCGTGCCGATGTTCGTCAAGAACTTCGTCATCTTCCAGATGACGATGCTCCTGATCTACGGGCTCGCCGTGCTGGCGCTGAACATCCTGACCGGCGGCTCCGGCCAGTTCTCGCTCGGCCAGAGCGCCTTCTACGCCGTCGGCGCCTATACGTCGGCGGTGCTGATGGAGCACGCCAACATCAACTACGCATTGACCATTCCGATCTCCGCCGTGGTCTGCTTCGGCTTCGGGTACTTGTTCGGCAAACCGGCGCTGCGGCTCTCGGGCGTCTATCTCGCGCTCGCGACCTTCGCACTCGCGACCGCGATGCCACAGCTGCTGAAGCTGAACTTCCTGGAACACTGGACCGGCGGTGTGCAGGGCCTCGTCGTCACCAAGCCGGACGCGCCGTTCGGCCTGCCGATGTCGCAGGACACGTGGCTGTACTACTTCACGCTCATCGTCACTATCGCGATCTACATCTTCTCGGTGAACCTGTTGCGCTCCCGCTCCGGCCGCGCCTTCATGGCGATCCGCGACAACGAGATCGCGGCGTCCTCGATGGGTGTCAACGTCGCACTGTACAAGACGCTGGCGTTCGGCGTGTCCGCCGGCATCACCGGCGTTGCCGGCTCGCTCGGCGCCATCGCGGTGCAGTTCGTCGCACCCGACAGCTACACCATCACGCTCGCGATCTCGCTGTTCCTCGGCATGGTCGTCGGCGGCGTCGGCTGGCTGCCCGGCTCGTTCGTCGGCGCGGCCTTCATCATCTTCGTGCCGAACATGGCGGAGAGCATCTCAAAAGGCCTCTCCGGCGCCGTGTTCGGCGTGCTGCTGTTCCTCGTCATCTACCTCGTGCCGCACGGCGCCAGGCAGATCGCGATCCTGGGCCAGCAATTCGCCGGCAAACTCAAGAAGAACTGAAGACTGTTGGACTAAAGAAGGAGATCGAATTGTATTTTGGAAGAACACTGCGAGCCGCCGCGCTGGTCACGGCAACGGCGGCCATTGCCCTCACCTCCGGCGCCGCACTGGCCCAAAAGAAATACGACACCGGCGCGTCCGATACCGAGATCAAGATCGGCAACATCATGCCGTACAGCGGTCCGGCGTCGGCCTATGGCATCATCGGCAAGACCGAAGAAGCCTATTTCAAGATGATCAACGACAAGGGCGGCATCAACGGCCGCAAGATCAACTTCGTCACCTATGACGACGGCTATTCACCGCCGAAGGCGGTCGAGCAGGTCCGCAAGCTGGTCGAGAGCGACGAGGTGCTGGCCGTGTTCAATCCGCTCGGTACGCCCTCGAACAGCGCGATCCAGAAGTACCTCAACGCCAAGAAGATCCCGCAGCTGTTCGTCGCCACCGGCGCCACCAAGTGGAACGATCCCAAGAACTTCCCCTGGACCATCGGTTGGCAGCCGTCCTACCAGAGCGAAGCCCAGATCTACGCGAAATGGCTGATGAAGGAGAAGCCCGACGCCAAGGTCGCGATCCTCTATCAGAACGACGATTTCGGCAAAGACTACCTCAAGGGCACCAAGGACGGTCTCGGCGCCAAGGGCGCGTCCATGATCATCATGGAAGAGAGCTATGAGGTGTCCGAGCCGTCGATCGACGGCCATATCGTCAAGATCAAGGCCGCCAATCCCGACGTGCTGCTGATTTATGCGACGCCCAAATTCGCGGCCCAGACCATCAAGAAGACGGCCGAGCTCAGCTGGAAGCCGCTCCAGATCCTCACCAACGTCTCGATCTCGGTCGGTAGCGTGATGAAGCCCGCCGGCTTCGAGAATGCACAGGGCGTGCTGTCGGCGGCCTATGCCAAGGACTCCACCGATCCGCAGTGGGCCAACGACCCCGGCATGAAGAAGTGGAACGAGTTCGTCGACAAGTACATGCCGGGTGCCGACAAGTCCGACACCAGCATGGTCTATGGCTACGGCGCTGCCTCGACCCTGGCCAAGGTCCTGGAGATGTGCGGTGACGATCTCACCCGCGCCAATCTCATGAAGCAGGCGGCTTCGCTGAAGGATTTTGCGCCGGATACGCTCCTGCCCGGCGTCAAGATCAACACCAGCGCTACCGACTTCGCCCCCATTGCGCAGCTGCAGATGCAGCGCTTCAAGGGTGAGAAGTGGGAACTGTTCGGCGAGATCATCAGCGGCGACGTCGCCTCCGAGTGACACGCTGACGCAATAGTCCGACCCTCGAGAAGCCCCCGCGAGCGATCGCGGGGGGCTTTTTGTTGACGGCAGGCGCCAATCTTGTTCAATGCGGCGCCGATCCAACTCGGGGCAGGAGAACAATGTCCGCCGTTCGTTTTCAGGTTGCGGCCCTCTGGACCGCGCTCGCTTTGTGCACTGCGATGAGCAGCCCGGCACTGGCGCAGAAGAAGTACGACAGCGGCGCATCCGATACCGAGATCAGAATAGGCAACATCATGCCCTATAGCGGCCCGGCCTCGGCCTACGCCGCGATCGGCAAGGCCGAAGAAGCCTATTTCCGCAAGGTCAATGCCGAGGGCGGCATCAACGGGCGCAAGATCAAGTTCATCTCCTATGATGACGCCTATTCACCGCCGAAGACGGTGGAGCAGGCGCGCAAGCTGGTCGAGAGCGACGGGGTGCTGCTGATCTTCGGATCGCTCGGCACGTCCACCAACGGCGCCATCCGCAAATACATGAACGAGAAGAAGGTGCCGCAATTGTTCGTGGCGAGCGGCGCCTCGAAGTGGAACGATCCCAGGCAGTATCCCTGGACCATGGGCTGGCAGCCGAGCTACGCGAGCGAGGCGCGCATCTACGCCAAATACATCATGAAAGAGAAGCCGGACGGAAAGATCGGCGTGCTCTACCAGAACGACGATTTCGGCAAGGACTATCTGAAGGGGTTAAAAGATGGCCTCGGGCCCAAGGCCTCGATGATCGTGCTGGAAGAGGCCTACGACACGTCGGAGCCCGCGATCGACGAGCACGTCGTGAAGCTGAAGGCCTCGGGCGCCGACGTGTTCATCAGCATCACCACGCCGAAATTCGCCGCGCAGGCGATCAAGAAGGCGGCGGAGATCAACTGGCATCCGGTCCACATCATCTCCAACGTCTCGGCTTCGGTCGGCGGCGTGATCGAGCCCGCAGGGCTCGAGGTCTCGCAGGGCGTCCTGTCGGCGAGCTACACCAAGGACGGCTCCGATCCGCAGTGGAATGCCGACGACGGCATGAAGAAATTCTATAACTTCCTCGCGCAATATGATCCCAAGGCCAACAAGCTCGATGCCGGCGTCGTGTTCGGCTATGCCGCCGCGCAGACCATGGTGAAGGTGCTGCAGATGTGCGGCGACGACCTCACCCGCGAGAACGTGATGAGGCAGGCAGCCTCCTTGAAGGATTTCGAGCCCGACACGCTGCTGCCCGGCATCAGGATCAACACCGCGCCGGACAATTTCGCGCCGATCGAGCAGCTGCAGATGATGCGCTTCAAGGGCCGGAAATGGGAGCTGTTCGGCGACATCATCTCCAGCGAGATGGGCCACTGAAGCGGCGCAACCCAAAATCGTTCCCTGATTGGTTAAACAACCCAAGACAGCCGGACCTTCTCGCAGTCGCACACGGGCGCCGGCGGCCCCTGACTACTAAAGACGCAGCCCCTGCGACGCCGTCGCTGGGGCTTTCTGTTGAAGGCACCAGCCAAATCGTATTGAATTGCGGCAGCGTCGCCAAAAAAATCGAGACAAGAAAAGGGGCGCACACACATCAAGAAAATAGGGAGATAGGAATGCCCGCTGTCACCGGCAAGCTTGCAGCCGCATCACTGGCGCTTGCGCTCATTGCGGCCTCGGCCTCCACTGCATCGGCCCAGAAGAAATACGATACCGGCGCGACCGACACCGAGATCAAGATCGGCAACATCATGCCCTACAGCGGACCGGCCTCCGCCTACGGTATCATCGGGCGGACCGAAGCCGCCTATTTCAAGAAGATCAACGAAGAGGGCGGCATCAACGGCCGCAAGATCAATTTCGTCTCCTACGACGACGCCTATTCGCCGCCGAAGACGGTGGAGCAGGCACGCAAGCTGGTCGAGAGCGACGAGGTTCTGCTGATCTTCAATTCACTCGGCACGCCGCCGAACTCGGCCATTCAGAAATACATGAACTCGAAGAAGGTGCCCCAGCTGTTCGTCGCGACCGGCGCCACCAAATGGAACGATCCGCAGAACTTCCCCTGGACCATGGGCTGGCAGCCAAATTACCAGAGCGAGACGCAGATCTACGCGAAATACATCCTGAAGGAGATGCCGAATGCCAAGATCGGCGTGCTCTACCAGAACGACGATTACGGCAAGGACTACCTGAAGGGCCTGAAAGACGGGCTCGGCGCCAAGGCCGCGAGCATGATCGTGCTGGAGGAAAGCTACGAGACCTCCGAGCCGACGATCGACAATCACATCGTGAAGATGAAAGCGACCGGCGCCGACGTCTTCATCAACATCACCACACCGAAGTTCGCGGCACAGGCGATCAAGAAGATCTCCGAAATCGGCTGGAAGCCGACCCACTTCCTCAACAACGTCTCGGCCTCGGTCGGCAGCGTGATCAAGCCCGCCGGCTTCGAGAATTCGCAGGACATCATTTCGGCCGCCTACCTGAAGGACGTGTCGGATCCTCAGTGGAAGGACGACGCCGGCATGAAGGCTTTCCTGGAGTTCATGACGAAATACTTCCCTGAAGGTGACAAGCTCGACGGCGGCACCATCGTCGGTTACGGCGTGGCGCAGACGCTGGTGGAAGCGCTGAAGAAGTGCGGCGACAATCTCACGCGCGAGAACGTCATGAAGCAGGCGGCGAGCCTGAAGGACTTCCGCACCGAGGTGCTGCTGCCCGGCATCAAGATCAACACCGGCGCGAACGACTTCGCACCGATCAGCTCGCTTCAGCTCATGAAGTTCAAGGGCGAGAAGTGGGATCTGTTCGGCGACGTCATCAGCGCTGACGCCGGCGGCTAGCCTCCAGCCGGATCGCAATGTTCAAAAGGGCCCTCCGCGAAATCATCGCGGAGGGCTTTTTGCTACGCGGCGATTATGATCACGCGATTGCATATTCGAATGATGACACAGCCGGCTTACGCTTTGGCCGCCGATGCGCTAGGCAGGGGGAACCGCGGCGTGTGTCGCCAGTTTGTTCCGTCTGCCGAAGGCCATCGTCATGACCGACCGCCGTCCCCTGCTCCGCGCGCTCTACGACGCCGCCGTTGCCGCCGCCCATCCCAATGTGATGCTGGCGCCGCACCTGGGGCCCGCGCCGAAAGGACGCGTGATCTGCCTCGCCGCCGGCAAGGGCGCCGGCGCCATGGCCGCAGCGGCCGAACGGCATTATCTCGACACGCTCAAGCTGGCGCCGGAGCGGCTCGTCGGCATCGCCACCACGCGCCACGGCTACGGCGTGCCGACGCGCCGCATCCGCGTGGTCGAGGCCGGGCATCCCGTGCCGGATGAGGCTGGCCTCAAGGGCGCGGCCGACACGCTCGCGCTCGCAGGCGAGGCCGGGCCGGACGATCTGCTGCTGGTGCTGCTCACCGGCGGCGGCTCGGCGAACTGGATCGCGCCCAGCAACGGTATCAGCTTTGCGCAGAAGCAGGCGGTCAACAAGGCGCTGCTGCGCTCGGGCGCGCCGATCGGCGAGATGAACGTCGTGCGCAAACACCTGTCGCGGATCAAGGGCGGCCGTCTCGCACGCGCCGGCAAGAATGCCGCCAAGATCGTGACGCTCGCGATCTCGGACGTACCGCATGACGATCCTTCCGCGATCGCCTCCGGTCCGACCGTGCCTGATCCGACCACGCTGGCCGATGCGCGCGCCATCGTCGCGAAATACAAGCTCAACATCGACGATGCCGTGCGCCGCGCGCTCGACGATCCCGCCAACGAAAGCTGCAAGCCCGGCGATGCCGCCTTCGCGCGCGCGCATTTCGAATTGATCGCGCGGCCCAAGCAGTCGCTCGACGCCGCGGTGAAGCTCGCGCGCGAATCCGGTTACGAGACCATCGACCTCGGCGCCGATCTCGAAGGCGAGGCACGCGAGGTCGCGGCCGCTCACGCCAGGCTGGCGCTGCAAGCGCGCGCGCAAGGCAAGCGCCTCGCGATTCTCTCCGGCGGCGAGCTCACGGTGACCGTGCGCGGCAATGGGCGCGGCGGGCCGAACCAGGAATACGCGCTGGCGCTTGCCGCCCTGCTCAAGGACACGCCTGACATCTCGGCGCTGGCCGGCGACACCGACGGCGCCGACGGCGGCGCCGGCAACCCCACCGACCCCGCCGGCGCGCTGATCGACGCGACGACGTTCGCAAAGATGAAGGCGCAGGGGCTTCAGCCGCAAGCGTACCTGGACAACAACGACGCCACGACGTTCTTCGAGGCGACCGGCGACCTGCTGCTACCGGGCCCGACGCTGACCAACGTGAACGACATCAGGGTGATTTTGGTGGATTGAGGCGCCTGCCCCCAGCAACGGTGTCATTCCCCGCGATAGCGGGGAATCCAGTACGCCGCGGCTTCTCGATTCCAGCCGTGCCGTCTCTGGAATACTGGATCGCCCGGTCAAGCCGGGCGATGACAGCCGAGTTCAGAACTCGCTCGCGACCTTCGCGAGCATCGCGATCAGGGCTTCGCGATTGGCCTGCCCGAGCAGCTCGTTCAGCCGGGCCTCGTGCTTGGTGGCGACCAGCTTCTTGGCGCGGGCCAGCACCGCCTTGCCCTTGTCGGTCAGCACCAGGATGTGCGAGCGGCGGTCGTTGGTGGAGCGAATCCGCGCACAAAGGTCGCGGCTCTCGAGATTGTCGAGCATGGCCACGAAGTTCGGCCTGAGGATGCCGAGGGTGGAGGCGATCTCGGTCTGGTTACGGCCCGGATTCTTCTCGACCAGCAGCAGCACGGAGAACTGCGCCGGCGTGAGCTGGAGCGAGGCCATGCAGCGCAGGAAGTTCTCGAACACCTTGAGCTGCGCCCGCTTCAGCACATAGCCGAGCTGTTCCGAGAGCTCGCCGAGCTGGAGCGCTTCGCCAGCCCCCTGACCTTGCACCTCGGCCGCGTCCTTGCGGCCCTTGGCCGTGTCGGCAGGCTTTTCGGCGGACTTTTCAGCGGCTTTGGAAACGGTCATCGCCTCGTGCTCGTAATCCCGCTAAATTCGGGAGGGATCGTTCCCGCCCTTGATGTTATATTTGATAATTGTTATGGACCATATCAAATATCGCATGCGTTTTTCAATGGCTGTGAGCGGACCGTCCACCGAGATCGAGGGGACCGGTCCGTAATCTTAAGGGGGAGCGTCCGGTCTTGAATACCACCATCATGCTGTTCCTGGTGCAGGACGGCATCACCAATGGCGCGATCTATGCGCTGCTCGGCCTGGCGCTGGTGCTGGTGTTCGCCGTCACCCGCGTCATTCTCATTCCCCAGGGCGAATTCGTCACCTACGGCGCGTTGACCTATGCCTCGCTGGCCGCGGGCCAGATGCCGGGCACGGCCAAGCTCGCGCTGGCGCTCGGCATTGGCGCCTTCGCCTTCGACCTGTTCGTCGCGCGCAAGGCGCTGCACGGCCGCCTGATCGTGCGCAGCGCCCTCACCAATATCGTGCTGCCGGCCATCGTGCTGGCGCTGACGGTGTACTTCGCCGCGCAGAAGCCGCCGGTCGCGGTCTCGATCGCTCTGTCGCTGGTAATCGTGGCGATGATCGGCCTCTATCTCTACCGCGTCGCATTCCAGCCGCTGGCACACACCTCCGTGCTGGTGCTGCTGATCGCATCCGTGGGCGTCCATCTGGCACTGCAGGGCCTCGGCCTGCTGTTCTTCGGCGCCGAAGGCCAGCGCGGACCTGCTGTGCTGTCCGGCGCGTTCACCGCGGGCTCGCTGCGCTTCACCGGCCAGAGCCTCACCGTCTACGGCATCACCATCGCCTTCATCGTCGCCCTCTGGCTGTTCTTCGGCCTGACCCTCTACGGCAAGGCGCTGCGCGCGACCGCCGTGAACCGGCTGGGGGCGCGGCTCGTCGGCATCCGCACCACGCTGTCGGGGCAGATCGCCTTCCTGCTGGCATCCGTCATCGGCGCGCTGTCGGGCATCATGATCGTGCCGATCACGACGCTCTACTATGACAGCGGCTTCCTGATCGGCCTGAAGGGCTTCGTCGCCGCGATCATCGGCGGCCTCGTCAGCTACCCCCTCACCGCCGCCGCGGCGCTGGTCGTCGGCCTCGTCGAGGCGTTCTCGTCCTTCTATGCCTCCAACTACAAGGAGGTGATCGTTTTCATGCTGCTGATCCCCGTGTTGCTGCTGCGCTCGCTCGCCGCGCCCGCCGTCGAAGAAGAGAAGGACTGAGGCTAAGATGCAGAGCCGCCTTCCCATCATCGTCTTCGCAGCCGTCATGGCCGTGATCCCGTTCGTCCCCGGCATGCCTCCGTTCTGGATCGTGCTGCTCGACAATATCGGCCTGGCCGCCCTCGTCGCGATGGGCCTCGTGCTGCTGACCGGCGTCGGCGGCCTGACCTCGTTCGGACAGGCAGCCTTCGTCGGCTTCGGCGCCTATACCACCGCGGTGCTGTCGACGGCCTACGGCCTGTCGCCCTGGCTGACGCTGCCGCTGTCGCTATTGGTCAGCGGATCGCTGGCAGTGCTGCTCGGGCTGATCACCGTCCGCCTCTCCGGCCATTATCTGCCGCTGGGCACGCTCGCCTGGGGGCTCGGGCTGTTCTATCTCTTCAGCAAGCTGGAGTTCCTCGGCCGTAACGACGGCATCTCGGCGATCCCGCCGCTGTCGATCGGCACGTTCAAGATGCTCTCGCCCGGCTCGATCTATTACGCGATCTGGGTCGCCGTGATCCTCTCGGCCCTGCTCACGATGAACCTCCTGGATTCCCGCACCGGCCGCGCCATCCGCGCGCTGCGGCGCGGCCATGTCGCCGCCGAGGCGTTCGGCGTGCACACGCCGCGCGCCAAGCTGCTGGTGTTCATCCATGCCGCCGTGCTCGCGGGCCTCTCGGGCTGGCTCTACGCCCATCTCCAGCGCGCGGTGAACCCGACGCCGTTCGGCGCACAGGCCGGCATCGAATATCTCTTCATCGCGGTGGTCGGCGGCGCCGGCTATGTCTGGGGCGGCGTGCTCGGCGCGGCGATCGTCGTGGTGCTGAAAGAGGTGCTGCAGAGCTATCTGCCGCTGATCCTGCCCGGCTCCGGACAGGTCGAGACCATCGTGTTCGGCATCATGCTGGTGGCGCTGCTGCAACTCGCGCCCGGCGGCCTCTGGCCCTGGCTGATGTCCTTCCTGCCCGAGCGCTCCGGTGGCAAGAAGCCCGACACCTCGCTGAAGCTGGAACAGCGTCCCCGCGCGCCCGGCCACTCCAGCATCCTGCTCCAGGTCGACAAGGCACGAAAGCAGTTCGGCGGCGTGGTCGCCGTCAACAACGTCTCCTTCGACGTCCAGGCTCGCGAGATCGTCGCGCTGATCGGCCCGAACGGCGCCGGCAAGAGCACGACCTTCAACCTGATCACCGGCGTGCTGTCGGCCACGTCAGGCTCGGTCTCGGTGCTCGGCAAGAAGGTCGACAAGGCGCCGCCGCAGGAGATCGTCAAGCTCGGCATCAGCAGGACCTTTCAGCATGTGAAGCTGGTCCCTGACATGACCGTGCTGGAGAACGTCGCGATCGGCGCGCATCTGCGCGGCCATTCCGGCCCGATCGCCTCGATGCTGCGGCTCGACCGCGCCGACGAGGCCAAATTGCTCGCCGAGGCCGCCCGCCAGATCGAGCGTGTCGGCCTTGCCGACCAGATGCATCAGCTCGCAGGCAGCCTTTCGCTCGGCCAGCAGCGCATCGTCGAGATCGCCCGCGCGCTCTGCGTCGACCCGATGCTGCTGCTGCTCGACGAACCGGCCGCCGGCCTGCGCCACATGGAGAAGCAGCAGCTCGCCAAGCTGCTGCGTGACTTGCGCGATGGCGGCATGAGCGTCCTCCTGGTCGAGCACGACATGGGCTTCGTCATGAACCTCGCCGACCGCATCGTGGTGCTCGATTTCGGCACCAAGATTGCCGAAGGCACCCCCGCCACGATCAAGACCAATCCCGAAGTGATCAAGGCCTATCTCGGAGTGGCGGCATGAGCGCGCTGTTGTCCGTCACCGACGCCCATGTCGCCTATGGCAAGGTCGAGGCGGTGCGCTCGGTCTCGCTCGAGGTCGGCGCGAATGAGATCGTCACCATCGTCGGCGCCAACGGCGCCGGCAAGACCACGCTGCTGTCCGCCATCATGGGCATCCTGCCGCTGAAAGGCCGCGTCACCTTTGCCGGCCAGGATCTCGCCCGGCTCGACATCGAGGACCGTGTCGCGATGGGGCTTGGCCTCGTCCCGGAGCACCGCGAATTGTTCGTGACCATGAATGTCGAGGACAATCTCGAATTGGGTGCGTTCCGCATTGAGCGGAGCAAGGCGAAGGCCTCGATGGAGCGCGTCTACACGCTGTTCCCGCGGCTGAAGGAGCGGCGCAAGCAGTTCGCCGGCACGCTCTCCGGCGGCGAGCAGCAGATGCTCGCGATGGGCCGCGCGCTGATGGGCGAGCCGAAGCTCCTCATGCTGGACGAGCCGAGCCTCGGCCTCGCGCCGATCATCGTCGCCGACATCTTCCGCATCGTCACCGAACTCCGCGCCAGCGGCGTCTCCGTGCTGCTGGTCGAGCAGAACGCCCAGGCCGCGCTGAAGATCGCGGACCAGGCCTATGTGATGGAGCTCGGCGAGTTCGTGCTCTCCGGCAAGGCCAGCGACATCGCCGCGAACGAGCGGGTTGCGGCGAGCTATCTTGGCTTCCAGCATGAAGGCGAGAGCGCGATCTGATTTCTCTTACCCTCCCCTGGAGGGGGAGGGTCGCTTCGCCACGAGCGTAGCGATGTGCGAAGCGGGTGGGATGACGGTCCCTCCGCGTAGAACACTGCCCGTGTTGAGAGATCACCCCACCCCGCTCGCGCTCCACGCGATCGACCCTCCCCCTCCAGGGGAGGGTAAGCAAGCGCCGCGTTTACGAAGCTACCCCGCCTTCTCCTTCAGCATCGCGACCTCCGCCTCCAGCTCCGCGATCCTCGCATCCCTCGCCGCCAGCGCGGCCGCTACATCACCCGCATCGAATTTCTGCGGAATGTGCTGTGGGCAGTTGGTGTCCCAGGCTGCGATCTTGAACAGGATCACCTGCTCCGGCCGGGCGCGGTAGCCCTTCGGCATCAGCGACGTCGTCAACGCCTCGTCGTCCTCGACCACGCGCGCCTCGCCCCAGATCTTCACGCGGCGGCGATGGGCGTAGTCCATCACGAAAATGTAGGCCTTGGGATTCTCCGACAGGTTACCCTGGGTGATGTACTGCCGGTTGCCGGCATAATCGGTGAAAGCCAGCGTCTGCTTGTCCAGCACCTTCAAGAAGCCCTTCGGGCCGCCGCGGTGTTGGATGTAAGGCTGGCCATCGGCCGAGGCGGTCGCAAAATAGAAGCTGGTGGCGTCAGCCAGGAATGCGGCGAGGTTCTCGTCGACCTCAGTGCGCCATCCACGCTGCTCGGCGTGGGCATAACCCTCGCGCGAGCCCTTGCGGGCCTGGATCGTCTTCACCGCCGGCGAGAACGCGACATCGCTGGCATAGGTGTGAACTGCAATCATCGGAACATCTCCTGAAGATTCCCGCGCATTGCTGCGTCTTTCGACGACTAAAGTGGACCTCACGGCAGCTAAAACAATCTACGCGCTTGACACTTCATCATTGCGATATATGCAATAATGACATGGACCGCCTCGAAGCCATGCACGCCTTCGTCACCGTCGCCGATCTCAGCGGCTTCGCGCCGGCGGCGCGCAAGCTGCACCTGTCGCCCTCGGCGGTAACGCGGCTGATCGCGGCGCTGGAGCAGCACCTCGGCGCCCGGCTGTTGCAGCGGACCACCCGGCAGGTGAGATTGACCGACGTCGGCACGCGCTATCTGGAGCGCGCGCGGCGCATCCTCGCCGATGTCGAGGAGGCCGACGGCTCCGCGCGGGAGGAGCGCAACCGGCCGAGCGGACGGTTGGTGGTATCGGCGCCGGTCGGCTTCGGCCGGCTGCAT
Source organism: Bradyrhizobium sp. SBR1B (assembly GCF_014198205.1). Lineage (NCBI taxonomy): Bacteria > Pseudomonadati > Pseudomonadota > Alphaproteobacteria > Hyphomicrobiales > Nitrobacteraceae > Bradyrhizobium > Bradyrhizobium sp. SBR1B. The sequence goes on from NZ_JACIHC010000009.1 coordinate 122,543, forward strand.
GTCGGGCCGGTGATGACCGACTATCTCAAGCGCTATCCCGAGGTCGGCGGGGAATTGCGCTTGTCCGACCATCTCGTCAATCTCGTGGAGGACGCCGTCGATGTCGCGGTGCGGATCGGTCATCTCTCCGACTCCTCGCTGGTGGCGCGCCAGGTCGGCGAGATGCGGCGGATCGTGGTGGCGACGCCGGGCTATCTGAAGCGTCACGGCGAGCCGAAGACGCCGGACGCGTTGCTCGAACACCAGACCATTCAGTTCGGCCCCTCCGCCAGCTGGCACTTCGTGCAGGATGGCCGCGACATCGAGGTCACGCCATCGCCCCGCTTCATCAGCAACAGCGCCGACGCCGCCCTGCAATACGCGGAAGCCAGCGGCGGGGTGACGCGCGTGCTGGCCTATCAGGCCGCCGAGGGGCTGAAACGCGGACGGCTGAAAATCGTGCTGGCGAAGTACGAGCAGCCGGCGCTGCCGATCCACGTCATTTACCCGACCTCGCGACTGCTCTCGGCCAAGGTGCGCGCGTTCGTCGATCTCGTGGTGGAGACTGCGGAGTGGAGGTTTGGGTAGATACGTGTCCCGGACGCGCCGCGGAGCGGGCGCAGAGCCGGGACGCGGCAGGGTGCCATGTCGAGACATGGGTCCCGGCTCTGCGCAGCAGCGTTGCACGCTGCAGCGCGTCCGGGACACGGAGAGATCACCCCTTCTTCGGCACCACCCGAAACGTGCCGCTCGCCCGCGCGATCACGGCATCGTCGGCCTTCACAAGGCACTGCGCAAAGCAGATCGTCTTGCCGGTCTTGATCACGTCGCTCTCGATCGAACACCACTGGCCGATCTCGGCGGAGCCGGCAAAATCGACCGAAAGCGAGACCGTCACGAACGACGTGGTCCAGTTGGTCACCAGCGCACAACTATAGCCCATGGCATTGTCGGCGAGCGCCGCGATGAGGCCGCCATGGATCAGCCCGCGGCCGTTGGTGTGGGGTCTGGCCAGCCGGAGGCCGATGATGACGGCCTTGTCGGTGTTCTTGGAGTAAAGCGGCTCCCAGGGTTCGGTGAGAGGGCTCTTGCGAAAGAGCGGCTCGAAGCCGGCGGGAATGTCGGTGGCGGTCATGGTTGTCGCGCGTTGCCGTGTCGTCAGCATTGAACGCGATGGCGATGACGGTTGCATCAATTACAAAGTTTTAAACGGGATTTGCTCGCGTGTTTGAAACACGGGTGGCGCCACAATGACCGAGCCGTAGGGTGGGCAAAGCGAAGCGTGCCCACGCGCTTTCGCAATTATGCGAAGGTGGCGGGCACGGCGCAAGAGCGCCTTTGCCCGCACTACGGCACCGTCTTAAAACGGCAGCCCGACATAATTCTCCGACAGCGACGTCATCGCGGCCTGCGACTGCGTGACGTAGTCGAGCTCGGCGAGCTGAATGCGCGCGCCGATGGTGCCGGTGTCGGGGAATTTGTGCAGCATCGAGGTCATCCACCAGGAGAAGCGCACCGCCTTCCAGACCCGCGCCAGGGCCGTGGTGGAATAGGCGTCGATGCCGGCGCTGGATTTCTCGTCGTAGAATTCGCGCAGCGCGCCCGACAGATAATGTGCGTCGCTGGCAGCGAGATTCAGTCCCTTGGCGCCGGTCGGCGGCACGATGTGGGCGGCGTCACCGCACAGGAACAGCTTGCCGAAGCGCATCGGCTCGGCGACGAAGCTGCGCAGGGGCGCAATGCTCTTCTCGATCGAGGGGCCCGTGACGAGGCTGTCGGCCGCCTCCTGGTCGAGCCGGCGCTTCAATTCGTCCCAGAAGCGTTCGTCCGGCCATTGGTCGACATGGTCGTCGAGCGAACACTGCACATAGTAGCGGCTGCGTCTGGTCGAGCGCATGGTGCAAAGCGCAAAGCCGCGGGCGTGGTTGGAGTAGATCAGCTCATGGCTGACCGGCGGCGTCTCCGAGAGGATGCCGAGCCAACCGAACGGATAGACCCGCTCGAACTCCTCAATCGCCCCGGCCGGGACGCTGGCGCGGCTGACGCCGTGAAAGCCGTCGCAGCCGGCGATGAAATCGCAATCGAGCGTGTGGGTCACGCCGTCCTTGACCCAGGTTACGCGCGGGTGACTGCCGTCGAAATCATGCGGCTGCACGTCCCTGGCCTCATAGACCGAGACGAGACCGGCGGCCTTCCGCGCATTCATCAGGTCGAGCGTGACCTCGGTCTGGCCGTAGATCATGACCGTCTTGCCGGTCGCCGCCTTCATGTCAATGCGGTGACGGCGGCCGGAAAAGGCGAGCTCGATGCCTTCATGCACCAGGCCTTCGGCATGCGCCCGCGCCCCGGCGCCGATCTGGTCGAGCAGCGCGACGGTTCCCTCCTCGAGCAGACCGGCGCGGATGCGACCGAGCACGTAATCCGGGCTCTGCCGCTCCAGAATGACATTGTCGATGCCGTATGCGTGCAGCAGTTGCCCAAGCAACAATCCGGCCGGTCCGGCCCCGATGATTGCGACTTTTGTCCGCAATACTTGCTCCTTCCGATCCTGTAGGCTTTGCTCGTGGCTCGCTTGTCGCGTTGCTCCGCGCACGATAATTATATCATATAACGGTTGGGCAAAAGGGGAGGGCCGTCGCCGGGCAGCGACAAATCCATGCAGCATGGCTGACGCAGACGGCGCGGCGAAGTGCGCGCCAGTTCCGGCTTGAACGCGCTGGCCGATTAGATAACATGTTAATTAACGAGACCGGGCCATCGAAGCCCGCCGTCGAAAACAGGGAGAGACGTGTGATGAGGAAAGCCTGTCTGGCGTTGCTGCTGGCCGCAAGCGTGACGCCTGCCTTCGCGCAGGACAAGACCTTCGATTTGAAGATCTCGCACTGGGTGCCGGCTTCGCATCCGCTGCAGAAGTCGCTGGAAGACTGGGCTGCCGCGGTCGAGAAGGATTCCGGCGGCACCATCAAAGGCAAAGTGTTTCCGGCCCAGCAACTCGGCAAGGCGTTCGACCATTACGACATGGCGCGCGACGGCATCGCCGACGTCACCTACGTCAATCCCGGCTACCAGCCCGGCCGCTTCCCGATCGTCGGCGCCGGCGAACTGCCGTTCCTGATCTCGGACGCCAAGGGCGGCTCGATGGGGCTGGACGCCTGGTATCGCAAATATGCCGAGAAGGAGATGAAGGACGTCAAATACTGCCTCGCCTTCGTCCACTCACCCTCCTCCTTCCATTCCAAGACCAAGAAGATCGTGCTGCCCGAAGATGTGAAGGGCATGAAGATCCGCCCGGCGCACGCCACCATGGCGAACTTCGTGACGTCGCTCGGCGGCACCAATGTGCAGTCCTCGGCGCCTGAGGTCCGCGATATCATCGAGCGCGGCGTCGCCGACGGCGTCACCTTTCCCTGGGGGTCGCTGGTGCTGTTCGGCATCGACAAGGTGACCAAGTACGACATGGAGGCGCCGCTCTACACCACGACCTTCGTGTTCGTGATCAACAAGGACAAGTACAACGCGATGTCCGACAAGCAGAAGGCCGCGATCGACAAGAACTGCTCGGTCGAAATGGCGGGCATGGTCGGCGAGCACTGGGGCAAGTTCGAGGATGCCGGCATCGACAAGGTGAAGGCGGAATCCGGTCACGAGGTCTACAAGCTGACATCCGAGCAGACCGCTGCCTGGAAGAAGGCCGCCGAGCCGCTGGTGAAGACCTGGTCCGAGGGCGCCAAGAAGGCCGGAGCCGATCCGGACGCCGCTCTCGCGGATCTCAAGGCCTCGCTGAAGAAGTACAACGCGCTAGCGGAGTGAGGCCCACACTCGCTCCGCCTCTCCCGCTTGCGGGAGAGGTCGGCGCGTCCGGGCGATGCGAAGCATCGTCCCGCGCGCCAGGTGAGGGCTCTCTCCCCTTGAGGAGTCTCTCTGTGGAGGCACCCCCACCCCTCCCCCGCAAGCGGGAGAGGGAGCCCAGCACCGTCGTGGATGCAACGCACTCATCTTGAACAGGACCACCCCATGAAGCGCTCCTGGATGGACCGCATCATCGACACGATCGAATGGATCGCGGCCGGCTTCGTCGGCATCGTCGCGCTCGACATCTTCCTGTCGGTGCTGCTGCGCAACACGCTGAATTATTCGATCCCCGATTCGTTCGACATCGGCCGCATGTTGCTCGGCATCCTCATCTTCTGGGGCATCGCCGCGACCTCCTATCGCGGCACCCATATCACCGTGGACCTCGTCTGGGGCAATGTCGGACCGCGCCATCAGCGCTGGATCGACGTGTTCGCAACCCTGGTGCTGCTGTTCGTCGTGACGGTGCAGACCTGGACGCTGTTCGACAAGGTACGCGGCACCTACAACGACAATGTCCTGACCTTCGACATGCACATGCCGACATGGCCGTTCTTCGCGATCGCCTGGGTCGGTGACGTCTGCGCCGTGCTGCTGATCGCGATCCGCACCTACCGCCTGATCTTCCACCCCGAAGACATGCACGATCCCAAATTGAAGGCGACGGAGTAATCATGAGCACCGATGCCGTCGCCGTAATCGGCTTCGTCTCCCTGTTTGTCCTGATGCTGCTGCGCGTGCCCGTCGGCATGGCCATGGGCCTCGTCGGCGTCTCCGGCTTCGCCTATCTCGTCAACGGGACGGCGGCCCTGAAGCTGGTCGGCCAGACCTCGATGCGCACGGTGACCGACTACACCTTCGGCGTCATCCCGATGTTCCTGCTGATGGGCTCGTTCGTGTCCAATTCCGGCATGAGCCGCGAGCTGTTCCGCGCCGCCAACGGGTTCGTCGGACATTTGCGCGGCGGCCTCGGCATCGCCACCGTCGGGGCCTGCGGCGGCTTTGCCGCGATCTGCGGCTCCTCTGTCGCGACCGCCGCGACGTTCTCCGCCGTCGCTTACCCGGAGATGCGCCGCTTCGGCTATCCGCAATCGTTCGCCACCGGCGTGATCGCCGCCGGCGGCACGCTGGGCGCGATGCTGCCGCCCTCCACGGTGCTCGCGGTCTACGGCATCATCACCGAGCAGGACATCGGAAAGCTCTTCATCGCCGGCATCATCCCGGGCCTGCTGGCGATGAGCATGTACATGATCACGATCTTCCTGATCGGTTATTTCCGCCCCGACTTCCTGCCCAAGGGCAAGGTGACGCCGTGGCGCGAGCGCTTTGCGGGCCTGAAGGAGATCTGGGCGCCGGTGCTGCTGTTCGTGTTCGTGATCGGCGGCCTCTATGGCCTGCCCTATTTGCCGCGCTTCACGCCGACGGAAGCCGGCGGCGTCGGCGCCGCCGGCGCGTTCATCATCGGCGTGCTGACGGGCCGGCTCGACCGCGAGAAGATGCTGGCCTCGCTGCTGCAGGCGACGCGCACCGCCGCGGCGGTGTTCACGGTGCTGATCGGCGCGCTGATCTTCGGCTATTTCCTCACGGTGACGCAGACGCCGCAGAAAGTGACCGAATTCCTCACCGGCCTCGGTCTCGGCAGCTATGGCGTGCTGGCGCTGATCATGGTGATGTATCTCGTGCTCGGCTGCCTGATGGACGCCATGGCGATGATTATCCTCACCGTGCCGATCATCTTCCCCGTGATCACGCATCTCGGCTTCGACCCGATCTGGTTCGGCGTCATCATTGTCATGACCGTCGAGCTCGGCCTGATTCACCCGCCGGTCGGGATGAACGTCTTCGTCATCAAGAGCGTGGTGAAGGACGTCTCCTTCTCCACGATCTTCAAGGGCGTGATTCCGTTCGTGGTCACCGACCTGATCCGCCTCGTGATCCTGATCGCCTTCCCGCTGCTCGCGACCTGGCTGCCGACGCGGATGATGGCGCATTGACAGGGTGAAGCATGACGACACCGACGCTCGAGACGAAATACGTCTTCACCATCACCGCGCGCATCGGCGACGTCGTCACCGCCGGCGAGACCGGCATCGGTGTCCGCCGCATCATCCCGATCATCGGCGGTGAGGTCACGGGTGCGATATCAGGCAAGGTGCTGCCGTTCGGCGCCGACTTCCAGACCATCCGACCCAACGAGCTGATCGACCTGGAGGCGAAATACGCCTTCGAGACCGACGACGGCGCCATTGTCTATGTCGAGAACAAGGGCATGCGTTTCGGACCGGTCGAGCTGCTGCAGAAGCTCAAGCGCGGCGAACCGGTCGATCCCAAGCTGATCTATTTCCGCACCGTGCCGCGGTTCGAGACCGGGCACGACAAGTATCGCTGGCTGATGGAGCACATTTTCGTCGGCTCAGCGGCGCGGCACGCCGACCGCGTCGTGATCGACGTGCATCAGGTGATGTGACCATACGCTCTGCTGTCGTCCCTGCGAACGCAGGGACCCATACCGCGGAATCTATCGATTGCGGGCGGTGGGAGTACCGAACGGCAAGTCTTCGCCAAACTCCTCCCTGGGGTTATGGGTCCCTGCGTTCGCAGGGACGACATCGAATTTGGGGAAGGATTTTGCCCCTAACCGGTTAACTCCACGCGTCAGCCCAAGCTTGACTCCCCCAAAATTCGTTATACAACATAACTATTCTGACAAGGACGCAAATGACACAGGGAAACGCCGAGACCGCTGACGCGGGTGCCTCCGGGCTACTCCGGATCGAGAGGGCGGACCGGGTTCTGACCGTGGGTCTGAACCGGCCGGCCAAGCGCAACGCGCTCAACGATGGCATCATCCTGGAAATCGGCGAGTGTTTTGCGTCCCTGCCCTCGGATATCGGCGCGGTCGTCATTCACGGCATTGGCGATCATTTCTCCAGCGGCCTCGACCTCTCCGAGCTGACCGAGCATGACGCGACCGGCGGCCTGCTCCATTCCCAGATGTGGCACCGGGTGTTCGACCGCATCCAATACAGCCGCGTCCCCGTGATCGCGGCGCTGAAGGGCGCCGTGATCGGCGGCGGGCTGGAGCTTGCCTGCTCGGCGCATATCCGCGTCGCCGAGCCCTCGACCTATTTCGCGCTTCCGGAGGGCCAGCGCGGCATCTTCGTCGGCGGCGGCGGCTCGGTCCGGCTGCCGCGGTTGATCGGCGTCGCCCGGATGATGGACATGATGCTGACGGGCCGCGTCTACAGCGCGACCGAAGGCGCCTCCTACGGCTTCGCGCAATATGTCACGGAGGCCGGCAACGGGCTCGGCAAGGCGATGGAGCTCGCGACCAAGGTGGCCTCCAACGCGCCGCTGACGAACTTCGCCGTGCTCCAGGCGCTGCCGATGATCGCGGAGGCCAATCCGCAGACCGGCCTGCTGATGGAATCGCTGATGGCGACCGTCGCGCAGAGCGACAAAGAGGCAAAACGCCGGATCCGCGAATTCCTCGAACACAAGACCGCAAAGGTAAAGCCCAAGTCATGAGCGCGCAGCCGTCCTCTTCCAGCATGGAGCGCGGCGCGAGCACTTTCCCGCTGCGGCCCATTTCGTTCGGCGATCCCGTCGTCGACATCGAACGCCGCGACGACGGCACGATCTACCTCAGGCCGAAGCAGCCGCTCGGCGACTATCCGGTCCGCATCACCGATCGCCTGCATCATTGGGCGGCGACGACGCCGGACCGCGTCTTCATGGCCGAGCGCGAAGGCGGCCGCGGCTGGCGCAAGATCACTTACGCCGAGTTGCTCGTCGCCAGCCGTCACATTGCGTCCGGCCTGATTGCGCGCGGCCTGTCGGCGGAGCGGCCGGTCGTCATCCTCTCCGGCAATTCGATCGACCACGCCTTGCTCGCGTTCGGCGCGTTCTATGCCGGCATTCCGTTCTGCCCGGTGTCGCCGGCCTATTCGCTGGTGTCGAAAGATTACGGCAAGCTGTCCTATCTGATGAAGCTGCTGACGCCCGGCCTCGTCTTCGCCGAGGACGCCGACAAGTTCGCCGATGCGCTTGCCGCCAACGTCTCGCTCGGCACCGAGATCGCCGCGTCCTACGGCCAGGTGCCGGGCCGCGACGTCACCACGCTCGCCGACCTCATGGCGACGCCGATCCGCAGCGATCTCGACGAGGTCCACGGCAAGATCGGCCCCGACACGATCGCGAAATTCCTGCTGACGTCGGGCTCGACCGGCAATCCCAAGGCCGTCATCAACACCCAGCGCATGATCTGCGCCAACCAGGTGATGTTGCGCGAGACGCTCGCCTTTCTGAAAGACGAGCCGCCGGTCATCATCGACTGGCTGCCCTGGAATCACACCTTTGGCGGCAACCACAATATCGGCCTGACGCTGTACAATGGCGGCTCGATGTATCTGGACGCCGGCAAGCCGATGCCCGGCGGCATCGAGGAGACCGTGCGCAATCTCCAGGAGATCTCTCCGACGGTCTATTTCAACGTGCCGAAGGGCTATGAATCGCTGCTGCCCTATTTGCGTGACGATCAGGGCCTGCGCGCAAAGTTCTTCGACCGGCTGCATGCGATGTTCTTCTCCGGCGCGGCACTCTCGCCCTTCATCTGGGACAGCCTCGACGAGCTCGCGGTGAAGGAAAAGGGCTACCGCGTGCCGATGCTGACCGGGCTCGGTGCGACCGAGACCGCGCCGTTCTTCATGTCGGTCAATCCGCGCACCAGCCGCTCCGGCCATGTCGGTCTGCCCGTGTCAGGCAACGACGCCAAGCTGGTGCCGAACAACGGCAAGCTGGAAGTGCGCGCCAAGGGGCCGAACGTGATGCCCGGCTACTGGCGCCAACCCGACATCAGCGCGAAATCCTTCGACGAGGAGGGATTTTACAAGATGGGGGATGCGCTCAAGCCCGCCGATCCCGATGATCTCAACGCAGGCTTCGATTTCGACGGCCGTGTCGGTGAAGACTTCAAGCTCGCCAGCGGTACCTGGGTCAGCGTCGGCCCGCTGCGCGCGCGCCTCACGGCGGCCTGCGCCCCGCTGGTGCGCGACGTCGTTATTGCCGGCATCAATCGCGACGAGGTCTCGGCGCTGGTTGTGCTCGACCTCGACGGTTGCCGGCTGATCAATCCGACGCTGCCGACCGACGATCTCGTCGTCGCGACACGCGACCGGCTGGTGCGCGAGGCGTTTCGCGAGCGCCTGGCCGGTTTCCTCAGCCAAGCCACGGGTTCCTCGACCCGGATCACGCGCGCGATCCTGATGGACGCGCCGCTCTCGATCGACAAGGGCGAAGTCACCGACAAGGGCTCGATCAACCAGCGCGCCGTGCTCGAGCACCGCACCGAATTGATCGAGGAGCTCTACGCTGCCAATCCGTCGGACCGTGTGATATCGGTCGGCTAACCCGGACATAAGCTACAGGAGAACGCCATGTTGTTGAAAGATCAGGCAGCCATCGTCACCGGCGGCGCATCGGGACTGGGCGCTGCAACCGCGCGAAAACTGGCGGCGCAGGGCGCCAAGGTCGCGGTGTGCGATCTCAACGCCAAGCTCGCGGAGACTGTCGCCGCCGAGATCAAGGGCGTGGCAATCACCTGCGACGTCTCCGATGCCGCTTCCGCTGAAGCTGCGATCGCGCAGGCGACCAAGGCTCTTGGCGCGCCGCGCGTGCTGGTCAATTGCGCCGGCATCGGCGTGGCCAAGCGCGTCGTCGGCCGCGACGGCCCGATGGCGCTCGCCGATTTCGACAAGGTGATCAAGGTCAATCTGATCGGCACCTTCAACATGCTGCGCCTGGCCGCGACCGAGATGTCCAAGCTGGAGCCGCAGGCGACCGGCGAGCGCGGCGTCATCATCAACACGGCCTCCGTTGCCGCTTATGATGGCCAGATCGGGCAATCAGCCTATTCGGCTTCCAAGGGCGGCATCGTCGGCATGACGCTGCCGATCGCGCGCGAACTGGCGCAGTTCGGCATCCGCGTGCTGACCATCGCGCCGGGCCTGTTCCTGACCCCGCTGCTCGCGAACCTGCCGCAGGAAGCCCAGGACTCGCTCGCCGCCGCCATCCCCTTCCCGCGCCGGCTCGGCCACGCCGACGAGTTCGCCGCGCTCGCGCTGCACATGGTCGAGAACTCCTACCTGAACGGCGAAGTGGTGCGCCTCGACGGCTCGCTGCGCATGGCACCGAAATAAGGCGCGCGACACATGTTCGTGAACCGGCGCGACGTACAGATCCAGTGGGGTGATTGCGACCCCGCCAACATCGTCTACTACCCGCGCTATTTCGCGATGTTCGACGATTCGACCTCGACCCTGTTCGAGGTCGCCGGATTCTCCAAGCAGGACCTGGTCCGCAAATACGGCCTGGTGGGAATCCCCATGGTCGACACGCGATCCAAGTTCTACATCCCCTCGACCTATGGCGACTGGATCACCATCGAGACGAAGATCGAGAGCATCAGGCGCTCGAGCTTCGAGGTGAAGCACAACGTCTACAAGGGTGACGCGCTGGCGATCGAGGGTTTTGAGACCCGCGTCCTCGTCGGTCGCGATCCCGTTAACCCCGACAAGCTGAAATCGGCACCGTTCCCGGCGGAAATGGTGGCCAAATTCACGGGGAGTTAAGTCCGGAGCTAATCGCCGCATCGCCAAAAGAGGGGGCTGAATTACCCCCCGATTTCTGCTTTCAAAGAAACACGTAAAGGGAGGAATAGATGAAACGCTTTTACTTGACCGCCGCCATCACCGCGGCGACGCTTGCCCTGCCGGCGCTGCCCGCGCTGGCCCAGACCAGCGAAATCACCATCGGCATCACCACCACCACGACCGGCCCCGGCGCCGCGCTCGGCATTCCCGAGCGCAACGCGCTGGAATTCGTGCCGAAGGAAATCGGCGGCGTGCCGCTGAAGGTGATCGTGCTCGACGACGGCGGCGATCCCACCACCGCAACCACCAACGCCCGCCGCTTCGTGACCGAATCCAAGGCCGACATCATCATGGGCTCGGCGCTGACGCCGCCGACGATCGCGGTCTCCAACGTCGCCAATGAAGCCGGCATTCCGCATTTCGGCCTAGCACCGTTCCCGATCACGCCCGAGCGCATGAAGTGGTCGGTGGCGATGCCGCAGCCGATCCCGATCGTGGGCAAGGTGCTGTACGAGCACATGAAGAGCAAGGGCGTGAAGACGCTCGGCTATATCGGCTATTCCGACTCCTATGGCGACCTCTGGTTCAACGATTTGAAAGCCCAGGCCGTGCCGATGGGCATGACCATCGTCGACGAGGAGCGCTTCGCCCGTCCCGATACGTCGGTGACCGGACAGGTCCTGAAGCTCGTTGCCGCCAATCCCGACGCGGTCCTGGTCGGCGCGTCCGGCACCGCAGCCGCGCTGCCGCAGACCGAGCTGCGCGAGCGCGGCTATCAGGGCCTGATCTACCAGACCCATGGCGCAGCCAGCATGGACTTCATCCGCATCGCCGGCAAAGCGGCCGAGGGCGTGCTGATGGCGTCGGGTCCGGTGATGGACCCCGAGGACCAGCCGGACGAAGCCGCCACCAAGAAGCCGGGTCTCGCGCTCAACGCCGCGTATGAGGCAAAGTACGGCCCGAACAGCCGCAGCCAGTTCGCTGGCCATTCCTACGACGCCTTTGAGATCCTCAAGCGCATCATCCCGACCGCGCTGAAGACCGCAAAACCCGGTACGCCGGAATTCCGCGAAGCGATCCGCCAGGCCTTGCTGACGGAGAAGGAACTGGCGGCAAGCCAGGGCGTCTACAACTTCACCGAAAAGGACCGTTACGGCCTCGACGACCGCTCGCGCATCCTGCTGACGGTGAAGAACGGCAAGTACTCGCTGGTGAAATAGGCGCGGCGAAAGTTGAGAGACGACGAGAGCCGGCCCAATGGGCCGGCTCTTTTTGTTTGGGCGTTTGAGATCGAGTGCCGCGAGCGGGAGATCAAATCGTACGCAGGCCAACAACACCGCTCTCACCGTTCCCTCCCCCCTTGTGGGGGAGGGGCAGGGAGGGGGGTGCCACACGGGGATTCCTTCCGTCGTGCGCCGGCCTCCATGCACCATCACCAAGCAGCACCTTTTGCTGGGCTACCCCTCTCCCTAACCCTCCCCCACAAGGGGGGAGGGAACGCACCTCCTTCGGAGCACGAGAGGAAATTCATCACATCAGGCCCTAAGCCGCCTGCCGCAGCGGGGTCCAGGCGAACTCCGGATAGTAATTGTCCATCATGCGATCGACATAGGCGGTGAGGTTCGGAAAGCCCTCGGCGCGCTCGCGCAGGGCCGATTCGAAGAACGGCGAGAGAATGCCGGCGAGCATCCCGAAGGCGGTGGCATCGACGCCGCAGGGCTTTTTGCCCATCAGATAGGACTTGTCGCCGAGCTGCACCGAGAGCGCGAACAGCGAGCGCACGGCGAGCTCGACATCGTCATCGGGACCATGGCGGCCGAGGCCCGAGAGCAGATAGTTCTCGGCGACGCGGAATTGCGCGTCCTCGCGCAGCTTCTCGCGGTTGTGCTCCGGCGCGCCGTCGAAGAAATGCGCAGGCCCCTTGGCGAAATTGACGGGATCGACCCAGCGCGCGCCAACCAGCCCCCAGTAGATGTGGTGCTCGATCATCCGTTCGAACGCCCAGGCCTGCGCGCGGTCGGTCAGCGACAGCCCGGCATCGAAATCAAAGCCGTATCGGCGCTCGATATGGGCGCGAATGAAGGTGGAATCGGCCACCGCCTCGCCGCCATCGTCAATGAAGGGCAGCTGGCCCTTGGGCGAGGCCGGCGGCATTGCCCGCTCCTTCCGGTAGGGCAGTCCCGCCATCTTGAGCTGCACTTCCGTCTTGGTGACGAAGGGGCTGATTTCCGGCAGGCCGAAGCCGGTGCCAAATCCGTAGAGCGTGATCATGAAAGCTTCTCCTGAACCACCGAAAAAGTTGACGGAACCTAGTGCCGGGCTGCTGCCACCATGGTGGCAGCAGCCGTGATATCTTCTGCGAAACGGGCCCCCCGCCAGGCACGGCCCATCACATGGCGGACCAGCGCGTCCGCGGCCTGGATCAGCGGGCGTGCCACCACGCTTGCGAGGGCAAACCGGAGGTCGACGGCCATGAGATCGAGCGAAACGAGGCGGCCGAACGCCGACGCGGACCACGCCTGCGCCCGCAACATCGGAATAGCCGGGCCGAAATGGGTCGGAATGATCATGGACAAATCCTCTTCAGTCGATGTGTTGTCCCGGTATAGAACCCCCCTGCTGCCAACATCCTGTCAGCAGCCGCGCGCCGCTTTCTGAAAAGACCACAACAAGAGACCCGTCATGAGACGCGCCGACCGGCTGTTTCAAATCATCCAGGTGCTGAGGCGCACGCGTAAGCCGCTGACGGCGGACGCCATCGCGGCCGAGCTCGAGACCTCGAAGCGCACGATCTATCGCGACATCGCAACGCTGATCGGCCAGCGCGTGCCGATCCGCGGTGAAGCCGGCATGGGCTACATCCTGGAAAAGGGATTTGATCTTCCGCCGCTGATGCTGACGCCCGACGAGATCGAGGCGGCGGTGCTGGGCGCACAGTGGGTCGCCGGCCATGCCGATTCGGCACTGGCGCGCGCGGCCGAGGATCTGATGGCCAAGATCGCGGACACCGTGCCCGAGCGGCTGCGTCCGTTCGTGCTGGAGCCCGCGAGCCGGGCACGGCCGAGCTGGAACAGGGAGCCGGACCGCCTGGACATGGTGCGCACGCGCACCCAGATCCATGAAGGCAAGAAGATCATGCTGCGCTATCGCGACGAGCAGGGCCGCGCCAGCGAGCGCATGATCTGGCCGATCTCGGTCGGCTATCTCGAAGCCGTGCGCCTGCTGGCAGCCTGGTGCGAGCTACGCGGCGACTTCCGCAGCTTCCGCACCGACCGCGTGGTCGATGCCAACTATCTCGACGAGAGATATCCTGAGCGGCGCGACGTGCTGCGCGCGAGATGGCGGCAGAGCCTGGTCTGGGGCCCGCCCAAAGACACCTGACAAGGACATTTGAGGACGATGGAAGAGAGCTCCCCCGTCGATCTGTCGAGCTGTTGCCAGAGTTGCGGCGCCTGCTGCGGCTATTCGGCCAACTGGCCGCGCTTCTCGGTCGAGAGCGACGAAGAGCTTGCCGCCATTCCGGAGGCGCTGGTCAACGACCGCCAATCCGGCATGCGTTGCGAGGGCGACCGCTGCTCAGCCTTGCAGGGGGATATTGGAAGAGCGACCGCGTGCGGCATCTATGCGGTACGGCCGGAGGTGTGTCGCACCTGCATGCCGGGCGACGCCGAATGCGCGATGGCGCGGCGGAAGTTCGGGCTTCCGGCTATCGAAGCTAGTTAGGCCGGAACGGCTTCGCCGATTTCGTCGTCGATCTCGTCGTCCAGCGGTGCGAGCACCGAGAGCGGCTTGGTCGACAGCGTGATCGGCTTGCGCCCGCCCGACAGCGACGGCGAGGATTTCGCCGTGCCTTCGCGCGACAGCGCATAGAGCGTCGAGCCCACGCGGCCGCCGTTTTCGATCAGGTCGCGCTCGTTACAGCTCGCTGCGATCGCGACCGCCAGCGAGTGCAGATGGCTGCGGCGATAGCAGAACAGCGCCAGCCTGGCGCGCGCGTCAGGGGAAACACTCTCAACCAGCCGCGGCAGGCCACTCTCGCTGGCGCGATACATCTCGCCAAGGAGCTCGTCGCGAACCGGGCAGAAATCGCTTTCAAAAGTATCGCGGCTTGAAAACATTGCAGTTCTCCCTCGTGTGCGGAAGATGCAGCGCAATTCTCTAATGAAAGGTTAACCACGCTGCCCGGTAGTCACCCGGGGTGCTTGCGCGCTCGCGGCGAATCGGAAGGTGGCGGTGGGACCGGGAATTACCGCGCTGGCTGGAGAACGGGCGGCAGCGCCTCCACGGCGTCATGGCCGGGCTTGTCCCGGCCATCCACGAACGGCCAAGACGCAGGAAGAACGTGGATGCCCGGGACAAGCCCGGGCATGACGACCTTTAGTGCCGATGAAGGCTTGCCCACTCAGAGGGCCGTCAGCCCTCAGTTCGCCGCCATGAAGATGGACAGACCGAAGCCGGTGAGATGGTGCAGCGCCTGGTCGACGCCGATCAGGGTCCAGAACCAGGGATGTGCAAGGTCGACGCCGAAATTGGCCGAGACGAACCCCTTGGCGCGGTCGATGGTGATGTGGATCACGAAGTCGATGAAGGCGACGAACCAGAATTTCGGCGCGACGATCATTATCAACGGTAGCGCAACCGCAAGGTGAATCAGGCAATGCACCAGCAGCGGCAGGGCCCAGCCGTGCTTCTGGTCCTTGCCGTGCGCCATCCAGGCGGTCTGAAGAACGAAATCGGCGATGATGTGCTTGAAGGTGAGCAGCAGCATCCAGCCAATGAGCGCTTCGACCGGAACCGCCGATGACATGGGTGGAAACGACAAAGCCGACGCCCTCATTGAGGTGACAAGAAAAATTGGAGCGTTCAGCGCAACTTCTTCTTGGACCGGTCAAATCGCCGGGACCTTCGATTTATGACATCTCCCGCGGCGGAATGCAGCCGGGGGGAACCGGAAAATCGCCAAGTGTGGCTAACTGGTGATAGGATGACCTTTCGCCGCGGCCACGTCGAGTAAGGTTACCCTCGGATCGAAATTTGCTTTCCGGTCCCAGCGCGTTATCATTGCCCGTTCAGAATATCGTTCTTTTTTCAGATGTTTAGGAATTGCAGGGCGCCCGCCGCGATCACGTCCGCGAGCCGCCCGTGACCCGGGAATAAGGCCAGAGTGCTGCCATGAGTACTGAAGGCCCCACCACATCCCCGATCGAGCCGCCGCCGCGGCGCCCGAAGGTGATCAAGACCAATCAGCAGCAGGTCTTCCTCTACGTCGTGCTGACCCTGCTGCTGTCGCTCGCCACCGTCTGGGGCGGCCGTGCCATGCTGCACAATTCGGAGACGCTGACCTTTGCCGTCGGCGCTCCCAACAGCGACGAGGCGCTGTTCGCGGCCAAGCTTGCTGCCGTGCTTAAGACCAACGCCTCGCGCTTCCGGATCAAGATCGTCAACAACGCAGACAATGCCAAGGCGCTCGCCCAGTTCGACCGCAAGCAGGCCGATCTGGCCGTGCTGCGCACCGACGCCAAGGTGCCACTGCGGGCGCGCACGCTCGCGATCCTCGAGCACGATCTCGTGCTTCTGCTCGGTCCCGGCAACAAGAAGATCAAGTCGATCGCCGAGCTGAAGAAAAAGAAGGTCGCCGTTCTCGCCGAGAACGAATCCTCCCTCGCCTTCGTCCGCAGCATCCTCGATATCCCCGACGGTCCGGACGCGGCCAAGATCCAGATGGCGCCGCAGGGCACGACGCTCGACAAGCTGTTCGCGCCGTCAAACGGCTTTGGCGCGGTGATCGCCATCGTTCATGCCTCCAGGGCAGTGCGCGACAAAGCCTATGAGCAGGTCGCCAAGCGTGGCGGCTTCACGCTCAACACGATCGACGAGGCCAAGGCGCTGGCGCGCAAGCTCCCGGGCATTTCCAGCGAGACGCTGACGGCGGGCACGCTGTCGACGTCGCCGCAAATCCCCGATGACGATCTCGACACGATCGGGCTCGAATGGCTGCTGGTCGCGCAATCCAGGATGTCGCCATCCACGGCGGGCGAGCTGGCGCGCACCATCTACGAGAACAAATCCGCGCTCGGCCTCGACAACGGCTTTGCCAGCAGGATCGAGCCGGCCTCCGTCGAGAAGGACGCCTTTGTGATGGCGCACCAGGGGGCGGCCGATTACATCAATGACGACACCAAGTCGTTCATGGATAAGTACAGCGACTTGATGTATCTGGGCGCCGCCGCGCTCAGCGTCATCGGCTCGATCTTCGCGGCGATCTACGCCAAGATCACCCGGATCGCGCCGGAGAAGGCCAGCGAGCTCTCCACCGCCATCCTCGACATCGGCGAGCGGATCGAGCACGCCCACTCTCTGGATCAGCTCGAATGTCTCCAGGACGAACTGGAGGGCATTTTACGCGGGGCGGTCATCGGGCTCAGAGACGGCACGATCAGCACCGACGGCCTCGACACCTTCAAGCTCGGCTACGAATTCGTCCGCGACGAGATCGGCATGCGTCGCGACTATCTGAAACGCCATGCCGGCGAAACCGAGAAGACGGTGCAGGACGGCGGCCCTGCCCAGCACGACGACAGCAATGTCGTGGTGGTGAAGACCGCCCAGAGTGCCTGACGGCCGCCCGATTGGGCCGCCCATCAATCTCTTGTCCCGGACAAGCCGCAATGCCGAAGGCGTTTGCGGCGCCGAGCCGGGACCCAGGAACCGCAGTTTGCGCTGCTGGATGGGCCCAGGCTCTGCAGCGCATCACTCGGTGCTGCGCTGCGTCCGGGGCACAAGAGGGAGATCGTGACGGCCGGCCGTCTGGAACCCAGCCCACCTGCAACCGTTGGTTCGCGACTACAACCGGAGACCGCAGCATGCGTGCACTCCTCATCATCCTCCTTCTGGGAATGCTGGCGGCGGCCGGCTACTTCGCCTATTCCGCAATGGCGGTCGAAGGTGAGCCGATCCCGACGGAAGGCTATGTGGCGCTGGCACTGGGCGCAGGGTTTTCCGTCATTGTCGGCGTCGGGTTGATGGTGCTGCTGTTCTTCAGCAGCCGCCGTGGCTACGACGAGCCGCCGCATTTCAGGTAAGGCATTCCGCCAACGATGGCGGCACGGACCGGCCGCCCGGCGCAGCAGCGCCGATCACGCCGCCTGCCTGTCGTTGACGGCCCTCGCCCAGGCGGGCACTTTGGCGCCGGCGTCCCGCCGGGACCCGAAGACTTGTCTCAACACCGAGCCGCCTGCCCGCATGTCCAAGCCGCTGATTTCCGCTCTGGCCCAGTTCGCGGCCGCCACGGCCGGCCGCAACATGACCAAGGCGGCCTATGTGGCTGTGACCGTCGGCGTGCTCAGCATGGTGTTGCTGTCGGACAAGCGCGCCCAGGAGGCGCATGGCTGGATCAACACCCTGCTCTGGACCTGCCTCGCCTATTTCGTGTTCGAATGGCTGGTGCGGCTGCGCCACATGACGCAGCAGGGGCGGCTCTCGCTGTACATGTCCTCCTCCGCCGGGCTGGTCGACGCGATAGGGGCGCTGGCGGTGCCGGTCGCGCTTCTCCTCGGTGCCGAGCCGAAGACGGCCTGGCTGCTCAGCGTGCTCTGGGTGTTGAAGGTGGTCCCCGGCATCCCCGGTCTTCGGCAGCTTCGCCGCGTGCTGGTGCTGGAATCGGGCCCGCTGCTCAGCGTGCTCGTGATCTTCCTGATGGTGGTCTTCCTCGCCTCCGTCGCCGAATATTTCCTGGAGCGGGACGTGCAGCCGCAGACTTTTGGCAGCGTCCCCGCTGCGCTGTGGTGGGCCGTCGTCACACTCACGACCACCGGCTACGGCGACGTCGTGCCGGTTACGCCGCTCGGCCGCATCGTGGCGGCCGCGGTGATGATCTCCGGCCTCGGCGTGTTCGGCCTCTGGACCGGTATTTTGGCGACCGGATTTGCCGCCGAGACGCGGCGCGACAATTTCCTCAAGACCTGGGAATCCGTCAGCAAGGTACCGTTCTTCGCGGCGCTCGGCCCCGCCGCGATTGCCGACGTCACCCACATGCTGCGGACCATGGAGCTGCCGGCGCGCACCATGATCATCCGCAAGGGCGCGCAGGGCGACTGCCTGTATTTCATCGCCGCCGGCGAGGTCGAGGTCGAGCTGCCCGGCAAGAAGGTGCAGCTCGGCGAAGGCGCCTTCTTCGGCGAGATGGCGCTGCTCGGCAACAACATGCGCGGCGCCAACGTCTCGACCACGAAAGTGTCGCGGCTTCTGGTGCTCGACCTCGTCGACTTCCGCGTGTTGATGGCACGACATCCAGATCTCGCCGAGACCATTGACGCCGAGGCGAAACGACGCGCACTCGAAAACAGATAAAAGGAGACAAGATGTCGGACATCACCGACGCAGCCACCGGCCCCGTGCTCGAACGCGACGGCGCCCGCGCCACCATCCGCCTCAATCGGCCGAAGCATCTCAACCGGCTCCAGGCCGAGGACCTCGACGAGCTCGTCAGACTGTTCGATCTGGTCGAAGCCGATCCAGCCATCCGTGTGCTGGTGCTGACCGGCACCGGACGCGCCTTCTCAGCCGGGTATGACCTCAATTCGGTCGCCGAGCGCGCCGTCAGCGCCAACGAGCAGCAGAGCGCGGGCTCTGCATTTGAGGTGGTCGTCAACCGGCTGGAGGATCTGGGCGTGCCGACGATCTGCCGGCTCAACGGCGGCGTCTATGGCGGCTCGACCGACCTCGCGCTCGCCTGCGATTTCCGCATCGGCGTCGACACCGCCGAGATGTTCATGCCGGCGGCGCGGCTCGGGCTGCATTATTACAGGAACGGCATCAAACGCTACGTCACCCGGCTTGGCGTCGACAACGCGAAGAAGCTGTTCCTGACGGCGCAGAAGATCAGCGCGCCGGAGATGCTGCGCATCGGCTATCTCACTGCGATGGTACCGGTGGAATTCCTCGACGAGGAGGTCGACAAGCTCGCCGGAACCCTCGCCGGCAACGCGCCGCAGGCGATGCGCGGCATGAAGCGCGCGATCAACGAATTCGCCCGCGGCGAGCTCGATGACCGCGCCGCCGACCAGCGCCACCGCGACAGCATGCGCGGCGACGAGATCAAGGAAGGCATCAAGGCGTTCGCGGAGAAGCGAGCGCCGAGGTTTTGAAATTTCTCTCGCTGTCGTCCCGGGACGACACCGAGTGTGGGGCTGACCTACACTCCCGCCGCCTTCGCATGCAGCGCCGCCATCTCGTCGTCCGCCGCATTGATGCGCTGGAACGCAGGCCGCGCGGTCATGCGCTCGGCATAGCGAACGAAGACGTCCTTCTTCGGCACGATGCCGAACATCATGGTCCAGCTGAACGCCACGCCCCACAACACGTCGGCAGCCGTCATCCGCTCGCCGAGCAGATAAGGTCCCTTCGACAGTTGCGCTTCGAGCGCACCTAACATGGTGTCGTAGTCGGCATAGGGCGACTGCGTGATCGGCGCCGGCTCGCGCTGCATGAACTTGTCAATCAGCGCCGGCTCGAAGGATGAGCCGTAATAGGCGATCCAGCGCAGATAAGGACCGCGCAGCGGATCGTTCAGCGCGGGCGTCAAACCGGCCTGCGGGAAGAGATCGGCGAGATAGATGGTGACCGCGACCTGCTCGGTCACCAGGGCATCGCCGTGGCGGATCGCCGGGACCTTGCCGAGCGGGTTGATGGCGAGGTAGGCGGGTTGACGCTGCTCGCCGGCCTTCATGTTGAGGACGTGCAGATCGTAGGGGGCACCCAGCTCCTCCAGCAGCACCCGCGTGCCGGTGGCACGGCTTTGCGGCGAGTAATACAGCGTGATGCGGTTCGGATCGGTCATGGCAGGTCTCCATCGGGCCAGCGGGCGGTGGCGCAGCTTGTAGCGGGCCATACCTGACATCCTGTGTCAGGTATGGTTTAAGCAATCATGCGCGCGAGCCGAATGTTGTCGATCCTCACCACCCTCCAGGCCAGGGGGCAAGTCACCGCGCCCGAGCTCGCGGAGGCCTGCGAGGTCTCGGTCCGCACGATCTATCGCGACATCGACGCGCTCGCGGCATCAGGCGTTCCGGTTTACGCCGACCGTGGCGCGGAGGGCGGCTATCGGCTGCTCGACGGCTATCGCGTGCGGCTGAACGGCCTGTCGCAGAGCGAGGCCGAGACGCTGTTCCTGGCGGGCTTACCGGGCCCGGCGGCGGCGCTCGGGCTGGATGCGGCAATGATCGCCGCGCAGAACAAGCTGATGGCGGCGCTGCCCGTCCATCTGCGCCGGGACGCCAGCCGGATGCAGGAACGCTTTCATCTGGACGCGCCGGGCTGGTTCGGCGAGGCCGAAGAGCCGAAGCATCTGCGCACGATTGCCGGCGCCGTGCTGCGCGGGACACTGATCAAGATCCGCTACCAGAGCTGGCGCGCGGAAAAGCGGCGTCGCCTCGCGCCGCTAGGTCTCGTGCTGAAGGGCGGGAGCTGGTATTTCGCCGGCCAGGTCGACGCCAGCGTGCGCACCTATCGCGTCGCGCGCGTGCTCGACTGCACGGCGCTCGACGACGGCTTCGATCGTCCCGCCGATTTCGATCTTGCCGCCTATTGGCAGGCCGCGACGCTGCGTCTCGAGGCGGAGATGCATCCCAATGTCGCGATCGTCCGGTTGTCGCCGTTCGGCGTCAAGCTGCTCGATGCGCTGAGCCAGCCCTACATCAAGGCGCGTACGGAGATTGAAGAGGCCAGCGATGCAGAGGGCTGGCGCATTGCGCGCGTGCCTGTCGGCAAGACGTCCTGGCACGCCGCGGCCGAATTGTTGCGGCTCGGCCCCGAGGCCGAGGTGCTGGAGCCCGCCGACCTCCGCGACAAGATGGCGGAGTTGACGCAGGGGATGGCCGCGCGCTATCGCGCGGCGCGGAAAACACAAGGCCGGCGTATTTCGCCGCAGCCCACGAAACACTCCTGAAACACGATTCTCCTCCTCACGGGTGAACGCATTCGCGTCTCGGCCCGACCGAGATGCAGGGACACAACAACGGCCTTAGCGCCACACTGGAGAATGAAGATGTTTCGTAAGCTTGCTCTCGGTCTGATCGCCGCCGGTTCGCTCGGCGTTGCCGCTCTCGCGCCCACCGCCGCCTCGGCTGGCGGTTTCCACCATCACCATTGGGGTCATGGCTGGGGTCCGGGCTGGGGCTTCGGCGGCGTCTACGTCAACACCGGCGTCAGCAACTGCTACCAGGAGCGCCTCGTTCAGACCCGCCACGGCATGCGCGTCCGCGTCGTGAATGTCTGTGCCTACGGGATCTACTGATATCCCGCCTTCCAAACAAAGCTCCGGTCGCGCTGCGGCCGGAGTTTTGCGTTTGGTTAACGGCTCCTCAGATTCCGGCGAAACCAGGCCCAGGTCTCGCGCGTCGTTCTGATGTAGCCGCGGCCGCGATGAACGATCTCACCGTCGACGATCTCATTCAGCTTCGGCAGCGCGTGAAACGGGATCGAGGGATAGGCGTGGTGCTCGACATGGTAGGGCATGTTCCACGCGAACCATTTGACCACCGTGGCGGTATAGGTGGTGCGGGTGTTCTGAAAAGCGCTGCGGGTCCGCTCGCAGCCGGTATGCTCGGCATAGAGATAGGGCCGCAGGAAGAACTGCCCGATGACGAGCGGGACGAGCCAGACCCAGAGCAGCAGCGCTGACGAGAACCACAGCGAGAGCGCGAGCAGCAGGACATAGACCGCGACATAGGCACGCGCCTCTCTCACGATGACGGCGCGTTTGTTTTCGGGGATCCAGGGCACGGTGACCTTTCCGGTGACCGCATGGCAAAGCATCAGCCGGAGACGACCGGCGACCTGGAGCAGGCCGCTATAGGCGAGCGCGAGCTGCGTGTCGGATGTCGGTTTCACGCCGACGATCAGCTCGGGATCCTTGTCCGGATCCTGGGTGTAGCGGTGATGGTCCCAGTGAAACAGGCAGTAATATTCGTAAGGCAATCCGATGAGGAAGGCCGAGAGATAACCGACGACGAGGTTGAGGCTGCGGCTTTTGAACGCGGTCCTGTGCGCGGTCTCGTGCACCGCCATGAACAGGAAGGCGACAACGTAGCCCTGCACCGCCATCAGCGGCAGCGCCCAGAGCACGCGCCACGTCGACGAGATCTTCCACCAGCACGATCACGCCATAATGGCCAAGGCTCTGCGCCGCGCCTCTGAGATTGGAGCGGACCGACAATTCGCGCAGCATGGCCGGCGTCAGCGGCTTCAGGCGATGGCTTGACTCTGAAACGGTCGCGTCGGTCATGATCAAAATGCCTGCCTTACTTGCCGAGAAGCGCCGCGACCTCGGCCTTGAGAAAAGCCTGGTCGCGCGGATTGCCAACGGGATTGCCGGCGCGATGGCCATGCAGCGACGGGATCGGATGCAGCACGGCCGATTTCGCGTTGACCAGCCGGCCGAGCTCGTCCTCGTTGTCGCGGACGTCGAAATAGCGGTCGGTCGCGCCCGGCATCAGCAGCATGTGCGCCTTGATCGCCGCCAGAGCGCGATTGAGATCGCCGCCGAATGCCTCACAGCGGCTGATGTCGCCCCGCTGCCAGATGCCGACCTGCGCCAAGAGATCATTGGCGTCGCGCCGGGCGAACGTCGCGTCCCAGACGCGGACAAGATAATCTTCCAGCGAGGTGAAGCCGGCCTCGCGCCAGAGCTCGTCGCGATAGAAGCCGTGCGACATCGCCCAGCCGGCATAGACCCGCCCCATGGCGCGATAGCCGGCGACGGGTTTCTCGGCGAAGCGGCCGTCACGGAAGGCAGGATCTGCGGTGAGCGCGGCCTTCACGCTTTCCAGGAAAACGTAATTATAGGGCGCGCAGCGGGCACTGCCGCAGACGACGGCTGCACGCTCGACCATATCAGGCTGCAGCGCCGCCCAGTGATAGGCCTGCATGCCGCCCATCGACCACCCATAGACGAGGGCCAGCTTTGAAACGCCGAAGCGCTCGGCGAGCAGCCGATGCTGGACCGCAATCGCATCGTGATAGGTCACCGCGGGGAACGGCGCTGCGCTATTCGACGGCGAGGACGACAGGCCGTTGCCCAGGAGGTTCGGGATGATGATGAAGTAGCGCGTGGGATCGAGCACGCCGTCGGGCCCGATCAGCCACTCGGTGTCAAAATGCTGCGCGCTGAACGAGGTCGGATAGAGGATGACGTTGTCCTTTGCAACGCTCAGCGTGCCATAGGTCTCGTAGGCAAGCTTCAGCGAAGGAAAAACGGTCCCGGACTGGAGGACAACGTCGCCAGCCTCGAAGATCTCGTAGTACGCCGTCATGAGCCGAACTCCGCTTACGCGGCTGCACAGCGCCGCGGCTTCCACGATGCATCGATCATGCCCGGCCTGCAGCTGCGTCATTGCAGCAGACTTATAACTGTACGTATAGTACAGTTATTCGAGACCGGCAAGATAAATCAGATCCGCTCGCCGGCTCAGCCGATGGCCGCGATGTAGCGCTCCACGGACGCCGCGAAGGCGGCCTTGGCGCCGCTAGCGATGTTGCGGCCCCACCAGGCGCCATAGATGCGATCGAAGGCGAGCGGCTCGACGGCGGCCGCGATCCGCCGCACCGCGGCGGCGTTGAGCGGCATGTAGTTGGGGTAGGAATACATGAAGCTGACGAAGCGGCGGTCCATCGTCACCTGGGCGATGTCGCCGGTGAGCAGCGCGCCCCTGCCATCGGCACCGCGTTGCCAATGCAGCATGGTGGCGCCGGCGAAATGACCGCCGGTGTGTAGCAGCAGCACGTCGTCTGAGACACGGTGGCTCTCGCCGGTCCAGTGCACGATCGAGGGATGCGGCCGCGTGACGAAAGCGCGATCGTCGGCATGCAGATAGACCGGCACGCCGCCAAAGGTATCGCTCCAGTCGGCGACCGCGCCGTAGTAATGCGGATGCGAGATCGCGATCGCCTTCAGCCCGCCGAGCGCTGCGACGTATTCGATGGCCTCATCGGTTGCGAGCGGAATGCAATCCCACATCACGCAGCCGTCGCCCTGAGGCACCAGCAGCGCGCGCTGTCCGATGGCGAAGCTCGGCTCCAGGGCGATCCCGGTGAGGCCAAGATCGTCGCGTCCCACCAGTCGGTGCCCCCGCGCGAGCTCCTCGCGCGTGAGAAAGGTCTGCCCTTTCCAGTTCACGAACTGCCGCTCGTCCTCGCAGATCACGCAGGAGGCGGGCGGATTTCCGCCGTTCGGGAATTGCGCACCGCAGGTTTCGCAGGTCCAGAGAGGCATGACCAGAGCTCCGTGGGAAGATCGCAGGATGACATTGCGACCGCGCTTTCGGCAAGATCGATGAGCGCAAGGACAGACTGGAACCAACGCGGCGAGCGCCCGTTACGTTCAGGTCCACGCCGGAAGGATTGGTCAAGAGGATCGCGACACACGAAGAGCATGTTTGGGTATCGATGACATCGCGGCCTCCCTCCTCGTCCCGTATCTGGCCTCTGTTCGCGCTCAACTTCTTCATGGCCGACATGCAGTCGGGCATTGGGCCGTTCGTCGGGGTCTTCCTCCAGGAGCGCGGCTGGGCGACCGGGTTGATCGGCACCGCGATGACGATCGGCAATGTCGCGGGCATGCTGGTCACGACTCCGATCGGCGGCTTCATCGATTCCAGCCGCAACAAACGGCTATGGGTCGTCATTCCCGGCATCTGCGTCGTTCTTGCCTCCGCGATCATCCTGATCTCGCAGAACTTCTGGGCGGTGACGTTCTCGCAAGTGGCACAATCGCTGGCGAGCGCCGCCATCGTACCGGCGGTAACGGGCATCACGCTCGGCATCGCCAAGCAGAAGGGATTCAACGCGCTGAACGGCCGCAACCAGGCGTTCAACCACGCCGGCAACATGGTCGGCGCGGCATTGTCTGGCTATCTCGGCTACAGGTTCGGCTATGTCGCCGTGTTCGTGCTGGCGGCCGTGTTCGGCGCCATCGCGATCGCCTGTGTGATGATGATCCCCGCCAAGGCGATCGACGACCGTGCCGCACGCGGCAGCAAGGAAGACGACTCCAAGGCTCCGCCGGATGCGATGACGATGCTGCTCAAGCACAAGGCTCTGCTCGTGCTGGCACTCGCGCTCGCGGTCTTCCACCTCGGCAATGCCGCCATTGTACCGCTCTACGGGCTGGCGGCCGTGGCCGAGGGACAGGCCAACGGCCCGAGCTTCGTCGCGACCACCGTGGTGATCGCGCAAGGCGTCATGATCGTGACCTCGCTGATCGCGATGAAGGCCGCGAGCAAGCGCAACTACTGGCCGGTGATCCTGGTGTCCTTCATGTTCCTGCCCATCCGCGGCGTGCTGGCCTTCTTCGTGACGGGATGGTGGGGCGTCATACCGATGCAGGTGCTCGACGGTATCGGCACCGGCCTGCAGACGGTCGCCGTTCCCGGCATGGTCGCGCGCGCGCTGAACGGCAGCGGCCGCATCAATCTCGGCCAGGGTGCCGTGATTACGGTGCAGGGCATCGGCGCCAGCCTCAGTCCCGCGCTCGGCGGCTGGATCGCGCAATGGATTGGCTACGGGCCAACCTTCCTGCTGCTCGGCGGCTTCGGCCTCGCATCGATGGCGCTGTGGTTCGCGTTCGGGTCGACGGTAAAGAAGTATTGAGCTTCATCGCCGTGGCCGACCTCACGGCGTAAATTGCCGGTTCAGGCCGACCCTGAAGGTGTGAAGCTCGATGTCGCCGGCGGGCATGCTGCTCGCAGGGATAGACAAGGAGAGCTGGCGGCCAAGGTTGAGATACAGATACTCCGCCTTGAACGACCAGTGCGGCGCGAACGCCCATTCGCCGCCGCCGCCGACCGCATAGCCGATATTGTAGCCGCTTGCGGAGGCATGACCGTCCAGTGCGCCGGGAAAACCGGGAATCGGGAAATTATTGGTCAATCTGACATGAGAACTGTCGAGGCTTGCCTTGACGTGGGCCCAGGCGAGACCGCCCGTGGCATAGAGCAGCCAGTTGTTGCTGGCATAGCCGATACGTCCGCGCAGCGTACCGAGATAATCGATGTCCTGGGTCACCCTCACGGTGCCGGTGTAATTGTCGAAATCGCCGACCAGGAAAACGGGACGAAACGCATATGAGCCCGATGCCCGCTCGCCGAACCCGGCAGCGCTCACATCGGCTTCGACGCCGGCGACCAGATGCCCGCTCTGCCAGTTGTAGCCTGCCTGCAGTCCGCCCAGCCAGCCGGACTGATCGACCCCCAGCGTGAACGACGCCGATGCCGTCGACGTGAGATTGTTCACGCCGGGAAACAGCGCCGGCAGCGCACCGGGATCGACCCTCGCGGCGTTGCCATCGCCGGTGCCATAGCCGGCGTGAACACCCGCATAGAACCCCGTCCAGGTGAAGCCGACCGGCGGAGCCTTGAGCGCGATGTCGGCAGCCGTTGCATCAATGGCACAAGCCGCGCCAAGGCCAAGCACCAGCAGAGCCGGCAGCAGATCGCGCACACGAGGTGTCATCCGGTCATTCCCTTCCAATCGGTCGATCACTCGCTGGCCACGATAGGCGGGAAGCGATCCGCGTTCGTGGCAGGGCGCGAACCACCGAATGGACTGAGCTGAAACGCAGCGACAGCGGCTGCGCCTGTTGCGATCCGGGCACACCGGACTGCGGCACCTGGTCGCGGTCGCAGCGCGTCATCGCAAGTGGCTTATCACGCAATTTCCCGCTTTTGCCGTTGCGGAGCAGCAGCGTGACGATACAACCTGCCGTAATCGCCAACAGACCTGCCCTTCCCGATCGATGATCCAGCCTCAACTCTCCTTTGATGGCGACCCGAATGGCCCGGCCTATGAAAGATGGCGCGAGCAGTTTTGCCGTCAGGTGGCCAACGTCGATTTCGTGCCGGTCGGGGAAGGGCGAGTCCACCGGACCATTGCGCCGGCCATTCTTCCCCGCATCAGGCTCTCGGCCTCGTTCGGCTCGCCGATATCTTTCGTGTCGTTGGGGACGAACGACGAATTGGTGATTACGACGTCGCCCAATTCGGCATTGAGCGGGACCATGGGAAAACGCCCGCTGGAGATCGCGGCGGGGGACGTCACAATTGGCGATCCCTCGATCAAAGGCGCCTACATCACTCAGACCGGGAATGGCAATTTTCGGACCGCGCTGCTGCCGCGCAAGGCGCTGCTACGCGTTTGCCCGAATGCCGAGGACCTGATTGCGCGGTCGATCCCCGGCGCCAATCCGATCACGTCGATGTACCTGCGATATTACGATCTCGCGCATGCCTATGCCGACAAACTCGCCCCGGCGGAACTTGACGCGGTCTCGCAGCACCTGTTCGACCTTTCGGTGCTGATGATCGGAGCGCGCGGCGATGTCGCCGAGCAGGCTCGAATGCGCGGCCTGGCGGCAGCGCGTCTCGAAACCCTCAAGTCCGACATCCTGGCGCAGCTTGACAGCCCCGCGCTGTCGCTCACCGTCCTTTCAGCCGCGCACCGGGTCAGCCCGCGCACGATCCAGCTGCTGTTCGAGCAGGCCGGCATCACCTATAGCGGCTTCGTGCTGGAGCAGCGCCTGCTGCGTGCCGAACGTCTCCTTCGAAATCCGAGCCTGCGCACACGCAAGATCATCGAGATCGCGCATCTCGCCGGTTTCCACGACGTCTCCTACTTCCATCGCGCGTTTCGCCGCCGGTTCGGGCAGACGCCGGACGACGTCAGGAAGCTGGCCGGCGGCGCCGGCTAGCGAACTCGATCACGACGCAGCCAGTAGCCGCCCGGCCTTACGCGCCAAAATTCTTCTGGATCGCCTTGTCGAGCGTCTCGCCGCCGACGAAGCGCTGGCGCAGCTCGCGCTTGAGCAGCTTGCCGCTCGGATTCTTCGGCAAGGCATCCACGAAGATGACGCGCTTGGGCACCTTGAAATGCGCCATCTGGCCGGCGCAGTGCTTGATGACGGCGTCCTCGTCCAGCTTTTCGCCGCTCTTGACCACGACGATGGCGGTGACCGCCTCGATCCAGCGCGGATCGGGCAGGCCGACCACGGCGACCTCGGAAACCGCCGGGATACGATACACCATCTCCTCGACCTCGCGGCTGGCGACATTCTCGCCGCCGGTCTTGATCATATCCTTGACCCGGTCGACCACGGTGATGTGGCCCTCTTCGTCGACGGTGGCGAGATCGCCGGAGTGAAACCAGCCGCCGGCAAACGCTGCCGCAGTCTTCACGGGATCGTTGTAATAGCCGGACAACAGATGCGGCGAACGATGCACGATCTCGCCGACCTCGCCGACCTCAACGTCTTCCATTGACGTGTTGACGACGCGCGTCTCGACATTGAGCACCGGCTTGCCTGCCGAGCCTGCCTTGCGCAGCTGATCCTCCGGCCGCAGCACGGTCGCCAGCGGCGCGATCTCGGTCTGGCCGTAGAAATTCCAGAATTTTACGGCGGGCAGGCGGCGCTGAAGCTCGAGCAAAACTTCCACAGGCATGATCGAGGCGCCGTAATAGCCTTTTTGCAGGGACGACAGGTCGGACTTGTCGAAATTCGGCGAGCGCAGCATCGCGATCCAGATCGTCGGCGGCGCGAAGAACGACGTGATCTTGTGCGCCTGGATCAGCGCCAGGATGTTGTCGGCGGTCGGCTTGCCCGTGATGACGCCGGAGGCACCGAGATAGACTTGTGGCCCGAGGAACACGTCCAACTGGGCGCAGTGATAGAGCGGCAGCGCGTGCAGGAACTTGTCGTCCACGCTCATGCCGCCATCGATGATGCAGCTGACATACTGCCACATCACGGCTTCATGGGTCAGCATCGCGCCCTTGGGCAGCGATTCGGTGCCTGAGGTGTAGACGATCTGCGCGAGATCGCGGCTATCGACCGAGGCTTCCAGGAATGAGCCGTCGGCATCTAGCAGATCGTTGAAGGTGGTGAGGCCCGCCGGCGCCGACGCGGGATCCTCGGCCGGCAGCCAGATCATTTTTTCGACCGCACAGTCTTTCGCGCTGGCGGCCTTCGCCGGCTCGACGAAATCGGGACCGGTCGCGAGCAATTTGGCCCCGGAGCTCTTCAGGATGAAATTGATCTCGTCCGGATTGAGCATGAAGTTGATCGGCACCAGAACCGCGCCAATCCGCGCCACCGCGAAGCGCAGCGCGGCGAACGCGTGCGAATTGCGCGACAGCACCGCGAGGCGGTCGCCCTTCTTCACGCCGAGCCCGAGCAGACCACGGCCGAGCCGGTTGCAGATCGCGTCCATCTCGGCAAAGGTCCAGCTCACATCCCCGCAGCTCACCGCGAGCTTGTTCGGATCGCGACCTGCCGAGCGGCGCAGGAGATCGCCGATGGAATGTTCGCGTGCCTTCGCGATGGTGGCTGCGGTCTCGCTCATGTGTCCCTCCGGGTGATGTCTTTGTTTGTTGGATTTCTTGTTTGAGATCTTGCGTCTTCTCTTTTGCGCATGATCTTGCCGGAAAACCGCTTCACACTTTTCCGGATCATGCGGCGCTATCTTCGTCGGGCCGCTTGCGCGTGCTCCATGTACATGTGCTCGACCGAGCGATCGAGCGAAGCAATCTTCTCGAAGCCGCGGCGCCAGTCCTGCAAATGCCGGCGCGTCCAGAGCACGCCGGCCTCGCGGTCGCGGTCGCGGATCGCGTCGATGAGATGGCGGTGCGCCGCGACGAGACGCGGACCGCCTTCGGCGACACCGGTCACGATCATCTCGGTGGTCGGATAGAACAATTGCGCCGCGGGCTCGCGCGCGAGCTGGAGCACGCGGTTCTGCGAGGCTTTTGCGACCAGCACGTGGAATTCGGCATCGCATTCGGCCAGCATCGCGGGATCGCCGACCACGGCCTCGCTGCGCAGCAGATTGGCGTCGAGCTCGGCGAGGTTCTCGTCCGTCGCGCGCTCCACGGCGCCCTCGATGCTGGCGACCTCCAGCGTCATCGAGGCTTCATAGAGCTCGCGGAAGGTGACCTCATGCAGCACCAGCGCGCGGCTGAGACGGCTTGCGAGCTTGCTGTAGCGCGGCAGGCAGGCGTGCAGGCGGCGCGAGGAATCGCGCCGGATCAGCCCGCCCTCCTCCAGCACACGAATGCCTTCGCGAATGGTCGAGCGATTGACGCCGAACTGGCGGACCAGGTCGTGCTCGGTGCCGATGGGATCGCCGGGCTTGATGCGGCCATTGACGATCTCGCGTTCGATGGCGTCGGCGACCTTCTGATAGGCCGGCGCGACATCGATCGGTCGAAATAGCGGCGCGATGGGCAAACCGGCCTCCAATGGCGATTGTCCGACAAACTATAGGCACTGACGTCAGGTGCGTCAAACTACATCATTCATAACATCCGCGGAGGAAATTGACTCCGCCGGAACCCGGCTCTAGCTTTGTCGGACAAAGGGACAGAATAGTCCCGCTCAAGAGGAAACGTATCCATGAGACCCATCGCAGCACTCGTGTCTGCGGCCGGCTTACTGTCGGCTGCCCTGATCACCCCTGCCTCGGCCCAGCAGCCGCCGCTCAAGATCGGCGTGCTCTCCGACTTCTCCTCCGTCTATTCCGACATCGGCGGCATGGGGAATGTCGAGGCCACCAAAATGGCGATCGAGGATTTCGGCGGTCAGATGTTCGGCAAGCCGATCGACATGGTCTCGGCCGACGTGCTCAACAAGCCCGACGTCGCCTCCACCATCGCCCGCAAATGGTGGGAGACCGAAGGCGTCGACATGATCATCGACCTGCCGACCTCGGCGACCGCACTCGCGGTGATGGAGCTGTCGAAGCAGTACGAGAAGATCATGATCGTGACGGATGCGGCCAGCTCCGACATCACGGGAAAATCCTGCTCGCCCTACACCGCGCACTGGACCTACGACACCTATGCCAACGCGCACACCGTCGGCAGCGCCATCGTCAAGAACGACGGCGACACCTGGTTCTTCCTCACCGCCGACTACGTATTCGGCCATTCGGTCGAGCGCGACACCGGCGATGTCGTGAAGGCCGCGGGCGGCAAGGTGCTGGGCAGCGTCAAGCATCCGCTCAACACCGCCGATTTCTCCTCGTTCCTGCTCCAGGCCCAGGCTTCCAAGGCCAAGATTATCGGCCTCGCCAACGGCGGCGGCGACACCATCAACGCGATCAAGCAGGCCGGCGAGTTCGGCATCGTCGCCGGCGGCCAGAACCTGGCCGCGATCGTGATGTTCATCTCCGACGTGCACAGCCTGGGCTTGAAGCTCGCGCAAGGCCTGATCATCACCGAGGCCTATTACTGGGATCTCAACGACAAGACCCGTGCCTTCGGCAAGCGCTTCCTCGAGCGCGTCAAGCGCATGCCGACGATGAACCAGGCGGCGACCTACAGCGCGACGCTGCATTACCTCAAGGCGGTGCAGGCCGCCGGCACCAGGGACACCAAGACGGTGATGGCGAAGATGCGCGAGCTGCCGGTGAAGGACGCCTTCACCGACAACGGCGTGCTGCGCGAGGACGGCCGCATGGTGCACAGCATGTATCTGTTCCAGGTGAAGAAGCCGGAGGAATCGAAGGGGCCGTGGGATTACTACAAGCTGCTCGCCGAGGTGCCCGCCGATCAGGCGTTTCGGCCCCTGAAGGATGGCGGTTGCCCGCTGGTGAAGTAAAGCGGCCCGGATCGCGGATGGTCATCTGTTCAGCAAGCCTCGCTCGTCCGCCTGAGCAATCTGCGCGGACGAGCGGCGACGATGGCGCGCCGCCCAAACATGAGGCACGGGTGCAGCGCGCCGCCGTCTGATCTGCATCAAGTTGCGATGCAAAATTCGCTGCAATGTTGGGCTCGCCCTTCCGCACCTTCGGCGGCCGGGCGTTCGTGTCTCAACAGTGGGCGCCGCCTCACGGCGTTTTGAACAGATGAACTTCACCCCGGGTCGCGTCATCGCCGCGATCGCCGTGCTCGTTGCTGGCGGCGGCTATTACTATTGGCAGCACCGCGATACCAACACACTGCCGGCAGGCTTCGCCCGCGGCAACGGCCGCATCGAGGCGGTCGAGATCGACATCGCGACCAAGACGCCGGGCCGGATTCGCGAGATCCTGGTCAACGAAGGCGACTTCGTGCGCGCGGGCCAGGTCCTGGCGCGCATGGACACCGAGCAATTGCAGGCCCAGCGCCGCCAGGCCGAGGCGCAGCTCAAGCGCGCGACGATCAATGTCGAGACCGCGAAGAGCCTGGTGAACCAGCGCGAAGCCGAACGCAAGGCCGCCGAGGCCGTGGTCGACCAGCGCATCGCTCAGCTCGACACCACGAGCCGCAAGCTCGATCGTTCCGAGCAACTGATCAGAACCAGTGCGGTATCGCAGCAGGTGCTGGACGACGACCGCTCCGCCAACGCCACGGCCAAGGCGGCGCTCGCCGCGTCCCACGCTCAGGTCGCCGCATCCGAGGCTGCGATCAGCTCCTCCCGCGCCATGGTGATCGACGCCGGCGCCTCGGTCGACGCCGCGAAGGCCGCGATCGAGAGCATCAATGCCGACCTCAACGACAGCGTGCTGAAGGCGCCGCGCGACGGCCGCGTGCAGTATCGCGTGTCGCAGCCCGGCGAGGTGCTCGCCGCCGGCGGCCGCGTCCTCAACATGGTCGATCTCGGCGACGTCTACATGACGTTCTTCCTGCCGACGGCCGATGCCGGGCGCGTCGCGATGGGCGCCGAGGTTCGCCTCGTGCTCGACGCCATCCCGCAATACGTGATCCCCGCCAAGGCCACCTTCGTCGCCGACGTCGCACAGTTCACGCCCAAGACCGTCGAGACCGAGGAGGAACGCCAGAAGCTGATGTTCCGCATCAAGGCGCATATCGCGCCGGAGCTGCTGCGCCAGCACATCGAGCATGTGAAGACCGGCCTGCCCGGCATGGCCTATGTGCAGCTCGATCCGGCCGCGCAATGGCCCGGCAATCTCAACATCAAGCTGACGAGATGAGCACGACGGCCGCAGCCGAGCTGCCTGCCGGGCGCGGCAGCGTGGTGCATCTCGAAGGCGTGGGCCTGAGCTATGGCAAGGCCCGGGCGCTCGATGCCATCACGCTCGACCTGCCGTCCGGCTGCATGGTCGGACTGATCGGCCCCGACGGCGTCGGCAAATCGAGCCTGCTGTCGCTGATCGCCAGCGCTCGCGCGATCCAGCAGGGGCGCATCAACGTCCTCGGCGGCGATATGGCGAGTTCGCGCCATCGCCGCAACGTGTGCCCCGACATCGCCTACATGCCGCAGGGCCTCGGTAAGAATCTGTATCCGACGCTGTCGGTGTTCGAGAACATCGACTTCTTCGGCCGCCTGTTCGGACACGACAAGGCCGAGCGGCACCGGCGGATCGCCGGCCTGCTGCGCGACACCGGGCTCACGGCTTTCGCCGACCGGCCGGCGGCAAAACTCTCCGGCGGCATGAAGCAGAAGGTCGGCCTGTGCTGCGCGCTGATCCACGATCCCGAGCTCTTGATCCTGGACGAGCCGACCACCGGCGTCGATCCGCTGTCGCGCCGCCAGTTCTGGGAATTAATCAGCTCGATCCGCGACAGCCGGCCCGGCATGAGCGTGATCGTATCGACCGCCTACATGGAAGAGGCCGCGCAGTTCGATGTCCTGATCGCGATGAATGCCGGCCGCGTGCTGGCGACCGGAACGCCTGCCGAGCTCAAGCGGCAGACCGGAGCGGATACGCTCGATGACGCCTTCATTCGTCTTTTGCCTGAGGCGGATCGCAGCAACTACACCAATGTCGTCATCCCGCCGCGCGCCGAGGACCAGGACGAGATCGCGATCGAGGCCGACCACCTGACCCGACGGTTCAACGGCTTCGTCGCCGTCGACGACGTCAGCTTCCGCATCAGGAAGGGCGAGATCTTCGGCTTCCTCGGCTCGAACGGGTGCGGCAAGACCACGACCATGAAGATGCTCACCGGCCTCCTGCCCGTAAGCGAAGGCACCGCGCGGCTGTTCGGCAAGACCATCGATGCCGGCGACATGTCGGTGCGGCGGCGCATCGGCTACATGTCGCAGGGCTTTTCGCTCTATTCGGAGCTCACGGTCGCGCAAAATCTCGACCTGCATGCGCGGCTGTTCGGGCTGCCGGCGGACACCGTCGCCGCGCGCATCAAAGAGATGATCGGCCGGTTCGACCTCGCCGACGTCGCCGACGCCCTGCCCGATGCGTTGCCGCTCGGACTGCGGCAGCGATTGTCGCTGGCGGTGGCCATGATCCATGCGCCCGACATCCTCATCCTCGACGAGCCAACCTCCGGCGTGGACCCGGTCGCCCGCGACCGCTTCTGGCAGATCCTCGCCGAGCTCTCCCGCAAGGACAACGTCACCATCTTCGTCTCGACCCATTTCATGAACGAGGCCGAGCGCTGCGACCGGGTCTCGCTGATGCATGCGGGCAAGGTGCTGACGTCGGACACCCCCGCCGCGATCGTGGCCGCGCGCGGCACCGCGACGCTGGAGCAGGCCTTCATCGCCTGCCTGGAGGAGGCGATCGCGGATACGGCGGAGCCGGCCGGCCAGCCTGCGATCGCATCGCCCCTACCGGCCGCGACAGCGGAGCCGCCGCGCAAGCGCGGTGCGACGTTCAATCCGACGCGCATGCTCGCCTATTCCCGGCGCGAGGCACTCGAACTGCGGCGCGACCCGATCCGCGCCACGCTCGCAATCCTCGGCAGCGTGCTGCTGCTGTTCGTGCTGGGCTATGGCATCAGCATGGACGTCGAGAACCTGACCTTCGCCGTGCTCGACCGCGACGACAGCGCGATCAGCCGCGACTACAGCCTCCAGATCGCGGGCTCGCGCTATTTTACCGAAAAATCCCCTATCACCGATTACGCCGATCTCGACCGCCGCATGCGCGCCGGCGAGATCGGGCTCGCCATCGAGCTGCCGGCGGGCTTCGGCCGCGACGTCAGCCGCGGCCGCCATGTCGAGATCGGCGCCTGGGTCGACGGCGCCAATCCGACCAGGGCCGAAACGCTGCGCTCCTATGCCCAGGCGATCCACGCCACCTGGCTCGCGCAGAAGGGCCGCGAGCTCTATGGCGAGGCGGCAATCGCCGGCTCCTATCAGCTCCAGCTGCGCTATCGCTACAATCCCGATGTCATCAGCGTCGTCGCCATGGCGCCGGGCATTATTCCGCTGCTGCTGGTGATGATCCCGGCGGTGCTCGCGGCGCTCGCCGTCGTGCGCGAGAAGGAGCTCGGCTCGATCGTCAATTTCTACGTGACGCCGGTGACGCGGCTGGAATTCCTGCTCGGCACGCAGCTGCCCTATGTCGTGCTGGCGTTCGGAAACTTCCTCCTCCTGGTCGGCTTTGCCCTCGTCGTCTTCCGCGTGCCCTTCACTGGGAGCTTTCCGACCTACGCGCTCGCCGCGCTGCTTTACGTCACGGCGACGACCGGCATGGGGCTGGTGATCTCGGCCTTCATGAACAGCCAGATCGCGGCCCTGTTCGGCACGGTGCTGATCACGCTGATTCCGGCCATCCAGTATTCCGGGCTGATCGACCCGGTGTCGTCGCTGCAGGGGGCCGGCGCGCTGATTGGACGGCTCTATCCCGCCACCTATTTCGTCACGATCTCGCGCGGCACCTTCTCCAAGGGCCTGGCGTTCGACACCCTCCACAACGATCTCCTGGCGCTCGCAGTCATGGTGCCCGTCCTGGTGATCGCCGGCGCGATGCTGCTGAAGAAACAGGCCCGCTGACCATGCGCTTCGACAACGTATTCCAGCTCGGCATCAAGGAATTGCGCGGCCTGGTGCGTGACCCCACGCTGCTCGTGCTCATCGTCTATTCCTTCACGCTGGCGGTTTATGCCGGCGCAAAGGCGCTGCCGGAAACGTTGAACCGCGCCGCGATCGCGGTCGTCGACGAGGACCATTCGCCGATCTCGACGCGCATCGAGATGGCGTTCACCGCGCCCTATTTCTCCGCGCCGCGCCTGATCTCGCAATATGAGATGGACCGGAGGATGGACGCCGGCCTCGACACTTTCGCACTCGACATCCCGCCCGACTTCCAACGCGACCTGCTGGCGCGCAAATCGCCCACGATCCAGCTCAACGTCGATGCGACACGCATCTCGCAGGCGTTCAACGGCGGCGGCTATGTCGAGCAGATCGTCAGCGCGGAAGTCGCAGAGTTTTTGGCGCATACGCGCGATGCCCAGGCCGCGCCGATCGAGCTGGCGCTGCGGGCGCGGTTCAATCCGGAGCTGAAGAAATCCTGGTTCGGCGCCATCGACCACGTGATCACCTCGATCACGATGCTCTCGATCATCCTGACGGGGGCGGCGCTGATCCGCGAGCGCGAGCACGGCACCATCGAGCACCTCCTGGTGATGCCGGTCACGCCGCTGGAGATCATGGTGAGCAAGGTCTGGTCGATGGGGGCCGTGGTGCTGGTCGCCTCTGGGCTGTCGATCGCATTCGTCGTCAAGGGATGGCTGGAGGTGACGATCGACGGTTCGCTGGCGCTGTTCCTCGTCGGCGCCGCGCTGCAGCTGTTTGCCACCACCAGCATGGGCATCTTCCTCGCCACCGTCGCCGGCTCGATGCCGCAGTTCGGGCTGCTGCTGATCATGATCCTGCTGCCGCTGCAGACCCTGTCGGGCAGCATGACGCCGCGGGAGAGCATGCCGCAATTCGTCCAGGACATCATGCTGGCCGCGCCCAACACGCATTTCGTGATGCTCGCCCAGGCGATCCTGTTCCGCGGCGCGGGCCTGGAGGCGGTGTGGCCGCAGCTGGTCGCGCTCGCCGTGATCGGCGGCATCTTCTTCCTGATCGCGCTGCGGCGGTTCCGCGCATTCCTGGCTTAGCGCGCGACTCTACAGCTTGTGCCCCTTCTGGCGCAGCGCCTCGATCAGGCGCTGCTTCAGTTCGTCGGCGGCCTTCTGGCTGACGTCCTGGCCGATTTGCGCACTCGCCTGCGCCAGCGCATCCGACTTCTCCAAAAACTTCTTCCCGGCCGGCTGGGCATAGAACGCCTCGATCTGGCGCAGCTCGTCCACCGTGAAGCTCTGGGCATAGAACGCCGCGATCTGCTCGATCATGGACGCTACGAACGGAGTATAGATCTCTGAGCCGGGTGCCGTCACCGCATCGTAGTCGCGCTCGATCTCCGGCCTGTCCTGCGCGACCACGGGCCGAAGCTTGAGCAGGAGCTGCGGCAGCAATGCGCGGTACTGATCGGCGATCTTCAAGGTGACGACGAGCTTGCGTGCCGCGCTCATCGCCTCCGGCGACGGCGCCTGTGCCGATGCACCGCAGGCGAGAAACAGGAGAGTGCCGGCGATCGTCAACAAACGTTTGGACATTGGGCTCTCCCGGAAATGCGGACGATGCTTCAGCGGCTCGCGGGAGCCGCGCCGGCGGTCGCGGCCTGCGCGCTCTCGACCATCTCCGGCTCCTCGACCTCCGTCACCTTCACGAACAGGTTAGGCACGCGCTCGGCGCGGTTGAGCAGCCAGGCCGCGCCGACCATGATGACGATGCCGACGATGGAGACGGCGAACTGCTCCCAGACGCCCTTGGTGTATTGCGTCAGGATCCAGTGCGCCGAGAACGACAGGAACACACCGAGACAGAAGATCGGCAGCGAATGCTGGCCGCAGAGGATCACGGGGCGCAGCCAGACCCCATGCAGCGCGCGCCATTTGCGCGAGAGGAAGTGGGTGACCCAGATTGCCAATGCCAGGAAATGCGTGAAGCGCAGCATGTCGAGGTCGGTCTTGTCGATCGGGTAGATCGCCTTGATCATCCATTTCGGGATCAGCGCCTCGAGCGCGGGAACGTGCCAGGTCATCACGATCAGCAGTGCGAACACCAGCCAGGCCGCGGCCAGACCCATCGCCGCCCTCGACCACACCCATCTGGCGACCTTGTCGATCTGGCCGACGCCGCACCAGGCCGCGAACACGAACATCAACTGCCAGCAGAACGGATTGAAGTACCAGGTCGTGCCGGGCGGGTAGGAGGCGATGTTCCAGTTGAACCAGCGCGCCAGCACGTAGAGCACGACCGAGGCGGCGAGCGTCAGGTTCGGCCGGCGCACCAGGCACCAGACGATGAAAGGTGAGGCAAGCACCAGCGTGATGTAGAGCGGCAGCACGTCGAGATTGACCGGCTTGTATTTCAGCACGATCGCCTGCCCGATCAGCTCGTCCGGATGCGCCAGGAAGTTGAACACGTTGAACTCATGCTGGTACATCGGATTGTCGAAGCGGCGCGCGGTGCGGGCGATCTGCGCGGTGAACAGAAGGAACAGCATGATGTGCGCGACATACAGCTCGGCCGCACG
Organism: Bradyrhizobium sp. SBR1B; assembly: GCF_014198205.1. Lineage (NCBI taxonomy): Bacteria > Pseudomonadati > Pseudomonadota > Alphaproteobacteria > Hyphomicrobiales > Nitrobacteraceae > Bradyrhizobium > Bradyrhizobium sp. SBR1B. The sequence continues at coordinate 161,346 of NZ_JACIHC010000009.1, forward strand.
CCGCCACAGCCGCTTCATCGCGGCGAGAAACCAGCCGCCGGCGACGATCGGGCCGTAGATCCAGCCGACCAGATAGCCGGAGATGAAGACGAAGAATTCGGCCGCATCGCTGAAGCCGTAATTGCGTAGCGTCATCCAGGCCACGACGTCGTGCGGGATGTGGTCGAGGAAGATCATCCATAGGCCGATGCCGCGGAAGAGATCGAGCCTGAGGTCGCGCTCGACCGGCGCCAACAAAGCTGACTGGTCCCGTGTGATCATGGCCCCGCCTCATCCGGTAGGCGTCGCGCCATGGCGGCGCCGGCAAAATGCGATGCTAAAAAATCGAGATCAAAAGTCACCTGGCCCTGCGGCTAGTCACCGACGGTAGCCCACCTTGGCGTCGGTGCAAGGGGTTCGTCACTGCGGTGAGCGAGGCTGCCTCTCGCAGCCGTCTGGAGGCGGCGCCCAACCAATTATGTCGAAAACAACCCCATGCACAGTAGCTAACCCTTTGTACTGCCTACGAGATTCGTTCGGCATTTTGGGCCGGCGGTTTGGTGAGGCGCAGACCTTGCCGGGCGCGGCGTCAGATCAGCTCGCTGCCCTGGGCGAGCACCTCGGTCAGCATCGCCTCGGCCTTGCGCTGGAGCGGCCCCGCGCCGCTTTCGGAGGCGATCGCGATGGCGGCGCGCAGCGCGGTAAGGATGGCCGCCCTGCTCTCGGTACTCGAGGCGGGCGTCACAACGGCTTCGCCGAACAGGGCCTCGGCCTCGAGGCCCGAAAACCCCTGCTGGCGGGCGGTGTTGCGCGCCTCGCGCAGCATGTTCTGCGCGGCCCTGACATCGCCGAGGCGGCAGGTCGCGAGCGCAAGGTAGATCGAGCTGCGCAGCACCGCCGAGGTGTAGCCGACCGCCTTGGCCTCCTCGCGCGCCTCGGTCAGCATGCCGCGCGCCCGGTCGAACAGCCCCTGCTCCAGATAGGCCATGCCGAGGTGGCAGGCGAGCACCGGCACGAACAGGCGGATGCCGTGCTTCTGCGCCAGCACAAACCCGTCTTCGAGAATGGCGGCGGCCGCCGCCGGGTCGCCCCGGCCGAGCATCAGGCAGCCGCCGCTATAGGCGGCGGCGACGCGGTCGTAGGGACGTCCGGTCTCCTCCGCGATCGCAGCCGCTTGTTGCTGAAGCTGCTCGGCGGTGTCGAGCTCGCCCATGACGGTGTGAGTGATGGCGTTCATCATGCAGCAGAGGAGGAGCAAGGATCGTGGAGTCGTGCCGATCGGGGCACTCGATGCCGAGCCCACGAGACCGGCACGTGCCGCGGCCAGCATCTTCTCGGCGCTATGATAGCGGCCGCAGAGAAAATAGGCCTGCCCAAGACCATATTGTGCGAGATTACGCCAGCCGGGATTGCCTGAGCTTTCCGCCAGACGCACGACCTCTTCCCCGATCGCGACAGCTTCGACCGGCGTTCCGTAGAAGTTCTGCGCGCCTGCTCTCACGGTCATGGCCGCGATCTTGCGCCCGATGTCGTCGATTGCATCGGCGCGCCGTTCGGCTTCGCGTCCCAGATCCAGGGCTTCGGCGACGCGCCCCGATCCGGCAAAGGCCAAACGCGCCTCCATCCGGAGATCGATAGCGTCTGCTTCTCGCGCTTGCGTCACCGGGGTCTTGTCGAGAGACCCCATCGCGATCTCGAAATAGTCGACCGCGTCGGCATAGGCTGAGCGCACCAGACATTTTCGAGCGGCGCTTCTGCCATGGTGAAACGCCTTCTGCCAATCCTTCGCCCTCGTCGCGTGATAGCAGAGCGCGTCCGGCCCGTCGTTCGATGCCTCGTCGTCCTCGAGCGCTGCGAGGATGCTGGCATGGATACTTTCGCGCACCTTTTCGACCATGGAATCGTAGGTCACCTGCCGGACCATCTCGTGCCGAAATTCGAGCGAGTCCTCCAACTCGCTATCGATCCTGACGAGCAGTTCGGCCCGGTCGAGCGCGGTGAGGCAATCCTGCAGCACGCCTTCCGGCAAGGCCGCGATCTTCCGAAGCAGGGCCTGATTTGTCCGGGGGCCAAACGCCGCGGCGATCTGCAGGAGCGACCGTTCCTGTCGTGACACGCGATCGAGCCGCGCCGCGATCACACCTTGAATGCTGGTGGGAATGCCGAGCTCTTCCACGGGACGCGCAAGAGACAGGTCGCCCCACTGACCGAGGAGTAAGCCGCTATCCTTCAGACTGCGGCAGACTTCCTCGATGAACAGCGGGACGTTTGCGGTGTGGGAGATGATCCGGTTCTTCAGGTCCGCGTTGGTGGTGGCGGGGCCGAGCATTTCCGCGAGCATGGCCAGGCCCGAATCGTCGTCGAGGGGCCGCATGGCCACGATCTCTGCGTGACAGCGCGCAATCCACACCGGCATCCCGTTGGGCCGCGTGGTCAGCAGCACGAGCAAATCGGGACATTGCAGCGCGGAGAGAGTGGCCATGACCGTATCGCTGGCCCGATCGATCCAATGCAGGTCTTCGATCAGAAGGATCGTGCGCTGACGACGGGCGATGCTCTCGACGATCGCGCAGCTCGCATCTGAAATCGCGCGACCGCGCGCGTGCGGCTCCAGTTCGTCCCATTGCGGATCGGAGATCGGCAGGTCCAGGACCGCGTCGATGGCTCGCTGCTGCACGGCCGGCAACGCCCCTCTGGGATCATCCGCCCTGACCTGATCCCTTGCGGCCAAGTCGAAGATCGACAGCAACAATCGCTTGAGGGCGCTGTACGGCGCGCCCTGGAGATTCGGGCTGCACTCGGCATCGATCAGCCGCCAGCCGCTGGCGCGAAGATCCTGCGCGAACTCGTGCGCAAGCCGCGACTTTCCGATGCCGGCGTCACCCATGAGCAGAACGGTCTGGCGGCTAGCGCTGACCCTTTCGGCCGCACGCCACAGCAAGGCCCGCTCCGTCGTGCGGTCGACAAATCGGGAAACACTGCGCGCACGCCGGACCCGCCAGCTCGAAAGATCGCTCGCGCCCATGACCCGGTACACGGGCATCGGCTCGCCGAAACCGCGGAGCGTCTTGCGACCCAGGAATTCGAAGCGGACATGCCCGTCCGCCAGCTTCTGACAGGCCTCAGAGACGTAGACCTGGTTCGCCTCGGCCGCCGCTTCCAGCCGCGCGGCCAGATGCTGGGCGGCCCCGCCGATCTCATAAACCTTGGAAAATTCGCTGGCGACCATGTAGGCGACCACATGCCCCGAGTGGAGCCCGACCCGGACCTGAAGACCGGGATCGCCCAGGCTGCCAACACGCCGAACGAGCTCGATGGCCGCGTGGCAGGCGAGCGGCGCGTGGTTGTCGTCGGCGATCGGGGCACCGAACACCGCGGCCAGCCCGTCCCCGAGCTCCTTGCTGACGATGCCGCCAAACTGGCGCACCGCGCCTCTCATCGCCGCGAGAGCCGGCTCAAGGCGCGACACCGCCGCCTCCGGCTCCAGCTCGGCAACAAGTCCAGTGGAATCGACGACGTCGGCGCGCAAAATGGTCACGAACCGCCGTTCGCTGTCGGGCTCAGCGCGCTCGCGGACTGCCGCTCCGCATTTGGAGCACCAGCTATCGCCCGGACCGATCGCCGACTGACACGCGAAGCAATGCATTCCAGCGCCTTCAAACGACTGCCTCAGCAGTCTTCGCTACCCGCGCCCGCGAGACCTTCAGCTTACATTACCAATAGAGGACTACATGGCAATTAGGCTTGCGGGATACGCGACCTTACCGGATGGTAGCTCGCTGGACGAAGTGCAGTCGTGGATGGTAGCGTGCCTGCACACAACAAATTGTGTGATCGGCCGCCGCGTGACGCGAAGTTGCGGCCAGACGCTACGGTTTTTGACAAACAGACATATCGAGGAAAGAGGCGATGGCCGGACTGGTATATAGCGGCAAGGCATTTCGAGACTTGATGAACGCCAATTACTATCCCCTCGCGAACATGAAAAAGAGCGTCGCCAAGCTCAAGGCATCCGATGACATCGACCTGCCGACCCTGGAATACGGCCAATACCATTTGATCTTGAACCCGCCGTCGATATGGCCGCAGGGCAGCGCCAAGTACTGGCACAAGGAGAAGGGCCGGGCTCGGGTCGACCTGAGCACCCAGCCGAACACGGTCCCGCTCTCCAAGGACGAGCCCGGCGTCATCCCGCTGACACGATGTGACCTGCTCGATGCCTGCGTGCGGAAATGCTTCAACTCGGAGCCGCCGATCCCGATGAAGACGAAGATCATCAGCCACGCGGCAAGCGATGCCTATGCCCATCGGCACGAGATCCGGTTGGAGTGGGAATACAAGAAGGGCTCGGACAAGCCGACGCTGCTGAATCTGACGATGGTCTGTCCGCACAGGTCTTGATCTGCAGACGCAACCGGCTTCGATCGTCGCCCGCGCACTTGAGGTGCGCGGGCGTTTTGTTTGCCGGGGCCGCGCGCGGGTCGCGCCCGTCCCGCGCGCGGGTCGCCGTCTCAAGGGAGCGACCGCGCCGGTTCGAGAGGAGCGGCCGATGCCCGTTGGACTCTTGGAGGTCGAAGGCACCATCGTGGTCGGCCAGTTTTGGCCGGAGGGGCGGTCGGATGCCGACAGCACCAAGATCGTGGCGAGCATCGCGCCGGATGCGAGCGAGCCATCTTCGCAGGTTGCGAACGCGCAACTAGCTATCGCTCCTGAAGAACCGATTCAGCTCAAGGGCCGTCTGCTGCGGAATATCCTCCGGAAAGAAATGTCCTCCATCGAGCGGCTTTCCTTGCACGTCATCGGCCCAGGTCCGCCATAGCCCTAAGGGGCCGCCCTCGCTCGCATACCAGGAATTCAACGGGCCGCGGCGGCTCCAGAGGATCAGGACAGGGCAATCAATCCGGCGGCCGGAATTGCGATCCGCCAGATCGTGCTCATGATCGATCGTCGCCGCCGCTCGATATTCCTCGCAGATCGCGTGAACATGCGCCTCATCGCGCAACGCCTCGACATAGGACGTCCGGACGGCCTGACTGAAACTGTCTGCTCGCGACCCCCAGCCATGGAGCGCATTGTCGATGACGGCATCGGGAGCCGCGGACAATAGCCGCTCAGGGAGAGGTTCAGGCTGCGCGAGCAACGACCAGGGCCAATAGCCGACCGCCAGTTCCTTGTCGGCACGCTCCCAGGCATCGGCGATCGGAACGACGTCGAGGACGGCGAGCCGCTCCACGCGGTCGCCATGGTCGAGCGCGAGCCGGTAAGCGACACGGCCACCGCGATCATGGCCCGCAACCGAGAAGCGATCGAAGCCAAGCTTCGTCATGACGGACACCATGTCCTTTGCCATCGCCCGTTTCGAATATGGCGCGTGGTCCGGGCTGGAGGGCGGACAAGCGCTGCGACCATATCCGCGAAGATCGGCGCAGATTACGGTGAAGTCTTGCGCGAGCAACGGCGCAACGTCTCGCCACATCAGATGCGTCTGGGGAAATCCGTGCAGCAGGAGAATTGCCGGTCCCGAACCGGCCCGACGGATGAAAATCCGCGCTTCCTCCGCCTGAACATCGGCGGCCTCGAAATCCTCGAACTTCATTGGACCAGCCCTTCCGAGCGACGGCGAACCAAGCAAGTCCGCAATTGCATATCGACGCCCGGATCCAAATTGGGTTCCGGCCGTAACGGCGTGTCGTTCGGGCTATGTCAAATAAGTGAGCGTAGGTGTCGGAACGAGGGGCCGCCGGACGTCTTCACGGAGAGGCCCCAACCAGAGGTCACGCCATGAATAGTTCCATACTGAAGCCTGCTTCCGAGCTCGCTCGCACGAACAAAGCTCATTTTCCCAACGAAAGCGCCGACTACCGCCGCACCCGCCAAAGCCTCCTGGCCGAGGAGATCGAACTGCGTCGTCATATCGAGCGTGTCGCTGAACTGCGCCGGTCCCTGCCGCCCGGGGGCGAGGTGAAGAAGGACTACGTGTTCGAAGGCGAGAACGGCAAAGCGAGTTTCGCCGATTTGTTTGACGGCAAGCAGACGCTCGCGATCTACAGCTACATGTTCGGGCCGCAGCGGCAGACGCCCTGCCCGATGTGCACCTCATTCATGAGCACGTGGGAACATAAATTGCCCGACATCGAGCAGCGTATCGCCTTCGTCTTCATCGCGCGATCGCCGATCGCGCGGTTGATCGAGGCAAAGAAGGCGCGCGGCTGGACACGACACAAGATCTTCTCCGACCTCTCCGGCGATTACACGCGCGACTACGTCAGCGCCGAGGACGCCGACGTGCCCGGCTACAGCGTGTTCACGCAGCGCAACGGCACGATCCGGCATTTCTGGTCCGGCGAGATGGGTGCCACGATGGCTGACCCCCAACAGGATCCCCGCGGCGCGCCCGACTTCGATCCGCTCTGGACCATCTTAGACACCACGCCAGAGGGGCGCGGTACCGACTGGTATCCAAAGCTCGCTTACTGAAGGCTTCTGTTGTCATTGATCATGCGTGCTCGCGGCTTCGCGGGCATGTCGCAATTGTTCATGGCAGTCGGCGGCCTCGGCCGTGCACGATCGCTCGATGCGGATTGACCTCGATCGCTGGCGCCCCCTTGCGCGGGGCGCGGCCATCACCAAGAGTACCGCAGCGCCACTGTGCCGGCGTAGAGGTCCGAGCGCTTGGCAAATTCACCATCGAATTTGGCAAGCAGTTTCCAGTTCTGGTTCAGGTACCAATCGGCGCCAATCGAGGCGAGGCCGGAATCGTGCGGAATCGGTGCGCCGAACACGGTGAAGTTCGAGAGCGGCAACGCCTGAAACGCTGCATTGAGCCAAGGCGTATCGACGAAATCGTGTGCCCAGGCCAGTCGCGCGCGCACGATCAGCGGCGTGCCACCGAGCAGTGTCGGATGATCAAAACGGGCACCGAGCTCGGTTCGGACATCGGTGGCTTGCTTGGCTGCGTAGGTCAGGCCGAAGCCCAGATTATTCACGTCGGTCTCGCTGTAGGCGCCGGAGCGAAATGCCTGCGCCTGCGCCGCCGCATAGGGCGTGATCCCGAAGTTGGGCGTCACGGCAAGACGGTAACCTCCTTCGATGCGCGCGCCAATGCTCTGGCCGGTGAAGGTCGCGCGCAGATTGCCGCCGAGCGCGGTTCGGTCGGTCGTGAACCAGTGATTGGCAAAAGCGATCGACTCGGCGATGTAGGCCGGACCGATCACCGTCCTCGCATAAGCGCCGATTTGCGCGGACTCGCTGCGGCCGCTGCCGAGGCTGTTCGACAATCCCCAATTGGTGCCGCCGCCGGCCGCAGCCAGGCCGATCACCGTCGAGGGCGAGAGGCGATAATCGATACCGCCGGCGACCCCATAGGTGCTGAGCCTGGTGTCGGTCGAACCGATCACGGGATCGCCGCTGGTCTTGCCGCTGCCGCCGAACGCAGCATTCCACAGGCTCCAGCGCTGCGCGAAGCTTGCAGGTGGCGGCGCCTTGAACACCGATGCGTAGGCCTGCGCCAAGTCCGGCGGCAGGTTGGCCTGCTCCTCCGGCGCAAAGCCGGTGACACCACCGCCCGTGGCGGCGCCGAAATGGCCGTCGACAAAGGGGTTGAGCATTAAATTGAGAAACTGGTCCATGAAGCGGAAGGAGGCGCGCTGCGCCCCTGTCGCCGCTTCGCCGTCAAGGGACGTGAATGCGGCACGCGCCTGCACAGCGGAAAGGCCCACAAGGGCGTTGAAGAGCGGTCCGCTGAAGCCATTGGCGTTGCCCGCCGCGTTCAGCGCGGACGCGACGTTGAACTGATTGACCGTCTGCGTGACCGTCGTGAAGTCCACATTACCGCCAGCGCCATTGCCCGTGATGTTCAGGTAGACGTGCGTCGCATCGTACGACAGCGATTCCTGCAAGAAGGCTGACGTCGATGACGCGGAGAACGAGGCAAACGTGCCGCTGATCGCGCTCGCCGTGATGATGGTGTGCTGGCCGAGAGGACTGCCCGAACCGCCGGAGATCGTCGCCGACACTGTTGCGCCCGACACCGTCGCTACGCCGGTTGCGGTGATGGAATCGTTGGCCGCGCCACTGAGGCGGATGGTGTAGGCCGAACCTGGCGCCAGGAACATCGGACCGTTGACGTTCAGCGTTGCGCCAACCGTCGAGCCGGGCAGCGCCGGCATCAGCGAACCAGCCTGCAATTGGATTCCGCCGGTGATGGCGCCGCCCGGACTGATGGCATTGGAGCCACCGGTTAGCTCGATCGCAAATTGCCTGACCGTTCCGCCGCCGTCGAGACCGCCGCTGATCGTGCCGCTGTTGGTGATCGTGAGGCCGGAGCCAATGACGCCGGCACCGCCCGCGCCTGCAGTGCCGGAAGGGTCGGGAGCGCCACTATTGCCACCGACGATCTGGCCGGCGTTGATCAGGGTTGCGCCCGAAGCGGCAAACTGAACAGCGGCACCACCTGCGCCGCTCATTCCGACAGCGACGCCCGCTCCGCCGGTTCCGCCGGCCACTGATCCAGTATTTTTGAATATCGAATCTGCTCCTTGAAACAGGACGCCCGTTCCGCCTGTGCCGCCGGCACCGGGGAGTCCCACTCGAATGTCACTTGTCCCGCTGAGGCCGCCGTTGCCCCCACCACCCGCTCCCCCCAAGAGTCCTCCAGCACCACCGGCTCCGGCAATCACCGAGCCTGAGTTGATGAAGGTGACGGCGGAACCGGTAAAGACCGCACCGGCCCCGCCAGTTCCTCCGTTCCCGCCGTTTCCACCAGTTCCGAACACAAGATATGTGCCGGTTGTCCCATCGGTCGTTTCCAATCCCGACCCGAATCCGCCGTTTCCGCCTGCGCCACCGGCGCCGCCTGTGGCAATCGCCGTATTGACCACGGTGATATTGAACCCGGTCACTTCAAAAGCGGCGCGACCACTGCCGCCGCTACCGCCGTTGCCGCCAGTTCCGATCGCAGCCGCATGTCCTCCCGCGCCGGTGGCCGCCGCGACAGCGATCCCGTCGCCGCCGGTCCCGCCCGCGCCGCCGGCTCCGCCGATGCTGTTGGCATTGAAGGTAAAGGACCCGGCTTGCAGGTTTCCGATCCCGCCATCGCCGCCGTTTCCGCCGTAGCCACCAGCGGCGCGCGCAATGACAGAATCCCCCGCGCCATTCGACGACGCATTTACTTCTCCTGCGCCGCCCGCCCCGCCCGCACCTCCCGAACCGCCGGTGCCGAGGCCAGAGCCGCCGCCGCCGCCACCACCACCTCCCGACCCGCGGGAAGCAAAGTTTCCAGCAGGGGCGTTGAGTACAGAATCTATAGGATTACCTCCGTTGCCGCCGTTGCCGCCGATGACGCCGCCGCTGAACCCACCGCCGCCTCCGCCGCCCCCGCTGCCGCTACCGTTGCCGCCATTTGCCCCGTTTAGAGAGCCGGCCGTTCCGCCCGCGCCACCCGCGCCGGCACTAAAACCCCCGCCTGTGCCTCCGCTTCCACCTCCGCCCGCACCACCACCTCCTCCACTGCCCGCATCGGTAGCGGAATCGATAGCGGCCGTACCATCACCTCCCGCTGCGCCAGCATCACCGATACCGCCGGCGCCGCCTACGGCCAGGCCGGTCGCACCGCCGGTTCCGCCATCGGCATGGGCCGCCGTCGTGAGACCGCTTGCCAGGAGCAAGCCGAGAGCCGCGCCGGCCAGCAATGCGTTTCGCCTGCGCTCGAACAACGTGCTGAAATTCATGACCCCCTCCGAGGGAAACGCATTGGCGTCCCATTCCCTGCTGTCAGCGCGGCGTGCTGCGCTGCCGACAAACCCGTAACCAGCGGCGCGCTCGGCGTTGAATCGAGCGCTCGGGACAATCTGGCATGGTTGGCGCGCGTGGGCTGTCGTCGAGGCGCAACAACGCTTTCCGCACGCTTGATCTAAGGCGCGGCAGGCTTTGCAAATTGCGAGTCAGCGAGGGACGGGCGGCGCCGTTTCAACAGCATTGCAACGCATGAGACGAGGATGTCCACGCTTGTGCACGCGCGTCGCATGAGGAGTCGGGCGTTCGGCGCGATGGCTGGTCGTTGATCTATTGCGAACTCGCTCTTTTCTTTTTGCGAACACTTCCCCGCGCCAGCGCCGAAAAAAGCAGCATAACACCGTCGCTATGCACGTTGCCGTACTTAAGCCGAATGGTTACGGTTGCCGAAATTTCCCGGTGCCAATCGCCATGCATGTCGATGACATTGACCCAAAGCCGACGCGGTTTACGACGGACGAGCTTCCCGAACGTGACAGGCTGACCCGCTGGCGGGAGGAGTTCGGCAGGACCATCGTCAGTGTCGATATTGCGCCGTTGGCGCCGGAGGTCCCGTTCCGCGCCGAGGCCATGTTGCAGAGATTGCCGGGCGTGCGAATGGCGCTGTGCGACGGCACAGCGGCGGCGCTCGAGCGGACGCGCGCGCAGGCGGCGGCCAGTGACGACTCCGTCGGAATGATCGTCAATCTCGGTACGTCGGCACTGGCGTTTCAGCGTGGTACCGAGGTGACGCTGAACCTCGGCGACGCGGTACTCGTACGTCCGGACGAGCCCGGCCGGCTGTGCGGGACAACTCACCTCGCGCTGCTCTTTCCGCGAACGCCGCTCGCCGAGCGCCTGCATGATGTGAGCAGCGTTTTCATGAAGCCGGTGTCCGGCCGCCAGCAGGCGCTGCAGCTGTTTCTGCGCTACCTCCGGATGATCCAGGCCGATATGGAGCCGACCGATCCTGCCTTGCAGCAGGTGATCGTCAATCACATCCACGACCTTGCCGCGCTCGCCATCGGCGCGAACCGCGGCACGCTCGAGCAAGGCAAGGGCGCCGTTGCCGCGGCGCGACTTGCATCGGCCATCGAGCATATCGGCAAGCACTTCGCCGATCCTGCGCTTTCGGTCGCAAGCGTCGCGCGCCAACAGGACATTTCGCCGCGCTACCTGCAGGAATTGCTCGAGCAGTCCGGCGCATCATTCGTCGCGCGCGTCAACGAGCTGCGGTTGAAGCGCGCCTTCGCGCTGCTCACACGGTTTCCGAACCGGCCCATCGCCGAGATCGCCGCGCAAGTCGGATTCTCCAGCGTGTCGCATTTCAACCGCCTGTTCCGGCTTCGGTTCGGCGACAGTCCGAGCGGAGTGCGCAGCCGGGACTAAAGCGCGATGAGCCTGGAATGAATCGTCATTGCGCTGACGGCCCGAGACAGTTCGACGATCCGTCGCCCAAAACAAAAATGGCCCGCTTTTCGCGGGCCATTTTCGTATCGGATCCGGTGAAATCCGAATTTGGTTGCGGGGATAGGATTTGAACCTATGACCTTCAGGTTATGAGCCTGACGAGCTACCGGGCTGCTCCACCCCGCGTTAAACACTTGCTTTGCCTTCAGTTGGATCCCGGGGACGGTCGGTTGAGGCCTGCGCTGTTCGCGTGGCTTTTCTCGTCCGTCCCAAAGGCTTCCTTGGAAGGCAACCCGGGGCAAAGCCCGTCGGGTGCGGGGCGTATGTATCAAGGCGAGCTGCCTTTGGAAAGGGCTGCGGGAACGTTTTTTTCGACTTTATGACAGGGGAAGCGACCGATTTTGGCTGCGTTCCCTGTGCTCTTGCCAGAAGTTCCACAAAGGGCCAGCTTGCGGCAACAAGATTAAGGCTGAAACGCCGGTGAGGGAGGATCGCCGTGGACAAATCCCTGACGAGCGCCCCGGTCGGAGCGCTGGAGGAGGCCTTCCACAACATGGTCGTGCCGTCGCGGGACGAGCCGCCGGCCGGCCTTGCCGAGCGGCTTGACCGGCTGGCGCGGCTGCGCGCCGTGATCGCCGACAATGAGGAGCGCTTCCGGCAGGCGATCTCGGCCGATTTCGGCCACCGCTCGGCTGTCGAGACCACCATCGCCGAGACGATGTTGCTGTTTTCCGAGATCCGGCACGCCACAAAGTACCTCAAGAGCTGGATGGCGCCGCAGCGCGTCGCGACCGCGCTGCAATTCCTGCCGGCGCGCAACCGGCTGATGCCGCAGCCGCTCGGCGTCGTCGGCATCATCGCGCCCTGGAATTATCCGCTCCAGCTCACGCTCGCGCCTGCGATCGGCGCGCTAGCCGCCGGCAACCGCGTCCTGATCAAGCCGAGCGAGCTCACGCCGCACTTCGCAGGCCTGCTGAAGGAGACGGTCGCCGCGCGATTCGATGCGACCGAGCTGCTCGTCACCGGCATCGAGGGCGAGATCGCAGAGGCGTTTGCGCGCCTGCCGTTCGATCACCTCGTGTTCACCGGCTCGACCCGGGTCGGGCGGCTGGTCGCGGAGGCCGCGGGGCGTAACCTGACGCCGGTTACCCTCGAGCTCGGCGGCAAGTCGCCTGCGATCATCGACGCCTCGGCCGACCTCGATGAAGCGGCCGAGCGCATCGCCTACGGCAAGTTGCTCAATGCAGGGCAGACCTGCATCGCGCCGGACTATGTGCTGGTGCCGGAGCGCTCGTTGCAGGCCTTCGCCGAGAACGTGCGCGCCCAGATGCGGCGGATGTTCGGCACCGATCCGGCGAACAAGGACTACACCTCGATCATCTCGGACCAGCATTACACCCGGCTCGAAGGCCTCGTAGCGGACGCGGCGGAGCGCGGCGCCAAAATCCTGCAGCCGGCGAAAGCGGACGATCCGAACTGGAAGGCGCACCGCAAATTCCCGCCGACGCTGATCGTCGGGGCGACCGACGCGATGGCGGCGATGCAGGAGGAGATTTTTGGGCCGGTGCTCCCGATTCTCGGCTATCGCGATCCCACTGACGCCATCGCCTTCATCAACCATCGCGACCGGCCGCTGGCGCTGTACTGGTTCGGCAAGGACGGCACCGCGCGCGACGAGGTGCTGGCCCGCACCATCTCCGGCGGCGTCACCATCAACGACTGCCTGTTTCACTTCACGCAAATCAACCAGCCGATGGGCGGCGTCGGCGCATCCGGCACCGGCGCCTATCACGGCGAATGGGGCTTTCGCACGTTCAGCAAGTTGAAGCCGGTATTCTATCGCTCCAAGTTCAACCGCCTCGCCGATCTCTATCCGCCCTATGGCGGCAAGATCGCGCGGTTGGAGAAGTTGATGCGGTTCACGTCGTAGGGGCAGTCGTTCCGGGGCGCGAAGCGCGAACCCGGAGTGACGATAGGGGGAAACAAGTGACCGACACATTCGATTTCGTCGTCGTGGGCGCGGGCTCCGGCGGCTGCACAATTGCGGGGCGGCTGTCGGAGGATGCGGCGACGTCCGTGGCGTTGCTCGATGCGGGCGGGACGAACGACAATTGGCGCATCACCACACCGTTTGGGCTCGCCCTGCCCTACAAAACGGCCAACTGGGCCTTCGACACGGTGCCGCAGAAGGGATTGAACGGCCGCATTGGCTATCAGCCGCGCGGCAAGGGTCTTGGCGGCTCCTCGGCGATCAACGCCATGGTCTACATTCGCGGCCACAAATGGGACTACGACCACTGGGCTTCGCTCGGCAATGCCGGCTGGTCGTATGCGGACGTGCTGCCCTATTTCAAGCGCTCGGAGAACAATTCCGATTTCGACGGCGAGTATCACGGCAAGGGCGGCCCACTGCATGTCAACCGGCTCCGCGCGGACAATCCGATCCATGATGTCTTCCATCAGGCCGCACGCGAGGCGCAGTTCCGCATTCGCGAGGACTTCAATGGTGAGGATCACGAAGGGCTCGGCAGCTATCAGGTGACGCAGCACAATGGCGAACGCTGGAGCGCGGCGCGCGCCTATGTGCACCCCCACATCGACAAGCGCGCAAATCTGCGCGTCGAGACGGGGGCACACGCCACGAAAATCCTGTTCGAAGGGGCGCGCGCCGTCGGCATCGAATATGTGCAGGGCAAGCAGACGAAGCAGCTGCGCGCGCGCCGCGAGGTGATACTTGCCGGCGGCGCCTTCCAGTCACCGCAATTGCTGATGCTGTCGGGCATCGGCGATGGCGATGCGCTTCGAACGCACGGCATTGGCGTGCTCCATCATCTGCCCGGCGTCGGGCGCAATCTGCAGGACCACCCGGATTTCGTGTTCGTCTACGCCTCCGACTATCCGCACTTCGTTCATGCCTCGCTCGGCCGGTTGCCGTCCCTGCTCCGTGCCATCCAGCGCTATCGCCGTGAACGGCGCGGCCTGATGACCACCAATTTCGCCGAGTGCGGCGGCTTTTTGAAAACCCGGCCTGACCTCGACGTACCTGACATCCAGCTCCACTTCGTCATCGCGATGCTCGACGACCACGGCCGCAAGAAGCACAAGGAGGCGGGCTTCTCGTGTCACGTCTGCCTGCTGCGGCCGAAGAGCCGCGGCAGCGTGTCGCTGAAGAGCGCCGATCCGCTCGCAGCGCCCATGATCGATCCGAACTTTTTGGGCGAAGCGGAGGATCTCGAGACGATGGTCGCGGGCTTCAAGACCACGCGACGGCTGATGGAGACGCCGGCGCTGCGCGCGCTGCAGAAGAAGGACATGTTCACGTCCGACGTGAGAACCGACGACGACATCCGCAACATTTTGCGCAATCGCGTCGACACGGTCTATCACCCCGTCGGCACCTGCAAGATGGGGACGGATGCGATGGCCGTGGTCGATCCGGCACTGAAGGTACACGGCGTCGAGGCCTTGCGCGTCGTCGACGCCTCGATCATGCCGACGCTGATCGGCGGCAACACCAATGCGCCGACCATCATGATCGGGGAGAAGGCGGCGGATCTGATCCGGGCGGGTTAGTCGGCCGCTGCGGTTATGTATCCCGGATCTGCGCGCGCTTGAGGCGCGCTTGTCCGGGACGCCAGTGAGACTTAGTTCAACAGGAAACCACCGTCGACGGTAATCACACTCCCCGTCATGTACCGCGACGCCTGTGACGCCAGCAGCAGAATCGCGCCGTCGAGATCGGACTCGGCGCCGACACGGCGCTGCGGGATGCGCTTGGCCAGGCGCTCGCCTGCGGGGGTCGACCAGAAGGCGTGGTTCATCTCGGTGTCGATATAGCCGGGCGCGAGCGCGTTGATGCGGATGTTCTGACCGGCGAGCTCCAGCGCCATCGCCTTGGTGGCCTGGATGATGCCGGCCTTGGAGATCGCGTAAGGCGACACCGCCTTCAGGACGCCGGTGCCGAGCACGGAGGCGATGTTGACGATGTTGCCTGACTGCTTGCGCGCGATCATGCGCCGCGCGACTTCCGTCGCGAGGAAATAGGCGCCCTTGAGATTTGCGCCAATCACCGCGTCCCAATCCGCTTCGGTCTGCTCGGTGGCGAGCTTCTCGATGGCGATGCCGGCATTGTTGATCAGCACCGTGACGGGACCGAGCGCAGCCTCTGCCGCATCGACGGCCCGCGCGATCGAGGCCGTGTCGGTGACGTCGAGCGCGACCGCGGCGGCGCGGCCGCCTTTGCCGCGGATTTCCTCCTCCAGGCTCTTCAGCTTGTCGGCCTGACGCGCCGCGAGCGCGACGGCCGCCCCGTGGGCGGCGAGCACCCGGGCAAATTGCCGCCCCAGCCCCTGGCTCGCGCCCGTGACGAGGATGGTTTCTTTACTGACGTCGAATAGGCCTGACATTGGCGTAACCCTCGAGCTTTTGGAGCCATCAATACAGACGATTTTAGCGATCTGAAACCGGAATGATCGGTCCGGCGTTCATTCGTTCCATTGAGGCAGGCTTGCTCATGAACAATTTCGATCTCGCCGTCTATGCCGCGCTCGCCATCGCGGCCGGCTTCGGCTTCAGGACCGGCCTGCTCCGCAGCGCCATGACCATCCTCGCCTATCTCCTCGCTGCGCCGATCGCGGTCGCGCTGATGCCGCTGATCGCGCCGCAAATCGCCGGCAATCCGAATGCGCCTCTGCTGCAGAACTGGATCTGGCTGTTCGGCATCTTCGTGGTGGTCGGCATGCTGTTCGGCTATATCGGCCGCCTGGTGCTGAACGACACCATCCGCGACGCCGGTATCGGCGACCGGCTCGGCGGCGCCGCGCTCGGCGCCGTCAGGGTCGGTCTCGTCGCCACCACGCTGGTCCTGGTGTTCGACCAGATCGTGCCGGCCAACAAACAGCCGCCGTTTCTCGCCGGCTCGCATCTGCGGCCGCTGTTCTCGACGGCGGGTCAGATGGGCTTCAAATCGCTGCCCCCGGAAGCGAGCTCCGCGATCGACCGCCTCAAGCAGGAGCGGCGCATCTGACGCGCGAGAAGATCGCGCCTTTGTTGTTTGGGCATGAACTTTTCGGAAAACCGCTACGCACTTTTCCGGATCATGCCTGCGCATTTGCATCGCCGCGCGGACGCGCCATGCATTTTGATGCGAGCCCATGCCTTATCAGCGGCACCGATGTTGGCTAGAATAGCGGCATCCAAAACCTGCCTGACATTACGGGAGTGAAACAGTGGATCTTGGGATCAAAGGTCGCCGCGCCATCGTCTGCGCATCCAGCAAGGGTCTCGGGCGCGCCTGCGCCATCTCGCTGGCTGATGCCGGCGTTGACGTCACGCTGACCGCGCGCGGCGCGGAAGCTTTGAAGAAAACGGCGGACGAGATCCGGAAGGCCTATCCTGATGTGAAGGTCACCGAGATCGTCGGCGACATCACGACGCCGGCCGGGCGCGAAGCCGTGCTGAAGGCCTGCCCCGAGCCCGACATCCTGATCAACAATGCCGGCGGTCCACCGCCCGGCGATTTCCGCAACTGGACCCGCGACGACTGGATCAAGGCGATCGACGCCAACATGCTGACGCCGATCGAGCTGATCAAGGCGACCGTGGACGGCATGATGGCGCGCAAGTTCGGCCGCATCGTCAACATCACCTCGGCCGCGGTGAAGGCGCCGATCGATATCCTCGGCCTCTCCAACGGCGCGCGCGCCGGCCTCACCGGCTTCATCGCCGGCCTGTCGCGCAAGACCGTGATCAACAACGTCACCATCAACGGCCTGCTGCCCGGCCCGTTCGAGACGGATCGCCTGACCGGCACCGCAAAGGCCGAGGCCGACAAGCGCGGCGTCTCGGCCGAGCAGATCCTGACCGAGCGCGCCAAGCTCAACCCCGCCGGCCGCTTCGGCCAGCCCGACGAATTCGGCTATGCCTGCGCCTTCCTGTGCGGCGCCAAGGCCGGCTTCATTACGGGGCAGAACATCCTCCTGGATGGCGGCGCGTTCCCGGGGACGTTGTAACCCATCATCGCATCCGCAGCGGCGCATTCCACGAAAGATCGTCATGCCCGGGCTTGTCCCGGGCATCCACGTTCTTTGTTCGGCAAAGTAAGACGTGGATGGCCGGGTCAAGCCCGGCCATAACGATGTGGAGGCGTCAGAGCCCCGATCATCACCGCTGCTTCGTCGGCTCGTCTTCGTCCTGCTGGCTCGGACCAGACGAGTCGGCCGTCGTGCGCTCGTCGGTCCAGTCGATGCCGAATTCGTCGAGACCATCGGCGAGCAGATCGCCCAGCATCGGCTCGCCAAGCAGATAATGCACGGTTTCGCGGCGCGGGCTGCGATATTCGGTGCGCGCCTCCACCGCGCGGGCGCGCAAATCGTCCCACTCGTCGATCGTGCCGTCACCGCGACCGAGCCATGTCAGCGCGACGAGATCGAGCTGCTCGTCCTCGTTCAGGGCGATCATGAAGCTTCCGAGTTCTTGGACGACAGGATCGGAGCCGTCGTCCTCGAGAACATCGAGCGCGTCGTCATCGCTCGCGTTCGAGCCGGAATCCGGATCGGAATCGCCCTCCTTGACGTCGAATTCACGCGCCTTCTCGATGATGAAGGCGACCTTCTCCGCGGAAATCGCAAGCTCTGGCATGGCTTCCTCTTCGGCTTTTTCCTGGGGTTCCCGCGATAACGCCGCACCGCGTCAGATGATCCATTGCGCTTGATGGCGGAAACGGCGCATCTTTCGGCATCAAGGCAAGAACATGGGAAGGCGCCGGATGCAGTGGAAGGTCGGCCAAGTCAAAATCACCAAGATTGTGGAGCTGGAGACGGTCGGCTCGACCCGCTTCATCCTGCCGCTCGCGAGCAACGCAGAGGTTCAGAAGCTGCCCTGGCTGATCCCGCATTTTGCCACCGAAGAGGGCCGGCTGAAAATGTCGATCCATTCGCTGGTGGTGGAGACGCCTTCGCGCCGCATCGTTGTCGATACGGGCCTCGGCAACGACAAGCAGGGCCGCAATGTTCCGACCTGGAACAACCGCACCACACCGTTCCTGGCGACGATGATGGCGGCGGGCTTTGCGCCCGACAGCATCGACACGGTGCTATGCACGCATCTTCATGTCGATCATGTCGGATGGAATACGCGGCTGGTCGACGGCCGATGGGTGCCGACATTTGCCAAGGCACGCTACGTCTTCGGCAAGACCGAATACGAGCATTGGCTGGAACATTCGACCGAGCCGGACAAGCGGGCCGTGTTCGAGGATTCCGTGAAGCCGATCGTCGATGCCGGCCGGGCCGATCTGATCCCGAGCGATCACCAGCTGTGCGAGGAGATCAGCATGATCCCGACCCCCGGCCACAGTCCCGGCCATATGAGCATTCTCATCCGATCGGATGGCGAACAGGGTCTGCTCACGGGTGACGTCGCCCATCACCCTTGCCAGATGGCACATCTCGACTGGTCCTCGACCGCCGATTCCGACCAGACGCAGTCGGCCGAAACACGACGCGAATTGTTCGGCCGCTTTGCCGACACGCCGACGCTGGTGATCGGCGGCCATTTCTCGGCCGGGCATATCAGGCGGGATGGAGAGGCATTCAGGTTTGTGGCGCTGCAATCGTAGAATTCGTAGGGTGGATTAGCCCTGCAGATGCGCGAAGCGCATCTGCTCGGCGTAATCCACCTCTTCCGTCCTCGCGGAGGCAGACGTGGTGGGTTACGCCTTCGGCTAACCCACCTCCGCCTACGCCACGAGGGAAGGGCTGCAATGCGCCCCGCTCTGGGCGGTTGAATTTCCCGCCGCCCTGTTCCATGAAGCTGTTTAACCGATCGGTCCATTCCTAGGGAGAAACGAGAATGAAGCTTGTTCGTTATGGCGAGAAGGGCGCGGAAAAGCCCGGCCTGATCGACAAATCCGGCCAGTTACGCGACCTGTCGGCGCATCTGAAGGACCTCACCGGCGAGGCCTATTCGCCCGAGAGCCTGAAGAAGCTGGCAGGCCTCGACCCCGCCTCACTCCCGGCGGTCTCCGGCAAGCCGCGGTTCGGCGCGCCCGTCACCGGCATCTCGAAATTCGTCGCGATCGGCCTCAACTACTCCGACCATGCCAAGGAGACCGGCGCCGATATCCCGAGCGAGCCGATCATCTTCATGAAGGCAAACACATCGCTGTCCGGCCCGAACGATGCGGTCGAAAAGCCGCGCGGCTCGACCAAGCTCGACTGGGAGGTCGAGATCGCCGCGATCATCGGCACCCGTGCGAAATATGTCTCGGAAGCCGACGCGCTGAACCACGTCGCCGGCTACTGCGTCTGCAACGACGTCTCCGAGCGCGCCTTCCAGATCGAGCGCCTCGGACAGTGGACCAAGGGCAAGTCGCACGACACGTTCGGCCCGCTCGGACCGTGGCTCGCAACCAAGGACGAGATCAAGGACGTGCAGAACCTGTCGATGTGGCTGGATGTCAACGGCCAGCGCCGCCAGACCGGCTCGACCAAGACCATGATCTTCTCCATGGCCAAGTGCATCTCCTATGTCTCGCAGTTCATGACGTTGCTGCCCGGCGACGTCATCACGACCGGCACCCCGCCCGGCGTCGGCCTCGGCATGAAGCCGCCGACCTTCCTCAATGTCGGCGACGTCGTCAGCCTCGGCATCGAGGGTCTCGGCGAGCAGAGGCAGGAGATTATCGCGGCGTAAGCCGCCGCCCTCATCCTGAGGAGCGCGCAACGCGCGCGTCTCGAAGGATGCGCCACAAGCACGGTTGCCCGGCGTTCGCGCCGGGCAACGAGAGAGCGTCCCTCGTTGTCCATCCTTCGGGACGCGCGCCAAGAGGCGCGCTCCTCAGGATGAGGACTGTGTGCCTGGATAGAGGTTATTTCCAATGAAACTCACCTTCTCCCCCGCCTCGCCCTTCGCCCGCAAGGTGCGCATCGCCGCGATCGAGCTCGGGTTGATCGACAAGATCGAGCTCGTGCCCGCAAGCGTCGCACCGGGCACGGCCAATGAGGACTATTCGAAGATCACGCCGCTGAAGAAGCTGCCGGTGCTGATCACCAATGATGGCGACGTCATCCTGGATTCCTACGTCATCGTCGAATATCTCAACGAGATCGCCGGCGGCAGCCTGATCCCGGATTATGGCCCGCGGCGCTGGAAGGCCAAGACCAATCACTCGCTGATCAACGGCATGCTCGATTCCATGCTGCTGTGCCGCTACGAGAAGATGGTGCGGCCGCAGGGCCTGCAATGGCAGGCGTGGTCGGACGACCATTGGAACCGCGCCTGGACCGGCATGGCGCGCTTCGAGAACATGCCCGAAGTCCTCAATGGTCCCTTCGACATCTCGCAGATCGGCCTCGTTTGCGTGCTCGGCTATGCCGATTTCCGCTTCGCCGATTGCGGCTGGCGCAAGGCCTATCCGAAGCTCGACGCCTTCCATCAGAAGATGCTGGAGCGGCCCTCCGTGAAGATCTCGGTGCCGCCGGCCAGCTAAAGCGCGATGATCGTCATCGCGCTTTAGCTTGATTGTCTGAGCATGATCCTGTCGGAAAACCGCTGCACACTTTTCCGGAATCATGCTGTACAACCGGAGTTCTCATGAGCCTGAAGTTCTCGGTCGGCGATCTCACCATCCATCGCGTCATCGAGCAGGAAACCTCGTTCGTCCCGGCGCTGGAGATGCTGCCGGGATTGACGGCGGAGGTGCTGGCCGAGAATCGGGCCTGGATGCGCGAGAGCAAGGCGCTGGATGACCAGGACGTGCTGCTGCTGTGCTTTCAGTCCTATGTGGTGAAGACGCCGCACCACACCATTTTGATCGACAGCTGCATCGGCAACGACAAGCCGCGCCCCAATCGGCCGAAATGGAACATGAAAGCCGACGACACCTATCTGCGCGGGCTGGGCGCCGCCGGATTTGCGGTCGAGGACATCGACTTCGTGATGTGCACGCATCTGCACGTCGATCACGTCGGCTGGAACACGCGGCTGGAGAACGGCCGCTGGGTGCCGACCTTCCCCAAGGCACGCTACGTCTTCGCCAGGCAGGAATACGACCACTGGTTCGCGGAGAATGCGAAGACGGAGATTCCGCCCTTCGCCGACAGCGTGCTGCCGGTGGTCGAGGCCAACAGGCACGAGCTCGTCGGCAACGATCATCAGATCGGTGATCACGTCCGCATCCTGCCGACGCCTGGTCACACGCCGGGCCACATCGCCATCACGATGGGCCGCGGCAAGGACGATGCCGTGTTCTCCGGCGATCTCATGCACTCGCCGCTGCAGACGCTTTATCCGGAGCTGTCGATCAAGTTCGACGTCGATCCGGTCGCGGCAGGGAAAACGCGCCGCAGCTTCCTGGAACGCTATTGCGACACCGACACGCTGTGCTGTACCGCGCATTTCCCCTCGCCCTCGGTGGGGAAGATCCGGCGCAAGGGCAGTGCATTCGTGTGCGCGGCTGTTTAGCGAGATGCCGTAGGGTGGGCAAAGGCGCGCGCTTCGCGCGCCGTGCCCACCACTCTTTATGGTGGGCCCGCTCCGCTTTGCCCACCCTGCGATTCCACCCGAGTGGAGAGACACGATGCCCGCACTCCCCGACATCCCCCTGCCCGCCGGAATCCGCTCGCGTTATGTCGACGGCATCAACGGCTTGCGCATGCATGTGCTGGAGGCCGGGTTCGAGACCAAGGGGCGGCCATGCGTCCTCTTGCTGCACGGTTTTCCCGAGCTCGCCTTCTCCTGGCGCAAGGTGATGCCGACGCTGGCTGCGGCCGGCTATCACGTGATCGCGCCGGACCAGCGCGGCTATGGCCGCACGACGGGATGGCGCGCGGAGTACGACGGCGATCTCGCGCCCTTCTCGCACTTCAACCTGGTGCGCGATGCGCTCGGACTGGTGTCGGCGTTCGGTTACAAGCAGGTCGATCTGGTCGGGCACGATTTCGGCAGCCCGGTCGCATCCTGGTGCGCGCTGATAAGGCCTGATGTGTTTCGTTCGGTGACGATGATGAGCGCGCCGTTCGGCGGGCCGCCGCCCCTGCCCTTCAATACCGTCGACACACCAGCAAAGCCGCCCGCCGAAGACTCCGTGCATCGCGAGCTCGCCGCGCTGCCGCGGCCGCGCAAGCACTATCAATGGTACTATTCGACACGCGAGGCGAACGCCGACATGCAGCACGCGCCGCAGGGCGTCCATGATTTCCTGCGCGCCTATTATCATCACAAGAGCGCGGACTGGACCGACAACAAGCCGTATCCGCTGAAGTCCTGGTCGGCGGATGAACTCGCGAAACTGCCGACCTACTATGTGATGGACCTGAACCAGACCATGGCCGAGACGGTGGCGAAGGAAATGCCCTCGCCCGCCGCGATCGCCGCCAACCAATGGCTGCCGGACAGCGACCTCGCCTATTACAGCGCCGAATATGGCCGCACCGGATTCCAGGGCGGGCTGCAATGGTATCGCTACGGCACGTGGGGCATGCTCAACAGCGAGATGCAGCTGTTTGCAGGACGCAGCATCGACGTGCCCTCATGCTTCATCTCAGGCAAGCAGGATTGGGGCACTTACCAGCGTCCGGGCGTGTTCGAGGCGATGCAGGGGCGCGGCTGCACAAGGATGCTCGGCTGCCATCTCGTCGACGGCGCCGGACATTGGGTGCAGCAGGAGCAGCCCGCCGAGGTGAACCGGCTGCTGCTGGACTTCCTCGCCAGAACCCGCACCGCGTGATTTGACCCGGGAACTCCGGCCCCTTATATAGTTTAGAATAATTCTAAACTACTGATACAGGGCCGCCGTGAAGAATTTTGCCGATCTGACCGAGCGCGAGGTGCTTGCGGTCGCGATCTCCTCCGAGGAGGAGGACAGCCGCATCTACATGACCTTCGCCGAGGACCTCCGCGAGCGTTACCCGGACACGGCTAAGATCTTCGAGGAGATGGCCGAGGAGGAGCGCGGCCACCGGCACATGTTGCTGGAATTGTACGAGCAGCGCTTCGGCAAGCATCTGCCGCCGATCCGGCGCGAGGACGTCAAGGGATTCCTGCGCCGCCGCCCGGTCTGGCTCACCAAGAACCTGTCGCTCGACGCCATCCGCAGGGAAGTCGAGACCATGGAGATGCAGGCGGAGCGCTTCTACGTGAAGGCCGCCGAACAGGCCCAGGACGTCGGCGTGCGCCGCCTGCTCGGCGATCTCGCCGAAGCCGAGAAAGGTCACGAGGAGACCGCCGCAAAGCTGACGGGCGAGATCCTGAATTCCGACGTCCGCGCCGAGGAGGATCGCACCAACCGCCGCATGTTCGTGCTGCAATATGTGCAGCCGGGCCTCGCCGGATTGATGGACGGCTCGGTCTCGACGCTGGCGCCGCTGTTCGCGGCGGCCTTCGCCACCCACCAGAACTGGCAAACGTTTCTGGTCGGCCTCGCCGCCTCGATCGGCGCCGGCATCAGCATGGGCTTTGCCGAGGCGCTGTCCGACGACGGATCGCTTACGGGGCGCGGCTCGCCCTGGCTGCGCGGCATCACCTGCGGCGCGATGACGACGCTCGGCGGGCTCGGCCATACCGCGCCCTATCTGGTGCCGGATCATTGGGCCAATGCGTTCTGGATCGCAACGGCGATCGCCTGCGTCGTCGTGTTCTTCGAATTGTGGGCGATCGCCTTCATTCGCTCCCGCTATATGGACACGCCGTTCCTCCAGGCCGTGTTCCAGATCGTGCTCGGCGGCGCGATCGTGCTCGCGGTCGGCGTGTTGATCGGGGCGGCGTAAGCCCCCACCCTCGCTGTCATGCCCCGGCTCGACCGGGCATCAATCGCGATCAAACGGCGGTTGCAGCATTCGGGCAAACTGCGCATCATCCTCCGACAACAAGAGCAGGGGAAGCGCCGTGGCCAGATCGGAATGGAGTTTCAAGAGCGCGGTCGAGCTGTCGGCCGCATTGACCGCAAAGAAGGTCTCCGCGGTCGAGCTTACACAGGATGCCATCGACCGCATCGAGCGTCACGACGGCAAGGTCAATGCGATCTGCGTGCGGGATTTTGATCGCGCCCGCAGTGCGGCACGCGAGGCGGATGTGGCGCTGGCGCGCGGCGAGAAAAAACCGCTGCTCGGAATTCCGGTGACGGTGAAAGAATCCTTCAACATCGCGGGCCTGCCCACAACTTGGGGCTGGACGCCGCAAAAGGATTTCAAGCCAACGGAGGACGCGCTGTCGATCTCCCGGGTGAAGAACGCCGGCGGCGTCATTCTCGGCAAGACCAATGTTCCCGTGGGCCTGGGGGACTGGCAGAGCTATAACGACATCTACGGCACGACGAACAATCCATACGATCTCGGCCGCACACCCGGCGGCTCATCAGGCGGCTCGTCGGCAGCGCTTGCGGCCGGCTACGGACCGCTCTCGCTCGGATCCGACATCGGCGGCTCGCTGCGCGTGCCGGCATTCCATTGCGGCGTCTATGCGCACAAGCCGACCTACAATCTCTGTCCCACGCGCGGCCATACGCCGCCGCCATTTCCTGCGGTCCCGATGGAACGCGATATGGCGGTGATCGGCCCGATGGCCCGCAGTGCAGCCGATCTGACGCTGTTGCTGGACGTGATGGCCGGTCCCGATCCGGTCGACCTCGGCATCGGATACAAGCTGGCGCTGCCGGACGCACGCCACGACAGGCTGAAGGATTTCCGCCTGCTTGTGATCGACAGCCATCCGCTGCTGCCTGCGAATTCCGACATTCGCGGCGCGATCGACACGCTGGCCGGGCGATTGACGGGCGCCGGCGCGAACGTCGCGCGCGAAAGCCCGCTGTTTCCGGACTTCCGGGAGGCCTCGCGTCTCTATATGCGCATGCTGATGAGCTTCCTGGGCGCCTTCCTTCCGCCGGACATTCTCGCCGGCGCGCGGGCCGGCGCGGCGCAACTCTCGCCCGACGACAAGAGTCTTGCGGCCGAGCGCCTGCGCGGCATGACCTCGAGCCATCAGGCCTGGGTGTTCGACGAAGGCGCGCGCGCCGGGCTGCGTGCGCAGTGGCGGCAATTGTTCAGGTCATTCGATGCGGTGATCTGCCCGATCATGCCGACCCCCGCCTATCCGCATGATCATTCGCCGGAGCAGGAGAAGCGCCGGATCAATATCGACGGCAAGGACCATGTCTATCCGGACCAGCTTGCCTGGCCCGGCATCGCCACGCTGACGGGCTTGCCGGCCACGGCCGTTCCGCTCGGCCTGTCGAAGGATGGTCTGCCGGTCGGCGTCCAGATCATCGGCCCCTTCCTCGAAGACCGCACGCCGCTCAAGCTCGCTGAACTGATCGAGCGTGAGTTCGGCGGGTTCACGCCGCCGCCACTATTTAATGACTAGTTCTTCCCGTCATTGCGAGCGAAGCGAAGCAATTCAGAATTTTTCCGAGGCGACAGTCCGGATTGCTTCGTCGCCGGCGCAAAATTGCTTCGCAATCTTGTCGCGGGCTCCTCGCGATGACGGAGGACGACAACGTCGCGATTTCTGGGCTCGCGCGTCGGGCGCCCCGGAATGACGGAAAGGAAGCAGCATGAGCCAGGACCTCGACCAACTGACCGCCCTCAACCGTGACTACGTTGCCTCCGTGCAGAACTGCGACGTCAAGCGTTTCGACGAAATCCTGGCGGCGGAGTTTTATTGCTCCAATCCCGACAAGACGCTGGTCGACCGTGCCGCTTTCCTGGAGCAGACAGCGCGGCCGATCGCTATCCGGAACTTGAAAGAGCGCGACGTCATCATCCGCATCATGGGCGACTTCGCCGTCATCCACGCCGCGACGAGCTACACCACGGCGGATGGCCAGCAGGCGACGGGGCGCTACACCGATTGCTGGGCGAAGCAAAATGGCAAGTGGCTCGCGGTGTCGGCACACGTGTCGCGGTGAGGAGGGGACGCTGCCGTTCCCCCCTCGCACCGCGGGATTCGACGACTGCCATAAAGCAATCGCTAACCAAACAATCTTTTCCCGAGCAATGGGCAAACCGCTCATCTGAGATTTATCCAGCTGGCAATCGTTCGCCCGTCAAAATTGCAGGCGACGAGAGGTCCCCTCAGGGCATCGATCTCGAGCATGTCGGGAGGACACGCTGCGAATCCGGCGAGAGTGATTGCGTGACAAACGATACAATTGAGATAGGTGCGCTTCGCGACCCCTATCATCGCGTCAATCCAGACGAGACGCTGCCCGAGAGATGGCGGATTCCGATCGCCATAGCGATCGGGTGCGGGCTCGTGGGCCTTGTGCTCCGTTACCTCGCGCGGGAACACGCGACCGCTGACGCCGCCGAGTACATCACCTGGTATAGCTTTGCTCGAGATCACGGCATTGGCGGGCTGGCCGAGGCTTTCACCAACTACACGCCGTTCTACAGCTACCTGCTGCTGATCGCCGCCCGATTTGACTGGCTGGGCCAGCCGCTCTCCCTCGTGAAGATGATCTCGGCCATATTCGAGTTCGGCTGCGCGATCGTCGTGGCCCAGATGGTCTGGCGCGTGACAAGTGTGCCGTTGCGCGCCTCCCTGGCCTTCTGCGCGGTGTGGCTTGCGCCGACGGTGCTCTTCAATGGCGCAATGTGGGGACAGGCCGATTCGATCTGGACCTTCTTCGCGCTGATTTCCGTGGCGATGTTCATGCGGGACCGAAACGGCGTTGTGCCGTTCGCAGTGGCCTGCTCGGTGAAAGCCCAAGGCGTCTTCCTGGGGCCGTTCGTGCTGGGCATGATCCTGCGCCGCAGGATCCACCTGGCATGGCTTGCCGCTATTCCGGGAGCCTATGCGATCCTCGCCATTCCGGTTCTCGTCGCCGGCAGGTCCCTGGTCTCCGTATTCGGGATCTATCTCGGCCAGGCCAACACATTTCATCACCTGACCATGAATGCAGCGAATATCTGGGTGTTCGCGGGAGGAACGCCGTACACGGTCGGCGTCGCCGCCGGCCTCGTGCTCGCGGCGGCGAGCGGGCTTGCCCTATCGATCTTCATCGCACAGTCCAGGCGGACGGGGCCGGAGTTCATTCTGCTCGTCGCGTGCGTATCGCTCATCCTCATGCCGTATTTGCTTCCGAAGATGCACGAGCGCTATTTCTACGGGTTCGAGCTTGCGGCGATCGCCCTGGCCTGCCTCAATTTGCGCTATCTGCCGTTCGCGGTGATTGCCCAAGTCGATGGCGTGCTATCCTACCTCGCATTCGAGAGCGAGATCGTCATGGGCCTGTTGCCGGCGGCGCTCTGCAACACCCTTCTCGTGTTCTACCTCGTGCTCGATCTCCGCCACGGCGAACGTGGATTTCGCCTTCCGAGGTTTGCCTGGCTTGGCTTCACCGCGTCGACTGCGGGATTGTTCTCCTATCTGCTGTTCGCGGGTCCCGGCTTGAACGTATCCGTCGCGTATATGCTCGTCGCGGGTCTCGCCACGGCCATGACGCTGTTGCTCGTGAAGGAGACACGTTGCGCCTCGGCCGACGGTCCGGCCGCGTCGCGTTGACTTGATTTTCGAGCGACGACGGCGTCCGTGGCGCTAGCTGTCGAACACGATCACGCTGCGCAGCGTCTTGCCGGCTTTCATGTTGGCAAAACCCTCGTTGATCTCGGACAGCTTCAATTTCGCCGAGATCCAGTCCTCCAGATGCAGCCGTCCACGCAGGTAGAAGTCGACCAAGCGCGGCATGTCGACGCGAAAATGGTTCGAACCCATCGAGGAGCCCTGAATCCGGCGCTCGCGCAGGAAATCGAAACCGTGCAGTTCGATCTTCTGGCCGAACGGGATCATGCCGACGATGGTGGCGGTGCCGCCGGAGGCGAGCATGCCGAACGCCTGCTCGGCTGTCTCCTTGCGGCCGAGCACCTCGAAGGAATGATGCACGCCGCCATTGGTGAGATCGCGCACCTGCTTCACGACGTCGCCGTCGGCGGGGTTGATGATGTCGGTCGCACCCAGCTTGGTCGCCAGCTGGAGCTTGGCCGGATTGGTGTCGATGGCGATGATGCGGCCGGCGCCGGCGATCTGCGCGCCGTTGATCGCGGCCATGCCGACGCCGCCGCAACCGATCACCGCCACGGTCTCGCCGGCCGTCACCTTCGCGGTATTCACCACCGCGCCATAGCCGGTGATGACGCCGCAGCCGATCAGCGCGGCGAGATCGAGCGGCATCTCCTTGCGGATTTTGACGATGGCGTTCTCGTGCACCAGCATCTGTTCGGCAAAGGACGAGAGATTGAGGAACTGGTGCAGCTTCTCAGGCTTGGACCACTGCATCCGGTTTGAGGCGCCCGGCAGCAACTTCACGGTGGTGTCGGTGCAGAGGACGGTGCGGCCCGTGGTGCAGTTGTCGCAGGTGCCGCAGAACACCGACAGGCAAGTGACGACGTGGTCACCCGGCTTGACGTAAGTGACATCGGAGCCGACCTGCTCGACGACACCAGCGGACTCGTGGCCGAGCACCGCGGGCAGCGGATGCGGATAGAGCCCTTCCATGAAATGCAGGTCGGAGTGACAGAGCCCGGCGACCGTGGTGCGGATCAAGACTTCGCGCGGTCCCGGCTTCGGCAGGCTGACGTCCTCGATGACGAGCGGCTGGTTGACTTCATAGAGGACGGCGGCCTTCATCGAGCTCTCCCTGTCGCGTTTCTTGGTTCGATCGTGGCGTGCAGCCTACGCTGCCAGAACCAGTTCGCCAACCTCGCTCATGCCGGCTGAGCTGTCGCCGAGCAGCAGCGCGGCGATCCTGGCTTGCGTCGCATTTTCCGTCAGCCGGAACGGATCGCTTGGCGCCACCCGATGATCGATGACGAGCCGCGACAACAGCAACCGGCGCGCATCGCCGCGCATCTCGTGGATGCGATGTGCCTCCCAGGCGAACGCGACGGCGCTGGCGACATGATAGAGCAGACTCGTTGCACGACGCGCATCGGCCTCGTTCTCGGATTTCCCCGCGACCTCTCGCGCAAAACCCACCGCACGATCGACGAGGCCACGTAGATTGTCGCGCCAGGCCTGCGGCACGGATGCACTGTCATCGAGCCGCGCATGCAGATCGGCTGACAGCGCGGATTCCGCGCCATGGCGACCGACTGCGCGCCGGAGCGCATCAATCGCGACGATGTTGCCGGTGCCTTCCCAGACCGAGCCGAGATGCGCATCGCGCAGCAGGCGCGGCGTCGCGAATTCCTCGATATAGCCGATGCCGCCGCGCATCTCGAGCGCATCGCCGCAGACCTTGCGCGCATCGCGCGTGGCGCGGAACTTCAGCGTCGGGGTGAGGATGCGCAGCAGCGCCGCGGCATCCTGGCTGCCGGCCTCGGCGCGGTCGAGCGCGTCCGCAGTGAGGAAGCTCATCGACAGCGCCTGCTCGACCGGCAGCATGATCTTCAGCATCTGCCGCCGGCCGAGGGGAAGGTCGATGATGCGGCTGCCGAATACCACGCGATTTGTCGCCACCGTCATCGCGTCGTGATAGGCGCGGCGCATCAGCGCGGTGGATTTGACGCCGTTGGAGAGCCGCGACGAATTCACCATCTCGGCCATCTGCACGAAACCGCGGTCGAGCTTGCCGACCGCATAGGCGATCGCGCCTTCCAGCTTGATCTCGCCCGAGGCCATCGAGCGTGTGCCGAGCTTGTCCTTCAGACGCACGATCCGGTAGTGGTTCTGCGAGCCGTCGTCGAGGAAGCGCGGCATCAGGAACAGGCCGACGCCGCGCGTGCCGGGGCCGGCGCCTTCGGGGCGCGCCAGCAGCATTACCACTTTCGCATCCGCATTCGAGCAGAACCATTTCTCGCCAGTGAGGCGCCAATGGTCGCCCTCCTGCACCGCGCGCGTGGTCAGCGTGCCGACATCGGAGCCGCCCTCCTTCTCGGTCATGAACTGGCCGCCTTGCGTTAGCTTGCTCATGTCGGTCTGGGTCAGGCCGTCCAGATATTTCGCCTTCAGCGCCTCGCTGCCGAAATTCGCCAGCAGCTTTGCGCAGCCGTCGGTGACGTTGATCGGACAGCCCATGCCGAATTCGGTCTGGTTGAACAGGAAGGTGAAGGCGTGCTTGGCCACCACGGGATATTTGTCCGGCCAGCCCATGATGCCCTTGCGGATCGAGAGCGCGTGGATGCCGAACTCGCCGAACGCCGCGTTCTCCAATTCGCGATAGGCCGGGTGATATTCGATCCACTGCACGTCGCGGCCGAACTTGTCGCGCTGGTGCAGCACCGGTGTATGACGGTCGGCGAGCCGCGCGCAGTCGTCGAGCCGGCCGCCGGCGAGTTCGCCGAGACGATCGAGATGCGGCTCGATATGGCGGAACAGATTTTCCGGGAGATGGATGCGGAGCAGGTCGGTCAGCGCGGGATCGGCGCGGTAGAAGTTCATCCCCGTGGTGTCGGGCGCCAGCAGTCCGGATGATGCGGCCACGACATTCTTCGGCTGCGCTGGGGCCGGCTTGGGCATGATCGTCCTCTTGGTTTCCGTCGTGCGGACATTTTGCGCTGATTTGGCGCTTGCCGCTTGGAATGATGTCGATCATGCTCCAGCGGCGGATGCGGATAAAGCCGCAAATCGTCAGGGCGGCATGATCGCCGCGAGGGAGCAAACTCGCCCTGCGGAATTGTGAACGTCCCGGCTGGTTGTCCGTGCGGACCATGCATAGATCAACGGCTTCCCGTCTGCGAGAGATCACGCCATGGAACATCCGAAATACAAGATCGCCCTCATCGTCGGTGCCGGCGAAGGCCTGAGCGCTTCGCTGGCGCGCTTGCTGGCTGCGCAAGGCATTCGCGTCGCGCTGGCGGCGCGCAAGATCGAGAAGCTGGGCGCGCTCTGTAGCGAGACCGGCGCGAAGGCCTATGCCTGCAACGCGGCGGATCCGGAGGAGGTCGAGCGGCTGTTTGGCCTGGTCGAGCGCGAGATCGGCACGCCCGACCTCGTGGTCTACAATGCCAGCGGCCGCACGCGCGGGCCGTTCGTCGACCTCGTCCCTGCCGACGTCGCCAACGCGATCGCGGTCAGCGCCTATGGCGGTTTTCTGGTTGCGCAACAGGCTGCAAAACGCATGCTGCCGAACAAGCACGGCGCGATCCTGTTCACCGGCGCCTCCGCCAGCGTCAAGGGCTACGCGCAGTCGGCCTCGTTCGCGATGGGCAAGTTTGCGCTACGCGGCCTCGCGCAGAGCCTGGCGCGCGAATTGTCGCCGCAAGGCATTCATGTCGCGCATTTCGTGATCGACGGCGGCATCCGTAGCGCGGCGCGGACGGAAGCCGAAGACAAGCCGGATTCGATGCTCGATCCCGACGCGATCGCGCAGAGCTATTGGAACGTGTTGCAGCAGCCGCGCAGCGCCTGGAGCTGGGAGCTCGAGCTGCGGCCCTGGGTGGAGAAGTTCTGAGGCGAGATGCCGTAGGGAGGGCAAAGGCGCAACGCGCCGTGCCCACCATCTCGGACGCGAAAAGCAATGGTGGGCACGCTTCGCTTTGCCCACCCTACGAGAGTGGGGAGGAATAATGAGCAGTGAAACCACCATCGACACCGGCACCAACGAGCTCCTCTGCGTCATCCGCGACCGCGTCGCTGTCATCACACTTAACCGGCCGGACGCGCGCAATTCGCTGTCGGATACGCTGACACCGGCGCTGCGCACGATGATCCGCAGCTGCGGCGAGAACCCCGGCGTCGGCGCGCTGCTGATCACCGGCGCGGGCGAAGCGTTCTGCGCCGGCGGCAACGTCAAGGGCATGGGCGCCCATCGCGACAAGGCAAAGCTCGAGATGCCGCTGGAAGATCGCATCGCCGATCTGCAGGAACGGCAACGGCTGCTCACCGGCGCGCTGGTGTCGGTGCGCAAGCCGACCATCGCCGCCCTGCCCGGGCCCGCGGTTGGCGCCGGACTCGCCATCGCCATGGCCTGTGATATCCGCATCGCCGCGCAATCGGCCTTCGTCGCCACCGGCTATGCCCGTATCGCGCTGAGTGGTGATTACGGCATCGCCTGGCTGCTCACCCGCCTCGTCGGCACCGCGCGGGCGCGCGAGCTGATGTTCACCGGCGACCGTGTCGATGCCGCGCGCGCCGAGGCCATCGGCCTCGTCAACCGAGTCGTGCCCGATGACAAATTGCAAGCCGAGGCCTTCGCGCTGGCCAAATCGCTCGCCGAAGGCCCGCGCCTCGCGCTGCGCTACATGAAGGATAATCTCGACGAAGCCGTGCTGTTCGACTTCGAAACCGCGCGCGACCACGAAGCCGAACGGCTGATCCGCCTTACCACGACCGCCGATCACAAGGAGGCGGTGCAGGCCTTCATCGAGAAGCGGAAAGCGGTGTTCACGGGGAAGTAGCAGCGTTCGAAGATCTATGACCGTCACCCTGAGGTGGCCGCTTCTTCAGCGGCCCTCGAAGGGCGACGGCCCGACTGTTGCTGCGCGAAGTCCGACACCGGGGATGCAGAAGGGGCCGCTCATCCTTCGAGGCTCCCCGCGCGTCGCGTTGCGCCGCGCGTCTCGCACCTCAGGATGACGGATCTGCAAGCAAAAAAAACGCCCGGCGCTGGATGACCAGGCCGGGCTTGCAGTGATGTCAAACCGAGGCTGAGGGGCTTTCGGCCTGACGGGAAAGGGCGGCGAGGCGCCAGCTCGCGCAGGGGATATCCTTTGCCGCGACGCTGATCTCCTTGTCGAAGCGCACCAGCTTCCAATCATCAGGGTGATTGACGAAGGCGAAACCGGATTTGCGGGCGAGCGAGACCATGGCCTCGTTGGAGCGTAGCGTGTCGCCAAAGATGTGCTCGGCGCCAAGCGCGGCCGCGCGGCATTCGAGATTCTTCAAAAGCGCTGTGGCGATGCCGTGGCCCTGCCAGCGATCATGAACCGACAGGCCGAATTCAAGCGTCGCGGTTTCGGCCTGCAGCGCATAGCGCGCCTCGGCGACGATGGTCTCGAAGCCGTCGACCATCATGGTCGCGACCACGGTGAAACGTTCGCGCTCGCCGATCTGAAGGAAGTCGTGCAGCAGTCCGTTCGGCAGCTCGCTGATCGCGCCGAAGAAACGGTTGTAGCGGGAGCGGGTCGAGAGCGAGCGGAAATAGTGCTGAAGCTCGTCGGTATCGCGCGGCTCGACGAAGCGGACATTGAGCGCCTCACCCTGCCGGGTGCGCAGCGTGTCCGAATATTGCTTCAGATCTTCCAGGCGAAGAACGGTCATGACACATGCTCGAGACAAAAAGGACCGCCGGCGCCCCTCTGATGAGGCGGCGCCGGCCTGGCGGCCAATCAGGCCCGCCAGAAGGGTTTGTCGGCCTCGTAGGCGATGTCGGACCAGGACAGCCCGACATCGTGGAGATCACGCGCGGTCCAGTGCGTGAGTTCGCGCCTGGTCCGGTAGCGCTCGTGCCAGACGTGAAGCGTCTCGCCGATCTGCTCGATCAGGCCCGGTGCATGATGATTTGTCATCCAATTGTCAGTCAAAGTAGACATTTTCAGCTCCTGGAGCTAAGTTGTCCGCTAATATCTGCTTCCTGGTGCACTGCGACAAACGACAATTTGTACCTTTTCGCATGAAATAACGTCATGTATCCTGCTGCCAAATGACTGCCAGATTGCCGTCCCTGAACGGATTGCGGGCGTTTGAGGCCGCCGCGCGCCATCTCAGCTTCACGCTGGCGGCGGCCGAGCTGAACGTGACGCAGACCGCGATCAGCCATCAGATCCGAAGGCTCGAGGAGGAGCTCGGCATCCGCCTGTTCATCCGGCAGAACCGTGCGCTGGCCCTGACCCCGGAGGCGCGCGACTACCTCCCCGGCGTCCGCGCTGCCTTCAACGACCTCCGGCTTGCGACCGACCGGTTGCTGCGCAAGGACGACGACAAGGTGCTGACGGCCTCAACGCTGGCCTCGCTCGCCGCAAAATGGCTGTTGCCGCGGCTGACGGATTTCCAGGAGCAGCATCCCGGCATCGACGTTCGTATCACCACCTCGACCAGCTTCGTCGACTTCCAACGCGACAATGTCGATGCCGCGATCCGCTACGGCCGCGGCCAATGGCCGGGCCTGCGCGCCGACTGGCTGATGGCGGATGAGCTGTTTCCGGTGTGCAGTCCGTCGCTATTGCGTGGCGACAAGCCACTGCGCCGGCCCGAAGATCTGGGAAACCATCCGCTGCTGCACACCTCAAGCGCCAACAGCGACGATTGGCGGCTTTGGCTGACCGCGGCAGGCCTGCCGGCCGACATCGCGAGGCACCCCGGTATCACCTTCGACATGATCTTCATGACCATCCAGGCCGCGATCGACGGCATTGGCGTCGCGATGGGACGGACCTCCTACGTCCAGGACGACATCGCCAAGGGCCGCCTCGTGGTGCCCTTCAAGATCGCGCTGCCGGCCGACGCCGGCTTCTACCTGGTCGCGCCCGAGAGGCGCCGCGAAGCACCGAAGCTGACCGCATTCCGCCAATGGCTGATTGCTGCAACGCAAAATAAGGCCTGAAAAATCAGCAGCTTCCTCCGCAAAACGGATTGACTCCCCCCGCCTCGCGCGGGAAGAGGCGTGGCAGATTGTCGCAGCCTCTGTCGCCTTGCCGTGGGATGATTTCCCGGTCCGGCCAGACCTTTCCAAGGGGAGCAACGCCATGGCTGGACCAGCCGCATCGACCAATCCACCCGCGATCAAATCGCGCATCGGCGCCATCCTGCGCGCCACGTCAGGCAATTTTCTCGAGCAGTTCGACTTCTTCCTGTTCGGCTTCTATGCCGCCGCGATCGGCAAGGCGTTCTTCCCCTCCTCTGATGAGACCGCATCGCTGCTCAACACCTTCGGCGTGTTCTGGCTCGGCGCGTTGATGCGGCCGGTCGGCGCGATCGTGCTCGGCGCTTACATCGACCGCATCGGCCGCCGCCAGGGCCTGATCGTCACGCTCGCCATCATGGCCTTCGGCACCGTCGTCATCGCATTCTGCCCGAGCTATGCGACCATCGGCATCGCCGCGCCCATCATCGTGCTGGTCGGACGTCTGCTGCAGGGCTTCTCCGCCGGCGTCGAGCTCGGCGGCGTGTCGGTCTATCTCTCGGAGATCTCCACCCCGGGCAATCGCGGTTTCTACACCTCCTTCCAGTCGTCGAGCCAGCAGGTCGCGATCTTCGTCGCCTCGATCCTCGGCTACATCCTTTCGGAGGTGATGCCGGCCGACACCGTCGCCGCCTGGGGCTGGCGCATTCCCTTCTTCGTGGGCTGCCTGATCATCCCCCTGATCTTTGTCCTGCGGCGGACGCTGGAGGAGACGCCGGCCTTCCTCGCCATGAAAAAGCATCCGACGGCCAGCGAGGTGTTCGCCTCCGCGCTCGCCAACTGGCGCATCGTCATCCTCGGCATGATGATCGCGATCCTGACCACGACGACGTTCTACTTCGTCACCGTCTACACGCCGACCTTCGGCAAGACCGTGCTGAAGCTGTCGACGCAGGACGCGTTGCTGGTCACGTTGCTCGTCGCCGTGACCAACTTCTTCTGGAACCCGGTCGGCGGCGCGCTGTCCGACCGGATCGGCCGCAAGCCGGTGCTGATCGCGATCGCCTGCATGTCGCTCGTCACCGCCTACCCGGCGCTGCACTGGCTGGTGACGGCCCCGAGCTTCGGCAAGCTGCTCGCGGTCGAGATGATGTTCTCGTTCTATTTCGGCGTCTACAGTGGCACCATGCTCGGCGCGCTGGTCGAGATCGTGCCGGCGCATGTGCGCACCACCTGCTTCTCGCTCGCCTTCGCGCTCGCCGCCGCCCTGTTCGGCACCTTCACGCCGTTCGCCTCGACCTTGCTGATCGAGCATACCGGCGACAAGGCCTCGCCCGGCTTCTGGCTGATGCTCGCTGCACTGCTCGGCATCATCGCGGCCTCGACGGTGTACCGCGGCGGCGGCAAGGCGGTGCCGACATATGATGCGGTGGCCGAGCCTGTGGCGGGGCGTTGATGGTCGCTTCGATCATCGCCGCCTCTTACCCTCCCCTGGAGGGGGAGGGTCGGCTCACATTGAGCGCAGCGATAATGTGAGACGGGGTGGGGTGAAGGTCCCTCCGCATCGAACGCTGCCCCTGGGGAGAGATCACCCCACCCCGCTCGCGCTCCGCGCGATCGACCCTCCCCCTCCAGGGGAGGGTAAAGAGATGGGGCTACAGCTCCACCACCACGTAATCGCTCTCGACTTTCACCGGGATCGTCTCGGCCACATATGGCCCCTTCACCACGCTCGCGCCCGGCTCGACATGGGCCGGATAGGCCTTCACGCGGAAGCGGCGGGGATCGCAATAGGACTGGCCGGTGCGGATGTCGAACTCCCAGCCGTGCCAGGGGCAGCGGATGATCTCCCCGAGCCTGGTGTATTCGATCTCGCCGGGCTCCTTCGACTGCGCAAGACCGATCAGCGGGCCCTCGCACAGCGCCGCGCCCTGATGCGGGCAACGGTTCATCAGGCCGAAATATTCACCCTTGATGTTGAAGACCGCAATCGGCCGCCCGTCGATCTCCAGAAATTTTCGCGTCCCCGGCGGCAGTTCATCGACCGGCGCGATCACATGCCGCGCCATCAACCAATCCCGTACAGCGCGCACGCATTGCCGAGATAGAACGCCTCGCGATTGGCCTCGCTGACGCCTGGAGGCAAGACGCGGGAGGGCTCGTCATAGTCCCAATGCGGATAGTCGGTGGCGAACAACAGGCGATCCCAGCCGATCCAGTTGATGACATCGAACAGATCCTCGCGGCTTTCAGGATCCTCCATCGGCTGCGTCGTCCACCATACCTGCTCGCGGATATATTCCGACGGCGGCCGCTTTACATGCGGCACCTCGCTGCGCAGGCGCTGCCAGGTCTTGTCGAGCCGCCAGGCCAGCGACGGCGCCCAGCCGAAGCCAGCCTCGATCATCACCATCTTCAGTTTCGGGAAGCGCTCGAACACCCCCTCCAGCACGAGACTCGCCAGCGCCGATTGCTGGCATTGCGAGTGCCCCACCATCTCCTCGATGTAATAGGACGGCCAGCCGGACGGCGTAATCGGATTGCCGCCGAAGCCGAAGGCGTGGACGCCGACGGGAAGGCCGGCTTCCTCCGCGGCCTGGTAGATCGGCCAGTAACGGCGCTGGCCGAGCGGCTCGACATTGCGGCTGAGCAGCAGCACCTGCACGAAGTTCTTGTCGCCGGCGCGCTCGCGGATTTCGGCGGCGGCCGACAGCCCGTCCTCATTGCCGACGACGATCGAGGCCTTGAGCCGCTTGTCCTTGCTGGTCCATTTGTCGATCTGCCAGTCGTTGATCGCCGAACACAAAGCGGCTGAGAGTTCGTGATTGCGGATGCCCTGCCCGGTGTTGAGCGGATTGAGCACGCCCAGCTGCACGTTGTTGGGATCGAGCAGCTGCTTCTGCATGAAGGACAGCGAGGAGCCCTGCGGGCCGCCTTCGGGCGGATAGGCATCGCGGCGCGAGGCGTTGGGCTGGGCCTTCGGATAGGGCGGGCCTTCCATCATGCCCTGATAGGCATGGACGCCGTAGACTTCGAGATGATGCTGCCAACGTTTGGCGAGATAGGGATAAAGCTCGGTGCGGGTGGCGCGTGCCGGATGGATGTCGCAGTCCGCGATCGCGGTTTTGACGGTCAGTGGGGAAGCGGCTTCTTGGCTCTCGCGGAATTGGATATTCATCGCCTTGCCTCCTTTGGCAGCGGGCTCATTTCAGGCGGGGATAGGTCGCATGTGGATTTTCGATCATGATCTTGCGCACGAGATCGGGGGTGAGACCTTCGGGCAGCGCGTCCTGGCCGTCGAACTGCCAGTGCGGATAGTCCGTGGAGAATAGGACCAATTCGTCGGACTGCATATGATCAAACAGGCGAATTAATGTCGCCTCGTCCGGCGGCGCATCAAATGGCTGTAAGGAGAAACGGATGTTGCTGCGCACAATATCCAGCGGCGCGCGGTCGACCCAAGGCGTCTCCATCCGCACGCCGCGCCAGAACTTGTGCAGGCGCCAGAGATAGGGAGAGATCCAGGAGACGCCGGATTCCAGCATCACCATTTTCAGGCGCGGATATTTGGCGAACACGCCCTCGACGATCAGACTGGTGAGCTGGGTCTGGAACGCCTGGGCCTGCCCCACATAATCCTCGATGTGGTAGGAACCCCATCCCACGGCGGTCGGCGGATTGTGATAGGCGGAACCCGCGTGAATGCCGACGGGTAGTTCCAGCCGTTCCGCGGCTTCATAGATCGGCCACAGCGCGCGCTTGCCGAGCGGCGTGTCGCCCATCACCAGCATCAGCACCTGGACGAAGCGCTTGTCCTGCGCGCAGCGCTCGATTTCTGCCACGGCCTTCTCGACGCTTTGCGTCGGGATCACGATCGAGCCGCGCAGCCTCTTGTCGCGATCGAGCCACTCGTGCGCCAACCAGTCGTTCAGCGCACGGCAGAAGGCGGCCTGCAAATCTTCCGAAAACACCATCTGCACGCCGTAGAGCGGATTGCAGATGGCATGTTCGAGCTTAAAAGCATCGAACACATGGCGCTGCATGTCCTCCAGGCTTTCGCCGGGTTTTCCGCTTTCGGGGCGCCAGTCTGGCCGCGCCGTAATCGGTGAACTCTGAGGATAGGATTGCGAGATAAGGTCGACCATGCCGCGCGTCGTCACCTGATCGCGCCAATAGTCGTTCAGGTACGGCAGCAGGCTGGTCAGATGCGGCACGGCCGGATGCACGTCGCAATCCACCCCGCCGGCGATCAGGGACGCCATGACGTCTCCCTTCTCACGTTCCCTCGCATGTCTCTTCTTGTACCCGCCATTCAAGCAGGCCTGCCCGTCGCCCGCAACTCAGCCAAGCGTCCTGTCATATGCTAGGAAGGCTGAGCTCGGTTGCGAAGGAATGAGGGGTTGCGGAATGAAAGAGCTCGTCGGCATTGCGGAACAGGTCGCAGCCAAACTGATCGTGCGCAAACAGACCATTGCTGTCGCGGAATCTTCGACCGGCGGCCTAATCGCGGCCAGCCTGCTCGCGGTGCCCGGCGCGTCCGCCTATTTCCTCGGCGGCGCGGTCGTCTACACCCGCGATGCCCGGCGCGTGCTGATGGATATTTCGGACGAGGGCATGAAGGGCTTTCGCTCCTCGTCGGAGCCCTACGCGCAACTGCTGGCGAAGCAGATGCGAACGCGCTTTGGCAGCGACTGGGGCCTGTCCGAGACCGGTGCAGCCGGCCCCACCGGCAACCGCTACGGCGACGCCGCCGGCCATAGCTGCATGGCGGTGAGCGGACCTGTGGCGGAGGTCATGACGCTGGAGACCGGCAACAACGACCGGCTCGGCAACATGCAAATGTTCGCGGCGACGGCGCTGAGGCTGTTGTTGAGGAAATTGGAGCGGTGAGCTGCTTCTCGAATGAGTAAGAATAGTCTCGCCGCAAATACCGCTGTCATGCCCCGCGGAAGCGGGGCATCCAGTACGCCGCGGCCCATCGATTTAATCACAACTGTCTCGGAGTACTGGATCGCCCGCCTGCGCGGGCGATGACACCGGAGTATGTGGCATCACCGCCCCAAATGCCTCATGAAGATCCGCACCACATATCCCTGGAATCGCGGTGCTTCGTCGTAGAGATCTGACGCGATCCGCTCGATGGTCTCGCGCAACGACAAGAACTGCGCCTGCCGCGCGCTGCTTTCGGTGCCCTGCATGCCCGCGAGCTCGTCCATCGCGGCGTCGCTGATCTGGCACTGCACGACCTCGTCGCCGCTCAGCATGGTGAAGCGAAAGGCCAGCCGTTCGAGGTCATGGCCGATGATCTTGTCGCGCGTCAGCGGCATCCAATTGTCCCGTTCGCGCCCCCGAACGGGACAATGCTGAAAATCTGACGCCTTGTCACTATCCGCGCCGAAGGACGTGGCGGTCATCCGACGCCCATCAGCAGCGGCTCGACGAACCGGCTGCTCTCCAGCTTCAGTAGACGAGCGCCGTGCCGGTCGGCCTGTCGAGCGCCGCGGCCAGCGACCGATACTCCTCGCAACCGGTCCCGCAGATGGAGGCAATCCG
The DNA here is from genome assembly GCF_014198205.1 of Bradyrhizobium sp. SBR1B. Classification (NCBI taxonomy): domain Bacteria; kingdom Pseudomonadati; phylum Pseudomonadota; class Alphaproteobacteria; order Hyphomicrobiales; family Nitrobacteraceae; genus Bradyrhizobium; species Bradyrhizobium sp. SBR1B. The sequence goes on from NZ_JACIHC010000009.1 coordinate 201,553, forward strand.
GCTCAAATGATAAAGCGCCTGCTCGCGATTGCCCCGCTCGAGCTGCCACAGCCCGTAATATTGCCACGTCAGCACGTGGTTCGGATCGGCCTTCAATGCGCGCTCATACCAGACCTGCGATTGCTCGTAGTCGCCGAGCTTGCGATAGGAGTAGCCGATGAGGTTGGCGACATTCGGATGATCGTCATGCCCGAGCGACTTCAATTGCGCGATCGCGGCCGCGTAGTCGTTGCGCCCGTAGATCGTGTCATAGGCCACGCGGTAGCCGGCCGCGAATGCGGGATCGCCGATGCTGGACTGATTGTTCGGCTTCTTGCCTTTCTGGGTTGCCTTGGCGCCCGGGCGCTTCGGATAGGTCGGCTGCGACTTCTGATCCGAATAAGCGCCGGCGTACGGATCCGTGGAACTGGCGCCGCCCCCGCCTCCGCCACCGCCGCCTCCGCCCGCGGCAAATGCCGGCGAGCACAATAGGGCTGCCGCGAACGTACCCAACACGACGCGCCTGATCATCGCTGCGCTCATGTCTGCCTCCTGTGTTTCAAGCGGCCCCGGACCAATTGATAACCCTGCCTCGGCGGCAATATTCCGGGACGCTGCGCTCACGGAGGCGTCAGCATGCGTACGACAGTTCCAGTGTCCTTTACTGGAAGGCCACCTCGGCAAAGCTGCGCAGCTTTCGCGAATGCAGCCGCTCCGATTCCTGCTGCTTGAGCCGTTCCAGCGCCTTCAGGCCGATCTCGAGATGCTGGCCGACGCGGCGGCGGTAGAATTCGCTGGCCATGCCCGCGAGCTTGATCTCGCCGTGCAGCGGCTTGTCGGAGACGCAGAGCAGCGTGCCGTAGGGAACGCGGAAGCGATAGCCGTTGGCGGCGATCGCGGCCGATTCCATGTCGAGCGCGACCGCGCGCGACTGCGACATGCGTCGGATCACCTCAGGCCCGGAGATCTCCCAATTGCGGTTGTCGACGCTCGCCACCGTCCCCGTGCGCATCAGGCGCTTGAGCTCGAAACCTTCGAGGCCGGTAACGTCCTCAACCGCCTCTTCCAGCGCGACCTGCATCTCGGCCAGCGCCGGGATCGGGACCCATAGCGGCAATTCGCGATCGAGCACATGGTCCTCGCGCACATAGCCGTGCGCGAGCACGTAATCGCCAAGCCGCTGCGTGTTGCGCAGGCCCGCGCAATGGCCGAGCATCAGCCAGGCATGCGGGCGCAGCACCGCGACATGGTCGGTGACGTTGCGTGCGTTGGACGGACCAGTGCCGATGTTGATCAGCGTGATGCCGCGGTAGTCCGGCATGACCAGGTGGAAGGCCGGCATCTGCGGCATGCGCGCGGGCGCAACGCCACCGGTTGCGCCGCCGCTGCGCGTGATGACATTGCCCGGCGCGACAAAGGCTTCAAGGCCGGCCTCGCCGGACTGGAGCCGCTGCTGACAGAGCTGCGCGAAGGCGTCGACATAGAACTGATAGTTGGTGAAAATAACAAAATTCTGGAAATGTTCGGGGTCAGTGCCGGTGTAGTGATAGAGCCGGCGCAGCGAGTAATCGACGCGGGCAGCACGGAACAGCGACAGCGGCTCGGGCGCGCCGGGCCGAAGCTCGAAGGTGCCGTCGGCAATCGAATCGTCCATGGTGGCGAGATCGGGCACGTCGAAGGCGTCGCGCAGCGATCGCGCGACAGGGGAATTCTCGCTCGTGGTGATCGCAGCTTCGATGTTGATGTCGCGGCGATAGGCGAAGTGGATCGGGATCGGCTCGGCGGACTCGCCGATCTCGACGGGCACGCCGTGATTCTGGATCAGGAGGCCGATCTGCTCGATAAGGTAGCTCCGGAACAAATCCGGCCGCGTCACGCTGGTTTCATGCACGCCGGGCCCGGCGACGAAGCCGTAGGCGAGACGCGAATCCAGCCGCGCATGCGTCGCGGTGGTGAGGCGGACGAAGGGATAATAGGCGCGCACCCGCGTCGTGATCGCTTCGCCGCCGACATAGGCCTCGAACCGGTCGCGCAGGAACTTGGTGTTGCGCTCATAGATCTCTTCGAGCCGCGCGACGGCGAGGGAGGCGTCGGAGAAGGATTCGGTGGCGATGGAGGATGGGGATTGCATTGTTCGACCGCCGGGTTGCTGGGGCTTTGAGTCGAACTATAGCAAAGAAGGCGGTGCCGTAGGGTGGGCAAAGCGACTTGTCCGCCGTAGCTCGAAGAGCGAAGGCGGAAGCGTGCCCACCAACTTGTTCGTGGGAAAGATGGTGGGCACGGCGCGTTGCGCCTTTGCCCACCCTACGAGACCGCGTGTGCCGCACGAGATCCCGGATGCGCGCTAAGCGCGCTCCGGGATGACGCGCTTTCGCGTGTCACTTTTCCCGGAACGCCCGCATCAGCTGGTCGTGCAGCGGCTTCATCAGATAGGACAGCATGGTGCGGTCGCCGGTCTGGACGAAGGCTTCCACCGGCATGCCCGGGATCATCTTGACCTCGCCGAGACGGGCGATCTCCTCGGCCGGCATCGAGACGCGGATGGTGTAGTAGCTCTGTCCGGTGCGCTGGTCGGTGGTGACGTCGGGTGAGACACGGCTGACGAGGCCGTTGAGCTCCGGCGTGGTGCGTTGATTGAAGGCGGAGAGGCGCAGCAGCGTCTTCTGGCCGATCTGGAGCTTGTCGATGTCGACCGGATTGACCTTGGCCTCGACCTGGAGATCGTCGGCTTGCGGCACGATCAGCATGAGCGCGTCGCCGGCGGTGATGACGCCGCCGACCGTGTGCACCGTGGATTGCAGCACCATGCCGTCCTGCGGCGCGCGGATGTCGATGCGGCGAAGCTGGTCTTCGGCGGCGACCTTGCGCTCGATCAGCTCGCCGATCTTGTCGTTGGTCTCGCGCAGATCCTTGGAGACCTCGCTCACAACGTCCTTGTCGACCTGGATGATCTGCAGCTCGGTCTCGGTGATCTTGCCCTTGGCCTGGGCGCGCGAAGCGATGTATTGCGCGCGTTCGCCGTTGAGACGGGCCGAGTCGCGTTCGAGCTGGGTCAGGCGCGATATCTGCACCAGACGCTTGTCGTAGAGCTCGCGCACGCCGGTGAGCTCGTTCTGCACCAGCGCGATCTCCTGATCCTTGGCCTTCTCCTGGGCGCTGAGGCCCGCGATCTCCTCGTTGAGCTGCGTAATGCGCTCGCGAAGCTGGGCCTTCTGTCCGGTGCGGCCGTTGACGCGGACGTCGAAAAGCTTGGTTTCGGCGGAGAGCAGCAGCTTGACGTCGGGATCGCTGGCACGCTCGAGCAGGGATGGCGGAAATTCGATCCTGTCGACCCCGCGCTGCTCCGCCTGCAAGCGCGCGGCACGTGCCTGCGCGGCGTCGAGATTCTTGGTGACGATGGCAAGGTTGGCCTTGGTGACGGTGTCGTCGAGCCGCACCACGATGTCGCCGGCCTTGACCAGGTCGCCGTCGCGGGCGCGCACCTCGCCGACCACGCCGCCGGTCGGATGCTGCACCTTCTTGACGTTGGATTCGACCACGATCTGGCCCGGCGCGATCAGCGCACCCGAGATCAGCACGGTCGAGGCCCAGCCGCCGAGACCGACGACAAGGACCAGCACGATCACGAAGCCGAGGATCAGGTGAAACTTGATGGATTCGCGTACGGTCTTGTTCGCGGCCGGCTTCGGGCCGCCGATGGCCATCGTGCTCATGGCTTGGCAACTCCGCCTTCGCTGACGATCTTGATCGGGGCCGGCGGCGTCACACGCGGCTGCAGAACCTGGGCGAGCACCTGCTCCTTGGGTCCGAACGCCTGCATGCGGCCGTCGCGCAGCACCAGGACCTGGTCGACCGCCTCGACGCCGATCGGGCGGTGCGCGACCACGACGACGATAGCGCCGCGCTCGCGGGCGGCGCGGACGGCGCGGGTCAACGCCTCGTCGCCTTCGGTGTCGAGGTTGGAGTTGGGCTCGTCGAGCACGATCAGGAAGGGGTTGCCATAGAGTGCGCGCGCCAGCGCCACGCGCTGCGCCTGGCCGGCGGAAAGCGCCGTGCCCTGCTCGCCGACTTGCGTGTTGTAGCCCTCGCGCATCTTGATGATCATCTCGTGCACGCCGGCCTCTTTCGCCGCCGCGATGATGCCCTCGGACGTCGCCTCGGGATCGAACCGGCTGATGTTCTGGGCGATGGTGCCGCCGAACAATTCGACGTCCTGCGGCAGATAGCCGATGTGCCGGCCGAGCATGTCGGACGACCATTGATCGAGCGCCGCGCCGTCGAGCCTCACCTTGCCGCGTACCGGCTGCCAGACCCCGACCAGCGCGCGGATCAGCGACGATTTGCCGGAGCCGCTCGGGCCGATCACGCCGAGGCCGTTGCCCGCGGCGAGCGCGAAGGTGATGTCCTGCACGATGAGGCGCTGGTCGCCGGGGGGCACCATGGCGACGCCTTCGACCGAGAGCCGGCTCGTGGGCGCCTGCAGCTGGGTCGGCATCGTCTGCGCCGGCATCTGCTCCAGCAGGCGCGTGAGGCGGTGCCAGCTCTGGCGCGCCGCGACGAAGGATTTCCAGTGCGCAATGGCGAGATCGACCGGCGCGAGCGCGCGGGCGGACAGAATCGAGCCGGCAATGATGATGCCGGCGGTCGCCTCCTGGTGGATGACGAGATAGGCGCCGACCGCCAGCACGGCCGATTGCAGCATCATGCGCAGCACCTTTGCGACCGCGCCGAGACCGCCGGCGACGTCGCTCGCGCGCTGATTGCCGGCGAGGTATTTTTCGTTGGCCTCGCTCCAGCGCTCGTTCATCCGGCCGGCCATGCCCATCGCCACCATGACTTCGGCGTTGCGGCGGCTGGCCTGGGCGAGATCGTTGCGCTGGGCGGCAAGCCCCATCGCCTCGCGCGCCGGCTGGCGGGACATGAACTCGGTGACCAGCGTCAGCCCGACCAGGATAATGGCGCCGGCCAGGGCGGTGACGCCGATCATGACGTGGAAGGCGAAGCAGATGGCGAGATAGAGCGGCAGCCAGGGCAGGTCGAAGAACGCGCTCGGGCCCATGCCGCCGAGGAAGGAGCGGACGTTGTCGAGATCGCGCAGCGGCTGCAGGCCCTCGTTGCGGCTGCCGACCAGCAGCGGCAGGCGCACGATGGTGTCGAACACGCGCTTGTTGAGGGCTTCATCGAGCGCGGTGCCGATCCGCCCCAGGATCCGGTTGCGGATCATGTCGAGCACACCCTGCGCCATGTAGAGGAAGCTGGCGAGGATGATCAGGCCGACCAGGGTCGGGACGCTGCGGCTCGGCAGCACCCGGTCGTACACCTCCAGCATGAAGATCGACCCGGTCAGATAGAGCAGGTTGATCATGCAGCTCATCAAGCCGACGCCGATGAACGCCGTGCGACAAGCGCGCAAGGCGTCACCGAGTTCTGAACGGCGGACGCCAGGACCGGCTGCCATCAGTCTGATCTCTTTCAGGTGGGGGCCAAGGCCCCTGATTTCACGGGCAATTCAGGGTACTCGCCCCGGATTAACATCATGTTCGCGCTGCGTCCAACGCAGCCGGGTTCATCCAAAATCCTGATAGCCCACATCTACCCCTGATGGCCCCGCACGCAAGTCCGGTAATTCACAGTCTTTGCGGCTTTTTGGTGCAGTGGCCGCCGCCGCCTCCCCAGTCCTGGAGAGGCGGCTAGTTCCGATCGATCGAACCGGGCGGTTACTAGAACCGGCCGCCGCCCCGCACCAGCCGCACCACCAGCAGCAGGATGACCGCGCCGATGGCGGAATAGACGATCTCCGAGACCAGGCCTGTGCCGAGGCGAATGCCGAGCTTCGGAAACAGGAAGCTCGCCACCAGCGCGCCGGCGATGCCGACCACGATGTCGCCGATGATCCCGAACCCCGTTCCGCGCACCACCTTGCCGGCGAGCCAGCCGGCCACCAGGCCGACGAACAGGATGACGAGCAGGCCTTCGTTGGAAATGTACATAAGTCTGGTCCCTCTCCATGAACGGCCGCATGGAACGGGAACCGGGATGAATGGGGTGTGAATGCTAGCCGCTTCACCCGCTCCGGCAAAAAGTCGAAAACAACCCCATGCAAAGTAGAACGGCTCTTGCCTGCGGTCCCCGGTGAACTGTGACAACTAGGTGTTGCCATGGAGGAATTTCAAAGGAAGGAGCGCTGCTGCAGCGCCGCTCGAATATTATGACAGCGCCGCCGCCTGCTCCGCCAGCACACATCGCGCCGCCCGGCCCGGCCCGACCGGCACATTGGCAGGCAATTGCTCCAGGCAACGGGGCTGCGCCACGGCGCAGCGCGGGGCGAAGGAGCAGTTGTGGGGTTTCTCGGCCAGCGAGGGCGGCGTGCCGGGGATGGTTTCGAGCCGGGCGCCACGCTTGGCGCCGTGAATCGTCGAGGCGAGCAGGCCCTTGGCATAGGGATGCACCGGGCTGCGGACGATGTCGCGAAGCGTGCCCTGCTCCACGATCTGGCCGGCATACATCACCGCGACACGGTCGCAGATCTCGATGGCGACGCCGATATCGTGGGTGACGAAGATGACGGACATGCCGAACTCGCGCTGCAGCTCGCGCAGCAAGAGCAGGATCTGGATCTGCACGGTGGCATCGAGCGCGGTGGTCGGCTCGTCCGCGAGCAGGATTTTTGGCCGGCAGGCGAGCGCCAGCGCGATCATGGCACGCTGACGCATGCCGCCGGACATCTCGTGCGGATAGGCGTCGAGCCGGCGTTTTGCGGAGGGAATGCGCACAACCTCGAGCATTTCGAGTGCGCGTGCCCTGCCCTCAGCGTAGCTTTTGCCCTCGTGGCGCACGACGCTTTCGGCGATCTGCGCACCGATGGTGTAGACCGGATCCAGCGCCAATGCCGGCTCCTGGAAGATCATCGACACGGTCTGGCCGCGGAAGGACGACAGCTCCTCGTCGTTCATGGCGAGCACGTCGCGGCCCATGACGTTGACGGCGCCGGAAATCTGCGTGCGCTTCTTCGGCAACAGCCGCATCAGCGCACGCAGGGTCACGCTCTTGCCCGAACCGGACTCGCCGAGCAGGCCCAACACCTCGCTGTTACCCAGCGAGAGACTGAGATCGTTCACGGCATAGACCGTGCGCTCCCCGGTGAAGCGGATGTTGAGGCCTGAAATCTCGACGAGCTTTGTCATGACGGCAGTTTCGGCAATCGATCGTGATAGTCGGTGACGCGCTGGAAGGCGGCGCCGATGGTGAGCAGGGTCGCTTCGTCGAAGGAGCGGCCGATCAGCTGCATGCCGACCGGCAGGCCGCTCTTCGTGAAGCCTGAGGGCACGGTAAGCGACGGCAGGCCGAGGAAGTTGACCGGGCGGGTGAACAGCGTCAGCCGCTGCACCATGGCCGGTGCGTTCGGCCCGCCGCCGACATCGCTCTCTTCGATCGTCGGCGCCGGCACGGGCGACGCCGGTGCGACCACCGCATCGACGCCTGCAGTGGCCGCATGGTGCGCAGCGAGCGCGGGGCCGCGCCAACGCATCGCCTCGAGATAGGTGATGGCGGGAACGGCGAGACCGTTCTGCAGCCGCATCAGGACCTGCGGGCCATAATCCTGCGGACGCTCGATCATCCAGCGCTTGTGGAATGCCGCAGCTTCTGCGGCGAGCACGAGCTGGCTCGCCGAGGACAATTGGCGCTGGTCCGGCAGCTCAACCGTGACGATGTCGGCGCCCTCGCGCTTGAGCACGGCGATAGTCTCGTCCAGCACGCGCGCGACCTCGCTATCGAGATCGTCGACATAGAACGAGCTGGGCACGCCGATCTTCAGGCCCTTCAGCGAGCCCTTGGTCGCGCCGACATAGTCCGACAGCGGCTCGTGGCTGCAGGTGGAGTCCGCAGGGTCCGCGCCGGCCATCAGCGCCAGCAGCAGCGCACAATCCTCGGCGGTGCGGGCGAGAGGGCCGACGGTGTCGAGCGACTGCGATAGCGGCATCGCGCCGGCCCGGCTGACGCGACCGACCGTGGTCTTCAATCCCGTGACGCCGCAGAAATGCGCGGGCATGCGGATCGAGCCGCCGGTGTCGGAGCCGAGCGCCGCATAGGTCAGCCGCGCGGCCACCGCCGAGCCGGAGCCCGACGACGAGCCGCCGGTGATGTGCGCGACGTTCCAGGGATTGCGCACCGGACCGTAATGGGCGTTATGCCCGGTCGGGCCATAGGCGAATTCGGCCAGATGCAGCGTGCCGAGGCGGACCTGGCCGGCGTCCTTCAACCGCTGCAACGCCGTGGAGGTCACGGTCGGTACGAAATCGCGGCGGATCAGCGAGCCGCAGGTCGCGACGTGGCCGGCATCGTAATACATGTCCTTGTGCGCGAGCGGCACGCCATGCAGGGGACCACGGACATTGCCCTTGGCGAGCTCGGAATCGGCGGCCTCCGCCGCTTTCAATGCAGCCTCGGCCTCGATCGACATGAAGGCGTTGAGATGCGGCTGCCACTGCGCGACGCGCTGCAGCAGCGCGCGCGTCACCTCTTGCGAGGACAGCTGCTTCATCGCGATCGCGCGCGCGACCTCGGTGAGCGTCATCAATGCGGGCTCAGCGCTCATTTCGACACCTTCTGCGTCTGCGCAATCGGATAGAGCGCGGGCTCGAGGTCGAACGGCAGCGTGCCGGCAATGGCTGCGAAGCCTTCGAAGGCAGGCCCGATGGAATTGGAGATACGCGTCGCGATCTCGTCGTCCACGGGGACGCCGGCGATTTGCGCGATGGGCTTGATCTCTTTCGGTGTCGGTCTCGTCATGCGGTCTTCTCCCTGGGCGCGCGGCTATGGCCTGAACCCGGAATCGCCATGTAGCACGCGGTCTCGTGGCCCATATTATCGAGCGCGGTGAGCTTTGGTGTCGCATTTGCGCAGAGCGGCTCCGCAAACGGGCAACGGGTGTGGAAGCGGCAGCCCGGGGGCGGGTCGATCGGATTGGGCGGATCGCCGGTGATCGGCGGCTGCTCGGTGCGCCGGTCGGGGTCGGACGACGGCATCGCCGCAAGGAGCGCGCGCGTGTAGGGATGCGCAGGACTGTCCCAGACCTGGTCGACCGGGCCGAGCTCGACGACTTCGCCGAGATACATCACCAGCACGCGATCCGAGATGTAGCGCACGACGTTGAGGTCGTGGCTGATGAACAGATAGGTGAGGCCGAACTCGTGCTTGAGATCGGCAAGCAGGTTGAGCACCTGCGCCTCGACCGATTTGTCGAGCGCGGAGACCGCTTCGTCCAAAATCACAAGTCGCGGCGACAGCGCCAGCGCGCGTGCGATATTCACGCGCTGGCGCTGGCCGCCGGAGATCTCGTGCGGATAGCGGTTGGCGAAGTTCTCCGGGCGCAAGCCCACCTTGCCGAGCAGCTCGCGCGCCAATGCGCGTGCCGCGCCATCGGCCATGCCGTGCACCTTCGGGCCGAAGGTGATCGATTCCTCGATCGTCAGGCGCGGGTTGAGAGAAGCGTAGGAGTCCTGGAACACCATCTGCATGCCGCGGCGCAATTCACGCAGCGACAGCGACTGACCGACGGTCATGCCGTCATAGATGATGTCGCCGGTGTCGCGCGGCATCAGATGCATCAGCAGGCGCGCGGTGGTGGACTTGCCGCAGCCGGATTCACCGACGATGCCGACGGTCTCGCCCTTGGCAACGGCGAAGGAGACGTTGTCAACGGCGCGCACGGTGCGTTTGGCGGCGAACAGGCCGCCGCGTACAGGGAAGTGCTTGGTCAGCCCGTTGACCTGCAGCAGCGGCTGCGCGACGCCGCCGCGGTCTTCGACCGGCTCCAACATTTCGACGGATGTGTTGGTTTCGCTCATGGCCTAGTTCCTGATGTCCATGGCGCTGCGCAGGCCGTCCGAGAGCAGGTTGAAGCAGATCGAGACCGCGAAGATCATAGCGCCCGGCAATGCGGCGACCCAGGGATTGACGTAGATCGCGGTGCGTAATGTGTTGAGCATCAGGCCCCATTCCGGCTCCGGCGGTTTTGTGCCGAGACCGAGGAAGGAGAGACCGGCGGCGAGGATCATCGAGACCGAGATCAGGCTGGTGGCATAGACGAAGATCGCGCCAAGCACGTTGCCGAGGATGTGCACGCGCATGATGGTGATGGGTCCGGCGCCCGAGGCACGCGCGGCCTCGACGAAGTCCATGTTGCGCACGCCTGTGGTGACGCTTTCGGCGACGCGGGTGATCTGCGGCACGAACACGACGGTCAACGACACGATGGAATTGAGGATGCCGGCCCCCAGCGCGCCGGAGATCGCAATCGCCAGCAGCACCGAAGGAAAGGCGTAGAACACGTCGATCGTGCGCATGATCGCGGTGTTGAGCCTGCCGCCGACATAGCCGGCGACGAGGCCGAGCGAGGTGCCGATGCAGAAGGCAAGGATCACGGGCAGAATGCCGATGACCAGCGACAGCCGCCCGCCATAGATCAGCCGCGCCAGCATGTCGCGGCCGAGCTCGTCGGTGCCGAGCGGGTAGCTAACGGTGCCGATGTGGCGCAGGCGGCGGATCATGGAGCCCTTGTAGGGATCTTCCAGACCCAGCCAGGGCGCGAGGATCGCCGACAGGAAGATCAGCAGCAACACCAGCGCGCAGGCCATGCTGACCTTGTCGCGCCGGATGCGGCGGCCGACGGTCGCCCAATAACCCCGCGCCTTGGTCGCGGGCGCGGCCTGCAGCGCGGCATCGGCGGTGGCGGACAACGGAAGCTCGCTCATTGGCTGGCTCCCAGTCGTTGGTACGATCGATGCGAGCCAAGGAGGTGGTGCACCTCTCCCGCTTGCGGGAGAGGTCGGCGCTCCGGGCGATGCGAAGCATCGTCCCGCGCGCCGGGTGAGGGTTCTCTCCTCTTGGGGGTCCTCGATTGCGGAGACACCCCCACCCCGCCCCTCCCCCGCAAGCGGGAGAGGAGGAGCACCTTTTGCGTGGCGACAGCTGAACTCATTATCAGCCCCGCTTGATGCGCGGATCGATCGCGGCTTGCGCGATGTCGACCATGAGATTGAGGAAGACGAAGAACAGCGCCAGGATCAGGATCGTGCCCTGCAGCAGCGGCAGATCGCGCTGGAAGATCGCCGAGTTGAGCAGGAAGCCCGAGCCCGGCCAGGAGAACACGGTCTCGATCAGAATCGAGCCGCCGAGCATGTAACCCAATTGCAGCCCCATTACCGCGAGCGCGGTGGGCGCGGCGTTCTTGATGACGTGGCGGAACACGCCGCGCTCGTGCAGACCTTTGGCGCGCAAGGCCTCGACGAAATCCTGGCTCAGGATGTCGCCGGTCAGCGCGCGCACGGTGCGGGTGACGATGCCCATGGGAATTACCGATGTCGTGATCGCGGGCAGCACGAGGTATTGCAGGTGTGCCCAGTCCCAGGCCCAGGTGGCGGAGCCGCCGGGCCCGGCGCCGACCGCGGGCAGCCAGTTCAGCTGCACCGAGAAGATGATGACCATCACCATGCCGAGCCAGTAGTGCGGCACGGAGACGCCCGCAATGGCAAAGGACGTCGCGACCTTGTCGATCCAGGTCTCGCGGAAGTAGCCGGCGATCAGGCCGAGCAGGATGCCCATGGTGAAGCCGATGATGGCGGCGGCAATCGCCAGCGTGACGGTATTGCTGACGGCGCGCATGACTTCGGCGAGCACGGGGCGCCCCGTCGCGATGGAATTGCCGAGATCGCCGTGCAGCGCGCGCATCAGCCACAAGCCGAACTGCACCGGCAGCGGGCGATCAAAACCATAGGCGGAACGGAGCTGCGCGGCGAGCTCCTGCGAGGCATCGGCCGGCAGCACCGCGACCAGCGGATCACCCGGCGTGATGTGCACGAGCAGAAAACACACCAGCGCGACGCTGATGACGATCGGAACGACGTAGACGATGCGTCTGGCGATATAGGCGAGCACGTTTGGTTCTTTCTTCCTTCTCCCCTTGTGGGAGAAGGTGGCATAGGCCGCCTCCGGCGGCCGTTTTTAAGTCGACGCCGAAGCGAAGCTTCGGCTACGGCGCCGGATGAGGGGTTCTACCCGCGGATACAGCGTTATCGGATGAGGGAAAGGGCCACTCGCGGAGAGAGATCCCTCACCCGGCTTCGCTGTCGCGAAGCCACCCTTTCCCACAAGGGGAGAGGGTGCACTGTTCGTGTGGTGCGAACTACTTCATCGACACCAGCGAGAAGTCGATGAACCAGCTCTTCGGCTGCACGACGCCGGTCACCTTCGGGCTCATCGCGCGGGGGCCGACGTCGTGGGCGACGTACAGGAAGGCGGCATCGTCGACGGAGGCCGCGTGCAGCTCGGCGAGCGCGGCGTCACGCGCGGCGGGATCGAAGGTCTGGCGGGCCTTCTTCACCAGCTCGTCGAACTTGGGATTGTTGATGAAACCCCAATTGTTCGAGACCGGCGGCGCCATGCCCGATTGCAGGAAGCGCACCAGCGCGAAGAACGGATCCATCGCCGCATAGGTCACGTTGGTCGCGTGCGAACCGTTGGCCGACGGATCCTTGGCGCCGCGGCGCCAGTTGGTGAACAGCGTATTCCATTCGATGACGTCGAGCTGCACATCGAAATAGCATTCGGCAAGGGCCTGCTGGAGATACTCGTTCATCGGCAAGGGCTGCATCTGGCCCGAACCCGAGGCGGAGGTCTGCGTCTTCACCGTCAGCTTCTTGTTGGGGCCGAAGCCGGCCTCCTGCATCAGCTTTTGTGCAGCCGCCTTGTCATACTTGATCTCGAAGCTCGGCTTGCCGCGCCAGGGATGGCCGGGCTCGAAGGTGCCGGTCGCCGGCACCATCAGGCCGGCGAGCAGGCCGTCCTTGAGGCCTTCGCGATCGACGCAAAGGTTGGCGGCCTTGCGCACGCGGATGTCGTTCCAGGGCGACCCCTCGACGCGGGAGAACTGCCACGGCCAGACATGCGGCTGCTCGTTGGCGTAGAGCTTGAAGCCGCGCTGCTTCAGCTCGGGCAGCGCGTCCGGAGCCGGCGCCTCGACCCAGTCGACCTGCCCGGAGAGCAGCGCCGCGGTGCGTGCGTTGGCCTCCGGCATCGGCAGCAGCACCATCTTGTCGACCTTGGGCACGCGCGCCTTGTCCCAATAGCTCGCGTTCTTCACGAGCTCGAGCCGCTCGCGCGGCGTGAAGCTCGCCATTTTCCACGGGCCGGTGCCTGCGGCGTCCTTGGCGAAGGCTGTCCACGCCGCCTGCGATTTGGCCTTGGCGTCGGCGCCTTCGGCCTTGTCGTAGAAATGCTGCCACTTCGCCGGGCTCGCCATGAAGAGATTGGTCAGGTTGATCGGCAGGAAGCTGTCGGGCTCCTTGGTGGTGAGCTCGACGGTCATGTCGTCGATCTTCTTCGCAGAGGCCAGCGTCGGCATGCGCGAGGCCGTGACGCCGACCTGGCTGGCGTCGAATTGCGGCGCGTCCTGCTTCAGCACCTTCTCGACGTTCCACACCACCGCATCCGCATTGAACGGGGAGCCATCATGGAAGGTCACGCCAGGGCGCAGCTTGAAAACCCACTTGGTCTTGTCGGCATCGTCGACCTTCCACTCGGTGGCAAGGCCGGGAATCACCACGCTCGCCTTCTCCGCGGAGGACAGGTCCCAGCCGGTCAGCGCGTCGTACATGGTGAGGCCGGTGAAGCGGTTGCCTTCGAAACCCTGATCCGGCTGGCCCAACGTGCGCGGAATATCGGCAGCGGTCATGCCGATGCGCAGCACGGTTTCGGCACTGGCCTCACGCGGCCATGCGGCCGCCGTCGTTAGAGCGAGCACCGCGATCAATGCCGCGCGCATGTTCTTCTTCTTAGTAAGCATCGCCTCAATCCTTTTCCGGCTTCGATGACTATTTTTGATGCAATCGTATGCAATGGCTATGCCAAAGAGAAACTTATTCTGCGATTTGGCCCTGCGACGACAAGTCCTTGTAGGCCGCAGGCGGGTGCACGCGCCGCGCTGCCTATTCTGGCATCAAGATTGCAAGTTCGGTCCCGAAATCCCCTGGGAGCTTTGGGCCATGCGTGTTCGTCTATCGATTTGTCTCGCCGTGCTTGCGCTGGCGTTGTCCGCAATCTCGGCGCGCGCCGAAACGGTGGTGCGCTACGGCATCTCGATGGCCGACATTCCGCTCACCACGGGTCAGCCCGATCGCGGCGCCGGCGCCTATCAGTTCACGGCTTACACGATCTACGATCCCTTGGTCGCCTGGGAGATGGATGTCGCCGACCGGCCTGGCAAGCTGGTGCCGGGGCTCGCCACCGAGTGGAAGGTGGATGATGCAGACAAGACCAAATGGCGCTTCACGCTTCGCAAGGGCGTCAAGTTTCACGACGGCAGCGAGTTCAACGCCGACGCCGTGATCTGGAATCTGGACAAGGTGCTCAACGACAAGGCGCCGCAATTCGACAAACGGCAGAGCGCGCAGGTGAAGACCCGCCTTCCCTCCGTTGCAAGCTACGCCAAGGTCGACGATTTCACCGTGGAGATCACCACGAAGACGGTCGACTCCTTCTTCCCCTATCAGATGCTGTGGTTTCTGGTGTCGAGCCCTGCGCAGTACGACAAGCTCGGCAAGGATTGGGACAAGTTCGCCAGCCAGCCCTCCGGCACCGGCCCGTTCAAGCTGACCAAGCTGGTGCCGCGCGAGCTCGCAGAACTCAGCAAGAACCCGGACTACTGGAATAAGAAGCGCATCCCGAAGGCCGACAAGATCGTGCTGGTGCCGATGCCGGAAGCACTGACCCGCACCAACGCGCTGCTTGCGGGACAGGTCGATCTGATCGAGACGCCGGCGCCGGATGCCGTGCCGCAACTGAAAGCGGCCGGCATGAAGCTCGTCGACAACGTCACACCGCATGTCTGGAATTATCATCTCAGCGTGCTGCCGGGCTCGCCCTGGACCGACATCCGCCTGCGCAAGGCGCTGAACCTCGCGATCGACCGTGACGCCGTGGTCGGGCTGATGAATGGCCTTGCCAAGCCTGCCAAGGGCCAGGTCGACCCGTCGAGCCCGTGGTTCGGCAAGCCGGGCTTCGAGCTGAAATACGATCTGGCTGCAGCGAAGAAGCTGGTCGAGGAGGCCGGCTACTCCAAGGCCAAGCCACTGAAGGCCACCTTCATCATCGCGCAAGGAGGCACCGGCCAGATGCTGTCGCTGCCGATGAACGAATTCCTGCAGCAGAGTTTTAAAGAGATCGGCATCGACATCGACTTCAAGGTGGTCGAGCTCGAGACGCTCTACACGCACTGGCGCAAGGGCGCGGCCGACGAGATCAATGCCGGCATCACCGCCAACAACATCGCCTACGTCACGTCAGACCCGCTTTACGCTATCGTTCGCTTCTTCCATTCGGGCCAGATCGCGCCGGTCGGCGTCAACTGGGGCGGCTACAAGAACCCGAAGGTGGATGCTCTGATCGACGAGGCCAAGCAGACGTTCGACAGCGCCAAGCAGGACGAGCTGCTGGCGCAGGCGCACGCGCTGATCGTGGACGACGCCGCGCTGGTCTGGGTCGTGCACGATACCAACCCGCACGCGCTGTCGCCGAAGATCAAGCAGTTCGTGCAGGCCCAGCACTGGTTTCAGGATCTGACGACCATCGGGATGGAGTGAGGGGAACACAGGTGTCGCAGGGTGGGCAAAGCGTAGCGTGCCCACCATTTCTCCATTTGCCAGCAAGATCCTAGGCACGGCGCTGCGCGCCTTTGTCCACCCTACGAGAGTTTTTGCTTCGGGCACACCGCCGCGTCCAACACGGCTGTCGTCCCGGGCAAGCGCAGCGCAGACTCGGGACCCATAACCACAGGGAGTAGTTTGTCGACGACTCGGAGTTGCCGGTTCGCGCCGTAACCGCTCCCCGTGGCTATGGGTCCCTGCGTTCGCAGGGACGACACCATCGTTGAGGCCCCAGCGGAGCCCCGCACCCACTACTTCGTCAGCAGCGCATAGGCCCCGGTCCAGCCTTCCGGCGGCGGGTTGAGCTGGAAATCCTTGATCCTCGCCTCGTAGAGCCTGAACAGCTTCTCCAGCGTATCGGCGTCTTCGCTGTGACGGCCGCGTTCGATCGCATCGAGTGCGCCCTGCCAGTCGCGGCCGCGGTAGCAGCCGAGCATCTCGATGGTGATGTTGCGCAGGCGCTGGAAGGCGCCGGAATGCATGACGTCCTCGCGCCCGGCGATGGCGTAGATCACCTCCGGCTCGGTCTTGCCCTTGACCATGATGAAGTCGAGCTCGAGGATCGCGAACCTGTCCTTGGCGGCGAGCGCGGTGCGAGAGCCGACGATGATGGGAAAGCCGTATTCCTTGGTTTGCCCTTCGAGGCGCGATGCCAGGTTCACGCTGTCGCCGAGCACCGAGTAGTTCTTCTTCAGGTCGGAGCCCATGTTGCCGACCACGCCGATGCCGGTGTTGAGGCCGATGCCGACATTGAGCGGGATGTAGACGCGGCCGCCCTCGGCGGCTTCCTGCTCGCGCTCCTTGTTGACCGTGTCGATCTGCTCCAGCATCTGGATCGCGGCCTCACAGGCGTTGATCTGGTGCTCGGCATCGTCGAGTGGCGCGTTCCAGAACGCCATGATGGCGTCGCCCATATATTTGTCGATGTAGCCCTTCCGCTCGATGATGACGTCGGTCAGCGGCGTCAGGAAGCGGTTCATCAGCTCGATGAGCCCTTGTGGATCGTGCTTGTAGCTCTCCGAGATCGTCGTGAAGCCGCGCACATCGGAGAACATGATCGTCATCTCGCGCTCCTCGCCGCCGAGCACGAGCTTCTCCGGCGATTGCACGAGTTGCTCGACCAGCACCGGCGACATGTATTGCGCAAATTGCCCGCGAATCTGCACGCGCTGCCGCTGTTCGCGCACGAAGCTCGCAAAGATCAGCGTCAGGTAGACTGCGGTGGTCGACAGCAACGGGTAGGTGAAGTCGATGAGATAGCGGTATTGTGCGTAGAAGAACCAGGATACGCCGACCAGGATCGCGGCGAAGGCCCCACCCGCAAGCACCAGGCGCACCGGTCCGAGATTCGGCGTGAATATGATCACCAGCAGGCCGATGATGAGCGCGGCGAGCAGCTCGACGCCGAGTGCGTAATTTGGCTGCGAGATCGCCGCGCCGCTCAGCACGCTCTCCAGCACCTGGGCGTGGATCTCCACGCCCGGCATGGTCGAGGATACCGGCGTGGTCTTGATGTCGTTGAGCCCGGCCGCGGAGGTCCCGACTAGTACCAGCTTGCCGGCGAATTTGCTCGGCGACGCGCTGTTGTCGAGCACGTCGGCCGCGGAGACGTAGATCGAGGGATCCCGGCGGGCGTAGTGCACCCAGAACTGGCCGTTCTTGTCAGTGGGGATCTCGACGCCCTTGAGGCGCACGGCCCGCACGCCGGTCTTGTCGGTCCTGACCAGCAGCGTCGGCGTGCCCGTGACGACCCGCAGGATCTCGAGGCTGAGCGAGGGCATGATGTTGCCCTGGGCGCGCATGATCATCGGCACGCGGCGGATGAACCCGTCCCGCTCTTTCCTGATCGAAAACAGGCCGCGGCCGGCAGCAACCCTCTCGATGATCGGCACGTTGCGCAGCAAGCCTGGAAATTCGAACAGGAAGCGTTCGGCGCCCTCCTCGCCGACGGTCGCCACCCCCGTGAGCGGAAGTGATTTATCAAGCTCGGTCAAAACCTCGGGAAGCCCCGTCTCGCCCAGCACCACGCGCGAGCGCTTGATCGCATCGGAGAGAATCTGGTCGTTGCTCGGTAGCTCGCGCAGCTTGGCGCGGGTGGCATCGTCCAGATAGCGCATGTGGCTCGCGACCAGGTCCGGGTTGAGCCGGTCGGGTTCCGAGAACACGACGTCGAAGCCGATCGCCACCGCGCCATTGTTGGTGAGGTTCTGGATCAGGTCGGCGATGCGCGTGCGCGGCCACGGCCATTGTCCGAGCCTGGCGAGGCTCTTGTCGTCGATGTCGACGATGGTAACCGGCCGCGCCGTCTTATGGCGAGGATCGATCAGCTGGAACATGTCGAAGGTGCGCAGCCGCAATTCCTGGATCGGCGGCGGGTCCCACAGCCGCGCGCCGGCGAACACGACCAGCAGCGCAAGGCACATCAGCCGCGCAAAGCCGAACTTTCGCGCAAACCACCGTCGCAGGATCTTGAGACGTTTCATGCTGGTGGAATATCACGCTTTGACGACGAGCGGCAGCTCCGACCTGGTGTGCCAACGATCGGCTTCGCCCAGGGGTGTCAGGAATGCACTATGAAGTCGCTCGCCTGAAGACTGACACCCTTGACGAGGATGGTGTTCGCCGCATCGAGCGTGATCAAAGTATCCGTTCCAGACGCAGCCACGTGCTGAGCCATCCAGTCGGACACGCTGGCGGTGGTCACGACGGCCGACAGGTCGATGTGGTCCTGATTGTGCGTGAAATCCAGAATGATGTCGCGATTCGAATTGGCCGCGAACACGAATTGATCCTGATAGCCCGTCCCGAACAACACATCCTTGCCATCTGTGCTGGCGAGGGTCACCGGGCCTTGTTCGGCCAGATTGAAGATCAGGTTGACCGTATCGCTCGCACCGTGGCTGTCGGTGACGGTGATCGCCAGCTTATCCGTCGCAGTCCCACCTGGGCTCGGCTCGGCGTATGTCAGATATTGAAGGGCCGAATTGACGCTCGCCAAGGTATCGGACGTCGATGCTGGCTCCACATATGCGCCCGAATCCGCCGCCGCAGTGAGTGTGAAGGTTTCATCGGGAGCAGCGTCGGCGTCGGCGACGGTGATGCCATGGACGAACACCATGTCGCCTTCCTGCGTGACGTAAATCTGGTCGACGTCGATCACCGGAGCGTCGCTTTCGTCCGCGCCGGTCACGTCCACGGTGAGCGTGGCCGTGCCGGTTGCACCGTGCGCATCTGTGGTCTGGACCGTGAAAATATCCGCGTAGGAGCCGTCGGCCAGCGCGTTGATCACGGCGGCGTTCGGAACGTAGCTGTAGCTGCCATCGGGATTGACCGTCAGCGTCCCGTAGAGTCCGCCAGCTGTCGTCGCCGCGTGGTGATCCGCGTTGATGACGGCATAGGTCAGCGTCGCCGTCTCGCCGGCATCGACATCGTTGCCCGCCAACGTCCCGGTCAGATCGCAGAAGGTGTCGTCGGCCGTCGTATCCTCGAGCGGTCCGATGTGGCGATCGGCCAGCGTCGGCGCGTCGTTGCTGCCGGCGATGTTGACGGTAACGACTGCGCTCGTGCCAGCGCCCTCGGCATCCGACGGAACGATCGTGTATTGCAGCGACAGCGTCTGGCCGGCGGCGAGGAAATCGAACGCCTGCCCGTGCGAATTGAAGGTCCAGGTGAACTGCGTATGAGTCGCGGTGCCGTCGAGGATATCACCCGAGGGGACAGTGAGATCCGCGAGGAGGTCGGCATTCGACAACCCGCCGACGCTGCCCGTTTGCAGCACGCCGTCGAGCGTAACCTGTACCTCGCTGACCGCCACCGTGACGTGATCGGTCGCATCGACGTCGGAGACCACCAGCACGCCATGCGCAAGCTGGCCGGCATTGGTTTCCACCAAATCGGCAACGGCGCCGCCCGGCCCGGAGGTGCTGCTTGCCCAGTCTGCATCGCCCGCGATGGCGAGGCTCTTGGCGGGGTTGACCGCATTGGAGGCCGTGGTCCCACCGCCGTCGGCGAGCTGGTAATACGCGGCCAGATTGGCCTCGTTGCCGGTGAGCGCGGTGAAGTCGATCGACTGGATCTGAGCTTGCGTCAGCGCGGTGGTCCAGACGCTGACATCGGCGATCGAGCCGGTGAAGCCCTGCGCCCCGAAGCCGGGGGCGTACCTGTCGCTTGCGGCCCCGATCATCATGTAGGACGGATCCTGGCCGCTGCCGACCGCGTTCACGCCTCCACTGTGGGAGTAGACGGCGTTCCCATCGACAAAAAGCGTGAAGGTACCCTGATCGCGCGTCAAGGCGAGGTTATGCCATTGCCCTGCAGTGAGCGCGAAGCCGGTATCCAGGATATCGACGCCTCCCTCGAGAATTTCGATCTCCAGATTGCCGCTGACGACGGTACCGATAAGACCGAAGCCGGCTGTCGAGGTATTGCCGTTGTAGAACAGGACCTGGCCGTCGGGCGCAGCGCCTCCGTTCCAGTTTACCCAGCCATCCAGCGTAACCCCATCGGACGCGACGGTCGGCACCTCGCCGACCGCGATGGTCTGGCCGTCGAAGTTCATGTAGTCCGACGTGACATAGGACACCGCCGGCGCATCGTTGGTGCCGGTGATGGTGACGGTCACGTCCTGGCTGATCTTGCCGCCATGCTGGTCGTCGAGCGTAACGGTGTAGACCTGGGTGATGGTCTGCCCTTCCGCCAGCGACTGCAGCACGGGGTCGCTGTTGTCGAGCGTGAAATGCCAGCCCAGTGTCGCGCCGTCGTCGTTGTCGCTGCCGGATTCGGACACCGCATCGATCGTGAAGGTGCCGATATGCGAGCTGGCTCCGAAGCCCGGCAGGTCCGAGCTGACGGACGAAGATTTGAACGACCATGCCGCCGTGTGGGTGTCGGTCAGGTCCAGATCCTGGATCGCCAGCGTGCCGTCCGCCGTGAGCGAGGCGCACTCATCCTCGGTCACCGCGCCCGTCGCTGCGGCGGCATCGCTCGTGATCGTCGGTGCATCATTGACGCCCGTGATCGTGACGGTGACGTCTTGGCTGACGATACCGCCATGATGATCGTCGAACGTAACGGTATAGACCTGCGTGATGGTCTGGCCCTGCGCCAGCGACTGCAGCATTGCATTGCTGTTGTCGAGGCTGAAATGCCAACCCAGCGTCGCGCCATTGCTCGTGTCGGTATTGTACTCCAGCACCGACTGATCGATCGTGAACGTGCCGATGTGCGTGCTGTCGGCATCGAAGCCCGGCAGAGCCGAGCTGATGGACGACGACTTGAACACCGCCTGCGCCGCATGGGTGTCGATCAGATCGAGGTCTTGAATCGCCAGCGTGCCGTCGATCGACAGCGTCAGGCCCGCGTCCTCGACGACATGACCTGTCGCCGCCGCGGCACCGCTGGTCACGGTCGGCGCGTCGTTCTTGCCGGTGATGACGACCGTGACGTCCCGCGTGACGGTCCCACCGTGATGGTCGTCGATCCTGAGAGTATAGACCTGCGTGATGGTCTGCCCTTCCGCCAGCGACTGCAGCACCGGGTCGTTGTCGTCGAGCGTGAAGGTCCAGCCCACTGACCCGCGGGAGCTGGCGCCCGGGCTTTCATTCACTGAGCCGAGGCTGAACGTGCCGATATGCGAGGTGCCGTCGCTGAAGCCCGGCAGATGCGCGCTCGAAATCGTCGACTTCAGCGAAAAACTCGCGGTGTGGGTGTCCGTGAGATCAGGGTCGTTGAATGTGATGGTGCCGTTGGCGGCGAGCGTGGCCGCCGTATCCTCGGTCACCGCACCGGTCGGCGTGGTCAGATCTTCGACGATCGTCGGCACGTCGTTGGTGCCCTCGACATTGACGTCCGCACCGTCGATGGACACGGTAACCGGCGTGCTGACGACACCGCCGTGCCCGTCATCGACTTGCACCACGTAGTTGAGGGTCAGCTTCTCGCCTTTGGCGAGGAAATCGAACAGATGGTCGGGAACGCTGTAGGTCCAGGTGGCCGAACCGTTATTGCTGTTTCCCGCGCCCTGTACCACGGTCAGCGGCACCTCGACGGCGGCGATCGCCGCGAGCTGCTGCGGCGTCAGCGTCGACGTGATGTCGTGGCCTTGCGCATCGAGATATTTGAACGGCTGGGTCGACGAGAGCGCCGCGCTCACGATCGGGCGGTCGGTCAGATCGACGTCGGTGAAGGTGACAGTGCCCGTGATGGTATCCAGAGTCTCGTTGCCGGTCCCGACCTTCTCGATGACGGTTCCGCCCAACGTCGCGACGGTGGGCTTGTCGTTCGTTCCCGTGACCGTGATGGTGATCGGGATGAACTTGGACTCGGGATTGACTGCGAAATTAGTGTCGACGCGGACCATATAGGTCAGCGTCAGCGTTTCGCCGGCCGCGAGGAAGTCGAAGACTTTGTCCGGGATCGTGTACGTCCAGACCGCCGAGCCGTTGTTATTGTTGCCGGCGTCGGGGGCGACGTTGATCTGGATCTGGGTCGCCGCGATGTCCTGCTTCTGGAGCGCCGAGAGCGAGCCGGTGACGTCGTGCTGGCCGACGTCCTTGTAGACATAGTTCGGCGCTTCGGCGAGGCTGATGCTCACCGTCGGCCGGTCGCCGAGGTTTTGATCGACGAATCTGATCAGGCCGGAAATCGTATCGGAATGCGTGTCGCCGGTGGTGTCAGCACGCTCGGTCAGCGCGAACGCCGACTTCACATTGCCGCCGGCGTCGAAGCTCTGCACAATCGGCTGGCCGGGGATACGCACGATGGGCGGCGTGGACGTGCTGGGCGCCTCCGATCCCTGCGGATTGAGATTGACGAATGTCGCGGTCGCGACGGCGCCGCCCCCCGACTTGAACACCACGTCCAGGCTCATCGGCGTGAGCGTGTCGGTGAAGTTCGTGGTCAGCTTGGTGTTGGTGTTGTTGTCGGTGAACTTCAGCGTGAACACGTCCGTGATCAGCTTCTGAACATCCGGCGACATCAGCGCATTGGAGATCGAGACGTTGCCGCCGCTGATCTGGATCATCTGGCCGGCCTGGTTGACCGTCGCGATCGGCAGCAGCGTGACCTTGTCGAACAGGATGTAGGAGCCCGTCGTGCCGTTCGGTTCGACCAGCACCTGGAAGCTCGCCTGCGGCTGCGGATCGCCGCCACCGGCGGGAACGACGAAGTTGATCTGGGTCAGCACGGCGGTGCCGCGGATGCCCATGGTGGCAACCGGCGTGTCGATCTTCATGTCACCGTGCTTGGCGGTCTCGCCGGCGACGAAGGTGATGGTGCCGGCGACGAGGCTCAGCAGCGAGGAATTGCTCGACCCGTTGGGGTCGTAGACCATCTCGTTCAACACCATCCGCGCATTCGAGGACAGGCCGAACACGGTGCCGTCGATGAAGGTGATGCCGAGCGTGGAATCCGCGCCGGTCGAGACCACGTCACCCTGCTCGACGTTGTCGCCGTTGTTCAGGATGACCGAGACGCCGTTGCGGATCGCGGTCGCGCTGCCCACGAGCTTGGTGACGTGGCCGATGACCTGGGCTGCGGCCGCGCCGCCGGGCGCGGCCTGAGCAACCTGGACATGACCCGTAAGCGCGTTGACGATTTCGCCAGTGAGATGGGCGCCGTCGGGCGAGGCGAGCGCGGCACGCTTTTCGCCCCTGAAATAATCGTGAACGACGAATTCGTGCCCCTCGTGGGACAGCACGAGATCGAGACCGGCACGCTTGAATTCGCCGTTGAAGATCAGGTTGGGGTCGGGAACAACGAACGCGCCCTCAGGCACGTAACCGTGCGCCTTCGCCGTAAAGGAATCGACATGGGCACCGCCGGGCGAGCGGGAACCCTGGCCATCCAAAGCAATCGCGGCGTCAAATTGGCCAGCGTAGTTCAACCGGGCACCGTAAAAAGGGTTAAAATTTAAGTAAGTATCGACCGCCTAAGCTTGCATAGCATTAGCAAGTCCTTAGCGATACCATCTATTGCTTGTGTGATTTCGCATCACTTGGCCCCAGGAAACCCCACGTCTTGGCGTCGCTCCAGAGAAGCGAAAGTAACCTTTTAAATATTCGGAAGTCGAATTCGGCCTGTTTCCGCGCATTTCCAGTCATCCAAAGTAACCTGCCGTATAGTCAAAGAGCAGATACTTGCGTCATCTTACCTTCGCGAGGTCCCGCAGCATCCTGCGGCAAATACGCACTTAAATCTGTGACCTAACTAACAGAACCCCATGAAATAGGGGGGTCGTTAGCCATAGGACCCAGATTCGGCACTGCCACAACCTGTGTCTGCAATTGGCTCGATTTCGCGGCAGACTGACACCTCCTAGCCGGCGAATCGTAAAATTTTACGCAATTTGGACGGGCCTGTTTCAGCCTGTTCCCCGGATTTGGAACCCCAGCCGGGCGCGTTAAGCAGAACAAAACAGCCTGTCTCGCACTATCTCCGCGAAAGCAACAAAGCCCGGCGCGTTCAGGTCGAGGGGGACTTGGACCGAAGCCGGAAGGGGATGTCAGATGGAGACCGCTGCTCGCTCGCGCGCCTGGCGCGCAATCCTTGTCCTGTGCGGATTGGTCCTGTGTGGGTCGGCCGCCGAGCTTCGCGCCGGCACGCTGCTGTCGCCGGGCGCAGGCCTACTCGTGCGCAAATCCGCCGAGCCGTTCGGCGTGTTCGCCTTCGCCATCTCCGCCGGCAGCCTGCAACAGAAATGGCTCCTGCTGAAGGACAAGCTCGACGGCGACATGGTGCAGCTCGCGCTATGCGACGGTGACCGCGACAATTGCGCTTCGCCCGCGGTCCTGAAGCTGCTTGCCATCGTCGACCAGGCCCGCGCCCGCGATGGCCGCGCCCGGCTTGGTGAGACCAACCGCGCCATCAACCTTGCCATCCGGCCCGCCAATGACGGCATCGACGACGTCTGGAGCTCGCCGCTGGCGACCTTCGCGCGCGGCGCCGGAGATTGCGAGGACTATGCCATCGCCAAGCTGGCCGCGCTGCGGCTGGCGGGCGTGGCCGCCGAGGATCTCCGCATCGTCGTGGTGCGCGACGTCAGGGCCGGCGAGGAGCATGCGGTTGTCGCCGCGCGCCTCGATGGCCGCTGGCTGATGCTCGACAACCGCCGCATGGCGATGGTCGAGGACGACGCTGCGCGGAGCTACCAGCCGCTGTTCGCGCTTCATCGGTCGGCCGTGATGAAATATGTCGACGAACCGATGCAGGTCTCGATGATGGCCGTCGAGGCGCGCTGAGCCATCTTGTAGTCCGGATGGAGCGCAGCGAAATCCGGGGCGCGGTCGCTTATCGCTCGAATCCCGGATTACGCTTCAGCCGGGCTACGAATCTCGGTTCACCAAAAACCCATTCCACCACGCGATCCGGACGGCTAGCATAGCCACGGCTTTGCGGGGGCGACGGGAATGCGGTTCATCGTGCTGACTGTGATTGCGTTGCTGGCGCTCGCCTCACCCGCGTCAGCGCAGTCCGACCGCTCCATCGCCGATCGGCTGCCGCTGTTCGCCAAGAACAACTGCCAGCAGATTCGCGACCCCGGCAATCAATTGTTCTGCGGTGATGCCACGCTTGCCGCCGCCGCCGAGAAGCTGAACACCGCGATCGAGGCGCGGCTCGCCCGCCTGCCCGATCGCCTTCCCGCGATCGAGGAGAATGCGATCTGGATCCGCCAGCGCAATCTCGGCTGCGGCATCGTCGGCCAGACCGCGATCCGCCCCGACGATTTCGAGCGGGTAAAGGCGTGCCTGCTCAAGGTGACAGAGGAGCGCGCCGCGATCCTGCGCGATCCGGATTTCGACTGCCTTGCCGCCAACACCGCGGCGGGCGCGGTGATCTGTGCGGACCCGTCGCTGGCACTCGCCGAAACGGAGCTCAATGGCCAGGTGCTCGGCCTGATCGGCAAGCTGGACCCGACCGCAGCGCGCTTTGCCTTCGCTGAATATGGCAGGTGGACACGAGAGCGCGATCGCAAATGCAATTTGGTCGGCAAGGAGAACGTGCCGCTCCAGGAGCTCGAATCCGCAGAGGATTGTCTCTCCGACCATCTAAAGCACAAGGCCGACGAGATCCGCACGGCAAAGGGCGACCCCAGAAAGGTGTTCGGCCGGCAGGTCGCGGCCCGCATCCCCGACACCGACGCGGTCGACTTCTGCGCGGCGCGGATCCATGCGGCCAATTCGTGCGGCAGCTTCCTCCGCATCAACCGCGTCTACGCGCTCGACAGCCAGGTGACCGAACAGGAGGCGCAGGTCACCGGCGAAATCGAAATGGCGGTGCTGGCGCCCTTCACCATGTGCAGCAAGGTCGCATCCAGCTGCACCGGCACCTGCTGGGACGCCAGGACCGGCCTCCCGCAGCCGAGCGCCGCCAACAAGGAGCGTTCGGCAGAAGCCTTCAACGTGACGCGCCGCCTGAGGATCCAGCGCACTTTTGCGTTCGTCAAAGCCGCCGACGGCTGGCGCTGCCGCGAGGACGAGTTGGCACCGGTGAATTCGGGGACGGCGAGCGGGGGATCTTGAGTTTCGCTCAGCTTGGCGAGCTTCTTCCTTCTCCTCTTGCGGGAGAAAACGCCGAAGCCAAGCTTCGGCTCTGGCGCCGGATGAGTTGTTTTTCCGCTCGCTAGGCTATTCGTGAGGATAGAGACCCCTCACCCGGCTCGCCGCTTTGCGGCGATCCACCCTCTCCCGCAAGGGAAGAGGGTGCACCGGTCGTGTCGCGAGAGCCGCCCTTCATCAAAACATCAGATTGTCCTTCACCAGCACCCAACGGCCGTTCTTCACCTGCTGCACCTGGGTGACGGTGGTGGCGAGATGGTTGGTCTTCGAGAACACGGTCGGCGGCGAATTGAAGATATCCTGGAACTTGTCGCCGGACTCCAGCGCGTCGAGCATCTTCTGGCCAGTGAGATCCTTGCCAGCCTTGTTGGCATAATGCGCGAACGTCATCACCGCATTGTAGCCGATGATCGCCTGCGTATTGGCGTCGGCGTTGAACATCTTCTTGTAATTGACGAGCCAGTCCTTCACCTTTCCCTTCGCGGTGTCTTCGTAGGGGATTTCGAAGTTCGAAGCGGCATACAGCCCTTCCACCACTTCCTTGCCGAGCGCCGGCACTTCGAGCACGTTGACGGGCGTGGCACCGAGGAAGGTGACCTCCCAGCCGAGCTTCCTGGCCTCGGTCATCGTGCCGATAGGCTCACGGAGGACCGCGCCGAGCACGACGAGGTCGCAGCCGTCGGACTTCATCTTGGCGACCTGCGCCGAGAAGTCGGAGGCGCCGCGCTTGTAGCTCGTGATCGAGGCCGGCTGCACCTTCATGGCGGCGAGCTGTTGGTTAAAACCATCGAGCACGTTTTTTCCGTACTCGTCGTCCTGATGCATGATGCACGGCTTCTTGAAATTCTTTGCCTCAATCATGTATTTGAGCGCTGCGCGCGTGCTCTCGACATAGGGCAGGAGGTTGTTGAACTTCAGCCGCTCCTGCGGCTTGGCCGCATCGAACTTGAAGGTGAACTCGGCCGCCGTCAGCGGGAAGAGCTGAAGCACGCCGGCGTCGAGCAGGATATCCTGCGCAGCGAGCACGGTCGGCGATCCCATTGGTCCCACCATCGCGAAAATCTTGTCGCGCTCGATCAGCTTTTGCGAAGCCAGCACAGCTTTCTTCGGATCGTAGCCGCTATCCTCGACGACAAGCTTGATCTTGCGACCCTGGACACCGCCCGCCGCGTTGATCTCCTCGACCGCCATCTTCATGCCGTTGGAGACCGGCACGCCCCAGCCCTTGATCGGGCCCGACAGGTCCTGATGCGTGCCGATGACGATCTCGGATGCCGAGATGCCTTCATTGGTGACCTTGGTTTGAGCGGCGGCCGGCAGACAGGTCAGCGCAAGGGCGCTCACCGCCAGGCCCAGCGCCTTCAGCGATTTCGACATTGCAGTCCTCCTTCAGTGGCCCGTGTTGAGCGAAGGATCGGGCCTCTCAAGCCTTCGCCGTTTTCTCAAATCCATCTCTCTTGAGCATGATCCTCCGGATCTTGCTCAAGCAACCGCGCGCTCGCGATACATCGCCTCGATCTCGGCGGCGTAGCGCTTGTTCACGAAGCCGCGCTTCAGCTTCATGGTCGGCGTCAGCTCCTCGTCCTCCGGTGTGAGCTGGCGTTCGATCAGGTAGAACTTCTTGATGGTCTCGACGCGGGCAAAATTGCCGTTGACCTGCTCGATCTCGCGCCCGATCAGGTCCTGAATCTCGGTCGCCCGGCACAGGCTCGCGTAATTGGTGAAGGGAATGTCGTGGTCCTGGGCGAACTTCTCGACGTTCTCCTGGTCGATCATCACGAGGCAGGTCAGATACGGCCGCTTGTCGCCGATCACGACCGCATCGGAGATGTAGGGCGAGAATTTGAGTTGGTTCTCGATCTCGGACGGCGTGATGTTCTTGCCGCCGGAGGTGATGATGATGTCCTTCATCCGGTCGGTGATGCGGACAAAGCCTTCATTGTCGATGGTGCCGACGTCGCCGGTGTGCAGCCAGCCGCGCTGATCGATTGTCTCGGCGGTCTTCTCCGGCTGGTTCAGGTAACCCATGAACAGGAAGTCGCCCTTGATCAGGATCTCACCCTCGGGCGACAGCGTGACCTCGCCCCAGGGCACGGCGGTGCCGACCGAACCGAGCTTGATCCGCTCCGCCGGCATCATGGTGGCGACACCGCAATTCTCGGTCTGGCCGTAGAGCTCGTGCATGTCGATGCCGAGCGCGAGATACCAGCGGATCAGCTCCGGCGCGATCGGCGCTGCGCCGGTGAAGGCGACGCGGCAGCGATCGAGCCCGATCATGCGGCGGATGTTGCGGAATGCGAGCCGGTAGGCGATCCGGCTTGCGAGGTGCAACGACAGCGGCGGCGGCTTGCCTTCGATCCGGTAATCGACCATGCGGTAGCCGATGCCGATGGCGCGGCGATAGACCCATTGCTGCAGCGGGGTCGCATCCTTCAGCGCGATGGTGATGGCGGAGTAGAATTTTTCCCAGATGCGTGGGACCGCGAGGAAGACGGTCGGCTGCACCTCGCGCAAATTGTCCGGCACGGTTTCCGGGCTCTCGGCGAAATTCATCACCGAGCCGAGTGCGACCGAGATGTAGTAGCCGCCGATGCGTTCGGCGACGTGGCACAGCGGCAGGAAGATCAGCCTGTCCTCGTCCTCCTGCGCCGGGATGAAGTCGTTGGCGTGACGCATCTGGTGCGTGACGCTGCGGTTGGCATGCATCGCGCCCTTGGGGGGACCGGTGGTGCCGGAGGTATAGACCAGGATCGCGAGATCGCCGGCGCCGCGGCTGTCGAGCATCTCCTGCCACAGCGCCTCGCGGCCGACCATGTGATTGCGGCCGAGCGCGCGAAACTCGTCGAGCGACATCACCATGTCGTCGGAGAAGCCGCTGAGGCCCTCCATATCGAACACGATGATCTTCTGCAGGCTCGCGCAGCGCGAGCGGCAGGCGAGGATCTTGTCGAGCTGCTCCTCGTCCTCGGCGAAGATCACTTTGGTCCGGGAATCGTTGATGAGATACTCGACCTGGGACGACGCGTCGGTCGGGTAGATGCCCGAAGCGACGCCGCCGGCGCACAGGATGCCCATGTCGGCATGGACCCATTCCGGCACGGCATTGGCGATGATGGAGGCGACGTCGCCGGGCATGAAGCCGGAGGCGTGAAGCGCGTAGGCGATCTCTTTCGATATCGCCAGCCATTCGCGCCAGCTTGTCGGCTGCCAGATGCCGAATTTCTTCTCGCGGATGGCCGGCCGATCGCCCCGCGTCTCCGCAGCGCGCAAGAAGCTCTTCGCGATCGTATCAGCGACCGTCAGCACCGCCGGTCGGGCCATGCACGTCTCCTCCTTGTCGCCTGCCTCCGCTGCCTGCCTTGCCGGCGGTCTTGAGTGCGGATGGCAAGCTCATCTTACTGCCAGCTCTTCCTCACCGCCACGTCTTCTTCTTTTTCCAGCGCCGCTCGCCCCGCGCGCCCGCTTCCTTGGCGCCAAGGTAGAACTCCTGGATGTCCTGGGAATGCATCAAGCGGTCGCAGGTGTCGTTCATCACGATACGGCCGATCTCCAGCACGTAGCCGTAATGCGCCGTCTCCAGCGCCACCTTGGCGTTCTGCTCGACCAGCAGGATCGACATGCCCTGCTCCTCGTTGACGCGGCGGATGATGGTGAAGATCTCCTTCACCAGCAGCGGCGACAGGCCGAGCGACGGCTCGTCGAGCAGCAGCAGCGTCGGCCGGTTCATCAGGGCGCGGCCGATCGCCAGCATCTGCTGCTCGCCGCCCGAGAGCTGGCCGGCCGGCTGGTTGATGCGCTCCTTCAGCCGCGGAAAGTAACCATAGACGCGCTCGAGATCCTCCGCGACGCCGGCGCGGTCCTTGCGCGGATAGGCCCCCATCATCAGGTTCTCGCGCACGGACAGGAACGGAAACACCTCGCGTCCCTCCGGCACATGGCTGAGGCCGAGCCGCACGATCCGGTCGGCCTCCATGCGCTGGATCGGCTTGCCCAGGAATTCGATCGAGCCCTTCTGTGGGTCGAGAATGCCCGAGATGGTCTTCAGCACCGTGGTCTTGCCGGCGCCATTGGCCCCCAGCAGGGTGACGATGCGGCCGCGCGGCACTTCCAGCGAGATGCCGCGGATCGCCATGATCGGCCCGTAATAGCTCTCGATGTTGGAGAGTTTTAAGATGATTTCGGGCGTGACGGCGGCAACCATGCGTCAAGCTCCCAGATACGCAGCGACGACGTCGGGATGCTGCTGGACTTCGGCGGGCGACCCCATCGCCAGCACGCGGCCGTAGTTGAGCGCGATGACGCGATCGGAGACGCGGTTGACCAGCGACATGTCGTGCTCGACCATCAATACGGTGACGCCGAGCTCGCTCTTCATGTCGCGGATCCAGAACGACATGTCGTCGGTTTCCTCGACATTGAGGCCGGACGATGGCTCGTCGAGCAGGATCAGCTTCGGCTCCGAGCACAGCGCGCGCGCCAGCTCGATCACCTTGCGCACGCCGTAAGGCAGGCCCGAGATCAGCTTGTCGCGATAGGGTTCGAGGTCGAGGAATTCGATGACCTGCTCGACCCTGCGGCGATGGACTTTCTCGTTGGCGCGCACGCTCGGCAGGAACAAAAGCTCCTGCCAGAGCTGCGTGGTCGAATGCCGATGGCGGCCGACCAGCAGGTTGGACAGCACGGTCGCATTCTCGAACAGCTCGATGTTCTGGAAGGTGCGGGCGATGCCGAGCTTGGCGATGTCGTAGGGCGGCTCTTCGGTGATATCCTGATCCTCGAAGAAGATGCGGCCCGAGGTCGGCCGGTAGATCCGCGAGATCAGGTTGAAGATCGAGCTTTTGCCCGCACCGTTCGGCCCGATGATCGAGAGGATCTCGCCCTTCTCGACCGCGAAGGACACCGCATCGACGGCCTTGAGTCCCCCGAAATGCAGCGACAGATTCTCGGCGCGGAAATAGCTCATCGGTTCCGCTCCGACTTCACGTAGATCTTCTGCCGCTTGAAGGTGGCGCGCTTGTAGAGCGGGAACAGCTGGAAGAAGAGTTTTATCTTCAGCCAGCGGCCGTAGAGACCGAGCGGCTCGAACAACACGAACAGCACGATGATGATGCCGTAGATCGCGCCCTTGAGGCCGTTGAGCGAGGCGAAGGCCGCGACCTTCGACTGGATGTTGCCGGCGGTGGCCGGGCCGGCGCCGAACGTCGCGGCGATCCCAGCGATCATACCGGGCATGTCGTCCTTCAGATAGGTCAGGAACGGATCGATCATCACGATGAAGATCGCGCCGAGCACCGCGCCGTGCAGGCTGAAGGTACCGCCGATCAGGATCACGATGATGAACTCGATCGAGAGCTGGAGCGTGAACATCTCCGGCGAGATGAAGGAGAGCTTGTGCGCGAACAGCACGCCGGCAAAGCCGGTGATTGCCGCCGAGATCGCAAAGGACTTCACCTTGTAGAGCGCGACATTGACGCCCATGCTGCGCGCCGCCGTCTCGCTGTCGCGGATCGCGACGAAGGCGCGGCCCGTCGGCGAACGCAGCAGGTTGAGCGTGCCGACGATGGTCAGCACCAGCACCGAGAGGCAGAGGAAATAGAAGGTGGGGCTGTCGCGCGGGACGGTGACGCCGAGCAGCGACAACGTCTTCACCCGCATACCCTCGTTGCCGTGGGTGACGCTTTCCCAGCGCGCCAGGATCTCCTCGACGATCAGGGCAAAGGAGATGGTGGCGATGACGAGGTAGATGCCGGTCAGGCGCAAAGCGGGAAAGCCGACCATCGCACCGATGATGCCGGTCAAACCTCCGGCGGCGAGGAAGTAAACCGGGAACGGCACGTTGTACTTCTGCAAATATGCCGCCGTGTAGGCCCCGATGGCGAGGAACGCGGCGTGACCGAGTGAGGCCTGGCCGGTAAAGCCGGTCAGGATCAGCAGCGCGACGCCGACGATCGCATAGATGCAGACGAAGACGAGCTGGCTCATCAAATAGCTGGAGAGCACATAGGGCGCGATCAGCAGCAGTACGAGCAGGATGCCGTACGAGACCAGATAGCCCGAATGCGGGAACAGCTTGATGTCGTCCTCATAGTCGGTCTTGAACAGGAAGCGCATGGCGTTCAGACCTTCTTGCGGACGTGGTGGCCGAACAGGCCTTCGGGCTTCAAGAGCAGCACCGCGAGCAGCACGAGATACGGCGCGACATCCTTCCAGCCTTCGGGCAGGTAGAAGCCGGCCATGCTCTCGATCACGCCGATCAGGACGCCGCCGACCACGGCGCCCGGGATCGAGCCGAAGCCGCCGAGGACCGCAGCGGGAAATGCCTTGAGGCCAAGCACGAGGCCGACATTGGAATGGATGAAGGTGATCGGCGCCAGCAGCACGCCGGCGCAGGTCGCCACCGCCGCGCTGATCGCCCAGACGATCGACACCACGCGCTTGACCGGAATGCCCATGTAGTAGGCCGCGAGCATGTTCTCGGAACTGGCGCGCATCGCGGTGCCGAGCGTGGTCTTGTTGAAGAACAGATAGAGCAGCGTGCACAGGATCATCGTCGCCGCGATCACCGACAGCTTGTCGTAGGCGAGCACCAGCGAGCCGATGCGGAGCACGCCCTGGCTGAACGGGGTCTCGATCTTCAGATCATCGGTGCCCCAGATCATGCCGGCAACCGAGCGCAGGAAATAGCCGAGGCCGATGGTCGCCATGATGATGGAGAATTGCGGATAGCCGAGGATCGGCCGCACCACGACGCGCTCCGCCAGCATGCCGAACAGCGCCATCGCGGCCACCGCACCGGCAAAGCCGATCCAGTAGTTCAGGCCCATCATGCCGATGAAGGTGAAGGCGAAGAAGCCGCCGAGCATCATCAGATCGCCCTGGGCGAAATTAACGACCTCGGTGGCCTTGTAGACGAGCACGAAGCCGAGCGCGATCAGGCCGTAGACGCAGCCGAGCGCAACACCGCTGACCAGCTGCTGAACGAAATCCAGCATTGACGCGCGTCCTCCCGATACAGCCGGCGGCTCTTCCCGACCGCCTTGCCGCATCTTGTGTCCAGTCGCTACGCAGTCGTCTCGCTGCGTTAGCGCCATTTGTCCGGAACCAATTCAGCCTGAACCGCTCCGTACTGTCAACAAACGGTGACTTGCCATTAGTCGAAACCGGATGGCGGAATTTGTGGGCCGTAGATTCACGGTGCCGAAACATCTTGGGATCATGGTCGCGAGCGATGCAAAACCCGGATAGTGTGGGCGTCATGAAGCGGGACAAGCCGGCGCTGGAAGTCCTGGGGTTAACGAAGCGTTTTGACCGTCTGGCGGTCGACAGCCTCGATCTCACCATCCACGCCGGCGAATTCTATGCGCTGGTCGGTCCCAACGGCGCCGGCAAGACCACCACTTTGCGCATGGTCGCGGGCCTGCTGCGGCCCGATGCCGGCGCGGTCTCGATCTTCGGCATCGATGCGCTCGAAAATCCCGTCGCCGCCAAGCAGGTGATGGCGTGGGTCTCCGACGAGCCGATGATCTACGACAAGCTGACCCCGCTCGAATATCTCGAATTCGTCGCCGGCCTCTGGGGCATCGCGCCGTCGGTCTCGGAGCCGGTCGCGCAGGACCTGCTCGGCTCGCTCGGCCTCGAGCCGCACCGACACGAGCGCTGCGAAGGCTTTTCCAAGGGCATGCGCCAGAAGGTCGCGCTCGCCGGCGCGCTGGTGCACGATCCCCGCCTCATCATTCTCGACGAACCGCTGACGGGGCTCGATGCCGTCTCCGCCCGCCACGTGAAGGGCCTGCTCAGCGAACGTGTCCGCGCCGGCTGCACCGTCATCATGACCACGCATATTCTCGAAGTCGCCGAGCGCATGGCCGACCGCATCGGCGTGATCGCCTCGGGCCGCCTGGTGGCCGAGGGCACGCTGACCGAGCTGCGCCAGCAGAACGGCCATGCCGATACCAGCCTGGAGGATCTCTTCATCGCGCTGGTGACGCTTCCGGAAGCCGCATGAGCTCGGCCACCGCGCTCTCCTGGTTCGCACGCCACGAGCTCCGGCTCGCCTGGCGCGAATGGTTCGCCATGATGACCGGCGGACGGCGCAAGCGGGCGCGCGCCGCCGTCATCGGCCTCATCTGCTTCGCCGCGCTGCTGCACCTGCCGGCCTGGGCGGTGATCGGCCGTTTCGCCGATCTGCAGCTGCCGCTCGACAAATCCTCGCTGATCGTGATCTCGGCGACGATCTTTCTCGCCTGGACCTTGATGCTGTCGCAGGCGATCGAATCGGTGACGCGGGTGTTCTACGCCCGCGCCGATCTCGACCTGATCATGTCCTCGCCGGCGACGCTCGCCAATCTGTTCTCGGTCCGCATCGCCGCGATCGCGCTGACCGTCACCGCGATCGCGCTGCTGTTCTCGACGCCCTTCATCGACGTGCTCGTGATCGGCGGCGGGGCGCGCTGGCTCAGCGCATTCGGGGTGGTCGTCGTCATGGGCCTGTCGGCCGCGGCGGTCGCGATCGCCGTCACCATCCTGTTGTTTCGCCTGATCGGCCCGGCGCGCACGCGCCTGATCGCCCAGATCCTCGCCGCGATCATCGGCGCCGGCTTCGTCATCGCGCTCCAGGTCGCGGCGATCATGTCCTACGGCACGCTGTCGCGCTTCACCATCCTGACCTCAGGCAGCGTGGCCGCCCATGCCCCCGATGTCGAGAGCATCTGGTGGTGGCCGGCGCGGGCGGCGATGGGCGACAGCGAAGCGCTGCTGCCGCTCCTGGCGCTCGCTTTGGTGCTGCTCGGAAGCGTCATGGCGATCTTCTCGCATCGCTTTGCCGACACGGCGATCGATGCCGCCGCTTACGGCGCCTCCGGCAACAGGCGCGCGAAGGAGCGCCCGTTCCGCGCCGGGTCGCGGCAGCAGGCGCTGCGGCGCAAGGAGTTCTCGCTGCTCTGGCGCGATCCCTGGCTGATCTCGCAGACCCTGATGCAGCTGCTCTATCTGGTGCCGCCGGCCTTGCTGCTCTGGCGCAATTTTGCCGACAGCTCCGCGGCGCTGACGCTGATCACGCCAGTCGTGGTGATGGCGGCCGGACAGCTTGCCGGCGGACTGGCCTGGCTGACCATCTCGGGCGAGGACGCCCCCGACCTGGTCGCGACTGCGCCGCTGACGCCATCCGCCGTCATCCGCGCCAAGATCGAGGTGGTGCTAATCGCGATCGCCGTCATCTTCTGCCCGCTGATCGCCGCTCTGGCCTTCGCC
Organism: Bradyrhizobium sp. SBR1B; assembly: GCF_014198205.1. Taxonomy (NCBI): domain Bacteria; kingdom Pseudomonadati; phylum Pseudomonadota; class Alphaproteobacteria; order Hyphomicrobiales; family Nitrobacteraceae; genus Bradyrhizobium; species Bradyrhizobium sp. SBR1B. Next base: position 237,035 of record NZ_JACIHC010000009.1, read on the forward strand.
GCACCGATCCAGGCAGCAGTGAGTGCCGGCGCGATCATTCTCTCGGCCTCCGCGACCGCGATCCAGCTCTGGTTCCGGGTGCAGGCCCGGCGCAGCCAATTCCGCCGCCGCCAGACCTCGTCGCGGCTCGCGACCTTCGCGGAGGCGTTCTCCTCGATTGGCTGGGCCGCAACCGCGGCATTGCTGCTTGCACTCCCCATCGCCGGCCTCATCAGCGGCTTGATCACCGCCAGCCTCGTTGCGATCACCTGGAAGTTCAGCCCAAGGCGGGACAAGAAGGCGTGAGAGGCGCCTTGCCTGCCTCACTTGAAAGTAAGGCTAAATTACCTTACCTATCGGCTATCAAGAATTGAGGATCCCATGGGCACGCTTACTGTCACGGCAAAGGGGCAGGTTACGCTGCGGAAGGATCTCCTGGAGCACCTCGGTGTGCATCCCGGCGACAAGATCTCGATAGAGAAGCTTCCTGGAGGGCGGGTTGAGGTGAAGGCAGCTCGGCCCGTCGGAAAGATTTCGGACGCCTTCGGTTTCCTGAGAGGAAAAACGAACGGTCGATCATTGTCGATCGAGGAGATGAACGAAGTCATCGCTGACGGCTGGACCGGCAAGCGATGAAGATAACGCCCGACACCAACGTGTTGGTGCGCGTTCTGGTCGGGGATGACGCCGAACAGAGCAAGGTGGCCGAAGCCCTTCTCAAGAAGGCAGACCTAATAGCCATCTCGATTCCCGCACTGTGCGAACTGGCCTGGGTTCTCTCTCGAGGCTACAAAACTTCGGCTGAGAATATCTCGGCTTCGATCCGGCATTTGATCAATGCCTCCAATGCGGTCGTCGATCGGCCGGCAGCCGAGGCTGGATTGTCGCTCCTCGAGGCCGGGGGCGATTTCGCCGATGGCGTCATCGCCCATGAAGGCAATTGGCTTGGAGCCGACACTTTCGTGTCCTTCGACAGGAAAGCCGTGAAACTGATCGAGGCAAGCGGCGGATTGGCGCGGCTGGCCGGCACCACATGACGCGAGGATAATTCGTCGATACACTCAGCAGATCGTCGATGAGCGGCGGACGGTTCTGCATGTTTCGACCATTGCTGACGGCTCTTGCGTTTCTCAGTTGGCTGGCCGCCCCTGCCCCCGCCCAGCAGCCACAGCGCAGCGAATGCCTAGCGATGGCCAACGCGGCCCCGCGTATCCTGCCGGTGGCGTTCCGGCCGGCGGCCGGCACAGGCGGGGTCGAGATCACCTATGCCGGCCATTCCACCTATTTCATCGACACGCCCGGCGGCCTGCGCATCGCGACCGATTATAGCGGCGCCTATCAGGTCGGACGACTGCCCGACGTCGTGACCATGAACCGGGCCCACAGCACGCACTACTCGCTGTTTCCCGATAAGCGCATTCCTCACGTGCTGCATGGTTGGGGCGAGGACGGCAAGCCGGCGATCGTGTCGGAGCGCATCAGTGACGCCTTCATCCGCAATGTCACGACCGACATCCGCCGCTATTTCGGCGATGATGCCGGCGCCGACATGATCCGCGACGGCAATTCGATCTTCATCTTCGAGGTCGCGGGGCTCTGTATCGGCCATCTCGGCCACCTCCATCACAAGCTCGACGACAGCCATTTCGCCCAGATCGGACGGCTCGATATCGTGATGGTGCCGATCGACGGCACTTACACCATGTCGCTCGAAGGGATTTCTGACATCACCAAGCGCCTGCGCGCCTCGGTCGTGCTGCCGATGCATCGCTTCGCCACCCCGCTCGACGATTTCATGCGCCGGATCGGCCAGCAATTCGAGATCGACCGGCGCTCCGAGCGGTCGTTCCGCATGTCGCGGGATGCGCTGCCGTCGAAGCCGACGGTGATCATCCTCGACGGGGTCTGACGCGCAATTTTCTCCAAGCCGGCGATCGGCCGGTCGTGCTGATCTGTCTGAAACAGGAGATCGACATGACCGACTTTGCCAGACTCTTGCACGCGGATGGACCGAACCCCGAGCACGCGGCGGCGCTGCAGCTCTATGGCCGCTTCGTCGGGGATTGGGTTGCCGAGATCAGCGCCCATGGGCCCGGCGCAGCGAAACACACGGCAGCCGGCGAGATCCATTTTGGCTGGGTGCTGGAGGGCCGCGCCGTCCAGGACGTCTGGATCATCCCGCGCCCCGCAGGCAGCCCCGACTTTCCGATTGCGGGCAATTGGTACGGCACGACGCTGCGCGTCTACGATCCGACCATCGCTGCGTGGCGGATTTCCTGGTTCGATCCCGGACGCAGCGTCTTCCGCCAGCAGATCGGCCGGCCGCGCGGCGCCGACATCGTGCAGGAAGGCACAACGGAGGCCGGCGAGCTGACCCGCTGGAGCTTTACGGAAATCACCGGCGATTTCTTCCACTGGCTCGGCGAGGCCAAGCCGGCCGATGCAAGTGATTGGCGGCTAATGGTCGATGTGAAGGCGAAGCGGCGGAAGGACTTAGGCCGATTGGATTTTGATTGAAACGATCCGGCGGCAAACTCGCTGCAACCTCTCCCGCTTGCGGGGGAGGTCGGCGCGTAGCGCCGGGTGGGGGCTTTCTCCGTATCGGGAGTGTCCCATTGCGGAAGCACCCCCACCCCAGCCCTCCCCGCAAGCGGGAGAGGGAGCGCACCTTGCTCCACCGCTGCTGTGGGGCTCTGAGCAATGCGCGCTCCTGTGCGTGCGCGTGAGATGCTAGGCTCCCGACACAAAAATTTAGAGGGAGCGAACACGCGATGGCTGCAAGCAGTGTGCCCGCGAATACGAGCGGGCTGTTCGTCGAGCCGCGCGAGGACTGGCTCGCGCTGCATCAAGAGGAGATCATTGATCCCTTGCGGCCGATCGTCGATCCCCATCACCATCTCTGGAATCGCGGGCACCGCTATCTGATCGAGGAGATGGCGGCCGACATCGCCTCCGGCCACAACGTGATTGCCACGGTCTATGTCGATTGCCGCTCGATGTATCGCGCGCACGGGCCGGAGGCGTTCCGGCCCGTCGGCGAGGTCGAATTCGCCAACGGCGTCGCCGCGATGAGCGCGAGCGGCGCTTACGGCAAGGCGGCGATCTGTGCCGGCATCGTCAGCCACGCCAATCTGCTGCTCGGCGACGCCGCCAAGCCGCTGCTGGAAGCCGAGATCGCCGCCGGCAATGGCCGCTTCCGCGGCATCCGGCATTCCTCGGCCTGGGACGAGGATCCTGTCGTCGCCGGCATGTATGCGAACCGGCCGAAGGGCCTGTTGCAGGATCCCGCTTTCCGCAAAGGCTTTGCCTGCCTGGCACCACTCAACCTCAGCTTCGATGCCTGGCTGTTCCATCCACAGATCGGCGAACTGACCGAATTGGCGCGCGCCTTCCCCGACACCAGGATCGTGCTCGACCATTGCGGCGGCCCGGCCGGCGTCGGCCGCTTTGCGGGGCGGCGCGAAGAGGTGTTTGCGCAATGGCGCGCCTCGATCCGCGAGATCGCGACATGTGAGAACGTGGTGGTGAAGCTCGGCGGCCTCGCTATGTGCCTGCTCGGCTACGACTTCCACATGCGCGACAGGCCGTCGTCATCCGAGGAGCTTGCCGCGGCCTGGCGCCCTTACGTCGAAACCTGCATCGAGGCGTTCGGACCCAACCGCGCGAGAGAGCAACTTCCCGCCGGACAAGGGCCAGTGCAGCTACCAGGTGATCTTCAACGCCTTCAAGCGCATCGCCGCACCCCTGAGCGAGGCCGAGAAGACCGCGCTGTTCTCGCAGACCGCCATCGACGTTTATCGGCTCGAGCTGCCGTCATGACGAGAAAAGGGGCCGGGATGTTGATCCCGACCCCTCTTCCGTCGTGGCCGCTGGGAAGCGTTCTTGAACTGAGACTATTGTTTGAGCATGATCTTTTCGGAAAACCGCTGCACACTTTTCCGGATCATGCTCTAGCCGGCGCCCATCAGCGAGGCCGGACGGCGCTCGCCGGTGGAGGTAAAGATCTTCTTCAGCTTGTTGACGACGCGGATCAGGAAACCGATCATCACGGGATTGGTCTTGCGGCAGAAGGCGATCTTCTTGACGTGGCCTTCGACATGCCATTTGGCATGCGCGCCGTCGCGGAAGAAGATCACGTCGCCGGGGCCGTAGCGCTTGGGCGGCATGCCGTCGCTTTCGAGCACGATCGATCCTTCCATGATCATGATCGTCTCGTCGATATCGTAGTACCAGTTGAAGCGGCCTTCGGTGCACTGCCAGATAATGGTCGAGGCGGTGCCGTCGGCGCTGGTGGACAGGATATGCGAGCGCGACACGGGATTGCCCTCGATGATCCAGGATGGCTCGATCGGCCGGAGCTCGAGATCCACGTTACAACTACCGATTTCAATCAATGAGCGCGACATCTTCTTCCCCAGGGGATATAATTAAGTATGGCCGGGTCTCGGCCCGCATTGTTTCGAAAGATGTCGGGAACGCTAGTCATCCGTTTTTAATTCTTTCTTACGCAGGCCTCGAAAATCAGCCGCAAGTTGCAGGCGCGAAACGGTTAACGTCGCGATTTCCCTGCAAATTCGCGCACATGAACCGATCCTTTTTGGGGTGCGACAAAGTGCGCGGAAGCATAGAACGGAGCCACGCCGATGCCCCTCACGCCCGAGGTTCTGACAGCCAATCGTGAGGCCGTCGCCTGGCTGTTCAGCCTCGATGTCTCCTTCGCGCCCGACGAGGAGCCCTGGTTCACCATCGACGGCATCGAAAGCCCCCGGCAGATCGGCAGTGACGGCTCCGGCGGCGCCTTCGTGCTGCTGCCGTCGCAGAACGTGCTCTACGTCTCATCGGAAGGCCGCGCGGGAATTATCGCCGATACGTTCGAAGCGTTCGTCCAGCTCGTCGTCGCCCGCCCCTATTGGCTCGACATCCTCAAATTTTCCGGCGGCGGCGACCTCGCGGAGATGCGGCGTGCGGCGGAGGCGCTGGAGGCGACACTCGACGACGAGGACGAGATCAACGAGGCTCGCGAGGAGATCCGCATGAACCTCGCCCTGGGCGAGGCGGACGATCCCGTCGGCGCGCTCTACGAGGCGATCGCCGCTTCCGACGCCATCGTGCGGGCCACGGACGGCAGCCCGTTCACGACATTGTTCAACCGCTTCAGCATCGACAACAATCCGATGCTGCGCAACGCGGCGGCGTGAGGCGGTTCGGCAGAGGCCTGAGCGCGCGCCTCGTCCTTCGAGACGACCGCTTCGCGGTCTCCTCAGGATGAGGCTGATCGACTTCGGTGCCCGCTGGAGCGACGGCCGCGCACTCCGTCCTCATCCTGAGGAGCCCCGCCAGCGGCGGGCGTCTCGAAGGATGGCCGCAAGACGCGCTACTTCGCCCACTCGCCCTTGCGAAATACGGGTACCTTGCTGCCATCGGGCAAGATGCCGTCGATATCGGTCTCGGCCGAGCCGATCATCCAGTCGATATGGATCAGGCTCTGGTTGCCGCCTTGCGCGGCGATCTGCTGCGGGGTGAGCTGCGCGCCGTTGACGAAGCATTTCGAATAGCACTGGCCGAGCGCGATGTGGGATGCCGCGTTCTCGTCGAACAGCGTGTTGTAGAACAACAGCCCGCTCTGCGAGATCGGCGAGGAATGCGGCACCAACGCCACTTCGCCGAGGCGGCGGGCGCCCTCATCGGTGTCGAGCACCTTGTTCAGCACCTCCGCGCCGCGCGAGGCTTTTGCATCGACGATCTTGCCGTCCTCGAAGCGCACCGCGATGTTGTCGATCAGCGTGCCCTGATAGGACAGCGGCTTCGAGCTCACGACATGGCCGTAGACGCGGCGGCAATGCGGCGTGGTGAAGACCTCTTCGGTCGGGATGTTGGCGTTGCAGCTGATGCCGTTCTTGGAGAGCGAGGCGCCGCCCTCCCATTCGTGGCCGTCGGCAAGGCCAATGGTGAGGTCGACCCCCGGTCCGTTGTACTGGAGCGCACGGAAGCGCTGGCCGTTGAGCCAGTTGGTACGCTCGCGCAGCACCGCATTGTGGCTCGCCCAATTGCCCATCGCATCCTCGCGATCGACGCGCGAGGCCGCGAAGATCGCATCCGCGAGCTTGCCGATCGCAACGTCCTCGGGATCATCAGGGAATACCTGCCTGGCCCAGGACGGGCTTGGGTAGGCGATGATGTTCCAGTTGGTGTCGAAATTGACGATCTTTTCCAGGGCGGGCTGATAGGCCATCGAGTTCGCCTTGCTGGCGCGCGCCACCTTGGAAGGATCCTCGCCCGACAGCAGCATCGGATTGTCGCCGACGATGGCGAGCCGCGCGGTGTTGTCGGAGAACGCCTTGGCCATGCCCTCGTAGAGCCAGCCGGCGGCACGATCGAAACTGCTGTCGTGACCGTGGCGGTAGCGCGCCAGCGTCATCTCCTCGTCCGACAGGATCGGTGTCACGATGCCGGCACCGGCCTTGTAGGCATGCACGGCGATCCGCCGCACCAGCGGCAGCGCGATCGCGGGCGCCGTCAGAAGCAGATCCTGTCCCGGCCGCAAGCCCAGGCCCACCTTCACCGCCACCTCGGCCAGCCGGTCGAGTTTCACGGGATCGATGGAAGTGGCGGAATTGCGGTGATCAGTCATGCGGGGCCCTCTGCCGAAGTCTGTCGTTCAATCTAAGTCTAGCATCGCGGGACGCAAGTGCGCGAGCACCTTGCGACATGGAGAAGATACGCAGTTTCACGCATTTTGGTTTTCAACGCGTTGCCGATTTCAGCACCCGGTCAACCATGGCGGGCGCGAGCCCGAGGTAATTTTTCGGTGAGGTGAGCGCCTCGATTGTGGCGCGATCGATGCGGCTCGATATCCGGGAGTCCACGGACAGCGCGTCGGCCAGGCTCATGCCCTTCTCGTTGGCCTGACGGCAGGCGTCATAGACCACGTCATGGGCCTCCTGCCGGCCGAGCTGCGGCGCGAGCCCCATCATGACCGCTTCGGCCACGATCAGGCCGCGGCTGACGGCGAGATTGTCGTTCATCTTCGCCTCGTCGACGATGAGACCTGCGAGTGCGAACTTCGCCTGGTGCAGCGCGCCGGCGGTCAGCACGAAGCTTTCGGGGATCGCCATCCATTCGGCGTGCCAGGGGCCCGTGGCACGCTCGAAATCCTGTACCATGGCGTCGAGCATCAGGCCGGCGTGCTGGCGCACCGCCTTGGACGCCGCCAGCATCAGCTCCGACGAGATCGGGTTGCGCTTCTGCGGCATGGTCGAGGAGGCGCCGCGTCCCTTGACGAAAGGCTCATAGACCGCCGAGCGAGGCCAGCGTGCCGGCGGCGCCGGCGAACTGGCCGACCAGCACGCGCGGCTTCAATTGCGCCAGCCGCTCGGCGTGGCGGTCGAACATGGCGAGCCAGATCGCGGTCTTGTAGCCGAAGGTCACCGGCAGCGCTTGCTGGAGATGGGTGCGGCCGGCCATCGGCGTGTCGCGGTAACGCTTCGAGAGGTCGGCGAGGATGCGGCGAAGTTCGGCGATGTCGCGCTCGACGATCCCGAGCGCGGCGCGCAGTTGCAACACCACGGCGGTGTCCATGATGTCCTGCGTGGTCGCGCCCCAATGCACGTAGCGGCCGGCCTCGCCGCACTGCTTCACCATCTGATGCACCAGTGGGAGGATCGGATAGCCGACGATGTCGGTCTCCTGCCTGAGCAGATCGAAATCGAGCGCGGCGACGTCCGTCCGCGCCGCGATCTGCTCGGCCGCCTCCCGCGGGATCACGCCGCATTTCGCCTCAGCCTTCGCCAGCGCCACCTCGACCTCGGCATAGCGCGCCACCAGCGCGACGTCGGAGAACACCTCCCGCATCTCGGGCGTACCGAAGGCGTCGCGGAACAGCATGGAATCGAGCACGGTGGTGGAGGCAGGAAAAGCAGGCATCGGCGTTTCTTCGTGGTTGGTGTTTGTGTGGGCGACAGCTTACGCAGGGCACACGGTCCGGCAAAGGACATTCGCGGCTCGTCGCACATTCGTCCCGCACGACGACATACGGCGCACTCGCACGATCGCCCCTCATCCGCAGGTGCCGGAGCGAAGCGGAGGCCTCGAAGGATGACGGGTCGATTGCGGAGGGAGATATCCGGTCAACACGTCACCCCCAGCGATCCGACCCCAATCGCACGGCATGGCTGCCATCACGCGATCGCGATGAACCAAACGTCCCCTTCGGCAGACTCACAGTTTTCGACCCAAATTTTCATTTTGTCGTTTGCTACCCAAATTCGTAATGAGGCCTGAGTTTCGACGTGCAGTTTCTGTTCCGGGATCACCTTCTCGATACCGACCGGCGCGAGCTGAGCCGCGAGCAGGTTCCCATTGCCGTGGAGCCACAGGTTTTCGATCTCGTCGTCCACCTGATGCAGAACCGCGACCGGGTGGTCAGCAAGGACGAGCTGATCGACAAGATCTGGCACGGGCGCAGCGTCTCCGAATCCACCTTGACCAGCCGGATCAACGCGGCACGCAAGGCCGTCGGCGACAGTGGCGCGAACCAGGCCCTGATCCGCACCATCGCCCGCAAGGGCTTTCGCTTCGTCGGCGATGTCGAGGCCAAAGGTAGCACGATGGGTGGCGCGATCGCGCCGGAGCCTGGCTACGCCGCACGGGTGCAGCGCGCCGCACTCGCGCTTCCCGAACGGCCCGCGATCGCCGTGCTGCCCTTCACCAATATGAGCGGCGCGGCCGAGCAGGACTATTTCTCCGACGGCATCAGCGAGGACATCATCACCGCGCTGTCGAAGCTGCGCTGGTTCTTCGTCATCGCGCGCAATTCCTCCTTCGTCTACAAGGGCCGCGCCGTGCACATCCGCGAGGTCGCGCAGGAGCTCGGGGTTCGCTATGTGGTCGAAGGCAGCGTGCGGCGGAGCGGCGAGCGGGTGCGCATCTCGGCTCAACTCAACGACGTCTCGACCGGCAGCCATCTCTGGGCCGAGCGCTACGACCGCGAGCTCGCCGACATCTTCGCCGTGCAGGACGAGATCACCGAGGCGATCGTCGCCGCAATCGAGCCGCAGCTCTACGCCGCCGAAAGTTTTCGCGCCGAGCAGAAGCCGCCGGGCAGCCTGGATGCCTGGGACCTCGTGATGCGCGCGCTGTCGCATCACTGGCGCAGCACGCGCGAGGACAATGCCGCTGCGCAAGGGCTGCTCGAAAAGGCCGTCGCGATCGATCCCGCCTATGGCAAGGCGCTGGGCCTGCTCGCGACCAGCCATATCTTCGGCGCGCATATGGGCTGGGCCGACATGGCCGCGACAGTGCCGATCGCCGAACGCGCGGCGCTTGCGGCGGTGGAGGCCGATCGCGAGGATGCCTGGGCCCATCATGGCCTTGCCTACACCTACCTGTTCCGCCGCCGCTTCGATGACGCGCTGGCGGAGTTCGAGCTGGCGCTGACGCTCAACCCGAACTTCGCGATGGCGCATGCCTTTTACGGTGTGACGCTGTGCTACGCCGGACGATGGCAAGAGGGCGATGCCGCCGCACGTCGCGCACTGCGGCTGAGCCCGCGCGATCCGCTCGCAGCGATCTATTGCGGGGTTGCGGCCTATGCCCGGTTCGTCGGCCGCGACTATGACGGAGCCGTGCAGATGGCGCGGGAATCGATGCGACAGCGCGGCGATTTCGTCGGCGCGCACCGTGTCTTGACGGCGGCGGCCGGAATGTCAGGAAATCCGGCGCTCGCAGCGTCCGCCCTGGAAGGCCTGCGCCGCGCCCAGCCCGAGGTCTCGCTCGGCTGGATCACGCGCGAGCTGCCGATGCTGCGGGATGAGGATCGTGCGCATTATCTCGAAGGATTGCGGCGCGCCGGAATGACGTGACGATGCGCGCGGACATTCTCCCATCGCAAGCCGCGATCGCGGGCTCGGCGCTAGTCGTCGTCGGGCCCGAACAACCTGATCTGCGGGAAGCCGCCGCGCGGCCGGCTGGCGTAATCACGCACATCGGAATCTTCGCGGATGTTGCGCGCGACGTCGTCCCAATCGGTGCGGTCGCGCAAGCCGCGCTGCTCGCGGGAATCGTAGTGGCGGCGCTCGGTCCAGCGCTCGCGGCGCTCCATCCGGCGCCGCTCGGACGCAGCGCGCTTCGCGTCGGAGTCCCTCGCCTTGGCATAGGCGTTCTCGGGTGAAGAGGCCGGCTCGGTCGAGGCCTGCTGCTCAGCCGGCTTTGCGGCTTGCGGAGGCGATGCGATTGCTGACCTCGACTGTTCCTTGGACTGTTCCTTGGGCGGCTCAACCGCGGCCGCTTGCGAAGGCGGCGGCGCCGGCGGTCCGGCATTCGCCTGAGTGGTCTGCGTGTCGGGCTTTACAGCTTCCGGCTTCGCTTCGGCTTGCGCGGGCGCGGCAATCATTGCGCCGAAGGCTTGCGAGCCGGTGAGATAATTGACGCGTTCCGACGGCGCGCTCGTCTGTGCCGGCGCGCCCGCGGACTCGGCGCGCTGCGCCATCTTGCTGGTGTCCGGGCCCTGTTTGGACGCGACCGGATTCATGATGTTGCCGGCAACGATGCCGCCGCCCAGACCAATGGCAATGGCCGCGACAATGGTTCCGGCACCGACGAAATAAGCTGTCGTGGCGCGCATTAACCCACTCCCTGTTTGGAGCGAGCAACGCCGTGGGATTACCGGATGTTCCTGATGGCGAGCGGTTCCTGGGAAGGAACGCCGCGTCAGATCTGCTGCGCGACTTTTTCGAGCCCGATGAGGCGGGCGAGCTTGCGCACTTCTTCCTTCTGATCGTCACGCAGCTGGAACAGCAGCGGCATGGCAGCCGACTTCAATTGCTGGACCTCGTCGCAGTTCGGATCGATCTGTGCGCTGGGTGGCGCGTTCGGATTGGAGAGCTTGTTGGCCGAGATCTTGCGGACAACGTTGCGCAACGCAGTCTCGACCGAGGGCCAGTAATATTCCTGCGACGAGGACAGCTTCAGGCGATCCCGGATGCCGGAGATCTGTGCGTCCGACAGCAGGGTATAGTGTTTCTGCGGCTGCGGCTTGGCCACGACCTTCGGCTTGGCCGGCACTTCGACGGCAGGAACTTCAGCCGCCGCGGGCGCTTCGGAGAGGCTCGACGCCTTGGGCATCGGGAAATCGGATGGCGTGGCGGCGGCAAAGGCCTGGCGCAGCGGCTCGGCCAGCACGGGCGCCCGCGAAAGCCTGTCGGCCGGCACCTGGACCGGCTCGAACGCGGCCGAAGCCAGGGCCAGGGTCGGAACCAGACGGTCGGCCTTGGCGGCGCGGTTGGTGGCGAGCGGCTTGGCCGGAGGCGTCTGCGCGATCATCTCTTCGCTGACGCTGGGCACGCTGTCCCGGCCAAGAATGGCGGTGGTGGCGGCGCCCAGGACGAGGAAACAGGTCAGCACAACGATGGTGATGGCTTTGGACAAACGTCTCTCCGCGCCCAACTTCAAGTCCACGTGATCACTGCCCGACAACTGGGCGATAATTAAGGCTTAACCGTGCCATCGCGGCGGCAATCGCGCGGACTGCGGCGACATCGCCCGGAAAGTTCAAGGAAATCAGGCAGCTGCCGAAAGGTCGTAGGCGTCCTGGATATCGGCGACGATCTCCGAAGCCTCCCATACCGCGCGCGGCTCGACCGATTGCAGCGTCACCGTCCAGTTGCCGCCCCGACGGGTGCGGGGGACGCTGACGATGTCGAAACGGACGTTGCGGCACAGCGGGTGTCGCGCCAGGGCATGAGCGACGCGGACGCGGATTTCGTCCAGCGAAGCCGCTGTCTTGCTGTTGAGAAAATCGAAGTCCATCGCCTGTCCCTCTCGGCCCTGATTGGCGGCCGTGAGGGGATTCTTGGCCGGCGATGGTTAATCTGCCGTTAAATAAGGGGGGCGGAGGAGCCCGGGATTAACCGTGACCCACACCGTCGTGGCCGGGCTCGACGGGCTGCGCCTACGGCCCGCCCGCCGCACGATATTCGGCGAGCGTCCGCGCAACCAGCTCGTCGACCGCCGGCACGTCCGTCACCCCCGAGGTCGAGTGCCCGCCGCTCCAGATGTCGCGCCAGCGCTTTGGCCGGCTCTCGCGCGCGGCAACGTCGATATCCTCAGCGATGTCGATCGCCCCGCGCGCCGGGAGATCGTCGGGATCGAGGCCGGCGGCCACGATCGACGGCCTCAGCATGCTGGTCTGCAGACCCGTGAACGCAGTGGTGAGCAGAATGTCGTCGGCGCAGCTCTCGACCAGCATCCGCTTGTAGCGGTCGTCCGCCATGCTCTCGCGCGTCGCGATGAATTTCGTGCCCATATAGGCGAGATCGCAGCCGAGCACTTCGGTCGCGTGCAGCGCATGGCCATCGCTGATGCCGCCGGCGAGCACGATGATGCCGTCGTAGAATGCGCGCACCGCGCGGACGAAGGCAAACGGGTTGAGCCAGCCGGTCTGCCCGCCCGCGCCCGCCGTGAGCAGCACGAGCCCATCGGCACCTGCCTCCGCCGCCCGTTCGGCGTGGCGGATGGAGGCGACGTCCGCCAGCACCAGCGCACCGGCGTCATGCAGCGGCTTCAGCACGGGCGCGGGCGAGCCGACCGAGGTGATGACGATCTCCGGCCTGTGCCGCAGCAGCACGGCGAGATCCTGCGCGAGCCTTGCATTGGAGCGGTGCACGATCAGGTTCGGGCAGAGCGGCGCTGCCTTGCAGCCGGTTTGGTCTTCGTGCTGCCGCAGCCGCATCGCGATCGCGGAGAGCCATTCATCGAGCTGCACCGTGCTGCGGCAATTCGCGGTGGGGAAGCTGCCGATCACGCCGTTGCGGCAGGCCGCGACCATGAGCTCGACGCCCGACACCAGGAACATCGGCGCTGCGATCAGCGGCAGAGCGAGACGATCGCCGAAGCGTTGCAGTCGATCTGATGGCACGCAAATCTCCTCGTCACGCTTGCCTCCCGTGCGGGCTTTGTCGTTTCCTCCCGCAGTCTCTGTGCTAGCGTCATCGGCAACATTGGCACGCCAGAAGCCGGTGACAAAGCAACGAGGAAACATATGTCCGATCCGCTCCACGCATCGTCCCCGACTTGTGCGCAGACGCTACGGGCGCTGTCGCGCTATCCCGGCCGCACTGCTTTCGCATGGCCCGAGGGATCGCTGAGCTATCAGGGCACTATCGACCTGATCGGACGCATCCAGGGCGTGTTCATGCGGCTTGGCCTGCAACCGGTGCGCGCGTCGCTTTCCTCACCGCGAACCGCGCCGACACCTGGTGCGCCGGCGTCGCCGCGCAATTGTCGCGGCTCTGCATCACCTGGCTGCATCCGCTGGGATCGCTGGAGGACCAGCTGTTCCAGCTCGAGGACTCCGAGGCCGAGATGCTGGTGGTCGATGCGGCCGCCTTCCGCGACCGCGGCGGCGAGCTTTCCGCAAGGGCGACCCGGCTGAAGGCGATCTTCACGACGGGACCAGCCGGCTAGTGTCAATCTGCTGGCGGCCATCGAGAGCGCGGGACACGCCAGCGCGCAGTGCCTCGCCGGTCTCGATGATCTCTCCACGCTGAACTACACCGGCGGCACCACCGGCAAATCCAAGGGCGCGCTGCGCTATCACCGCGAGAATGCCGGAGCAGCCGCCGCGATCCTCGCCGATTTCGAAATCCCCGACGCCGCCCGCTACCTCACGGTCGCCCCGATCAGCCATGTCGCCGGCACGAAAGTGCTGCCGACCCTGATGCGCGGAGGCACCGTGCACATGCTGAAGGGATTCGATCCCGAGGCCGTGCTGACCACGATCGCGCGCGAGCGCATCAACTTCACGCTGTTCGTGCCGACCATGATTTACGTGCTGCTCGACCATCCTGCGCTTGATAAGACCGACCTGTCCTCGCTCGAGCTCGTGCTCTACGGGGCGTCGGCGATGTCGCCGAGCCGGCTGGTCGAGGGCATCGAGCGCATCGGACCGGTGTTCTCGCAGCTTTACGGGCAGACCGAATGCTATCCGGTCTCGGTGCTGCGCAAGGCCGATCACGATCCCAAGACGCCGGAGCTGTTTTTGTCCTGCGGCTTCCCGATCACGGCCTGCGAGGTCAGGATCCTCGACGACGACGACCAGGAGGTGAAGACCGGCGAGGCCGGCGAGATCTGCGTGCGCGCCCCGCATGTGATGGCGGAATATTGGAAGCGGCCCGACATCACCGCCGAGACGCTGAAGAACGGCTGGGTCCACACCGGCGACATCGCGCGCAAGGACGAACGCGGCTACATGTTCATCCTCGACCGCAAGAAGGACATGATCGTGTCCGGCGGCTTCAACATCTTTCCGCGCGAGGTCGAGGATGTGCTGTCGCAGCACGCCGACGTCGCCATGGTCGCGGTCGTCGGCATCCCTGACGAGAAATGGGGCGAGTCCGTCACCGCCATCGTCGTGCCGCGCGAGGGCGCAAGGCCCGATCCGGACGAGTTGATCAACCTCGTGAAAACGCGAAAAGGCTCGGCGCATGCGCCCAAGCAGATTCAGTTCGTCAAGCAGCTGCCGATGACCGGTGTCGGCAAGGTCGACAAGAAGGTGCTGCGCGCCGGTTTTTGGAGCGGGCGGGACCGGATGGTGGGGTAATTACCCCGGGATTCTACGGTATCGTTGTGGCTCCGGCACCACAACGCGCGACGGAGTGCACGCCGGCGAGCCCCGCGCGATTGCCGGCGAATCAGGGAATCACCTAGACCGCTGACGGGGCTGGGAAGCGGAGTAAGACATGCGAGTCGCTTCCCTGGAAAGTGCAGTCGCCGCGGTCACATTGATCACGGCTATCATCGTGGTGCTGTGGGAGATCAAGATCTTCTACGGAATGTGAACTGGCAGGATGCTCTGGTCGACACGACCAAACATCCCTTCCGCGGCGGCGGAAGCCTGCCGTTCATTCGGAAGGAGCCATCGCGGCCCCGCCGTCACGCTTGCCGCTTCTCGATCACCAGGCTCTGCACCGCGCGGCCGAAATAGCCTTGCCGGTCCGCCAGCCGCGACATCGCGAGCCCCGCGCCGTCGGGGCCGATCCAGGAATCGCCGTCGAGCAGAATCCAATCACCTATGGGCTGGCGCGAAAAGTTCACGGTGAGATCGGCGTTGATGTAGGTCCAGGCGCGGAAGTCGAGCGTCGAGGCGGTGCCGTTGGAGAAATCGGCGGCGACCACGGCACGCATGGCCTGTGAGATTGCTTCGCCGGCAATCAGCGGATGGTCGACGCGAAACCAGATCGCGCCGGCGCCGGCCTGGCCGAAACGGCCGCGCGCGGCGCGCATCGAGACCGAACGCACGAACGGGCTGGTGGCGGCGTGGCCATCCTCGGCCAGCGAGTCCTCCGGCATGGGCAGCGTCACCGGCAGCGCCTTGACGTCGTTGGGCAACGACAGCGCCTGGCGCCTGATCTTGAGCACGGTGGCGCCGACGACCTGCACACCGTCGGCGAGCAGCTTGATTTCGCAGAGCTGAATCTTGCGGCCCTCACGCAAGACCTCAGTCTCAATCGTCAGCGGCGCCACCGGCACCGGGCGCATGAGATCGATGGTGACGCGCGCGATATCCATCGGAGCAGGCGTCGGAATGCGCTCGGCCGCCCATGTCACCAGCGACGCCGGCGCCGAGCCGTGCTGCATGCGCCGGTCCCAGGGACCGGCGGCATCCGGGCTGGTGACGACGCTGTTGCCGTCGACGCGGTAGATGGGGGGCATCGCTCAAATCTCTGTTGGCTTGGACAATCGGAATTCAGGAAAAAGTGTCGTCCCTGCGAAAGCAGGGACCCATAACCCCAGGAAGAAGTTTTGACGCGAGACTTACTACGAGTCTTCGCCAAACTTCTTGCTGTGGTTATGGGTCCCGAATCTGCGCTTCGCTTGTCCGGGACGACGGATGAGGCATTCGCGCGCTACGATAACCGCTGCTTACAACGGCGGATCGATCGCCTCGTCGTATTCCTTCTTGAAGCGCGCGATCAATTCGGCGGCGGGCAGGATGGCCTCGACGCTGCCGATGCCCTGGCCCGAGCCCCAGATTTCCTTCCAGGCCTTCGGCTTGGCGCGCTCGCCGGAAGCGTCGGTACCGAAATTCATCTTGGAGGGATCGGAGGTCGGCAGGTTTTCCGGATCCATGCCGGCGGCGAGGATCGAGGGTTTCAGATAATTGCCGTGCACGCCGGTGAAGAGGTTGGAATAGACAATGTCGTCGGCGGTCGATCCCGCGATCATCTCCTTGTATTTCTCCACCGCGTTGGCTTCCTTGGTCGCGATGAAGGCCGAGCCGATATAGGCGAAGTCGGCCCCGAGGATGCGCGCGGCGCGGATCGCCTTGCCGTTGCCGATCGCCCCCGACAGCGCGATCGGGCCATCGAACCATTTTCGTGTCTCGGCGACGAAAGCCAGCGGCGAAATGGTGCCGGCATGGCCGCCGGCGCCGGCCGCGACCAGGATCAGGCCATCGGCGCCCTTCTCGATCGCCTTGTGCGCGAATTTCTGGTTGATCACGTCGTGGAAGACGATGCCGCCCCAGCCGTGCACGGCCTGGTTCATCTCCTCGCGCGCGCCGAGCGAGGAGATGATCATCGGCACCTTGTACTTGGCGCAGAGCTGCATGTCGTGATCGAGTCGGTTGTTCGACTTGTGCACGATCTGGTTGACCGCAAACGGCGCCGACGGCTTGTCGGGATGGGCCCGGTCATAGGCCGCGAGCTCCTCGGTGATCCGCGCCAGCCATTCGTCGAGCAGCTCCGGCGGCCGCGCGTTCAGCGACGGAAACGAGCCGACCACACCCGCCTTGCACTGCGCGATCACGAGATCGGGCACCGAGATGATGAAGAGCGGCGAGCCGATCACGGGGATCGACAGGCGTCCTTTGAACAAGGCAGGCATGGACATTGCGGGCGATCCTCTATTGGCAGGTCAATGGAAGGTTGACCGCCAT
The DNA here is from genome assembly GCF_014198205.1 of Bradyrhizobium sp. SBR1B. Taxonomy (NCBI): domain Bacteria; kingdom Pseudomonadati; phylum Pseudomonadota; class Alphaproteobacteria; order Hyphomicrobiales; family Nitrobacteraceae; genus Bradyrhizobium; species Bradyrhizobium sp. SBR1B. Next base: position 253,947 of record NZ_JACIHC010000009.1, read on the forward strand.
ACCAACAAGGCAATCTTTCCACTGTCAAGTATTGCGTTTTGCCGCCGTGGCGGATGCCTGGGCAGCAATTTCCAAGCAGCGGAATTCCTTCCCATCTGTGTCCTCCACGAGCGCAGCGAAGCAATCCAGCCTGTCTCCGCGGAGATCCTCTGGATTGCTTCGTCGCAAGAGCTCCTCGCAATGACGAGGCGAGCGTTGCGGATGACGGCCGCCTACCCGATCAGATCCGGATTGATCAGCCGCTCGAACGAGAACATCTCGTCCCACTTCTCCTGCATCAGCAGCTTGCGCTCGACCACCACGATCTGATGCAGCGACTTGCCGCTCTTGTAGCCCTCGCGCGCGATCTCGGCGCATTGCTTGTAGCCGAGCAGCGGCTTCAGCACCGTGACGATGCCGAGCGAGTTGAGCACCATGTTGCGGGTGTGCTCCTCGTTGGCGGTGATGCCGACCACGCAATTCTCGCGCAGGCTGTTGACCGCGCGCTCCATGGTGCGGATCGAGAAGAACAGCGCGAACGAGATCACCGGCTCCATCACGTTGAGCTGGAGCTGGCCGGCGGATGCCGCGAGCGTCACCGTGGTGTCGAGCCCGATGACGAGGAAGCTGGTCTGGTTGACGACCTCGGGGATCACGGGATTGACCTTGCCCGGCATGATCGAGGAGCCCGGCTGCAGCTGCGGCAGGTTGATCTCGTTGAAGCCGGCACGCGGCCCGGAGGCGAGCAGGCGGATGTCGTTGCAGATCTTGGTCAGCTTGCTCGCGGTGCGCTTCAACACGCCCGAGAGCTGCACATAGGCGCCGGTGTCCGAGGTCGCCTCGACGAGATCGCCGGCGAGGATGAAGTCGACGCCGGTCAGCGCGCTGAGGTGCCGGACCGCGAGCTTGGGATAGCCGATCGCAGCAGTGACGGAGGTGCCGATCGCGGTGGCGCCGAGATTGATCTCGCGCAGCAGCGCACGCGCTTCCGAGATGCGATCGACCTCCTCGCCGATCGTGGTGCCCCAGCCCCGGAATTCGGCCCCGAGCGACATCGGCACGGCATCTTGCAGATGCGTGCGGCCCATCTTCAGCACACGGTCGAACTCGCGACCCTTGGCGAAGAAAGCTTCCTGGAGCTGACGCAGCGCGGTCATGTAGCTCTCGAGCCGCAGGATCAGCGCGAGACGAAAGGCGGTCGGATAGGTGTCGTTGGTCGACTGACCGTAATTGACGTGATCGTTCGGGCTGACGTGCTGATAGTCGCCCTTGCCGAAGCCGAGCGATTCCAGCGCGAGGTTCGCGATCACCTCGTTGGCGTTCATGTTGGTGGAGGTGCCGGCGCCGCCCTGGATGAAGTCGGTGACGAACTGGTCCATCATGTCGCCGGCGATGACGCGATCGCAGCCGAGGATGATCGCGTCCGCGACCTTGGCATCGATCGCGCCGAGATCGCGATTGGCCATGGCGGCTGCCTTCTTGACGTAACCGAGCGCCTTCACGAAGTAAGGCTCCTGGTTCATCGGAATGCCGGTGATGTGGAAGTTTTCCTTACCCCGGATGGTCTGGACGCCGTAATAGATGTCGTCGGCGATCTCACGCTGTCCGAGGAAGTCCTGCTCCGTACGGCTCATGGGCGCTCCTTGTTGCTGCGCGACGTCCTTTAGTTCTGGCACAGCGCGCTGGTCACGAAAGTATCGGTGCGGCAGTCGTCCGGCTTGCGAGCCCTGCCGGGAATCAGGACCTTGGCCGAGCATTTTTCCGCGGAGTCGGCATTCAGGCTCTTGCCGTCCTTGTAACCCTTGCTCTGGCAGAGCTGGTCGGCGGCCTGCTTGCAATCGGGCGCACCGTTGGACGAGGCCGGACAGGCCACCCGGCCCGACACCATGGTCGAGGGCTTCGCCAGCCGCGACAGATCGTTCATGGTCTCGTTCGGGCTTTTGATCGGCGGCAGGATCGAGGGCAGCTTGTCGAACAGCTTGCCCATTTCATTGATCAGCCCGGGATTTTCCGCTGCCGCCGGCGGCGCCGATGGAGCGGGTGTCGACGGCTGAGGCGCAGCCTGCGGCCCCTGCTCCTGCAAGCCAAGCGCCGGCGGAGCGGATTGCGGCCATCCGGTCCCGGCGGCACCGAGCAGGACCAGCAGCACTGCTGATATCAGCGTCCCGAGCCGCAAGGCCGGATTGCCGGATCGAACCATCATGGCGGCAACCGTAGCCGAACCCGGCCCGGCGGCAAAGCGCGGGTTACCAAGTGAGCATGATCTTCTCGGAAAACCGCATCACACTTTTCCGGATCATGCTCTAGATCAGCTTGATCGCCACCACGAAGCCGAGCACCAGCAGCGCAGCACCGATCGCCACCCACAATCCAAGACGCTCTTCGAGCTTGTGCCGGATCCAGTCGCCATAACGGTTGAGCAGGATCGCAACGACGAAGAATCGTCCGCCGCGCGCGACGATCGAGCAGATCGTGAACAACAGAATGTTGTAGCCGGCAAAGCCCGAGGTGATCGTGACGAGCTTGTAGGGGATCGGCGTCAAACCCTTGAGCAGGATGATCACCGCGCCCCACTCCGCATAGGAGGCACGGAAGGCGTCGACCTTGTCGCCGAGGCCGTAGACCTGGATCAGCCAATGACCGACCGAGTCGAACAGCAGCGCGCCGATGGCGTAGCCCAGAATGCCGCCGAGCACCGAGGTGATGGTGCAGACGGCCGCGTAGAGCCAGGCGCGCTGCGGGCGCGCCAGCGACATCGGGATCAGCATCACATCCGGCGGCACCGGAAAGAAGGAGCTTTCGGCGAAAGACACCGCTCCCATGATCCAGAGCGCGTAGGGCTTGTGAGCGGCGTCGGTGCACCAGTCGTAGATACGTTTCAGCATGGCGCCGCGATGAAGCACCATGGGACGGATTTGTCCATGCCGAGATTGAGGCGAATTATGACGTTTCGAGCATGATCCGGAAAAGTGTGCGGCGGTTTTCCGGAAAGATCATGCTCAAACAAGAGGCTAAAGCGCGATGAACCATTCACCGCGATCCCATCGCGCTTTAGTGGCGCTTGCGCGCGGCACGCCCCTCGAGCGCGACAATTGGCCGCCTGGCGGCCACGCGCGGTGACGCGACTTTGGGCAGCTTCATCGACGATTTCGGCAGCTTCTCGGCGATGCCGAGCATGTCTTCCCGCCGCGCCATCTCGCGCCAGACGTCCTCGGGACGCACGCCCGCAGAGGCCCAGAGCACGGTGAGATTGTACAGGAGATCGGCGCTTTCCCGGATCACGGCGTCGGCGTCGCCATTGACGGCGTCGATCACGACCTCGATGGCCTCTTCGGCGAGCTTCTTTGCCATTTTCGAGGGCCCGCGCTGAAACAGCCGGGCCGTACGCGATGTTGCCGGATCAAGATCCCTGGCCGCGAGCACAGCCAGATATAGCCGCTCAAGCGAATCACTCATGGTACTCAAAACTACTCTAAACAAATGGCGGGCGTGTTAACGCGCGGCAATAAAAGCAAAAAACAGGCCGGCGCAGCAAGCGCGACGGCCTGTCATGGTGAACTCCAGCTGCCAGAGCTAGTAGCAGTTCTGGTAGTAACCCTGGCCGCAGAACTCGGACGGAGCGGTGCCGCCATAGCGCTGATATTGGAAGTTCGGGCCTGGACCATAATAGGGCCCGTAGGCTGGGCCGCTGTAATAGGCGGGACCGCCGTAATAGCCATAGCCCGGACCGTAGTCATAGGCATAGGAGTCACGGGTCGCGGCGATGGCAAGACCGGTGCCGATGGCCGCGAAAGCCGCAGCTGCGGCCGCGCCGCCTCCACCACCATGCCAGTGACGGCCGCCTGCATAGGACGCGGTCGGGGCAAGCGCGGTCAGCGCCAGCACCGCGGCGGTGGCCAGAACGGCCTTTCGGCCCGCAAACTTGGAGAATCGCTCGAACATGTCTTGGGCCCTCCTTGGGACCTGGAATGGACGCCTGCGGACAGGCTCATGCCTTTAAAACCCGCACAGCCTAAGTTGGGTTCCCCAACCCCAACACAAGCTGAACGGGGTTGCGTAATCGTGCCGCAACCGCCGCTCATCTGCCGTTCATGTTGGCGCGGAGAGACTGGCCGCAGCCGGGCGCCGCGAAGCGTCACGAAACCATAACAATGCGGAACCGGCGCAATCGATGTCAGGATTTAAGACGACCGCCCTCCGTTGCCTGCTGGCTCTCTCGATCTCGCTTGCAACGCTCGTTGCAGGCGATGTCAGTGCGGCCGAGACCGCTGCGCCGTCCGTTGCGATTCACTTCACCTTCGACCGCCCGTTGGACGCGAGCATGGCGCCGTTCTTCCTTGCGGCGAAGGACGGCAGGTTCAGCGCCGAACGTCTCAACGTGTCCTTCAACAGTGCAGCCGGATCGCCGGAGGCGCTCGCACGCGTCGCCAAGGGCGACAGCGAGCTTGCGCTGGTCGACATCAACGAGCTGATCCGCCTTCGCGACAAGGAGGACTCGGCGCCGGTCAAGGCGGCGTTCGTGCTGTTCAACCGCGCGCCCTACGCGATCGTCGCGCGCAGGAGCCGCGGCATCCATGTCTTGCCCGATCTCGACGGCAAGACCGTCGGCGTTGCCGACGGCGATCTGTCGATGCGACTGTGGCCGGCGCTGGCGCAGCAGAACGGTATCAAGGCATCGCGCGTCAAATTCCACAAGATTGGCGCTGCGGTCCGCGAGCCGATCCTGTCCGCGGGACAGGTCGATGCGGTCGCAGGCTTCAACTATCTCTCCGCGGTGAACCTGCGCGACCGCGGCGTGCCCGGCGCCGATCTCGTCGTGCTGCGTTATGCCGACTATGGCTGCGAGGCCTATGGCTTCGCCGTGGTGGTCAATCCCGCCTTCGCCGCGGCGAAGCCGGACGCCGTGAAGGGCTTCGTCCGCGCCTTGATCGCCGGCATCAATGCGACCATCAAGGAGCCGGCACGCGCGGCGGACGAGGCCGCGGGCCGCATCGACGACGGCGACCGCGACCTGGAGCTGGAGCGCCTGCGCACCGTCCTCGTCGACAACATCCTGACCGATGAGGTCAAGCGCAACGGCCTCGGCGGCGTCGAGCCCGCGCGCCTGGAGCGCTCGATCGACCAGATCGCGCAGGACTTCAAATTCCGCAAACGGCCCACGGCTGGCGACATCTTCGACGACCGGTTCCTGCCGCCGGTGGCGGGGCGGCTGATCAACTGAGAAAAACTGACAGCTTCCGCTATATCTCCCGCGCGATCCCTGCTTAAAATACGGGCTTCGTTATCCGCTCGAGTTCGTCGCCCGCATGCCCATCCTCCGTCTCTATACCCGCGTTCTCGAGCTGCTCGGCAAGGAGGCGCGGCTGGGCTGGCTGCTTGCGGTCGCCAACCTCCTGCTGGCGGGCTCGCAGTTCGCCGAGCCCGTGCTGTTCGGGCGGATCGTCGACGTGCTGTCGGGCAAGACCGTGGCCGGGTCGAGCTCGGCCTGGCCGTTCCTGGTAGCCTGGGTCGCGTTCGGGCTGTTCACCATTCTCTGCAGCGCGCTCGTGGCCTTGCAGGCCGACCGGCTCTCGCACCGCCAGCGCCAGGCGGTGCTGACCGACTATTTCGAGCACATCCTGCAATTGCCGCTGACCTTCCACTCCGGAACCCATTCGGGCCGGCTGATGAAGGTGATGCTCAACGGCACCGACGCCTTGTGGCGACTGTGGCTCGGCTTCTTCCGCGAGCACTTTGCCGCGATCCTCTCGGTCGTGGTGCTGCTGCCGCTGTCGCTCTACTTGAACTGGCGATTGGCGATCCTGCTGTTCGTGCTCTGCATCGTCTTCACGGCATTGACGACCTTCGTGGTGCGCAAGACCTTCGGCATGCAGATGGCGGTCGAGGAGCAATATAGCGAGCTGTCCGCGCGCGCCTCCGATGCGCTCGGCAATGTCGCGCTGGTGCAGAGCTTCGTCCGCGTCGAATCCGAGGTGAAGGGACTGCGCTCCGTCGCCGACGAGCTGCTCGCCGCGCAAATGCCGGTGCTGTCGTGGTGGGCGCTCGTCACCGTCATCACGCGCGCCTCCACCACCATCACCGTGCTCGCAATCTTCACGCTCGGCATCGCGCTGCACGACCAGGGGCTGACCTCGGTCGGCGAGATCGTGATGTTCGTGAGCTTTGCGACGCTGCTGATCCAGAAGCTCGAGCAGGTGGTGAGCTTCATCAACAACGTGTTCATGGAAGCGCCCCGCCTGCGCGAGTTCTTCAATGTGCTCGACGCCGTGCCCGCGGTGCATGACCGGCCCGACGCGATCGACGCCGGCAGGCTGTCCGGTCTCGTCGAGTTCAACGACGTCACCTTTTCCTATGACGGCAAGCGGCCGGCGATCGAGGACCTCACCTTCACCGCACTGCCCGGCCAGACCATCGCGCTGGTCGGCCCCACCGGCGCCGGCAAATCCACCGCGATCGCGCTGTTGCATCGCGCCTTCGACCCGCAGTCGGGTTTCATCAAGATCGACGGCATGGACGTGCGCGGCGTCACGCTGACCTCGCTGCGCCGGAATATCGGCGTCGTGTTCCAGGAGGCGCTGCTGTTCAACCGCTCGATCGAGGAGAATCTGCGCGTCGGCAAGCCGGACGCGACCGAGGCCGAGATGCGCAAGGCGGCCGAGCGGGCGCAGGCGCTCGATTTCATCGAGCGCAGCGGCGGCTTCGAGACCAATGCCGGCGAGCGCGGCCGCATGCTGTCCGGCGGCGAGCGGCAGCGGCTGTCGATCGCCCGCGCGCTGTTGAAGGACCCGCCGATCCTGATCCTGGACGAGGCGACCAGCGCGCTCGACGCCGTCACCGAGGCCAAGGTGAATGCCGCTCTCGACGAAGTGATGAAGGGCCGCACCACCTTCGTGATCGCCCACCGGCTCTCCACCATCCGCAACGCCACGCGGATCCTGGTGTTCGAGAACGGACGGGTGATCGAAAGTGGAACTTTCGATGAACTGGTGGCCAAGAGCGGCCATTTCGCCGAGCTCGCCAGGGCCCAGTTCATGGTCCACGAGACCACACGGGCCAGTGTGACAGCCGCTGAGGCTGCTGCGACTGCTGCCAAATCCCCCTAGCAAGTCCCCACAGGATCGTCGAAATTCGGCCTATTTCATTGCGGAATACCCCGTTCATGCCCCTGTTCTCGACGCACCAGCCGGTATAGGTTTGCGGCGCCGCAAGCGGCGGCGCTGGATTTCAGAACCGACACTCAGATCACGAGCACCGCCCGGAACTGGCGGGTCTCCAAGGACCGGAATCGGATAGTGCACGCCCTACGCCCGCTGCTTCGCAAATCCCTGTTCAACCTGTTCGCTGCAAGCCTCGCATGTGCCGCGCTGCTGGCGCCGCGCGCGGTGAGCGCCGAAGCGCTGCTGCTGATCGAGGCCGACACTGGCAAGGTGTTGCAGGCCGAGAACGCGACCATTCCCTGGTATCCGGCCTCCGTCACCAAGATCATGACAGCGTATGTGACGTTGAGGGCGGTCAAGGACGGCAGGCTGACGCTCGACACGCTGCTCACGGTTTCGCCGACGGCGGCCTCGCAGTCGCCCTCGAAGATGGGGTTCCGTCCGGGAACGCAGCTCACCGTCGACAACGCTCTGAAGATGATGATGGTCAAGTCGGCGAACGACATGGCCGTGGTGCTCGCCGAAGGCGTCGGCGGTTCGATCGACGGCTTCTCCGCGATGATGAACGACACCGCGAAGAAGCTCGGCATGACGCAGACCAGCTACGTCAATCCGAACGGCCTGCCCGCCGACGGCCAGATCACGTCGGCGCGCGACCTCGGCATCCTCGCCCGCTCGTTCCTGCGCGACCTGCCGGAATACGAATACTTCGTGCACATCCCGGCGATCCGCTTCGGCAAGCGTACCACCGGCAATTTCAACAAGCTGATCGGCCGCTATCCCGGCGCCGACGGTTTCAAGACCGGCTTCATCTGTGCCTCCGGCTACAACCTCGTCGCCTCGGCCACGCGCAACGGCCGCCGGCTGATCGCGGTGGTGCTCGGCGCCAATTCCGGCACTGCGCGCGCGGTGAAGGCGGCGCAGTTGCTGGAGCGCGGCTTCGGCCAGGACAATCTGACGTGGCTGCGCCCCTCGCTCGGCACGGTCGATAACCTCGTGCCGGTCGACGCCTCGCCGCCGAACCTGCGCGACGAGATGTGCGGCGGCCATCGCAAGCGGCCGGCCAGCGACGACGACGATGCGCTGATTGCGGCCAATGGCGGCACCAGCGGATCGGCCTCGGCCACCGGCGGCGAAGCCCAGGTGACCTTCTTCACCGCCGGCCTCCAGCCGCCCCTGATGAAGGCCTCCGAGCTGATGGCCTCGGCTCCGGCGGCGACCGAGCCCGTGCTGGTCTATACCGGCCCGACCCGCACCGGCACCGCCCTGATCGCGGCGGTCGCGGCCGATGCCGACCAGCAGACGGCGTCTAAGCCGCGTGGCAAGAAGTCGCGCGTGGCCAAGAAGCCTGACGCGGCCGACAAGCCGAAAGACGCGGGCAAGGACGCCGCGAAGGACACCAAGACGGCGGCCGTGAAGCCTGTTGCCAAGCCGGCTGAGGCCAAGAAAAACGATAAGAGCAACGATAAGAGCGACACGAAGACTGCGGCTAAGCCGGCGGCGCCCAAGCATGCCGCCGCCAAGCACAATGCGGCAGCAAAACCCGCCGAGAAGCCTGCGGCAAGCAGCGATCCGAAGCCCGCCAAGCCCAAGGCCGCAACCAAGCCCGCGGCCAAGCCGGCCAACAACAGTTAACGGCGCGCCGAACCGGGCCCCCCCCCCCCCGCGCTTCGCACCTGCGGCAGCGCGGTATCGACGATTCCAGTAGCCACTTCCTGACCTATGTCTTAAGCCTCGACGACTTGCCACCCGTTCCGGCAGGCTCGATACTGGCGGCAATGAGGCAAGCCCGAGACACAACGGGCTCTGGTAGATGAGGGGAGTTTTCCATGGAGCGCATCTGGCTCAAGCAATATCCGCCCGGCGTGCCCGCCGATATCGAGCCGACCCAATACGCATCGCTGGTCGATCTGCTGGAGGAGAGCTTCACCAAGTTCGCCGACCGCAAGGCGTTCATCTGCATGGACAAGTCCATCAGCTACCGCGACCTCGACCAGATGTCGGTCGCGCTCGGCGCCTATTTGCAGGGCCGCGGACTGCAGCGCGGCGCCCGCGTCGCCATCATGATGCCGAACGTGCTGCAATATCCGATCGCGACCGCCGCGGTGCTGCGCGCCGGCTTCGCGGTGGTCAACGTCAATCCGCTCTACACGCCGCGTGAGCTCGAGCACCAGCTCAAGGATTCCGGCGCCGAAGCCATCATCGTGCTGGAGAATTTCGCCCACACCGTCGAGCAGGTGATCGCCAAGACGCAGGTGAAGCACGTCATCGTCGGCAGCATGGGCGATCTGCTCGGCTTCAAGGGCGTGATCGTCAATCTCGTCGTCCGCCGCGTCAAGAAGATGGTACCGGCATGGTCGCTGCCGGGCTCGGTCTCTTTCAACGATGCGGTGTCGGCCGGCCGCGGCATGACCTTCAACAAGCCAAAACTCTCGCCGGGCGACGTCGCCTTCCTGCAATATACCGGCGGCACCACCGGCGTCTCCAAGGGCGCCACCCTGCTCCACCGCAACATCGTCGCCAACGTCCTGCAGAACGACGCCTGGCTCCAGCCGGCGCTCGCCGCGCCGCCGCATGTCGACCAGCTCATGATCGTCTGCGCGCTGCCGCTCTATCACATTTTCGCGCTGACGGCCTGCTACCTGCTCGCGGTGCGCGCCGGCGGCTGCAATCTCCTGATCCCCAACCCGCGCGACATCGCCGGCTTCGTCAAGGAGCTGGCGAAATACCAGGTCAACAGCTTCCCGGCCGTGAACACGCTCTACAACGGCCTGATGCACCACCCTGATTTCAAGAAGCTCGACTTCTCCAAGCTGAAGATCTCCAACGGCGGCGGCATGGCGGTGCAGCGCCCCGTGGCCGACCAATGGAAAGCGATCACCGGCTGCTTCATCGCCGAGGGTTACGGCCTGTCGGAGACTTCGCCGACGCTGACCTGCAATCCGGCAACGGCAACCGAGTTCACGGGGACGATCGGCATTCCCGTGCCGTCGACCTACATCTCGATCCGCGACGACGACGGCAACGAAGTGCCGCTCGGCCAGGCCGGCGAGATCTGTGCCAAGGGTCCGCAGGTGATGTCGGGCTACTGGAACAGGCCCGAGGAGACCGCGAAGGTGATGACCGCGGACGGCTATTTCCGTACCGGCGACATCGGCATCATGGACGAGAAGGGCTACACCAAGATCGTCGACCGCAAGAAGGACATGATCCTGGTCTCAGGCTTCAACGTCTATCCCAACGAGATCGAGGAAGTGATCGCGAGCCATCCGGGCGTGCTCGAATGCGCCGTGATCGGCATCCCCGATTCCAAGTCGGGCGAAGCGGTGAAGGCTTTCGTGGTGAAGAAGGATCAAAACCTCACTGCCGAGGCCGTGATCAAATTCTGTCACGAGCAGCTCACCGGCTACAAGGTGCCCAAGCACATCGAATTCCGCAGCGACCTGCCCAAGACCAATGTCGGCAAGATCCTGCGACGCGAACTGCGCGACGAGAAGAAAGCTCAGGCGGCGTAAGCGCGTCTGCGGTTCATGACTGTCGTCGACGATATCGCGCCATCAGGCATTCTCGCCTTCTGGCGCGAGGCCGGCCGCGAGCGCTGGTACAAGCGCAACCAGGCCTTCGACGCCGAGGTCAGGCGCCGCTTCCTTGCTTTGTGGCAGAAGGCGGTCGCCGGCGAGCTCGCGTCATGGGAGGCAAGCGATGACGGCGCACTCGCGCTGGTCATCGTGCTCGACCAATTCCCCCGCAACATGTTCCGCGGCACGCCCCAGGCCTTTGCCAGCGATGCCCAGGCGCGCGACGTCGCCCGCCGGGCGATTGATCGCGGGGTCGCTGGCAGGATCGATCCGGTCCTGCTCGAATTCCTTTATTTGCCCTTCATGCATTCCGAGCACCTGCCCGACCAGCTGCGTTGCGTCGCGCTGTTTCAGAACACCGAGAATGCCGAAAACCTGAAATACGCCCGGGAGCACGCCGACATCATTCAGCGGTTCGGCCGGTTTCCCCACCGCAACCGCCTGCTCGGCCGCGACAGCACCGAGGAAGAGCAGGCCTTTCTCGACAAGGGGGGCTTCGCCGGCTGATGACATCACGGTGAAAGGGACCCACCCTCACCGCTTCGCCCGCCGGCAATATTGTGCAGGCCCGCCGCACGGTCTAATAAGCGGGATCGATATTCAGGGAGACCGACAATGGCGATCCAGACTGGCGACAAGCTGCCCGAGGCGAAATTCCGCGTGATGACGGCGGAAGGCCCGCAAGTGAAGACCACTGACGATATCTTCAAGGGCAAGAAGGTGGCGCTGTTCGCGGTGCCCGGCGCTTATACCGGCACTTGCCACAAGATGCATCTGCCGAGCATCTTCCTCAACGCCTATGCCCTGAAGGACAAGGGCGTCGACAGCATCGCCATCGTCTCCGTCAACGACGCCTTCGTCATGAACGCCTGGAAGCGCGACACCGACCAGCGCGACGAGGCCATCTTCCTCGCTGACGGCAACGCCGATTTCACCAAGGCGATCGGCATGGAGCTGGACGCCTCCGCCAACGGCCTCGGCATCCGCTCCAAGCGCTATTCGATGCTGGTCGAGGACGGCGTGGTCAAGAAGCTCAACCTCGAGGCAATGCCCGGCAAGGTCGAGGTCTCCGGCGGCGATACGCTGCTCGGGCAGCTCTGAGCCGCGGCGAAAGTGCCGTAGGGTGGGCAAAGGCGCGTCAGCGCCGTGCCCACCTCTTTCCTCGAATTAGAAGAACCCGTGGGCACGCTTCGCTTTGCCCACCCTACGAAACCGGCGACGGCAGCGAGACCGAGCTGCACCGCCGACACATCGAGCCCCTACTCCGCCAGCCGCTGCTGCAACCGCGCCTTCACGATCCCGTCGCGCGCCAGCTGGTCCGCGCGCTCGTTCTCGGGGTGGCCGGCATGGCCCTTGACCCAGTGCCAGCGGACCTCATGCTGCTTCAGCGCGGCATCCAGGCGCTGCCATAGCTCGACATTCTTCACCGGCTTCTTGTCGGCGGTGCGCCAGCCGTTGCGCTTCCAGCCGAAGATCCAGCCGGTGATGCCCTGCCGGACATACTGGCTGTCGGTGTAGAGATCGACCGTGCACGGCTTCTTCAGCGCCTCGAGCGCGGAGATCGCCGCCATCAGCTCCATCTGGTTGTTGGTGGTGTGGCGCTCGCCGCCGTTCAGCTCTTTTTCCTTGTCGCCGAACTTCAGGATCGCGCCCCAGCCGCCCGGCCCGGGGTTTCCCGAGCAGGCGCCATCGGTATAGATCGTGACGACGGGCTTTTCGCTCACGCGACCAATCCTGACGGCATCAGCCCGTAATCGCGTACGCTCGTCACGCTCTGGTGGAAGCGCAGCTTGCGAAAATATTCCAGCGGGTCCTTCGGCTTGACCAGCGCGCCGGGCGGCACGTTGAGCCAGTCCACCAGCCGCGTCAGCAGGAAGCGGATCGCAGCACCACGCGCCAGCAGCGGCAGCGCGGCCTCCTCCGCCTCCGAAAGCTTTCGCACGCGGCCATAGGCGTTGAGGAAGGCGCGCGCCTTGGTGACGTTGAAGGAATGATCCGGCTCGAAGCACCAGGCGTTGAGGCAGATCGCGACGTCATAGGCCAGCATGTCGTTGCAGGCGAAGGTGAAGTCGATGATCCCCGAGAGCTGGTCACCGAGGAAGAAGACGTTGTCGTTGAAGAGGTCGGCGTGGATCACGCCCTCAGGCAGATTATCCGGCCAGATCCCGCTCGAGAGATGGTCGAGCTCGGTCGCCAGGAACGCGCGCAGGCCCGACTGCACCTCATCGGCACGGTTCGAGGCCGCATCGAACAGCGGCCGCCAGCCCGCGACCGACAGCGCGTTGGCGCGCCGAACCGCAAAGTTCGCGCCGGCCAGATGCATCTTCGCCAGCGCCGCACCGACGCCGGCGCAATGGGCGACGTTCGGCTTGCGCGGCCACATGCCTTCGAGAAAGGTGATGATCGCCGCGGGACGCCCGGACAGCTCGCGCAATGCCTCGCCGTCTCTTCCCTTCACCGGCAGCGGGCAGTTGATGCCGTGCTCGGCCAGATGCGTCATCAGCGCGAGGAAGAACGGCAAATCGTTCTTCGCCACGCGCTTCTCGTAGAGCGTGAGGATGAACGACCCCTGGCTGGTATGCAGCAGGAAGTTGGTGTTCTCAACGCCCTCGGCGATGCCCTTGTAGGAGAGCAATTCGCCGAGCTCGTATTGCTTCAGGAAATCCGCAAGCTCGTCGGCGGCAACGTCGGTGTAGACCGCCATAAAGGTCTACTCGGCGGCGGCTTCGGGGCGCACCTGACGCGGCAGCGGGAAGAACTCGTTCTCCTCAGCGGCCGAGACCGTCTCCACATGCAGCGTGTAGCGCTCGGCGAAGGCGTCCATGATCTCTTCGACGATCACTTCCGGCGCGGAAGCGCCCGCAGTGATGCCGAGGCTCGAAATGTTGCCGAACTTGTCCCAGTCGATGTCGGTGGCGCGCTGCGCCAGCACCGCGATCCGGCAGCCCTCGCGCTCGGCGACCTCGCGCAGGCGCTGCGAGTTCGACGAATTGGGAGCACCGACGACGATGAGCGCGTCGACCACCGGCGCCACCTTCTTCACCGCGAGCTGGCGGTTGGTGGTGGCGTAGCAGATGTCTTCCTTGTGCGGCCCGTTGATGTTCGGGAAGCGCTCCTTCAGCAGCGCCACGATCTCCGCGGTGTCGTCGATCGACAGCGTGGTCTGGGTCACGAAGGCGAGGTTGTTGGGGTCCTTCGGGGAGATCGTCTTGGCATCCTCGGCGGTCTCGATCAGGGTCACGGCGCCGGTCGGAAGCTGGCCGAGCGTGCCGACCACCTCGGGATGATGGGAGTGGCCGATCAGGAAGATCTCGCGGCCACGCTTGAAGTGGATCGCGGCCTCGCGGTGCACCTTGGTGACCAGCGGGCAGGTCGCATCCAGCGAGAACAAATTGCGGGACTGGGCATCGGCCGGAACCGATTTCGGCACGCCATGGGCCGAGAATACCACCGGCGCGGTGGTGTTTTCCGGGATTTCGGCGAGCTCCTCAACGAAGATGGCACCCTTTTTCTTCAACCCGTCGACGACATATTTGTTGTGCACAATCTCATGGCGAACATAGACGGGGGCGCCGTACTTATCGAGCGCCCGTTCCACGGTGTCGATCGCCCGGACCACCCCGGCGCAGAAGCCACGGGGAGAACAAAGCACGATCTTGAGGTCTGGTTTGGCTGACATTGAGCGATCTCGGGACCGAATCACCTCGCCAAATGGGCGGGAAGCGGTCGATGAATGGAATAGGGCTTGGGTACGAGCTTACAGGGAATTGGGCCCCCTTTCGGGCGCTGTCAAGGCACTATCTATAGCAGAACCATTGCGTGGCTACCCCCTCCGGGCTTATATAGCGCGAATTCCCAGTCATCGCTGATGACCACCGGTTTCGCCTCCAGAGGGGTGGGCGAAGCACAAAGGAGATTTGCCATGAGCAACGCACCTCTGATGCCCAAGGCGACCGCCGTCTGGCTGCTCGACAACACCGCGCTGACCTTCGATCAGGTCGCCGATTTCACCAAGATGCATCCCCTCGAGGTGCGCGCGATCGCCGACGGCGATGCTGCCCAGGGCATCAAGGGCATGGATCCCCTCTCCAACGGCCAGCTGACCCGCGAGGAGATCGAGAAGGGCGAGCGGAATCCGGATTATCGGCTCCGCCTCCAGGAGAGCAAGGTGGTGCTGCCGCCCCAGCCCAAGCGCAAGGGCCCGCGCTACACTCCGGTCTCGCGCCGCCATGAGCGTCCGAGCGCCATCCTCTGGCTGCTGCGCAACCATGCCGAGCTCAAGGACGCCCAGATCATGCGCCTGGTCGGCACCACCAAGAGCACCATCGCGAGCGTACGGGACCGCACCCACTGGAACACCTCCCAGCTGACCCCGATCGACCCCGTCACCCTCGGCCTCTGCTCGCAGATCGAGCTCGATTTCGAGGTGGCGCGCGCCGCCAAGGAGAAGCCGATCGACGCAGCCTATGGCGGCGCCACGCTGCTGCCGGCTTCCGAGACCACCAAGAAGGACGAGTTCGAGCCGGCCGAGCGATCGAGCGACGACCTCAACCTCGACGCCGTGTTCGCCAAGCTGAAGACGCTCGGCGGCAAGAAGCAGGAAGACGAGGAGGAGTAGTTCTTCTCTCGTTCATTCACCATCGAATGCAAACGCGGCGGGAAATCCCGCCGCGTTTTTGTTTGTAAGAACGGCTGAGTGAATGCGACGCATGTCGCCACACGCGAGCTGCGTTCCCTCCCCCCTTGTGGGCCTGTTGCGTTATCGGTCTTGGAGGCTGAGGACATGAGGAGAGAGGGGCGCGGTCACGGCAATTGCCAGCGAGGTCTCTAGTGT
>NZ_JACIHC010000010.1:0-254237 GCF_014198205.1 Bradyrhizobium sp. SBR1B
CAATGCGCGCCGACAAAACCGATCTGAGCTTCGAAGCAATGATCAACCTGACCGCCGCCGTGATAAACTCAAGATGAATCCAAACAGACCCTAGTCTACGTTACACATCCCCTCACAAGGCGAAAAGCATGCTGGGTGCCAAAACCGCCCATTCGAAACCCTCGATTGCCACGAAGCCGGCAACCGGCCGACTGTTTTTTCTCGAGGTCAGCACCAACCGCATTCAGGCCATGAATCCGGACGGCTCCAACCGAAAGGTTGTCGTCACTGATTGTCAACTTCCGGACGGTCTCGCTATCGATGTCCAAGCCGGACATATCTATTGGACCAATATGGGGTCCGCTATCGATGTCAACGATGGGTCGATTGAACGGGTCGACGTTGATGGACGAGCTCGGAAATTGATCGTGCCGCGCGGTGCGACCTTCACGCCAAAGCAGGTTCAACTCGATCAAAAGAACGACAAGCTCTATTGGTGCGACCGCGAAGGAATGCGCGTGATGCGCTGCAATCTCGATGGGTCAGAGATCGAGACGCTCATCGAAGCCGGTCGGGGCGACGTCGATCGATGGGACGCTACCAGGTGGTGCATTGGCATCGCGATCGATAACGAGCGTCGGCAGATCTATTGGACGCAGAAAGGTCCTGAAAATGCCGGGGTAGGGCGCATCTTTCGGGCCAATACCGTGATTCCTGACGGCGAAGACCCGGCGAACCGCTCGGATGTCGAGTTGCTCTACGGCGGTTTGCCCGAACCGATTCACTTGGAGTTCGATATGTCGAACCGAGCCCTTTATTGGACCGACCGCGGCGACCCTCCCCGCGGCAACACGGTCAATCGGGCAAGACCAGATAGAGACGCTAATCCAGAGATTCTGATCACGCACCTCATGGAGGGGATCGGCATCGCCATCAATGTTCCAGGCAATCAGATGTTCGTCACTGATCTCGCCGGATCAATCTATTCTGCTGATCTCGATGGAAAGAATAAGCGCAACTTGCTCTGGTCCCAAGGCAATTTCACGGGGATCGCATATGCCGAAATCTAACGCTCTCTTAGACGAATGCCACGGGTAATCCAGCTTGGCCGTCACATCGAGCCCACACGTACGTTGTGGCGCGCCCCGGGACGCGCAGTCTCACCAGAGAGGCAGATCGCGGCTAGTGAACTAATAGGGAAGGCAGCAGGCGCGCTGACGCAAGTCGTGCTGTGGGCGGATTGACGCCGGGCCGGAGTGGCGGACGTCAAATCGGACAGCTAGCCATGGTTATTCGGCGGACGACAAGAGGATACACAGGATGACATCCGCGAAAAAGGTCATTGTCACGATCGCTCCAACAGGAGGAGTGGTAAAAAAGTCGCAAAACCCGCACCTGCCGACGCAGCCCGCCGAGATCGCTGAGGACGTGTACCGGTGCCACGGCGCAGGGGCGTCAATCGTGGCGCTGCATGCGCGCAGACCCGACGAGGGTGCGACCTGCAATCCAGAGATCTACCAAGACATCAACTCGCGAATATCGGCAAAGTGCGACATCATCATCAACAATAGCACGGGTGGGGGTGTTGATGGAGACATGGTACGTGCGATCGAGCCTGGTTTCGACGAGGTCATATTCGCAGAGCGTCTTAAAGGTTTTAAAGCTGGCGCTGAAATGGCGACATTTGACGCTCACACGGTTCTCGCCAGTTTCAACGGTCGTGAGATTTTGATGAGCACCTCGCCGGCCCGGTGCGACATCATGGCAAAATGCTTTCAGGAGGCGGGCATCAAGCCGGAATGGGAGTGCTTTTCCCTCGCTCACCTTCTGCAAGATCCCATGCGTTTGATCAATGAAGGGATCGATAAGCCCCCGTATTGGATCAACTTCGTCCTTGGTGCCGATCGCGCAATCCAGGGTGGATTGCCCTATACGCCTCAGATCCTCGATATGCTCATCAGCAGTCTGCCGAAGAAGGCAATGTTTTGCGTCAGTGGGGTTGGTCGCGCCCAGTTACCCGCAACGACCCACGCAGTACTCGCCGGCGGACACGTTCGAGTTGGCCTAGAAGACAATTTGTACCTCGAACATGGCGTACTTGCCACCAATGTAGGGCTCGTTGAGAAAACAGTGCGCCTCATCCGAGAGCTTGGTTACGAGCCGGCGAAAACAACCGAGGCTCGCGCCGCTCTTGGACTTGCGAAACGCAAACATTCTGACCAGCCCTCCGGTTCTGCCGCAGGAGACCGGCACGATGGCGTTGGCCTTGGATGACGCGGCCTATCGCGCCGTGGACCAGCGAAACTCGTGGTTCACATATTTTCCACCCTCGGTTTGATCAGCCATGCCGCTTGGGGTGGATCGAGGCCGTCAGTTGCGGAAGGAAAACGAAATGGCGGACGCCGAGGCGAGGTCCGCCTTGGTCGCCAGCGCTGTTGCCAAAAACACGCGGCGACTTTTGCCCCTTTTAATACTCGGCTATCTTTTCAATAACATTGATCGCAGCAGCGTCGGCATCGCTGCGCTGCAAATGAACAAAGCCATCGGCTTGAGTGCCAGCCAATTCGGCTGGGGCGCAGGAATTCTTTTTGTCAGTTATTGCGTGCTGGAAGTGCCCAGCAACACGATCATGTATCGCTTTGGAGCGCGCCGCTGGTTCGCCCGCATCATGATCACCTGGGGACTTGCGGCCGCCTTGACGGCGTTTGTGGTCGGGCCGTACAGTTTCTACCTGGTCCGTTTGCTTCTGGGAGCTTTTGAATCAGGCTTCTTCCCCGGCGTGATTTGGTACCTTTCGATCTGGTTTCCGGTGCGATCACGAACGCGGGCAATCGCTTGGTTCATGGCTGCAACACCATTATCCTCCCTGATCGGCAACCCTCTCTCTGCCTGCTTGCTCGAGCTGGATGGAGTAGGGGGATTGGCAGGCTGGCAATGGATGTTCTTGCTTGAGGGCCTCCCGGCCTGCCTGCTCGGGCTCCTCTGCTTCGTTCTGCTTGCCGACAAGCCAGCTGATGCGTCGTGGCTGACACCTGGAGAACGGGAAGCGCTGCTCAAAGAAATCGCCACGGAAGAGCACACGAACGTCAGAAAGGACGTTTGGTCCGCAATAAAAGATGTCCGTGTCTTGATGTTGACGGCCATCGTGTTCGCTTTCACGATTGGCACATTCGGAATTGGAATCTGGCTTCCTTTGATTCTAAAGACTCACAATTTGAGCGACATGCAGGTGGGGTGGCTCTCGGCCGTGCCATATCTCTTTGTCAGCGTAGGCATGTTGTTCTGGGCAGGGCTTGTCGATCGCAAAGGATACAAGATCTACAATCTGATGGCAGCGTTGTTGCTGGGCGCGATTGGTCTCGTCTTTTCGGCGGTGCTCTCGTCTCTCTTCATGACACTCATATGCTTAACGCTTGCTCTTGTAGGCACGATCTCTGCGCGAACAATCCTGTACACGATGCCGCAGACGTTTCTGACTGGCGCGGCTGCTGCCGGGGGTATCGCTTTCATCAACTCCGTTGGTGCTTTTGGTGCTTTCGTTGGGCCTTACATGGTCGGCTCGCTTAAGGATGCGACGGGATCCTTTAACGCTGGCATGATTGGCATGGCCTTGATCCTCATTGTTGCGACGGCCATTGCCGGCAAGATGAGAAGGGTGTCCTGACTATGAGCTTGACGCGCGCGGAAACCGCGTTGATGTGGCTGCCTACCCGGCCCGGAGAGCGGTGGGCACTCGTAATGGGCGGGCTGCGCGAAGCACCGCTGTGCCAATCTCGATCCTGGTCGCTATCGAGCGCCGTCAATACTTTGTATCCATGCGCGACGCAGTTCCATCGCTCCGCTCCTCCGGGACCTCTGAGCATACGGCTTACATGCCGCCCTCGCTCGACACGAGTAGGCGCTGTGGGCAGCGGTCCCATGCCGCCATGCCGGGTGGGAGACGAGCTCGCCCGGAGCATGCGGCGTCGCCACGATCCTTCTTTTGGCCTTGCCACTCTATCGCCGCGATGCCCCGCACCGGCCCGCCCCCCCTGCCTTGCGGCTGCGAAGCCTATATCGCGGCTTACGCGTCAAATACGGTGTCGGTCAGAAGTTCAGCAGGGGTCCGTTGCGCGACGACCTCTCCTTTCTGAACCAGGAGCGCTCGGCCGACCAGAGATGCGAGGAAACTGAGGTCCTGGTCGGCGATGATCATGGCCGTCCTTTCAAGTCGGTGGATCTGCAAGAGGCATTCTGCGATCTCGTCGGTCACCGACGGCTGGACGCCTTCAGTTAATTCATCAAGGAGAAGAAGGCGCGGCGACCTGACCATGGTGCGCGCGAGCGCAAGCAGCTGTCGTTCCCCGCCGCTCAAGGCAGCACTGGGACGGTTAAGAAGTCGCTCAAGTCGCGGAAAAAGCGACATGATTTCGCTGAGCGACTTGGCATGGCCTGCACCTGGCATCATGCCTGCGAGCAAGAGATTTTCCTTCACCGTCAGGCCGGGGAATCCCGCTCCTCCCTGTGGGGTGTAGCCGAATCCCATCCGGCTGCGCTGGTAGGGGGGCAGGCCTTCGATCGCGACACCGTTCAGTTGGATTTTCCCGTCCTCAGCTGGAAGGAGGCCCATGATCGTCTTGAGCAAGGTCGTTTTACCCATCCCGTTCAGGCCGACGAGACCCAAGATTTCCTGAGCCGCGAGATCGAAACTTAGACGGCGCAACACCCGCGTCTTGTCGTAGCCGGCGCAGAGCCGCTCAATTTTCAGCATGGGCTGCGTCCTTCTTGCGACCGAGATAGATGTCCCGAACGGTTGCGTTGGCCTCAATCCTTTCCATGCTGTCTTCCACCAGCACCTTTCCCCTGTGCAGGACGGTGACCTTCTGGGCAAGACGGGCAATGAACTCAAGATCGTGCTCGACCACGATCACTGTGGCACGAGCGTTGAGCCGCTTGATGATGTCGACCGTCTTTAGCATCTCCTCGCGGGTCATGCCCGCAGTTGGCTCATCCAGGAGAGCAAGACGCGGATCGCTGGCGAGCAGCATGCCGAGCTCGCACCATTGGCGATGCGCGTGGGAAAGGGTTGCTGCCGGTCGCCTGGCGAGGAGGTCGTCAAAGCCTATTTCGGCTAGGACCAAGTCAACCGCGCTATCCAACTCGCGTTTGGTTAGTTTTCTTCGCAGCGCAGCGAGCCGTATATTCTCGCGGACGTCAAGATTGGCGTAGATGCTGGGAATCTGGTTTTTGATGGCAATCCCCCGGCGGGCAATGCGGTGTGTAGGTAGGCCCTGAAGATCCCGGCCCTCAAACAGAACATGCCCGCTGGTGGGCTGGTGTTGGTGCGTGAGGCATTTGAACAATGTACTCTTGCCGGCGCCATTCGGGCCGATCAGGCAGCGGATTTCGCCCACATCGACGATGAGGTCTACGCCGTCGACTGCGGCAACGCCGCCGAACCGTTTGATGAGCCCGCGGGTTGCGAGAATGGGAAAGCCGCTCATGCCGGTTTCTCCTTCCGCCATAGGATGCCAAATCGGTATATGAGCTTTAAATTTGCTATATGGACAATCGTCGGCTGAAGGCCTTGCGGCGCCAGCAGGACGAAGAAGACGATCGTCGCCCCGAAAATCAGCTCCGTGTTGAAGACCTGATTGGCGCCCAACTGGCTACTTAGAAGCTGAAAGGCAAAGCTTGCGACCACCGGCCCGACAAAGGTGCCAAGCCCGCCCGCAATAACCCACAGAACGAATTGCGAGGCTTGCGGAAGATCAAACACGTTTGGGCTGACGAACCCCATCACCGCTGTGTAAAGCGTCCCGCCGAACCCGGCAATGGCAGCACTTAAGGCAAAACCGAGGAGCTTGTAGAAGCGGATGTCGTAGCCCAGAAGTTCGCTCCGCAACTCGCTTTCGCGGACCGCCGTCATGATCCGGCCAGCATCGCTCGAACGCACAAGCCAGAGCAGAACATAGGCCCCCGCCAGCGCCAGAAGGCAGATCGAAAAGGTCGCCTCCGGAGATAAGGAGGCCTGCGGATCGCCGGGCATATTGAGCGATGGGATTGCGGTAATGCCGTTAAAGCCCCCTAATGGCACCGGCCCGATGTGAAACCAGGGATCGGCCGTCGACGTCATGAAAGAATAGAAGATCAAGCTCACGCAGAGCGTTATGACGGCAAGATAGACATCACCCAGCCGGCTGAAAAACAGGCAGAAGCCAAGGACCAGCGAGAATACGACCGGCAGTATGGTCCCGATCAACACGGCAAGCGTGCTATCGCCGAAATTGAGGACTGCGATGGCATAGGCATACGCACCGATACCAAAGAACACCGAATGCCCGAGGTTGAGGATTCCGAGCGTCCCCCAAATAAAGGCCAGTCCCAGCGCTGCAATCGCCATGGCGGACAAGGCGGACAAATTGACGAGGTCGAACGGCTCCAGAACGAACGGCCCGGTCACAGCAACGAGCACGAGCGCGAGCGGAAACACGGCCTGTTTGATGTGGCGCAGCATGATGTTATCGCCCCCCGGTCCACAAGCTGGAGACGCCCGTTGGAAACAGGCGCAGGATGATCACGGCCAAAAGTAACAGTGAGGCTTGGCCCACCACAGGCGTTGCGAAATAGGATAGCAGCGATTCCACTGGCCCAAGGATCGCTGCAGCTGACAGGAAGCCCGTGATGAGAGCGCCGCCACCGCTGATCACGGTCACGAAGGCGCGGGCGACATAGGCGGCCCCCATATGCGGAAGCACGCCCGATAGCGGCGCAAGCAGCGCGCCGGCGAGACCACTGGTTGCCGCGCCAATGACGAAGGTAGCCGCATAAACGCGATCGCAATCAACCCCGAGGGTCGCGGCCATCTCATGGTTCTGCATCGCGGCCCGCGCGATCAGCCCATATTTCGTCCAGTGCAGCGCCAACAGGGAGCCCACGACGAGCACAGCTGTGATCGCGATGAGATAGAGCTGGTAAGCGGCGATGGAATAGGCCCCCACTGGGATATTGCCAAGCGGTGCGCTCACGCCCAGCGTCGTGTTGCCGAAGATGGCTGTCACCGCGCCAATCAGGAACAGGCTAAGTCCCCAAGTTGCCAGCATGGTCGTCACCAAATGACCGTAGAGCCGCCGGATGATGAGACGCTCGACCACAGCGCCGATCAGGCCGACGACAATGGGCGAGACAACCAACATCGAAAGCCAAAGATTGACCCCAGCATGGTTGGCAATCACGGTGGCGTAACCGCCAAGCATGATGAATTCGCCATGGGCGAAGTTGATGACGCGCATCATGCCGAAGATGACGGCAAGCCCCAGGCTGATCAGGGCAAGAAGCGCAATCGAATTGACCACCGCAAAACACAATATGATGAACTGGTCCATGATCTATCTCGGCTTGCGAAAACAAGAGACGAGCAAATGGAGCTGCGGCGACGCAGAATGCGCCGCAGCTCTGGTCCACTAGATCTGGGGCATCAGGAACTCGGTCTGACCAGGATTGGTGAAGACGTTGCATTTGCCGCCATAGGTATCCGGCGCGATCTGCTCCTTCTTCTCGACCAGGCTCCAGACGCGGTTCTTGACCTTGATGATGTGAACGTCCTGCGTCGTATTGTGAGTGGGACCATCGGTGGTCATGACCCCGGCCGGACCTTCCCAGCGGATGCCGCTTTCGAGGGCCGCCAGAACCGCCTCCCGTTCGAAGCTGCCGGCACGTTTGACGGCTTCGGCCCAAAGCATGACCCCGCTGTAGCCGCCGAACACTTCACCGTTGATGTAGGGATGCTTCTTGCCGGCCACGGCTTCGACCTTGGCCAGAAACTCCTTGTTCTTGGGGGTGTCGAGTTCCTGGAAATAGTTGTAGGCGACGATCACCCCATCAGCTTCCTCCGGAGCAAGTACCTCATGCTCGTTGCCAGCGGCGAATACGATCGAGACAATCGGAATCTTGTTCAGCATGCCGGCCGCGGCCCATTGCCGATAGAATGACATGGCCGGACCGCCAACGAGGCAGGAATGCAGGATGTCAGGTTTGGCCGCCTGGATTTTTGCGATGGCCGCGGTGAAATCAGTGACATCCAACGGGTAGTAATCGTCGGCCAAGACCTGGCCGCCTTCACGCTTGGCCATCACGTGATTCCAAATGCCGAAATTGCGGGGGGCGTTGTAGTCTGACGCGATATAATAGAGCTTCTTGCCGAGATTCTTGAAAGACCACTCGAGCAGCGGAACGACCTGCTGGTTGCCGCCGGTATTGACGCAAAAAGTATTCTTCTCACAGAGCCCGCCTTCGTAAAAGGAACCATAGATGAACGGAACCTTGTGCTTGCGCAGAACGGGGCGTGTGGCCTCCCGGGCAGCGCCGCTGAGCGCACCTTGCACCATGACAACCCGATCGTTCAGCACCGCCTTCTGAGCGTATTGCGGGTATTTGTTGATGTCGGACTGGCCGTCATAAACCTTGAGCTCGACCTTTTTGCCGAGCAGGCCCCCGGCGGCATTGATCTCCTCGACAGCGACTTTCATGCACAAATTCGACGGCAGACCATAGATATCGAGAGGGCCCGACAAGTCGTGTAGCGATGCGATCGCAACGATGTCAGATGCAGCCCAAGCACGGCCAGAAAGTGCGCCAGCGATGGATGCCCCCGAGATTGCCGCAGAAGCGCCGAGAAACGTACGACGAGATAGCTTCATGTAAATGCTCCCTAGAG
Organism: Bradyrhizobium sp. SBR1B; assembly: GCF_014198205.1. Lineage (NCBI taxonomy): Bacteria > Pseudomonadati > Pseudomonadota > Alphaproteobacteria > Hyphomicrobiales > Nitrobacteraceae > Bradyrhizobium > Bradyrhizobium sp. SBR1B. The sequence goes on from NZ_JACIHC010000010.1 coordinate 8,675, forward strand.
TTTTGGAGAGAGGAGGAGACGAGTTGCCGCCTAGGCAAGCGCGTGTTTCATTTGGCGCGGTGCAGCCGTCCGGCCGGGAAGTTGGACCATCCCTTTTGGGGGGACGGTCGCCGTAAGCGCCGCCGGCCTCAATCAAGGCATCAGAAAATCCGTCTGGTTCGGGTTAGTGAAGACATTGCATTTTCCGCCGTAAGTATCGGGGTGAATCTGCTCCTTCTTCTGTATCAGGCTCCAGGCGCGGTTCTTAACGGTGATGATGTGAACGTCCTGCGTGGTGTTGTGGGTGGGCCCGTCGGTGGTCATGATGCCCGCCGGTCCCTCCCACCGAATGCCGCTTTCAAATGCTGAGGTCACAGCGTCGCGCTCAAAACTGCCAGCGCGCTTGACCGCTTCTGCCCAAAGCATCACACCACTATAGCCGCCGAAAGCATCGCCATTGATGTAGGGGCGAGACTTGCCAACCGAGCTGTCGAGGCTAGCCAGGAACTCCTTGTTCTTTGGCGTGTCGAGTCCCTGGAAGTAATTGTAAGCGACGATCACACCATCGCTTTCTTCTGGTGCAAGAACTTCGTGCTCATTGCCTGCGCCGAAGACGATCGAGATGATCGGAATCTTCTTGAGCATTCCAGCTGCCGCCCACTGCCGATAAAAGGCCATGGCGGGGCCGCCGACCAGGCAGGAATGGACCATATCAGGCTTCGCCGCCTGGATCTTTGCGATGGCCGCCGTGAAGTCGGTGACGTCTAACGGATAGTAGTCGTCGGCCAATACCTTGCCGCCTTCGCGCTTCGCCACCACATGGTTCCAGATGCCGAAATTGCGGGGCGCATTGTAGTCCGAGGCGATGTAATAGAGCTTCTTGCCGAGGTTCTGGAACGACCATTCCAGCAGTGGGACGACCTGCTGGTTACCACCCGTGTTGACGCAGAACGAATTTTTCTCGCAGAGGCCACCTTCGTAAAGTGAGCCGTAAAAGAACGGCACCTTGTAACGGCGCATAATTGGCCGCGTTGCTTCTCGGGCGGCGCCGGTCATGGCACCCTGAAGCATCACACACCTGTCGTTCAGTAGAGCCTTTTGCACGTATTGCGGGTATTTGTTGATATCGGACTGGGCGTCGTAGATCTTGAGGTCGATCTTTTTTCCAAGAAGACCACCGGCAGCATTGATCTGATCCACAGCGACCTTCATGCACAAGTTCGATGGCGCGCCATAGATGTCGAATGGGCCGGACAAATCATGCAGCGAGGCGATAGCGACTGTGTCAGAGGCGGCAAAGGCGCGACTGGCAAATGAGCCGGCGAGGGATGCTGCAGAAATGACTGCTGTAGAGCGGAGAAACGTACGGCGGGATAGATTCACGAGAAAGCTCCTTCGAGATTCGAATATAGGAATTCAACGGCGCAACGAGGACCGCCGCCGGGACCGGACGACGGAGGGGCGGGCTTGAAGCGTATCGGCGAGGAACGCGACCTCGCTGCCTTGAGGAATTAGAGCTCGCTCGCTCGTGCCATGGGAACGACTTGACGCTCGACGGGAAGATCAGGATCGTACAGATACTTTGCGCTTTTATCGAGAAAGTCGTGGGTATGGATCACCACAGCATCCGCATTCAAGAATGCGATTGCATAGGCCGGCGGTTCCATGCTGCAGGGAATTCCTCGCCTACGCCCAAAATCGAGCCAGACTTGATGATTGAGCCCGCGCAGGGTCGAGAAGGGAATCCGCCGCCAACTTCCGGCGATCGGCCGATGCACATGTCCAAAGAACAGGTGGCGGATAGAATGCCCCAGAAGAATGTTTCCGAAGGCCTCGCCATCGCCGAGCATCAGTTCATCCGCAGGTCGAAAATGAACCGAGAGCGGCGGGTGATGCATGAACAGATAGATCGGTGTGCCCTTCGCTTCTTCCAGGCGCGCTCGAAGCCAGGCCTGGCGCCTCGCACAATAAAGACCGGTATGGCTGTCGGAGCGCTTGGTATCGAGAAAAAGAAAGCGCCCGACGGCTGTATCCAGTACCGACTGGACGAAGCCGCCATCGTCCAGCAAAGTATCAGAAAATACACTGCGAAAGTTGTCGCGGTCGTCGTGATTGCCCATCAGAAGCCGAACCGGCATCGGCAAGACCTCGAGTGCTTTGCGCAGGCAAAGATAGGCGCTCCTCTCGCCGTGATGGGCAAGGTCACCTGTAATGACACAAAGCTCAGCGTCCGAATGGTGCTTTGCGATGTCGGCAAGGCAGGCATCTAGGCGTTGACCTGGATCATTCTCGAAGAGACGCTCACCTGTCGGAACGAGGTGGAGGTCGGTGATTTGGATGATTTTCATCTGTGATATCTGCGAGCGTGTCACGCTTTTTAGGATGCGATGGCTTGAGCAGATCGTACGGAGCTCGTGTTCCAGAGCCGGCGGGACGCAATCTCGGCACCTTGTGTTAGCGATTCAAGCTTGCGCCAGGAAATGTCCGGATCGACAGTGTGGAATGTTGCGAAGCTGGCGAAGCCGCAATCCGTGCCGGCGATCACGCGCTCGCGCCCGACCAGATTGGCATATTGTTCGATGCGCTGCGCCACGACTTCGGGGTGCTCGATATAGTTCGTGCAGGTATCGATGACGCCGGGCACGATGACCTTGTCTTCGGGCAATCGGGTTTCCTTGAACAGGCTCCATTCATGCGAATGACGTGGATTTGCCGCCTCAAGCAGCAGCGCCATTGGTCGCGCCTTGATGACGATGTCGAAGATTTCGTGAAGATCGATGTCATGATGATGGGGCGACTCGTAATTTCCCCAACACAAATGCATGCGCATGCGATCAGCGGGGATGTCGCGCAGAGCATGATTGAGCACTTCGACGTGCAGCGCGATTTCCTTGCGGAATTCCGCAACATCCATCGGATTGGCTCGAAAATGGCGGCCGAGCGCGAGATCCGGACAATCGATCTGCAGAAGAAGCCCTGAGTCGCCGATGGCATCGTACTCCTGCTTCATCGCATCGGCCAGCGCATAGAGGTAGGCTTCCTGAGACGGATAGAAACTGTTCGGCATGTAATGCGCCATGATTCCGGGAGAAGATGCGTTCATGAACGCCTCTTCGACAGAAACCATATCGAGCGCCTTCTTGAGGTTGGCGATGTCAGTCGCAACAGCCGCTTTTCCCTGATACTCAATCGGCCCAATGCAGGCTGGCGTCTTGATGTCTAGATTGACCCTCTTCGCGAAATTGGAAAACTCTGCCAATTCAGAGAGCACAAGTGGCTGATCAACTCCGGTCAGGCCCGTCATGCGCTCGCGCGCGTAGGTCGCATAGGCGTATTTGCTCATCTCGCCATCATCGACAATGGTCAAGCCGATGCTGGCCTGCTTCTGGACGACGTCGGTCACCGCCGCACTGACATCGCCAGCTAACGACAACCGGGCGGCGGGGTCCAAGTTGCCCTTCTCTTTCGCCAGCAGCTTCTCCTCCAACGCGGGCGGCCGCGGCAGACTACCGACATGCGTCGAGAGGATCCGGTCAATGCTTATTTTCATCGTGTATCCTATTGCTTGCAGTGAAAAACGTCGTCCCGGGCCCCTTTGGTAGAAGGGGAGGGCTCCTGTATGGATGCCGTGCGGGTGAGCGTTGCGCTGTTGGCCTGGCGCGAGGAGTGCCCGCCCGCTTTCATTGAGCGGGGCATAGCAAGTGCTGTTGACGCGGAAATGTCTTGATATTAGCGCAGCTAATAGCAGCGTCACTGGTTCTACAGGAGATGATAAATCTCACGTTCAACGATTTTGCTGCCGCTGCTCTGGCCCGTTGAAGGCGAGCTCAGGAGTTTGGTTGCAGCATCGCTGACGAAATCGCGCAAAACAATGCTCTTTAGCAAATAGAGGTGTAGTGTGAAGCTGATCATCTCGCTTGTGGCCTTGTACAAACTGCCGAGATGGCGCCATCACACCCATCGAAACCCGGGCCCGCAAGCGATGACCAGCGTTGCGTGGACCGCCTCAACGTACCAATCTGTTGGGCCTTCTCAGATGTGATGCCCTAAGCCTCGCGCGAAACTGCCGCCGGACGCGCGGTACCTTCGTCGCGCTCAGTGGTCGAGCTGGTCGTCCACTTTGTACAAAGGTGACGCCTGGCTGACAAACCCAAGGTTGAGCCCGGTTTAAGGTGTGCGCAACGAACATTGGTTTAATGGGCCTGGCGCGGACCGCCAGGGGCAGCGTCAACCCTTCTCGGAGACGGCAGATGTTTGACAATTCAGATGCCGTGTGATCTTCATCACAGCGACAGCCATTGTATGGCGATCTGTGAGCCAGTCGGCAAGCGCTTGGTCGTGCTAAGCGAAAGTGGTTTGAGAGACGTCGATTTTTTAAGCGGCATGTAAGGTCAATAGCGCTGCAAGGTGTAGGTACTTCAAGAGAGCGCCGCTCATCTCTTACGACTCGGATGATCGAGGAGCACCTACGTATTGGCGACAATTCGATAAGCAGAAGGCTGTCGTGCCTGAGAACCTGGTGCCGATGTGGACCCAGAGTTTTGGAGATCCAGGTGAGCGGATGGCATTAGCGCCGCGAGATGCGATCATAGCCAATTCAAAAGAGTCCGACTTTGGAATCGGCGGGCGCCATGCGGTCAGGCGAGTCTAGAGGTTAGGCTTGCTGAGGCGAAGAATGCTCGCGCGAGAGGGCTATGGGGGCCATGAAGATCAGTTCTCACCAGATAGCAGCGTTCACAGAAGTGTTCCGGCGAAGAAGCGTTTCGGACGCCGCGGCTGTACTCGGCGTTACCCAGTCGGCCGTTACCCAGCATCTTGCAAAGCTTGAGCAACGTATGGGGACGACACTCTTCATCCGCCATCGCAATGGGCTTGAGCCGACGAAGCCGGCTCAAGAGCTATTTGCGCTGACTGATCGCGTGCGGGTTCTAGAGCAACTCGTTGCGGAGACGATTGGTGCCTACAGCGACCTTTCAGCTGGGCATCTCACGGTGATCGCAAATGCGCCTCGTCCAGCGATGCCCATCATCTCGGAGTTCAACAGACGGTTTCCAGCGGTGAGAATATCCTTCTCGCTAGTGACTTGGGAGCTTGCGAAGCAACGGCTTGAGCAACATGACGTGGATATTGCCATCATCACTGAGCCTGATGACATCGCCAGTCTATTTCACGTGGAGCTGAGCAAGACGCGGCTTATGGCGCTTATCCACCGGGAGCATCCGCTTGCGAAGAGAGAGACACTCGGTCTGGCTGAACTTGCTCGGGAAAGAGTCATTTTAACCGAGGACGGTTCACTCACGTTGCGCGAAATCCAGAAAGCATGCCGAGAGAACGGCATAAGCATGCCGAACATAATCAAAATGACCACCTACCCGGTTCTAAAGGAAGCTGTTCTGCACGGAATTGGGATAGGAATCCTTCTCGAAGACAGTGTGTTTCTAACAGAAGAACTCGTTTATAAATCGGTCGACGAGCTCAGCATCCATTTCAAAACGTACATAGTAACGACGCCCGATAAACAACGACTGCGATCCGTCAAATCCTTCTTTGATACCGTCCAAATTCTTTAACGACGCCATCTAGCCGTCGTCAAAAGCAGGGGTCCAGGGCTGCGTCGCTCACGTTGCGGCCTGACGCAACCTAGCTAGTTTAGGTTGAGCGCTAGGACCAAGCACGATGAAAGTCTGTGAACACCCTGCCACCACAGCAGCATGCAAAAGATCTGGCGCGCTTTTAAGACGCGACGATACATGGCAGGCTGGCTTGATGTGTAGGCCATTTAGCTGAGCGTGGGTATCGCAGGTGAGGCGTTTGCTAGGTGTGCCGGCGGTCACGTTTGTGCAACCATTCCTGGCAATCTTGATCTCTACGCTGAATTCGTTCAGTCGCCCGGCCCTTCTTTTCGATCCTGGAAGTACGAAGCCGTCGGCCCAAGAAGGAGCCGGTGCAGGAGCTTGAAGTCTTCACCACAACCGGTGTGTGAGGCGATACGATCGGCCTTGTGGGACAAACCTGCCGCACTTCGGACGAAAAGCCTGACGTAACGCCGCAACTGTCGGATCTGGCAGCAGTCACGTTTGAGCTGGCTACGCCAAAATCTTGCCGTATCGCCCTGAGACTGGGCTGCTCGGATGGGCGTGCAAAAACGAAGAAAGCGAAGACTTAGAGAGTTGCTGCCGGCCGAGCAGATTTGCCGGTCTGAAGCGGAGGTGCCCACTTGGATATCGAGCGGAGTGGGCCGATGAACATTGCAGAAGACTGCCGACGAGCGGCCGAGGAGATCGAAAGGGCCTTAAAAGCGTCGACGTCGATTGGGCACGTTGTCTGGACGGTAGGGCTTTTAGCCTTGCTGCTGTTCGTCGCGCTGTACCTTCCTTGGTAGACATTTCGAACTCTGCAAGGTCGGCCTTGAGGTCGAGGCGGATACGATTGCCGGATTGTAAAATTGCGCTTGGTGTGCGGTGAGGAGCGCCCGTCAAGCTGCGCTGTCCTCCTTAACGAAGAGGATGGGACGCGTTGTGCCCTTCGGTCACCACCGTGCTCGCGACCGCCTGCGCACCGAGGCTGCGCTGAAGCGATCAATAGTGCTGGCTCGGCGCCCGGATATTGGCTCCGCCGGTGCACCAAATCATATATGGCTTCACCTACCATCCCTCATTGAGAATCCGTAACGGACGTATACACAGAGAGGATGCGTTGCAGTTCATCATGCGGGCGTGGTCGGCCCGCATGAACAGCCTCAACGGCAACGTCTGCGGATTGCTCTTCTCCTTCCCAAACAAGCGCGCCGTCGCCCTCACACGCGGTTTGCGCGGTTAGTCTCGTGGGCGCCCTTGCTCGCGAGCACCATCGCCTGAAGCTGTCGGCAGAACCCAGAGTCTATCCTGTATATGCGTCAGCGGGACCGCTAAAGCCTCAAAAGCCGACTTCACGTTTGCGTACGCTGCCTCCTTCAAGGCGACATCCTCAGGCTCGATCTCGTCATGTGCGGTCAGCGCCGCTGCATAATCTTGATAGAGCGGCATTTGGGCCTCGTTGATCCAGCCGAGACCGAGATGGTGGAACTGATCAGCCGGGACGGTGATGCGGCTTCTATCGAGCTCCCGGAGGTAGTCCGCCGACCAGTCGTGGATGGTATAGGATTCAATCTTATCCATCATCGACCGCCAGCGCTTGACGCGATCCTCTAGAGGCATGTCAGTCGCTTTCGAAATGGCGTCTGCAATCTGTTCGGGGTTGTTTGGGTCAATCAGCAGCGCCTCATCTTCGCTGAAATCCTCAGCCGCTCCCGCAAACTTCGATAAAATGAGAACACCGGGATCATTTGGGTCTTGCGCCGCGACATATTCTTTCGCCACGAGATTCATGCCATCTCGCAATGGCGTAACCAGACCTACATGTGCGGCGCGGTAAAGACGGGCGAGTGCGGCCTGGCTGAACGAGTCATTTGTGTAGTGGATCGGCGTCCGCCCGTTCGTGCCGTGCTCAGCATTGACGCGGCTGATCGCATCCTCCACGTCCTCCTTGTACTTTTGATATTCTTCAACGTCCGCGCGGGAGGATGGCGCGATCTGCAGCAAGGAGATGCTGCCAGGATTTGCGGCTAAAAGGTGGTTGAACGCTTCGACCCGCTTGTCGATACCCTTCGTGTAGTCGAGCCGGTCCACGCCGATGGCAAATTTTTTGCCCTCAAATTTCTGCAATAATGATGAGAGTTTTTCTTCCTCTGCGGTCGAAAGGTCTGCTGAAAGATACTCTGCGAACTGTTTTGGATCAATTCCGATCGGGAATTTTTGAAGGCGCGTCTGGCCGCGCTCTGTTGTCACGATGCCATCCTTGCTCTCCAGACCGAAACATACGCGCTGGCAGTCGCGGAAATTGTTCAGATCCCGGTCTGTCTGAAAGCCGAGCAGATCGTACTCCAGCATCATCTTCATAAGTTCACGGGAGTGGGGTACGCGCTCGATCACGTCGGGCGCCGGCCATGGCGTATGCAGGAAAAAGCCGATTGGTCGGTCAATGCCGAGCCGATGCAGGTCGGCTGCGAGGGGAAGTAAATGATAGTCATGCACCCAGAACGCGTCCCGATCGCGGACATCGAAGACCGCTCGCGCGATAAACGCGCTCACGTTGCGATAGCTTTCATAATCGCCTTCGGAGCCTGACATCCGCTGGACCAGGGAGTGCAGTGCTGGCCACAGTGTCGAATTCGAAAAACCTCGATAATAGCCGGGATGGTCAGCTTCCGGCAGGTCTAGCCTCGCCACGTCACCTGCACCGGCCTTCACCAGCGGCAAGGGCCGATCAGTCCCATCGCCGCGGTTATCCGAGGAACCTATCCAGAGTCCACCGGAACGTTCCACGACCGGCTCAAGCGCCGCCGCAAGCCCTCCGGTCTGGGGCTTATTTGGGTCGAAGGGGGCAACTCGGTTGGAGATGACGACCAGCTTCATATCGGGCGTCCGCTTTACCGTCTCGAGGCGGTCCTCCTCGTCGCTTGAGACCACAGCAGCGGAAGGTCCTCCTGCTTCGTGTTGCCTCCGCTCCAACGGCATGTCATCCAAGTGCATGTCGAAACCGGCTTGGGATGCACTTCTGTCTTGGTCCAAAGGGCCTGAAGTCGTGGTGTCGAGAGTGTCATTGATCCGAACCATCTCGTAACTCCGTTTGACGATGTTTCCGCTTGATGCATTCGCGGGTCGACCGAGAGAACTCCACGGTGCGAGGCTAGCAGGTCCAGCTTTCTGCAAGCTGACCAATCGCGAGGTTAGATAGGCGCGCAGACGCCGCTCCTAGGCGAAACAAGGGCAACAATTGGCCCAGGAAAACTTGCTGATGAGGTGATGCACGGTTTGGTGAGCTTGACGTCAAACTGGATTGGCTGGAAGCGAAACGGTCGGCCTTTGATCATCACGACCATCGCAGCGGGGTTTTTTCGTGTTCCTCCATAATGATGACACGCCAGGAATCGAGCATCCGTTCATCCGCCTAGCAGGCGAGAGCGCCTGTAAGATGCTCATCACAGAGATTGTTAAGCCGGCGACCCCATGTGTGCGCTGTAGCCGAGCCTAAGCACAATACGCTCCACCCCCAGAATGATTGCGACAAATCGTGTGGTCCCACCTTGGCGCGCCCTGTTCCTAAGCTGCGTGAATGCGATCGGAATTTGAGAAAATTCTCAGCCAACCGGGCGCGCTCAAGGTCAAAGCTGCTTCGCGCCAAATCAGTTGTCGCCGAATGTATGACAGGATTGGAGGATCTGGAGCGAAGGCTTGAGAGTCGAGCCGTCTGATCGTCGATCGATGAATGCCGGCGAAACTTTGCGGCAAACAGATCAACAGGTACCTCACGAACGCCCAAATCGCGAAGCGTCGATGATCCTGTTGACCAGTATGCCACCAAACCGTTTTCAGTCGGTCATGCGATCGCTGAGGGCGGCTGGCGCAGTACGATCCCCAGGGGTTGCGCGCAGAGTGGCTCCACATACGGGGCGTATCGCCCCATCTTTGGCAAGATGGGCTGTTCGCGCAGATGTTGATCAAATGTCAAAGCTCTTCAACTTGAACCGACCAATTCAACGATTTGTCCTTCTCGAAGGCCTTTGAGTTGCCGGTAGCCGTGTCTAGAGGCGGCGCAGTCAGGTTCACGATGTTTGCTATGGTCTCGGGACGGCGCCCGGGTTCGCAGGTGGTGCTGGCCTCGGAAACCGCCCATGCCCTGATGATGACCAGTGCTGGCCAGACCGTGTCTGGCGATCCGAAAGAGGGGCAGAAAACGATATTTACCTAATTGGCGAGACGGCAGAAAGAGGATTAATAAGCGAGTGCGATCCGGCGCTTGCCGCAGCTTCGTCAGCTTCTCGAAAGCTTCCCCGAATACGGACTAACTCACTGATCCCGGAGGCTGGTAGGGACTCGCACAATGTTGACATATCCAATGTAGCACCTCCGCCTCCCATACAGAACGCGGTTTCGGGCGGTCAACTGAACCTGCCGAAAGAAGAAGACTTGGAGCAGCACTTAGATGCGCCCTATTTTGAGTATTTGCCGTTTTTACAGATCGAACTACGCGGTCTGTTGCATGAGGAGCGCGTGACGTCCGGCGTAGTTCAGAAAGCCGGGTGTCGGCTGAGGCGCACTACTGATAATGATTTCAATTTTGCGGTCTCGAACGAACGTAGATGCATCGGAGCGCCCGAATTCCTGACGGTTGCGCTTTAATCGGCGTGCGCAGGCCTAACTCACGAGCTCTTCGAGTGCTCCAACCATCGCGCAACGCTTTATCTGTCCAGCGCACATGCATGATCCTATTGCGCGACCGCAGGTCCGGACATTTTCTGCGTCTTACAAATGTCATCTTGCGCAGGCCACTGACACGCGCGGCGGCTCGATCGAGCCCAGCGCTCCATATCAGATCGCAACGGGCGCAGATGCTCGTGACAAAGCACGAGGAGGTCGATGACAAAGCGTTTTCGTAACTGGGCCTTACTGTCCATACTCACCTCCACGCTCGTCTTCCCCGTCGCGAAAGCGCAAGACCGCCGGATTATCAGCGAACCTGTTGCACCTCATACGGTGTGCGACCGCCCCGTGCCGTCTGGGAAGCAAGACACGGCCATGTTGCAAGATGCCATCGACCAATGCCCTTCCGGCGCCGCCGTGTATTTAGCGCGTGGCGAATTCCGCTCGGGCCCACTCGAGATGAAATCGGGTGTGACCCTATGGGTTGGACGCGGCGCCAGGCTGATTGCGATCCCCGAGCCTGCTGCTTACGACAAGGGTCTCGGCCAATGTGGTCGCATTGCGGAAAAGGGCGACGGTTGCCGACCATTCATCAGCTTTTCCAAGACGCGTGGTGGCGGCATCTATGGAGAAGGCGTCATCGATGGTCAGGGCGGCACATTGATTGCCGGCAGCGCGGAAACATGGTGGCAGCTCGCCCGCCGCGCCCAAGCCCAGGGCGGTAACCAGAACGCCCCGCGCTTGATCCAGATCGATCATGCACAGGACATCACGTTGTCTGGTGTCACACTGCGCAACGCTCCCAATTTTCATATCGCGATGAACCGGGGCGAAGGTGCCACATTTTGGGGCCTCACGATCGATACGCCGGCGGATGCCCGCAACACCGATGGCATCGACGTTGGCGCGAGTCAGGATGTGACCATCACCCACAGCTTGATCCGCACGGGAGACGACAACGTCGCAATTAAGGCCGGCGACAATGGTTCAAGCAGCCGTATCTCGATTATCGATAATTATTTCGGCTCGGGGCATGGCATGTCGATCGGCAGGGAGGTGAATTCCGGAGTCAGGGACATATTGGTGCGTAACCTGACGTTGGATGGTACGACATCGGGCCTGCGCATCAAGAGCGATGTTAGTCGGGGCGGTCTGGTCGAGGGCGTGACTTATGAGTACGTGTGCCTGCGTGGCAACCGGTGGCCAGTCTCTTTCGACGCAAAATATGATCCGCAAGCTCGAGGCACGAGGATTCCGGTCTATCGGCAAATCCTTCTTCGTCATGTGCATGGTGATACCGGAGTATTGCTGATGCGCGGCCTAGACGAGGGGCATGCGCTTGACGTGACACTCGAAGATGTCCGATTTGCCAGTTCCGCGACTTGGCAAGTTGAGCACGCGAAAGTCACCGCAAATCACGCCGACGTATCGCCGCCGCTGCCAGGGCGAGCTGCAGAACCGCTGCAGCGTGGGTCGGAGGTTTGTTCCGGGGCATTCCGGGATGGCAAACGCTAGGCACGAGGTTCGCTGCAAAATTCAAGAGGTAAGTGTCGCATGTCGTCGACAACGACCGGTGTTGACGAAAGTGACGCTCATTGTCCGGACTTCGTTGCGGTTGTCCGACAGCTTGCAGGCCTGGGAATGCGAAGGTGACTTGGAGGGCTTGACGTGGCGTATAAGTGGTTGTCTGGCCGCTCAGCGTTTGCGCTGAGATACCTCTATCTACTTCGCTGCCGTCTCAACGAAGTGTAAGATCACATGAGGAACTTCGTCCGCCGCGCTACGCTTCTGACGGGATGTCTTTGCATCCCGTCAGCTTATGCTCAGCCGCTGTTGGTGTCGCATGTGGAAAATGCGGACTATCACTCTGTGCAGGAAGCCATCGACGCATTGCCGGTGGAAGGTGGAGATGTCCGGATCGCTCCGGGCATCTATCGTGAGAAGGTCAAAATCTCCAGATCAGGCGTTCATCTCTTAGGGACGGGCAGCAATCCGGAGGATACCGTCATTGTCTATGGCGACGGCGCCGTCAAAGTAGGAGGAACCGTTCGCTCGGCGACATTAAGTGCCACTGGTGATGACCTCCGGCTCGATAATCTGAGCATACAAAACGACTACGCCCTCAATCCGGCGAATCCACCCTCGCAGGCGGTTGCACTGTCCCTTACGGGAGACAAGGACGTCGTGACGCGCGTGCGCCTGCTCGGCGCCCAGGACACTCTGTTTGCCGGCAAGGGTCCGAACGGCAGAATGTCACGTCAATACTTCTCGAACTGCTACATCGAAGGACATGTAGATTTCGTATTTGGCAATGCCAAGGCCTGGTTCCGCCAATGTGAGTTGCACGGCATCGCCAATCAATCGGTTGTCTTTACTGCACAGAGCAAGGCAGAGCCCGATGAGGACAGCGGCTATGTTTTTGATCACTGCACCCTAAGTGCGGACCCTGCCGCGGGCGACATCTCGCTTGGCCGCCCTTGGCGGCCTACGCCACAGTGGTCTTCCTGTCGACAAAGATAGATGCGCAAGTCGTTGCGGAGGGCTGGCGCGAATGGGACTCCGGCAAGACCAACTCCTTGAGCTCGAGCTATTTTGCCGAATATAGATCGTTCGGGAGCGGGGCTAACCCCCCGGGCCGCGAGCCTTACTCTCATCAACTGACACATGACGAAGCCTCTAGATGGTCGCTGGGGCTGTTCTTCGAGGGCGTCACAGATTGGTTGCCAAGGGAATCATATCGTTTGAAGACAAAGCAATAGTCCCAAGACGACGACGATCGTCGGATGAATGACGGGGAGTGTGAGGGAGGCGCGAGCTATCATGCCTCACCGACATCGCGCTGGCTAGCATATTTGTTGGTAGTTGAAGCCTGACCAGAAGGTTGCTCACGAAGAGGGAAGAGCGCCCTCGAACGAGCGATCGGCGAGTGCTTGATGAACGCGATGCAAGCTGTAAAGGCGTCAAACTCACGATGCCTGACTTGCTTCGTGGCGATTGGCAAAGTCCTTAAGGCGGATTGGGCGGGCCGCTGCAGCCCCTGCCTATGTCAGGATCCGCCGTCAACCAGGCAATTCACCGGGCTCACGTGACCGATCATTGATCCGACGCCACCTCGCGAAATAGGGGCATCACCGTCGAAACCATTTCCATACAGCCACCGATCCCCCGGAAAGGTTTGTACTTTTGCTGTTGCCACGCGAACAACGGAAGGACTGATTGTGCGCAACTCCTGTGGAAACTTCGTAGACGGAGCCGTCGGTAGCGTCTCAGCCATCAGGACTTGACAGAACCCTTTAGCATGTCCACGAACTTACCACTGGGCCGCTGCAGCCAGCTGCGCGGGATTTTGCCGCATCGCTTTTTCGGCCCTTCTTCGGGATGGGTGCGCGGAACGGAACGAACCGCTCATCATCCCGATTGTTCGCCATGCTCGGTCGAAAGGGTTAGCCAGGAAGTCAAACAGCCAGCCTAGCCAGAGCAAAGCCCTAAGTGGCTCCGTCCTCCATTTCCGCTGCGCCGTTGAGTCCCTCTGCGATGTTCGGGCTAGCTATCGCGCACCACGGTCTTCAGGTACCGGTAGGCCTTGATAATCTCGACCAGGCGATCTTCGGTGGAGCGGTCGCCGCCATTGGCATCGGGATGGTGCTGCTTGACCAACACCTTGTACTTCGTCTTGATTTCGCTGAGCGTCGCATTGGCCTTCAAGCCCATCACCTGCAACGCTTTGCCCTCGGCATTAAAGACCTTGCGGGCCTCAGGCTTGACCTTCGCGCTGGGGCGAGCGCCGGCGCGTCCGTTCAGCCCGACCAGCGTGCAAAGCGAATGCCAGTCGTCCTCAAGATTACCAGTGCTGCCGGTCATTCTGCAAGCGCTGACGTTCTCGCCGATCTTCCAGGTCGGACGATGGCCGATCAGCGCGTCCTTCTGATAGCGCGCGACCGCTTCCGCATCCATCCCTGAGAAGAAATTGTAGGACCGATTGTATTGCCGAACATGGTCGATGCAGAAATGCCAATAGGCGCCCACATCGTCGCGGCCTTTGGGCGCGGGATGGGTAGCTTTTTTCTTGCAATCAGGCCATTCACATAGCGTCGCGGCCTGGCGCTCCTGCGCATTTTGCTTATTGACGCGAATGGAGGCGAAGAGTTCGGATGTGTCGATCAACATGACCTGGCTCCGTTAGCGGAGCGGCAGTTAAGAGAGCCGCTTCTATGCTAGAGGCTTGGTATGGACGACAAGTTTGCCCTGACTCGGCCATTGCGTCCGGTTCGTGCCCCTCCTAGCAATCGACATGCCAGGGATCGCGAAGTTGGATTTAGACTATCATCCTTTTGGAAGTCGCATCGGCTACTTGCAATCTACTGTCGGATTCTGCGCATGGAGGTCTTGGACGGTACGAAGAGTACTCTCAGCGAAGTCACTGGTCGGCTGTAATCTGCGCAACTACGAAAGGCGAGCGTGTCTTCTGCATTTGCTTAGAAGCTTCGAAAATCCTCCGTCTTGCTTAGCGAAACAGAAAGGCATCGTCTCGATTTGAATGGCTATTGGGAGCTGCTCATTCACGGCGCAACGCAATTCGCAGCGTCCGCCCGCCGCTGACGGAGGCAGCTGCTCACCAGCCTAACCAGCAAAGTCTCGAAAATCGTTTTTGGACTGAGGATGCTGGCGCTCGCACAGCAGTCGGGATCGTAGCAGGTGCTTGCAATGCGCTGGTCCGCGTCGCGGATGCAGCCCTGATCGGTTATGTCGTCGAATTCGTTTGCGGAGCGAGCCGGACCCTTGCAACGCCAGAGATCATCACCAATCGCGTGAAAGCATCGCGTGCTGAAGCGTCATAGCCAGCGGCGATGTCGCCTTTGGGTGACCATTTTCGAGCCTTGAAGCTCTTGGCGGTTGGGCGACAACGGGAGATGCACCGCTCGACCTGGCTGCGAATTGACGTGCTTGTCCCATAGAACCGCGTCGCCTGACTGCCTTCGCTCCCCGCTTACAAAGCACCTCTGCTTATTAGTCATCAAGCAGTCGTCGAAGCTCTAAGAACTCCTTTGGATCGGACGGAAATTCTTCTGGATTATTTGAAACCGACGAGCCGAGGAAATCATCTGCCGGGCCGCGGACCAAGGTCTGAAGGTCCTCTTCCCGTTTGCGCAGCGCCTCTTCAGACACTAGCGAGGGGCTGGTTTGATCATAAAGGTGATCCAGTACTCGCCGAACATCCGCCTGGGGCAGGTGCAGGTAGTCGAATGCAACGGGTTCCTGGATGAAAGCTGATAGTTGATCCTCTCGTGCTCCCTGAACCTCTACCGATCCGTGAAGCATCAAGTGATGCAGTTCGTCTTCCCCTCTGCGAAGCTGCTCTTCGGACACGCTAACTCGCGGAGAGCTAGACTGATCATAAAGGTGATCCAGTACTCGCCGAAGATCTGCCGGCGGCAAGTGCTCCGAATCGAATGCGATTGGCTCCTCGATGAAAGCTGATGGTTGATCCTCTCGTACTCCCGGAGCCTCTGCCGCTCCGTGAAGTAGTAAGTGATGCAGGTCCTCTGCCCCTTTGCGAAGCTGCTCTTCAGAGACGGAAATTGGCGGGGGGCTGGATAGATCATAAAGATGATCCAGTACTCGCCGAAGATCTGCCGCGGGCAAGTGCTCCGAATCCAATGCCATTTGCTCCTGGGTCAAAGCTAATGGGTGATCCTCTCGCGCCCCCTGAAGTTGTTCTGCGTTTGCCCCATTAAGAAGCGGGCGAGAAGCTCCCGGAGAGAACCGCTCTGAACTGAAAGGAGGCTCTGCAATATCAATCGGCAGCGACAGAGTAGGAGGATTGTCTTCTACTCGATGCAGTTCGCTATGAAGTCGCTCAAGCTCCTCCAAGGAGGCATGAATGGGCGAGGGGATAAGCTGATCGCCCAGATCATCCTCAACTTGCCGAATCTGGTCTGAAGGCGGCTCTTCTAAATCGGACGTAACCAGACTTTGCAGGAAAGCCGGTGGAGCACCTCGATCTTGCTGATCTTCCTGAAGTTCTCGCGGATTATGGCTTTCGTGCCTGGCCATAAGCTGCGCGGGATCACTCCCCGTGCGGCTCGGCTCAACCGGTGCGGCGCCTTCGACGCCGATGCCAGCAACGTTTTGGCGGGGAGGGCTGCGCCTGGCAAAAGCGCGCCCTCGGTGCACGATAGCTGCGCCTGACGTCCGAAAAGCACGCAGGTGCTCCAACGCGGAAAGCAGAACCTTCTTATGACGATCTTGAGTGTACTGGTGTATGTCGCCCCCATCGCTCAGCGACCGACTATCCATTCGATCGACAATGCCCGGCTTGTTTTTCTCGAATAGCCAACGGCTAAAACCTATAAGGGTGTTTGCATGCTGCCGCGCCGATTGGGTCGCCATGCCGCCATGGATGAGGGCTTCCTCAAGACCTACGATATTATGCGCATCATCCGGATAAAGAGGCCGTTGGTCCGCCATCCCACGGATTACGACACCGGTTGAGGTGACCCGGCTCACCCCGCCACTTCCTCCTGAATCGGCGATGCCGCTCGACTGCCGGTATACCACGACCGTTTGAAGATCGCTCAGCGTCCTAGGCCTCTTTGCTGCACTCGATTGTCCTGCATCGCGCTCTTGGGCGATCAGGGCTGCCTCGCTGGGGTTCCTCGTGGCAAGTGCACTCGACGGCTTGTTGCGGGGCTGATGGCCTCCGTCAGGCGCCTGCCTGGCACGCTTACCACGAGATACCGAATAGCTGGAATCGTGATATGCACGCAGGATGTTTATCCCGGTCTTCATCTGCCGGTCGTTCCGAAAGTACGTATCTGCGTGCTCACCCAGCCTCTTGTGGTCCGCCAAATCAGTCGCTTGGCCACGAGCGCGGAGATCATTCACCAGACGACTAACTGCCTGAGCAATGACTCTGACCGTGTTCTGTTGTGGTGAATTTCGATCCACATATTGAGCGATCGCCCTGTCGATTAGATCGCGGTCTTCTGCAGACAGATGGGGATAGAGAATGGGAGCGGGAGCGGCCTGCTTCGCCTGGGCCAAGTGCTGCTCGAAGTCGTCTTGCCCGGCTCCGCTTGTCTGGGTCTCTGCCGAGGCGGCGTGCTGCATTTCCGGCCGATTTAACTTATCAATTGGGTCAAAATCTTGCGGGTCCACGCGAACCTCACCTCCAGGATTATCCGAACAATCCATGTACTAAGGCAAGCTTTCGAGAACCTGACCGGACCATAGCTCTGTGGGTGAGTTGTTCGTGCTGGCCAACCATGACGCGCTCGCGGGGGCGGCATCTCCTCAACAATGGCTATCTATCCTCCCTGGAGACCAACGATATCCAGATTATCTACTTACAATTGGCGCGTCTCGGATCCGATCGGAGGCGCCTGTCTAGCGCCGATGCGGCTAATTTTTTGAAAAGGATCGCCAGGCCCAAGTCCATCCGTCACAACGAGAGGGGGAAGCAGAATCGCGGTTGGATCCCAGAAGAAAATTGACATAGACCACACCAGATTAGCGCGTGTTCACACTGGGGCGTGTGTCCAGTCCCACTCCTAAATGTATTCGCGGAGCAACATAGGCTCATATGCTCAGTGTTTGTTGTGCTATCACAATGACCAAGCTGACCTCTAGCCGGTCCACCGCAAATGTTCCCGAGCTCGCGTTGCAGCGACCAGTGCAATCAGATCACCATCCCAACTTGTCCAATGCTCCCTTCGCTTAAAAACGAAGCTCTCAATATACCGGCTCATCCTGTTCAGGTCACGCCGAGCCATGGAGGAACCGTCATTAGATTCCGC
The DNA here is from genome assembly GCF_014198205.1 of Bradyrhizobium sp. SBR1B. NCBI lineage: Bacteria > Pseudomonadati > Pseudomonadota > Alphaproteobacteria > Hyphomicrobiales > Nitrobacteraceae > Bradyrhizobium > Bradyrhizobium sp. SBR1B. Next base: position 26,691 of record NZ_JACIHC010000010.1, read on the forward strand.
GAGATGGGCATCTGGTTGGCCGTCCCTTCCGATCTAGCCTCGCCTTTGCATCCGCGCCCAAAGTCTTGTCGACCCGGGAAGAGCTTCGATCATGAAGGTCGGTGCCAACCCTGACACTATCTGCGGCGATCGAAGCGGCTGGCCTGGCTCCCGGTCGCAAGCAGCTGGTGGGCTGAGACAGCGGTCCCTGTTGACGCGTCCAAGAGTGGTCGGGCAGGAATCTACAGAGCTAGCAGCCAGTCTGCTCCCACAGGCCTCGTCACAGAGTGAGGCCGATCTCATTGAGCATCTTGTCCCTAAGAGCGCCCTTGATCTCACGGGCAATCTCATTGCGAACTGCGGGACCCAGCGTTCGCTTGGCATCTTCTATCAGGTCAGCTTCAGCTCCGATCAGGCCTTGATCGGCGAGCTGTTGTTCCAGTCGGCTCTCGAACTCTGTCCCCATTGCACCAATGAGCCGCTCCTGCGTCGTGGCGTGGTCTTCAGGTGCGATGCGACGAACCACATCATCCCAAGGCTGCCAGTCCATCGCCAAGTAGTCAGCAAATTCCGCCGCCTCCCTGTTCCGCACGGATATCTCTGCGCTGTCAACGTCGGAGTCGGTCACGCCGGAGACCTCAAAGAACCGCATCTCTGGCGCGACGTGTTGCAGGCCCAGGCGCTCGCGCAGCTTGTTCTGGTAGGCAAGGAAGACCTCAATAGCGTCGATGTCTTCAGCCTCGTGAGCCGAGCCAAGAGAGTGAGCCTTCCCGCGTGCAATCGCCTCGAGCGTGTCCATGCGAAACATGACGCGGCCCAAATCGATGAGATCGCCAAGCCGTGCCTTGTCGTCATAGCGGCCGTTCTCAACTTCTGCCATGAGGCGTGCGGTCTGCATGCCGTTCCAGGTTAAAGTTCTGCGATCCTCGCAGCTCTGGTTGGCATCTAACGCCAATTGAAAGTATTGCGCTCGCAATTGCGGGTGTTTTGCCGCCTCTCGCAGATCATAGGCCACTGATTGCCGGAATGCCTCATTGTTAAAATTGACGGAATCGAACAGCTTGCCGAGAAAGAGCCCATATTCCTGAGCGCCCGGCTCTTCTACAAAGTCGTGCCATGCGGAAAGCACCTCCCGATCGCCCTCCTGAGGATTGCTCTCAAGCCATTTTGCAACCATTTCGGTGAGCGGGTCATCCTTTTCATCGTCTGTTTCAGACAGCAGACTTTCGTCGTCGCGGGAAAGGTGGACGGTTGGACCGGCATAACCTTCCGCATTTAGGACTGTATCCAAATTCGTCAGCACCTGCGCGGCGAGCGGATTATCAGTCAGAACTATGGTGGCATCGGTGCTAAGGCGCGTCAGTAGGTCCTCGGGCATACCCGTCAAATGATTTTGGCTTACGTCAAGAAATTCAAGTGAAGTAGGGAAGACCTGCGGTAGATCCGTCAGTTGATTTTGGCTCACGTCCAGAAACTCAAGCGAAGCAGGAAGGACCTGCGGCAGGTTCGTTAGCTGATTATGTCCGACGTGGAGAAATCGGAGCGAAGAAGGGAGGTCTTCGGGTAAGTTCGGCAACCGATTATAGTTAGCACTGAGAAACTGAAGTCCCGCAGGCAGAACGGCAGGTAGGCTCTCCAGCCGGTTATAGTTCACGTCAAGGCCTCTCAGCCCAATTGGCAGCACGGGCAGGTGGCTCAGCTGATTGCCACTGACATTAAGACGTCGGAGCGAGGCAGGAAGTTCGTTAGGCAGATTGGCAAGCCGATTGAAGGGTACCTCGATGACGACGATTTCACTCGGAAGTCTGGGAAGACTGGTAAGGGAGAGCGACTCAAGATCCAGTATGGCTTCCTCGGCCACAGCATTGATCCGGATTGCGGCTTCTTCCCGGTCCTCGAGAAGACCCACGTCCTCTTCAGCAGCCCAATTCTCAAGCGCCTCGTCTTGTTCGACGGCCACATCGGTTAAATGCCCGGAAGTTGCTGCAAAGCCGGTTATGACTGCATCCCACTCTGTCGGTCCGCCAGTTTGCTGTTCCTCTTCTCCAGAAGAAGCAGGAGGAATGCCGCCGCGCCCAATCTGTCCTGTCTCAAATGGATCCATTTCAATTGCCTTGCGAAACCGAGCCAGTCCCGCCCGTGATAACAGGCTCTTTGACCCACCACCTACGATACTTATCTTTCGAAAAGCTGACAGACACTCTCCGTGGCCACGATGGCATCAAAGTCGGTGCATCCGTACAAAATAGAAAGTGAATGACCGTGGTCGCAGGCAGTAATCTCCCGCTCACACGCTTAACCTAAGCGACAAAGCGATGAGTTAGGCGTCGAGCCGGCGCGCCAGCAGTGCGCTACCTTAATGATAGACGAGAGCGCTCTTGCCGAGTGCGTGAAAAAACGAAGAGCGGCAGGATCTCGAAGCTCCAAAATGTCACGTGCGAGGGCAATCGATGCCAGGCTCGTCTTCCGTGCCGTCAAATCAACATTTGGCTATTGCAGGGAAGCTCGTCAGCTGATCGACAGGTGGGCGCGGTAGGGGCAGAACGCTTTCACCATGGGGTCCTCCGCATTTTCCGGAAACGTTGCAGACGCATGATCCGTTCGCCGCCTCAAATCCAGTGAAGCTGTAGCGCTTCGACCAGCAGCTGGTCGGTGCGGCCCATGTGCATGTGCGCGTCGCTGGAGTAATTATTGCACGAGCACGCAAGCTACTGCTTCGCAGCATTGCGCGGCGGAAGTACGTATTCCTTAGGTTCCTGACGATGGAGAGAAATGGTGGATACAGAACGGACACAGGGGAGCGCAGCTTCCGCCCCGGACGCTTTTGAAGAAAGCGAGCGTGAAAGTTATCTCGGCGGCTTCAATCGTGCTGTGGCGAACTTTGTTGAAACCTTGACAGGATACCGGACCGCGGGCTCCGCGCGTGCGCAGATCCTGGACAATTGGGTTGCCGAAGACGGGCAGGGCGAGGCTGAGAATAGATTGCAAGGGCGCCGACGAATTAGGAGCTCGGATAACACAGGCTCGCACTCGCTGGATTTGTCCGCGCTCTCGCTGACTGCTCTGCCCGCCGCCTTGCCGCCAAGGCTGCTCGAACTGCGCGCCAGGCACAACGAGCTAAGCAGCCTGCCCGCTATATTCCCACCCGGTCTCCGCCATCTTCTCATTAGCCATAATCGCCTGACCAGTTTGCCGGACGACCTGCCGCCGACCCTCTCTGAGCTGGAAGTCGCTGACAACAGCTTGACGAGTCTGCCGGCACATCTCCCAGCCGAGCTCGAGATCCTGAACGCAAACGACAACCGGCTAACAAGCCTGCCGGACGCTCTCCCGAGAGGGCTTATCTCGCTTGCGGTCAGTGGCAATCAGTTGACCGGCCTCCCCGAGTCGCTTCCCTCGTGGCTCATTGAACTCAATATCAGTGGCAACCAATTGGACAACCTTCCCGACGCGCTTCCGAGCACGTTGCAATCACTCAACATCAGCAGTAACCGGCTGACTAGCCTGCCTGAGGCTCTTTTAGATGCTCTTGTACCGCACAACAGCCTCTACTACCCGCATATGGAAAGCCTCGAGCTCGCCGATAATCCGCTGCCGGACCACGTCCTCGCTCAGTTGGCTGCGGCTGAAGCGCCACCGCAGCTTGCGCAGCGATCCCTGCACGAAGCTGCCGCAGCCTGGCTCCCAGACGACCCGGCCACGCTTGCCGGATGGCAGCGCTTTGCGGATGAGCCTGGCGCCCAGGACTACGCCCGGTTCCTAGATCGGCTACGCGAGACAGTCAATTATGGAAGCGCTGAGTTTCGGCATGCGGTCGCTGATGACCTGCGGCAGGCAGCGTCCAATCCGACATTGCGCGAACAGTTCTTCACACAGGCTTCCGAGGCTAACGCCAGTTGCGAGGATCGTGTCACTCTGCACTGGAACGGTATGCGGACCGCGCGCTTCAATGCCGACGTGGAGGAGGGGGCGTATGATGATAGGCTCGATCAACTGGTCCAGCACGGGCGCGTTGCATTCCGCCTAGACGCGCTGGACGGTCTTGCGCGCGAGCGAGTGAACTCGCTTCTCATCCTCGATCCAAACGTAGACGACGTCGAAGTCTACTTGGCTTATCAACATCTTCTGCGCGAGCCGCTGGAGCTGACCCACGTCGCCCCTGATATGCGCTTTCTGACGGTTTCTCACGTGACATCCGATGATGCGGCGCACGCACTGGACTTGGTTCGCGAGCAAGAAGCGAACCAGTTTACCGACTACATGGCGACCCGCTGGCAACCCTGGGAGACGGTGCTGAGGCGAATTGCTCCTGATGAATATGAAGCAATGCAAGAACGGCTCGTCGACGCCATGGGCGATGAGTTTGAAACCCGCTTGAATCAGAGGCTAGCCGAGTACGGGCTTTTAGGCGATTCAGATGCCGAGCGGGTGCTCGGAGCCCAAGTCCGAAACGAGCTCGCTAGCGAAATTAAGCGCGAGGTCATGCAGCGCGTGCTGGCCACGCGTGGAGGCCTCGAACTATGAAGTCTCGAACCGCCGCAGGGATATTACCTCTGCGGCGGAAGTTAAGAGCGATGCTAAGGTCCGACCAATCAACGTGATTTAGCACGTCGAAGAGCGTTCACGTCGACGCGATGGACGAACTGGTTACCGTCCGTTGCGAGCTCTAGGTTCGGCACATTGAGAAACCGATGCACCTAGGTTGAAATGTGGAATTTGCGCCCCTTCTGTCGCGAATACGACATCGAGGCGCAGAACGAAGATTCACCGTTCGAAGTTATGCGACGGCTGGTTGTTCCAGCATGGCGTAGTAGCGTTGCTCGGCTTTGAATCGGCGGGATGATGCCATGAGCTCCAGTAGCCGCCGGTTGTGAATCAGTCCAGCGACTCCAGGAGCCGACTCGACCGCCTCGAATTTCCTCCATGGCGCGCGCCGGCCTTGATGACGCACCGAACCTCGGGGAAACACTTGTTGTCCGAGCCTTGCTTGTCACTCGATCTTCTCAGGAGTGGAGCCCGCGGCAAACTTGGCGCGGTTCAGTTCTAGGACTGGCCTCACTCTTGCTACTGCTGGTTCGCTGGCGTCCTCTGGTGGAGATTAGAATGTTGGTGTTGTCCAAGCCTAAAGTACTTGCGCTGCCTTTTGCGATATTGATTGCGCTATTCCCAGCATCCGCAAAAGCGCCGATCTGGAGTTCGAGCGATCGTTACGGTACGTTTTCCCTTGATGGCTATTCCTGGAATAACGACGTTTATGGTCAAGGTGCGGGGCCTCAGACGATCTCTGTGCATTCCGTCAACCAATGGAGCGTGTGGTCGAACCAACCTGATACTGGCGGCATCAAGAGCTATCCGCACGGAGCTTTCAATGTTGGAAAACCGCTGAGCGCGATCAACCAGCTGAACTCAAGTTATCATCAGAGCGCTCCCGCGAGCGGCCGATGGAACTTCGCGTACGATATCTGGGACAGCTCAAACACCTATGAAATAATGCTCTGGACCAACTACACCGGGAATCCAGATGGCAGCGGCGACGTTAAGCCCATTTCTTACAGGTATAATTCTTCAGGAAGCGCCGCGATCCCAGTCTACACAGGCGTGATGGTGGGGGGAGCCACTTGGAACGTTTTTGAAGGCTGGAACAATCACAAGGTCATTTCGTTTCTGCGCACTTCCAAGACCAACAGCGATACCGTGGACATCAAGAGTATCCTGCAATGGATAAGGTCGAAGGGATATTTTGGCGACATAATCATCGGCAGCCTCCAATATGGCGTTGAGATAACCTCGTCCCCAGGGGGGCAGCACTTCGATGTCAACAATTGGGCTGTGATCTCGAAGTGACTACTTGGGATCTTTGATGAGTGATCGATCGCTCTGGATGCCGCACACCGAGCGATCAGTTCGCTACGGACGCTTGAGCGACGAACTCCTGAACGAGACGCTGTTCACGGTTCTGACCAGGCTCCGCATTGCTCGCGGACGATGGACGGCCGATTGCAAGGACACAAGACCACTCTGGCAACTCGGATGGAAACCCCGTCCGAGTTCGCAATCCGCGCCGGCATCTGGCGGTGCCCTGTGCCGTGCCTCCGCGCCACTCCCGTCGCAAGCGCAATAGCAGGATTGAAATTCAGGATTGGAAGAAACTTAGGGCAAGGTCACAGGGAATCAGCAGAGGCATTTGTCCAATAATAGAGACTACTAGCCCTAGTAGGTTTGTCGTTGCCCGTTTTCAGCTATGTGACCGCAGCCGCTTTGGGCAACAGCCATTGTGCAACATAGTCGTGCGAAACCGGATGTGCCGCAACGTCAACACTGGCAATGGGCAGCTCGGCTTGGGCCTCACCAGTTGCTTCTTGAGGGACGAGCACGGTGCGGCCGGACCAGGAGAAACTCAATGCTATTCGATTCGATCGCGCTGCGCCGCACCTCTCTTGCGCTAGCCCTCTTTGCGTGCGCCGCAATGGACGGCGCCCGGGCGGGCGATTCGCCGCCACGCCTCGGCTCCACGACGCCGGCCGGCCCGAAGGGGGAGCCAGGAGCGCGCAGCGGCAGCACGCCGAGTTCGCCAGCGATTGCCGATCAGCATCGCCTGCCGCGGGATTCCATCACGAAACAGACGCTGGAACTGCCGGGCCGAACGCTTCGTTTCACCGCGACTGCGGGTTCGATCTGCTTGTTAGACGACAAAGGCGAGCCGCAGGCCGATATTGCCTACACATCTTATCAGCTCGACGGCATAGACCGCACCACGCGTCCGGTGACCTTCCTCTTCAATGGCGGCCCCGGCTCATCCTCCGCTTGGCTGCAGTTCGGCAGTGCCGGGCCCTGGCGGCTGCCGATCGATGCCGAGACCGTGACGCCGTCCGCCTCGCCAGAGGTCATGCCCAACGCCGAGACCTGGCTCGATTTTACCGACCTCGTATTCATCGATCCCGTCAGCACCGGCTATAGCCGCTTCGTGGCGACTAGCGAGGATGTGCGCAAGCAGTTCTATTCGGTGGATGGCGACGCCAGTTCGATCGCGCTGGTGATACGCCGCTGGCTCGAAAAGCACGAGCGGCTTTCCTCGCCGAAATATATCGCCGGGGAAAGCTATGGCGGCATTCGCGGGCCCAAGATAGTGCGCAATCTACAGATTCAGCAGGGCATCGGCGTGAAGGGCCTGATCCTGGTCTCGCCGCTGTTCGACTACCGCGTTGCGGGCACGAGCATTCTGCAATATGTCGCGACGCTGCCAAGCTATGTCGCGGTGGCCCGCGAGGCCAAGGACGAGGGCAGGCTAGCGGTCATACGCGCCGATCTCACAGATGTCGAAGCTTACGCGCGCGGTGAATTCTTGGCTGACCTCGTCAAAGGCCAGGCAGACAGGGAGTCCACCATTCGCCTCGCCGACAAAGTCGCCGCCTTGACCGGCATCGAGCAGACCGTAAGCCGACGGCTGGCCGGACGGTTTGGTGTCGGCGAATTCCGCCGCGAGTTAGATCGCAAGAGCGGCAAGGTGACCGGCGGCTATGACGCCTCAGCGCGCGCCCTCGATCCCTATCCGGACTCCGATCGCCACAGCTTCGGCGATCCTTCGGGGGATGCGGTGGCGGCGCCGCTGGCGAGACCGCCGTTGATGTCTTAACGCGCAAGCTTAACTGGCGGCCGCAGGGCTCCTATGAACTGCTCAACCGCGGCGTCGGGCCGGCTTGGAATTTTGGCAACGGTAGCCCGCCCGAGTCGCTTTCAGAGCTGCGCCAAATCCTTGCGACGGACCCGAAGATGAACGTGCTGGTCGGACACGGGCTGTTCGATCTTGTCACGCCATATTTCGGCTCCAAGATGGCGCTCGATCAATTGCCGCCCTTTGCCTCGGCGGTGGATCGCGTCAAACTCGTGGCCTATTCGGGAGGCCACATGTTCTATTCACGCGACGCCTCGCGCCAGGCCTTCCGCGCGGAGGTCGAAGCGATGATGAAGTAGGCGTGTGTTTTCATCAAGCGGAAGGCGAGCTGCCGGAGGCGAACGAATTCGCGTTCTGCACGTGTAGGAGATCGTGGCGGTTTGCGATGGTGTCGCACTTGATGTGGTTTCGTTCTGCGATCGGCGCCTCAGCTCTGCCGAAGTAGACATCTGCTGACATGAGATTGTTCATCATAGCGACGTGATTATAGGGTTCGACGAAGGCTCCTGCTTGAGTCTCGAGATCACCGGGTGGGAGTAGTTGTCAAGCAGGATGCCGTTCTTTGGCGTCTCATGCCAGCGCTCATCTTTCCCTGGGGCTGAGGATGGTGCGGTGGGCCCCCCGCGTGCCGCATGCCCTTCTGGTCGAGCCACTCGGCCGGATCATCCGTCATGCAACTCGAAGCATTGTCGCTGAGAAGCCTTCGACAGTGCGCGAGGGCGATGTAGTCAAGGGCCGGATCGGTGAGTGCCTGGTCGAGGGCGGCTGTGACGTCAAAACCGCCATGTGGGACCAGGCCTCCAGGTAGCGCGAGAAGCCGTCAAGCACGGTCGAGAGATAGTACTACTCCCATCTCGTGATCGGCCAGCGCCTCAACGCCTCCCTCGTGTAACGATCATACCAGCGATAGAATGTGGCGCGCGGGATCCCCAGCTTGTCCAGTGTGCACCGGCCGGAACGTGCGATTGCTCGACCAAATGGATGATCTCGGACTTCTCTGAGGGGGATACCTCAAGCCTCGTCCTCCCCATCTCTGTTCATCATCTTTTTGAGCAGCTAACGCAGTGCACAAACGCCTTTCTTGCTGGCTTGAACATCCATTTGGCACAATCGATGCCGTCGGGGGAGTCCGCGCTGGCTGCGGCGAAACTGGCCGAGCGTGGCGACGTTCAGCTTGCGCCCTGGTGGTCGTAAATTCAGCCCAACTTCTACGAGCCCGTCGGCTGGGGCGCGTATCCTTGGCGAGGGGCTCAAGCACTGGACGATGGCAGTTCACGTGCGGTTGCCCGAACAACCGGCCTCAAGCCGTTATTCTGTGAGGGCAACGGCGATTACGGATTTCACGCTTTCTGTTTGCAACCAGGCACTACCAGAGCAGGCAGTATGACGTGTTAAAGGTTGTGGTACCCTATTGGTCATCGCAAGCTCCAGCGAACTACTTAGCCGGCAGCAATCCTTTCGAGGTAGCAATCTCTTTCAAGGGAGATCTGGAATGCCAGATATCATAGAAGACGCAAAGCGGGAACGACGATCACGTGGAGGACCCGAACAGGCCGAGGCGCCGCTTCCTGGAGTTGGTGATACCACGGATCAGGTTACAGGAAAAACCTCAGCTGGATCGCGCATTTTATTTGCGATTCCGGATTGGCAAAAATCAATCGAGGCAACAGGAAGTCTGTTGGCCGCGGGGCTCCGCGAGGCGCTAAAGTTGACTGCTTCGTCTTTGCACGATCAGGCGGCGTTTGTGAAGACTCTTGCGGACTCCAAAAACCCTTCGGACCTACTGAAGTGCCAGCTGGAGTTTGTGGAGCAATCCTGGTCGAAGTTGTTTGGCGAAGGTTCGAAGATATTGGATCGTCTCAAGCAGAGCCAACGGTCTTCCGCAAGTTAGGAAATCCCCAATCGCGAAGTAGGTTGAGCACGGTATTCGCCCCGGTGTTCGATCGAAAGACCTGCAGAAAGCAGGCAACGTTCAGACCGGGCCGACCGCCGACTCATGATCAGGTCCAACCCGTGGGCGCTCACCCCCCTTCCCCTCCAGAAAGCAGGCATGCGTGCAGCCATGTTCTGCGCCTCCGCTGGCCCAAGTCTCACGCAATCGAGTATGCCTAATATTGTCCGAGCTTTCTTGGCACCAAATGTGGCGACTTAGCCGATCTGCCACTCCAACCCTGCAATTGTCGCAGAGACGCGTTTTTGATCCTCGAAGAGCTGCAAAACCATTCTTCGCTAGAAGCGAGGTATTCTTGCCGGGCCAACGACAACTGTCGTGAAGCTCAACATCGAACACAGAAGACCTGGACCAATTCACTCGCGAGCGCTGGCTCGGCTTCCTGCGTGGCAGCAGCTATGCACGCAGTCGGCTCCCCTTTCTGAAGGACTGTTGTTCGGAGCGGCGGACAAGATCAGAGAGTCTCACTTTATGCGCAAGATATCAATTACTACCGTTCTGATGCTCGTCTCGTGCAATGCTATCGCGAACGACGATTTGATAATGACAGCCAAGCAGATCTTCAGACCGATCCCGTCTGCTATCCCCGCCCTCAAGGACAATCCCGTGACAGCCGATAAAGCGGAGCTCGGGAAGATGCTCTTCTTCGACCCTCGTCTGTCAGCGAGTGGGGTCATTAGCTGCAATACGTGCCACAATCTTGGCACCGGCGGCGTAGACGCGGGTCCAACGTCGGTCGGTCACGGCTGGCAACGGGGAGCGCGGCGGGCGCCAACCGTCTACAATTCAGTGTTCAATGTCGCGCAATTCTGGGACGGACGTGCGCCGGATCTTAAGGCGCAAGCCAAGGGACCCGTTCAGGCGAGCGCCGAAATGAATGCGACCGCGGATCACGTGACGAGCACGCTGAATTCGATGAAAGAATATGTTGGCAAGTTCAAGCAAGCATTCCCGCGTGATGCAGCGCCGGTCACCTTCGAGAATTTCGCGAAAGCCCTCGAGGCTTTCGAAGCTACACTCACGACACCAGCAGCTCCGTTCGACCAATATTTGAACGGCGATGGCAACGCGCTGGATGACCACCAAAAGGCGGGATTGCGGCTGTTCATGGACAAGGGCTGCGCCTCCTGTCACAACGGAATCAATATTGGTGGGCAGGAATTTGTCCGGTTCGGCGTGATTGAAAGACCAGACATAAAATTGCTTCCCGCAGCCGACCAGGGGCGTTTCGCGGTTACGAAGGCTCCCCGCGACCGATACGTGTTCCGCGTCGCCCCTTTGCGGAACGTTGCCTTGCGAGCTCCCTACTTTCATTCAGGGCAGGTTTGGACGCTCGATGAAGCCGTAGCCATTATGAGTGAGGTCCAGCTCGGTATCAAGCTCAGCGAGGCGGAGAAGAATGATATTGTTGCGTTTCTTAATTCACTGAGCGGCCGTCTACCCAAGATCGAATATCCGATATTGCCGACGCGGACAAAGGCGACGCCGCCACCGTCCCTAGACAGATAGCGTCCTTGTTCACTATCCCGAGGTGTTCTGCGGCGAGGCAGCTCCGCTTTGCAGCTGCCGCAAGCCCGAGTGAGACTCACCGAACCGGTTTGTGAGAATCGCACTCCTCCTTACCGCGAAACACTGGATCGGCATCATCCCAGGTGTCGGTCGCGAGCTGCAACGGAGGTCAGATGACGGCGGTCATTGAAGCTCTGCTCGCTCGAAAGCAGACTCATCGCTAGGCGGCCTGGCGATGCTTAGGCCCATCAAAGAGATTTGCGCTCCTTCGCCGCAGCGGGCGCTCGTCAGCGATGCGCTTGGATCGCGCGGCGGGGGCTCCTAGGGGCTGCCTTGGTCGGACCCCAACCCGCAGGATGCCGTGATAACCATCGAGATGCCGGATCGCGCATTCGCCGACGCGGTAAGCCTTCATCGGGGGACCGCTGCGGCTACGCTTGGGTCCTCTCTGGGATAGGTCCACAATAGGCTGTCTTCGTTGATCTGGAGCCCCGAGCGAGGGTTGGCAGGGCGCCGGCAAAGGCCTGTTCAGCCTTCTTAAGCTCGGTGGAGATGTAGAGCTTGCCCATCCATTGCGCCACCAGTTCGCCGTCGAGCTCGACATGATCGCGAGTGTAGATAGCCCTCTGCCGGTAGAGCGGGAGACCGTCGCCATATTTGGCAGAAGCGCTTCCGCCGGTACATGGGGCGCGGGACGAGCACACCGAACTTCGCCGGTTTCACATCCCAGGCTCTCCGACACGTTCTCGCCGATCAGCACCTTCTGTTTACCGGCATGCACGGCCAGCTCTTCCGTCTCAATGACCGTGTCAATCCGTTCCAGATGGGGTTGCAAAGCCCTTGCGCCGATGAGGTGGCGCGTTTGCCAGCAATGCCGGTCTCGATCTCCTCAAGGTAAAGGCCCGGTTCGTCGCCGTTCGCCGAGCCGAGCTTCTCCGATCTTGGGCTGATCCTGGCCGGGGTGGAAGGCTTTGCTCAGCAGCGATCTAGTTCCTGTCGTGCTCCAGTCGAGCTTGCAGTGCCGGCCTACTGACGCGGAGGTTGTTAAGATTCTGCATCCCTCGCTGCCCTGCCACCAACCCACTAACGAGAGCTCGCGTGCCGTCCACGACAAAGACGCCGCAATCGTAGCCGTTCTGCTGTTGGACGATGCCGGCTTGCACTACGTTGTCTAGAAGACCCAGTCTACCTGCCAGATGGGACGGCAGCCGTCTCGTTGAATCCTCTGCGGGAATCGTAGTGATAAGCTATAGGCGAGCTCCGGTCGTGACGATCAACGAACAGCAGCGACCAATGATTCCCTTGGCTATAAGGATCCGAAGGATCGGCATCGCTCACGGCATCAACAGGAAGTCGACTGTATCATTACCATGGTCATCATAGACAAGGCGTTGAAATGCCTGTTCAACCACCGCATCGTCGGAAGAGCGTAGCAAATCATGCACCAAAGTGGGATCCACCAACCGCGTCCGACTGGCGATATCCAGGGCGGGGAAATTCTGAGGGTCGCGTTGCAAATCCCGCTCCTGAAGCTGGTAATCCCACAGGATATGCTCATCGCCCAGCCACTGCTCGTCCCCCAGCACCAGCCCGCGAAGCGAGACTGCCGCATTCAACGCTACGATCGGATCATCGGCGGATGTGCTCGGAAACGTCGGCATAGAATTAGCGTCGTCGCAATTCGGGCAGGGTGAACGGAGTCAGGTCAACCAACGGTTCAAGTCCACTGTAGATATCTGACGGAGTCCTACCGATTGCAGGTGAGGCGGATACTTGCATCTGCCGCCGCGAGAGCTCTTCCCTCAGCCATACCAGAGCTTCATCATCCGAAAAGGAAGACACCGGGGAAAGCCCATGCGGCGGACTAGGCTGTCGACTGCCATCGTAATGGTCCAGTACTGGCCCAGCAAGCAACGACCCAAAGTAAGGCGTCGGGATGAGGTCGCCTGGCAAATCGAACGGATTGGGATGAACCGTTGCCTCAATCCGGTCCCTCTCCCGGGGCGGCGAGAGATTGCTCCCGATTGTGCCGTCCAAGATGGCCTGGTGGTTGGAGCGCCAGTTGAAGGGATGGGCGGACTCTCCGAAGTCCCTTGCTTGGGGATAGGATGCGGCTTGCGCCTGGATGAAAGGCGAAGGGGCGGCTTGATCATCTCGACATTCCTGAAACTCCTCTGCTGGTTCGTCGTCAAGCAGTCGCCGAAGCTCGCTTGAAGGGAACTGGCCGAGATCAAAAGTAAGATCTTCCGGACTGGGAAATGACAGAGCAGAGCGATTGTCTCCTTGCCCGTAAGGGCCGTCATGCAACTCATTTTGCCGTCGCTGAAGCTCCTCTGAAAGGTCGGAGACAGCCGACGGCATTGCTTGATTACCCGAACGATCCAGTACTCGCCGCAGCTCCCCCTCATGGAAGTGCTCTGGAAGGAATGCGATTTGCTCCTGAATGAAAGGGGACCGGGCATGTTGACTGCTCTGGTCCTCCCGAAGCTCTTCTAGCCGAGTACTCGCTTCGTGCCGCGCGCTGTGCTGCGCAGCGGCCTCGTTGATGCGCGGCGGTACCATCTGCACAGTGCTTTCGGGGTCTAGGGCCACGTTCTGGTGGGAAGCCTTAAGACTAGCGCTCGCGCGACCAGGTTGCGTGGGCAGGACCACTCCCGTCGTCCGAAAGGTGTGGAAATATTTCAAGGCTTTGAGGAGAGTGGCATTACTCACTGCCGGGTACCTGATGATGGCATCATCGTCGCTCAGCGAATTGCGGTCCAGCCGAGCAACAATGCTCGGCCTATTCTCTTCGAACAACCAACGGCTAAAACCAACAAGGCCGTTTCCAAGCTGCCTTGCCGATTTGGAGGTCATGCCGCCCCGAATAAGGGCCTGCTCAAGCGACAAGATGGCGGCCGCATCCTCTGAATAAAAAGGCCGCCGGTCCGACTGCCCCCGGATTATGACGCCTGTTGAGAGATCCTGCGGTGCTGCGCTACTTCCTTCTACAGCGACGTTTGCACTTGGCTGTCGGTATGCCACAACCTCTTCCAAATCGTTCAGCGTCCTCAGTCTCTTCGCTGCTCTCGAAGGAGCGGCGTTATCATCAGGGGCATAATACTCGCGAACGAGTCCGACCACTGACGTCATACGCCCGTCATTCGGAAAATACGTGCTAACGTATTCGAGCAGGCGCTCGTGGTCGGCTAAATCGGTCGCGTGGCCCCGACCGCGGAGATCATTGGCCAGTTGACGAAGCACCCGACTATGACGTTTAACCGTTTCAGGCTTTCGGGTTTTCCGCGTCGCATATCGAGTAATCACGCTATCGATAAAATTTCGGTCCTCTGTGGACAGATTCGGATAAGCGGGGTCAAGGCCATGATACCCACAAAGGATGCTTAGCCCTCTCTTCATATATTCGTCTTTCGGGAAGTAAGTATTTACGTGATCGAGCAGGGACTTGTGATCCGCTAGATCGATTGTTCGGCCGCGAGCGCGGACATCATTCGCCAGTCGACGAAGTGCCGTAGAATTGTACGTAGCCGTTGCAGGTTGTATGTTTTTTTGAGCCGCATATTGAGTGATCAATCTATCGATAAGGCGCCGGTCTTCCGGAGACAGATAGGGGTAGTTGGAGTCAATGCCATGATACGCACCAAGAACGCTCAGCCCCGCCTTAATATTTAAGTCGTTCGGAAAATGAGTGTTCGCGTATTCGAGCAGGGACCCATGGTCCGCCAGATCGGCCGTTTGGCCGCGCATGCGGAGATCATTCACCAGTCGATGAAGCACCTTTGTATATTGTCGAAGCGTTCCAGGTGTTAGCTTTTTCTGAGCCGCGTATTGAGTAATCACGCGCTCAATAAGGTTCTGGTCTTCTGTCGACAGATTGGGATAGGCGGGCCCCCTGCTGCGGGCGAGGGGAGCGGCTTGGCTTGCCTCGGCTAAGTGCTGCTCAAATTGCACGGGCTCGTCCGTCTGCGGCGCTTCGGAAACCGCGTTCTGCACTTGCGGCGAAGCCGGTACATCAGATGCGTTAAAGTCTTGCGGGTCCACGTTAGCCTCACGTTCAAGCTCACCTGAGCAGGTCTTCTACTCGGGCTGACTTTCGAGAACCTGACGTGGTCCTGGCCGATGACGAAACAGGCAGAAGTTTTGGACGTCAGCCATGTCTATTCTCTGCCGCGTCCTGAGCCGTCCGCCGACCTCGCGATTGTGCGACGGCTCGATCGGCTTGGAGTTTCCTTTCGTCGGTTTCTCGAATCTTGCGAGACTTGTTGGCTGCCGACGGGGCAAGATCGGTCGCCGGCAAGATGCGGCGGATAGAGGCGCGCTCGATCGCCCGCCGAATGCCATCAAGTCCGGGCCCGGCCACAAGATCTATCCGTATCTGCTGCGCGGGATGGAGATCACCGACCGAATCAGTTCTGGTCGATGGACATTTACCTACATCCCGATGCGCCCGGCTTCGTCTACCTGGCTGTTGTCCTCGACTGGTCGACCAGCGGGGTGCTCTCATGGCGATTCTCGATCACAATGGAAGCTGCATTCTGCGCCGAGACACTGGAGACGCTCTCGCCCGCCGCGGCAAGCCGGAAGCTTCAATGCCGACCGGGGCTCGCAGTTCTCGAGCCCCGCGTTCACCGGCGTGCTGTGTCGCCATTAGCATGGACGGCCTGGGCGCCTGGCGCGACCGCAACGCGCTGGGTCAAGCTTACTTCAACCCGCCTCCCGGCGCGAAGGCGTTGTCGAAGGCGATCCGCCGCACCTTTCGTTGGGCGACTGCGATCCAGCGCTGCCAGATCCACCAGCCGCGCAACGTCATGGAACGCCCGCCGAAACAGCATCGTGTCGGCCGCCCGTCGGTGTTGCGCCGGCCCTGGCAGCTCGATGACACCGACTCGTTGTCGGTGTCGTGTCTTTTCCGACTGAGCGGCTCTCAGCACAACCGCGCTGTTAACGGCCGCTCGACGCGTCCCAACACCATAAGAATGGTGTGCGGTCATGGACGGCTATTCCATCGCCCCCCCCAGAACCGCGCCGCAGCAAATGGAAAATCATCCCCGTCGCTGTTCCGCATTGAAGCAGTGACAGGACCTCTGACTGCCTTCAGAGCACCAAGGGGACAAGTTTCAGAAATGGTAATTTACGCCCAGCCGGATCGTATGAAACTGCTGTTTGACGGACAGTGCTGGTCTCACTACAGCGTCAAGGGCACCGGTCGGCCCGTCGCCACCTGTCTGCACTCGATCTGTTATCGACACAGGCAGAGCAACGTCTCGTTTCCCGAAATCGAAGTAGTCGTATTCCAGCTTGGCCGACCAGCCAGGTATGAAGGCATATTCGACGCCTGCACCTAGTGTGCCACCGAAAATCGTTTGCGTCGTCCCGCCATTGATGGCACCGGTCGCTGAAAAGCCCGCCCCCGAACTAGATGCAATAGCGATCGATTGATTGATGCCGATGCTGGAATGGGCCCAGGCTGCGCCGCCCTTGAGATACAGTAAGCCACGATCGCCCACGATAACGCCGACACGGCCGGTAATGTCGGCGATCCATTTATTTTCGTAAGTGCAGTTCACGACAACGAAGCAATCGGAGCGTCCCTTGATGCCGCTCCACAAGAAATCGCCTTCAAATCCGTACAGTATGATTCCGGACTGAAAGTTGTAACCGGCTTGAATGCCACCAATGAAGCCGTTGAGCTGCACCTGCGGCAGCGGTACATTGAAATCCACGTTGCCGCCGGCTAGCTGATTTACCGTCTGATTGACAGGAGCGCCAACAAACGTATTTCCGACGGCGAGGTCTGTTTGGTTTGTTCCCCAACCGGATCCGACACTGCCGCCGATATAAGCTCCAGTCCATTGGAAAACTCGATCCGGGTATTTGAGAATCGGTGGAGGGGCGAAATCAGCAGCCATTCCTCCGCTTGCCAAGGCAAGCGTCACGAACACACTAAGACCCGCGGTCGAAAGTGTCTTAATAGACTTCATCTAGAGCTCCTCCTGCGAACAACGCAAAATATTGTCTCACCTGAGGACGACCTCTCCCGGACCAAGACAACAGCTAAGCTGGATAGTTCGATCACGCTCTCAGTTCACCTCTCGAACTTGGTAGGGAGCCGTGCGTCGCGACGTAGATGCCCTGAGAGAAGTCGCCCCCCTTTTTCGAGCTGACTTTACATGCCCTCAAATTGCGAGGTGATCGCATCGATTTTGCTGTGGTTGCCGCGACGCTCGGCTGTTCTTACCCGCGGTGGTGGCTTCGAGGGTGGTCTTGCCACCGGAGTTGGAGGCGAGCAGATTGGTATCGCGCTTCGAGGCGAGCTCCATCGCAGAAGTTTGCCTGCCCCAGCTCTCGAGAGCGAGCTACCTGCGGCCGTCGGGCGCACGCACTAGCGTCCAGCTATCGCGTTGCTGCATTGACCGCCGCGCGATAGAAGTGCTGCGTGAAGCGCGCCTGGTCGACGCCAGACCCGATCCAGAGGAAATCCCGCGCTCATTTATGGTCGCACTTTCCTGCAACACAGCCGGCCTTTGCAGCGGCAAACGCTTCTGCGTCCGAGGTGCCATGTCAGTTCGGTCGAAGGGGCAATCAGCCGCCCTGTCAGTTCTGGTAGGTGGTAGTTGGAACCTAATGCGTTAGAGTATCCGCCCGTTTCTCTCGGCCGGTGAGCAGACGATGGACGAACGTCGTATCCCAATGCTCCGCCAGATGATTGAAGATCAAATCGAAGCCGTGGCGGCAGCCATTTGCGAGGGGAATAGTGTGCTGGAAGCGGTGCTTCGTCTGGAATGGCTTACACGCGAGCTCGTGCGCGCCTCGCACGGGCCGCTCGGGTTCAGCGACCGGAGCGTGGGCGACCAGATGTGGTATCACTACAGATGGGCCTGCCCCCAACCCCATAAGCTCTAGCCAGCCAAAGCCCGTGTTCCCCACGGGACAGCTTAGCGCGCGGTCGGATTTGGCGTGCGCAAAACGATAAAACTAAAAGTCCTTCAGTACAAAGGCTAGCGACCGGATCCTGCCCTGTGCGCGGTTCTCCACGTGGCGTCACCAATGGAATAGGGCGCACGATCTGCGGGGACGCGCGGCCCTCTTTCGGTGAGAGCGCGTGGCGTCCGGGGCGATGCGATGGTTTAGCGGCGCCGCGCTGACTCGCCAATCATCACCCCGTCCAAGGGCCTGCCAATGAACACCCCACCGACCCGGTCTTCGCCGGGCTGGCCGAGGGATTGCGACGCGCACCATCGGCCGAGCCGAACAACAATACTGCCACCACTGCCGACGTGGCCGATATGATTGCGGCGCCGCTAGGCCAGTGATGATTCAGCAACTTCGCACGGCCAAGGCCGCCGAGCGCACTGCCGACGCGACCGAACGGCTCGCGAATTCCATCGAGACGCTTGTCGCGCTGTTCACATCCTGCGCCGGACGCAACCATTACGAGCAATCAGGGAGAAAAGGAAGGCCCCCTGTTTGTCTTCATGTACTTGCGTCGCCGCGGGTAGCGACGATGACCTCGTCGGTGAATCCCGATTCTTCGACGTAGTACTCCACTCGCGGATTTCGAGGTCTTGGATAGTCTTCTCAACGGATAGCCTCCACCGCGTTCTGTCCAAGTTTACGCCGCCGACAAAATTGGCTCTCTCGTTGCGTTGCGTCTGTCAGTCTTGTTTATGCAACGTGCGCACGCGTTTGATGGTGTCTCCCATCTCGTTAGAGATCGGTCGGAGAGAAAGGACTAGCCAATTCAGGTCATTGCGCCACGGCGTTCTCGATGAATGTGCACACCGTCAGCTTCTTCCGCTGTTTTGAGGCTGGCGGTGGAGTTAGCGGCGCGTGGTAGGAACAGCGCTCAACGTCGTGCGCCGAGTTACGTGCCCGCTAACTTCAACCATGGTATTAAGGGATGCACATTGTCGAGCGACGCATCGCGTCCCTGGGCTCCCGGGCGCTTGCCGCCAGTCAGGCCCGCGTGGCCGATCAGTCTTTGAGCCTACCAAATCGCAAGGTCGCGACGTTCGATGCAGAGGAAGCCCAGGAAGTCCTTGGCCAACTCGATTGCGTGAGGCTGCTCTCGGGCCTTAGGAGCACGGAAATTCGCAACGCGCAGAAGCGCGCTTCTAGGCGCAAGGCGAAGCGGTGAAGGTTAAGTCGACCTTGGCTATCTTCTCCTGGGCGGCTGGAAGCATAGGGAGCGATTCCATGCGGCCTTACCTCGTGCACGTTTTGCAAGGTGAACGCATCATGCCTCAGCCCGGGCGGTTGTGGCTGCGCGATAATCCTTGTCGCAGTTGAGTGATCCCCGCTTGGTTCTTAAAGTCCTCTCACCGTCGACAGTGCGATCTATTGATATCTCGTCGACTGGAGCCGACGAAGAGATTCGCAAAACGGCAAGCGGCGCCGTCCTGTCGCCAAGCGGACAGCCGGATGAGAGTTTGCCGATCGCGCAGAATGTCCTGATCTCGTCAACTTTTCGAAAGGTTGCAGCTGCGACAATGGAGAATGTTGTCTTGCCAGACGATCTGCTACCGGCCGTACGGATTGCTGCATTGCCAATACAAACATGAGGAGAGCAGGATGGATCCGGTTGACCCATTCTTCGATTCAGGAGCCTGGATGCGAGAGTACGCTGCCCTGCAGGGGCGAGCTGGGCAGGCGTGAGGCTAACGAGCAGGGCGAATTTGAAACGCGGTTGGAGGGGTTGAGCCTCGATCCTTCTGATGAAGCCAGATCACTTCGCCTGATCAGGCTGTTGCCGCACGCGGACGACAAGTCCGGCGGGATGAGCTAGGTGGGTCGATGCGGGTGCCGCCGCACTCCGCTTTCGGGAGAGTTCGAGAGGCGGGATGCGCCAGAGCGTAGACATTCCCCGCTCTCAGCTTCCCGCTTTCGGCGCAAGTGCCACCGTCCAGTTTGCGCGATGATCTGTTCAGCAGCGCACGCTATACCCTGCCGGATGCGGAGCCTGCCGCCTCGACTAAGAGCGGAAAAGGCCGCGGATTGTGGTCACGCTTCAAGTCGGGGATCGGCAAGGCTCTTAGCGGGAGCGGCAGTGAAAAGTCCTCGCGCGAGGTGGGGCAATCTGACGTCTTTTCGACGGATCTACGAATTGACTACGCCAGGCAGCCAGGCCGGACGCGCGGGGTCCCTGCCGCGGATGAGGAGCTCATCGAAAATTTCAGAAACAAGGCGTCGGGGCAACCTTAGCGATGGGACCATCAAGCATGCGGCTGCCGATTTGCGCCATTTGAGCGCGCGCCTAAGCACGGCCGGCAGGCGGATCGAATTCACCGGGAATCAGAAAATGCGCAGCTGGAAAATCCGGAATTGGAAAATCATCAGCTAAAAGCTGAGCTCGATGAGGACGTTGACACCTACGCAAAAGACCGCGCAAGACGCATCAAAGCCGCTTTGAAGAAGGTTCGTGAAGTAAGCGCCCGAAACAGCCTGACGGCCGATTTCCGTCGGCTGGCTCCTCATGCCGAGGACGCAACCCTCATAGCATGTGGGCGGCGGCGGAAAAAGCGGCACACAGGATCGACGCACAGTCGACGACAGGCAAATCGTCGCATGTTCAGGCTGAGTGAGTGGCTGCAGACCAATGACAGGCAGCCGATCGCCGGCGGGCTATCCACCCCTGGCTTCGCCCAAGATGTGGAGAGTACAAGCGCACAACGCGGGACAGCAAGATCAACCCTGATCTGCTAAGGCTTAGCCGTTACCAGCAAATCCTTCAGGCGAATAGGGCGCTCGGATTGCTGCCTCCTCAGCATCCGGGTCATCCGCCGGCGGAAGGTGTTCGGCCGGTTCACTCGCCGCAGGAACTTCCCGCGACGCCGGCCACGCCGAGCGCGGGAGCCTGGGAATGGCTCGGAGAGCAAATGCACGGGCCTGCCTCATGGATGCCAGGGACATACTCGGGGCCACACGCCGCCTCAATCAGCAGCTTCCTGCAACGCCAGCGATACCAAGCAGTGGAGCCTGGGACTGGCTCGGGGAGCAGATCCACGGTCCGGCGTCACCGGCTCCAGCGCCGCACCGGGCAGCCCAGAATGATCCGCCACTCGAACTTCCTGCAACTCCAGCTACCCCAAGCGAGGGCGCATGGCGCTGGCTTGGGCAACAGATGCAAGAGCCGGCATCGCCGTCGTCGATTCGGCCCCGATCGTCGAACATTTATGCCGGCCTCGATGCCTTCGTCGATCTCGACCCGTCAACGCAGTACGACTTGCGTGACGATGCGCACTCTGCACCAGCAGCTGGGCTTGCAGCCGCACCGTCGTTCGCAAGCAGCCGAAGGCGGCTCGCGAGCTACGGGATATCGGCGCAATTGTTGGCACCGACTGGCGCCACGGCTAGCAGGCGGCTTCAGACGTGTTGATCGATGTATTGGGCAATATCGATCTGCTACCAAGCCGGCCGGGGCCAAGTAGGTTTGCGATCAACGGCGAGCTCTATTCGGCTACGTTTGGACCAGGCGGTCGCGGAGATGTTCGCCTGATTCATCAACCGCGCACCGGCGGGACGAACGTGGCCGGCCCATCCCAGCCAGTTCATCGTCCGCCGATCGTAAGCGCAACGCAAGCTGGGGAAGGTGCAGTCGATCTGGGCTATCTTATCCGGGGCGGCTGGGAGCACAGGGAACGGTTCCTGCCCCCTTACCTCGTGCGCGTCTTGGAAGGCCAGCGCATCATGCCGCAGCCCGGGCGGCCGACCTATTTCGAGATCCGTGGAGTGCCTTACAGAGGCGAGTTGGTGGAAAGCGAAGGACGCCAGCGCGTTCGCACTTATCCCGAATCTCGATGAAGAAAGAGCTGCAATTCCAAATGCTAGGCGAGCAGCTCGCGCGAGACGTTCTATCACGCTGCGCTTCTGCACCGATCGATGCAGATCGCAGAAGCGTCGCGTGAATACACGCCTAGCTTGGACAGCGCCGCTGCCCCCATCACTTTCTAGAGCTGCAATCTCCCGAGTTTGGCTCGGAAGCTTCAGGCGACAATCTGCCCTCCCAAGAAAGTGCGCTGTGAACCCCGTCGAAAGGCTGAACTAACTCGCGTTGCTCAACGTTGCTCCTGATAAGCCTGCTCCGCGTCGAATGTGCCCTTGCACCAAAGCGCAACGGGGCGGGTTGATCATCGGCCGTTCCTAACCTCCTCTGCTTCTTCATCGTGAAGCAGTCGCCGAAACTCCTCCGGAGAATACTGCTCTCGATCGAAAGTAAAGCCTTCTGGATTAATGGAGAGTAGAGGTTTAGGTGGTCGTCTGGTCCGTGAAGCGTGTCATGCAAGTCCTTTTCCTGCCGCTGAAGCTCCACAGGGGCAACCGAGATTGGCAAGGAGAGGGTTGATCATCAAGCTCATCCAGCACTCGCCGGAGATCTGTCTGAGGGAGCTATTCTAGAAGCCCCGACTGCAAGGGAGGAGGTCCTCGTCACGAGCATGGCCCAGCTCAGTCGAGAGCAGCGAAGAATAGGGGGTTGAGCTGCCAGCCGGGAATGAGGGCGCTAAGGACCAGCCTCGCCTGAACAATCTGCCCGATCTTCCTTGAGAACTAACGCCAGGCTTTTCCACAATTCCTTAGCCCTGACGGCCCCTCATATCGGACCTAATTGGCTCGTCTGGCGCAGATGCGGTCAAAAAAATCAGAAGGCTCAAGTCCCATGCGTCACGAGAAGGTGGGAGCACAAGCGATCGCGATGATCAGAAGAGTATCAACGTAGATATCAACAGATTCAGCGCGTGCTCATTTTGGGGCGTGTGCGTGATGCTTGTGGGGTTATGAATGTATGATAGTCCAACAGCTGCATATATTCCCGGAGCAAGATGAGCGGTATATGTTCCGGTGATTGCGGTGGTGTCGCGATGCGCAAGCTGGCCTTTAGCCAGGGCGGCATTCACCGCAAACTTGCTCCAGATCGTCTTGCTAGCAACGAGTGAAATCAGATCACTGGGCCGACTGTCAAATGCTCCCTTCGCGTAAAGACGAAGCTCATAGTATCGGCCGATTTTGTTCACGTCCGCCGGAGCTCCCATAATGGAGAGACCACCATAAATGCCGCGAGACGGGGTACCACCTGCGTCGCTCTGCCAGAACTGCCTGTCCGCGGCGAGATAATGAAAATTATTGCTGCTCTCCCGTGGTTGCTTGGGATCCGCGAAACTCGTGTAGCGGCTACTATTCAAACCAACGCCCGCCCGCAGCCAGGTGTCGGGTAACCCTGCAGCTGCTTTGCTCTTGTAGCCGGCTTCATTAACGAGAAGTATCCCCGCATTGGCCGTGCTCCAGTTCAAGCCGATGGGATTCTCCGTTATGTGAGCATAGGCACCATCTGGACTGATTGAGCGCTGAACGGAGGCCTTGTTGTACAAGCGATCGTCAAAATTGTACTTCAAGTTGACCGTCGGCGTCGGCGTAGCATTGGTGCTCATCCCCGCCTGGAATAAGGCAGACATGTTCGATCCTGTAATTCCTCCGAGCAGTGTTCCGGTGAACTCATTTTGGTTTCTGAGATAGCCAAGTTTCAGCTCGACAGCCCGGTCGAAGAAGGTCTGGTAGTAAGCGAGCGTGTTGAGACCCACTCGATTTGGTCCCGGGCGATCCCAAGTCGAGTATTGCTGCTCGATTCCTAGGACAATCTGTCCGTCGGAGATGCCAAATCGGCTGAGATCGTAGGTGACGATCAGAAAGTTTGCCGACGCGAAGGTCGGATTTTGGCCCATGTACAGCTGGTTTGCGATAGGGCTTCTGGCGGCATTCGGCAGCAGGTTGTTTGCAAAGCTGTTGTGCGTCCAGGCGGCGTAACCGATGCCGATATCTGCAAGCGCCGATCTTCCGCCGCCTTTGTCCTGAGCGATCGTATCGGCAGGGCCAGGTATGTTGAACCATACCCCTTTTTCACGCAGATTGTCGTACCTCGCGGAGGGATCGACCGGTTTTTGCGTTCTCGTCTGAGCAGCTCTGTCTGCACCACCGCGCTTTTCGAAAGGCACTCCACGGCTTAGTGCTGGTGCCGGGGCAGGAGGGTTGACCGCAAGGTCGATCCGGAGCTTTTCAGCCCGATCAAAAGCTGTTCGTCCGGTGGCCTGATCCACAGCGGGCGTATTAGGATCAAGCGCGCGCGTGGTTTGTCCCAGTACCGAATTATCGACCTGATAAGCCGCTAGCGAAACCGCCACAAAGAGCCAAGATTGCTTTCTCCTTGGCATTAAAGTGTAAGAATATTCCGCCGCCACGGAGTATCTCCGCGGCAAAGTCTCAAGGAAGGAATCGTGCGGCGCAGTTCTGTTCCATATCTGCAGGCCATGAATTGGTTGCGCGGCGCTCGCATGACCAAGACTAATCTCTCAGTGTGTTTCGCGTCTGAGGGCGAGGTGGATGAGCTAGATCTCGATTGTTCTGACCAGGAGCGCTCACGTTGCAAAGCTGCTAGCCTGCGGAGCGATTATCCCTGTTTATGCATGATGCCGTTATGCCGACAGTCGGCCGCTAGCGTTGGCTCGTCCGAATGAAGGACGGCGGCGCCGTGCCTCGCTGCCAATTGGCGAAAAGGCGCTGTAGATGTCCAACTTGCAACTTGCCCGCCGTTAGTTTGGTGATTCTGGCGTTGAAGCAGGCTTCATGAAGCGCTTGCCTGGCAACGCCGTCCCGTAGAACACAAGACAATCCCAAGTTCGCCACCGAGCCTCTAAATTTGCGTATCCGGAAATCTCAGCACAAGGACTGACCTGCCGGCCAGGACACCGGCAGATTGGGCAAGAGTAGCTTTTGCGTCCACCAGCGAGCAGGTTGCCGGCTCTGTCCGTGCCGTCGTTATTGCAAAATCTGTGTTGCATCCGATCCCTCAAAGGCAAACGGCGTTGGTTGGTCACGCTTGCCACGTATCCGTCGCCTCGAACAACCTGCCGGACTTGGTAGTTGAACGATTGCAATGATAGCTCGTCCAATCGGCCATTGTGGCTCGGCCGCTCAGCCGTTGTGGCTATGTGGTGTGTACCTGATGAAGTTTCTGATGTCCTCAAAGCGCAAAGCGAGGCTGCCTTAGCTAACACACTGCAGTAATCCGCGGACGATTTGCATTGGTGCGATGTTGAGAAAAATTCCGCAAGGTCTTCTGTACAATGAAAATTCTTCACCATCGCCAACTAAGGCCACGACATTGCTCGTCGGAAGCACCTATGTTCGAGAAAGAGTGCAAACTGGGGTTCACTTAAGGGAGTGACATAGAGGGGGAGCCGCAGATGATAGCCAATCGGGAGATCGCCAAGATTTTTAAGTAGACGCTGGCAGCTCATAGAGCGCGTCGGCATCGCGAGCTGTCGGTCCGAAAGAAACCTGCTGGACTAGCATTATGAGCGAGGAACAATGGAGTTGATTGATCGGGTGGCCGATTCGGACTTGCGGCCGCTCTTGCACAGGCGGTCAAGCTGGTCTTTCACGTCGTTATTTGTGCTGCCGCTTCTCCTCGCCGGCTCCTGCGCTTCTGGCGCCTGGCTTTGGGCGAACCTTGAGCAGTTTGTCGAGACGGCGGAAATCCATGGCGACGCCTCAAGGACGAACCCGTTATCAGAAGACAGAGCGCTCCTTTTGGAAATCAAGTGGTGGCAGCAAAAAGCGGACGATGAAATCTTGGAACTCGGCCGGCGCATCAATGCACTGCGTGAAGACCTGAAGGGTATCCAGCATGGGATCACCATGCTGGCCCCGCGAACCGAGTCGTTGCAGAGTGTAACGCCTCAACTTTCTGTGGCTCCCACGCCTCCTCCGCCACCGGGCCGGGCTTTTTCAGGCATCGCCAGGAAACGCTTTGGCCAGTCCAAACCAGAGGGGCCCGTTTCCGTCGGAGGCGCGCCGGTGGTCTTAGGACCGAACAAAGCTGGGCCTTAGGTTGAGACCGCTGCAGGTTGACCAAGGTCCCCCGCTGCGAGGAGAATCGTGCTTCGCAAAGCTGCTCGGTTGCAAAATAACCTAAGCTTGTGCGGGTGTCGGCGCATGCCCGGGATTTTGATGAGGCGCTGACCATGCCGAGAGCGCGCTGGTGCAGCCGGGGCCGTAAGCGCTCAGACGGCTGAGCGCTTACCCGGGGCCTGAGGCCTCACGGTGATTGAGGGGGTGCGCGGGATCCGCGGAGCTCCGCTTTCAATTAGGTCCTGCCGTTGGACCTTAAATGAGTCTAAGCTGCGTTCACGCACCAAAATATCTCATGTCGGTAGGACAACACGCGCATAGCGAGAGCCTAAGTGAGTCGCAGCTGGACCAGGGGCAACCGAATTTGTCTGATGAGCTTGGTGGAGGATGGGAGCGCGGGCCTGCCGCAAAAACGCGTCAGTCACTCGGGGGCGCTGCCCGGACCAGAATGGGAACGATGCGCGCAGCAGCCGCAGTTTACAGGGAACCAAGCGCACAGATGGACGCAAAGCGCGCTCGCTCAGAGCTGTTTGTCGAAGGCAAGGAGGCTATTTTCTCGAAAAAGCCACCGCAATGGCCAAAGCGGAACGCTTCACCGTCTCTGCCTGACAGACTGCAAACATTGCAGAGCTGAAGATCTCTCTAGACGTGTTGCACGCCGCAGCTCTCCTGGAGGGACGACAGACGAACGACCAGAGACCCCGCGAGGCGCTGACAACGTGTAGAAAGATCGTCGTCATTGAGCATTGTCGGTGCAGATGATCATTCGCTGTGTGTTGCTGCCCAGCGATATATTCGCGCACTTCGTATTCTACACCTGAATGTCCGGTTGCCACCTCAATGTCGTAAGTCTGACAGCGGCTGCCGGAGCAACTCCGCACTGACCGCTTTGCGTAAGCAACTCCGTCTCCTCTAACAGGGCGCAGCTGGGATTCTGTGGGTGGCACGGCCGTTGCTAATGATGCAGAGAGACCACCGGGGAACGTGAAGATCGTCGCAAGCGGACTTTATACGGATGAGACCGTCGCGGATTCCAACAGACGGATTGCAAGAGGCGGCTATCGCGGATGCGCAATTCACCGCGCCTCCTACAGCCACGGGCCATGCCGCTGCTCCGTCCCAAATCAGCAAACACGCCCCGGTAATGAAACAAAGCATCAGGACCCGGACGGAGTTGGCGAGAGCCAGAAGTGCAAGAACTCGCGTGAGCTTCAAGAGACGTTTGGGGAAAAGCTGGACGTCATCGGAGTCGGGATCGGTCCGTTGAACCTCAGTCTTGCAGCGCTTATTGAACCTACTCCGCTCCGTGCACTTTTCCTGGAGAAACGAAACACACTTGTCTGGCATCCAGGGCTTGTGCTGCCGAACAGTCGCCTGCAGGTTTCGAGCGACGGCTACCGTATCAGCACGAAGACGACCACATACTTGGCGCGTGCTGTTGTGGTGGGCGTTGGCGTAGAGCCAAAGATCCCCGACTGTGCCAGATCTTTGCCATGTGAAACTGTATACCACGCAGCCGATTATCTAGAGCGGCAGCGACCGCATGCAGCCGAGCATGTGCTTGTTGTGGCAGGTGGTCAGAGCGGAGCTGAGATCATCGAGGACATTCTTACTCGGTCTGCATCCACCCAGATCACGTGGGCAACGTCGCGCTCGAGCTTGTTCTCAATGGACGACAACAGCTTTGTGAATGAGGCTTGCACGCCCGCCTATAGCCGCCGCTTTCACGCGAGAAAATCGCTAGGCGCAATGGTGGTCGGCGTCCCACCGCCGAAATGCACGTCGCTCACCGGCAAAGCGCCCGCCACTTGGGTTGCGACCAAGCCTATCTCATCTCGCAATGCTGTCAAATAGTTGCGAACCGGCCGCTCGCTGCGAGTGAGACCCGTAGGGAAGCCGCAATACCAACAGATAGAGCGACAGAACGGAACGTGGATGTAGAGAGATACACGCTCCTCGGGCGGCAACCGAGACAGCCATGTTGAACAAGGCTTGGCACCGACCATCGCGGAAAATTCCTGGACGGTTGGATAGATAGTGTACCAAGGCAGGCGGGCATCGCAATAGTTGTTAAAAAGAGAGGTCTGCAAGTGCCAATCTTCCAATGTTCGGGCAGGCATAAAGCTGACAGATGCTCTCCCTCATGTCTTTGTGTTAGGTCAAAACTGCCTAGGACTTCTGAGATGCCGTCGCTTGCGATGTTACGCCAACGCGTTTGGGAGGAGGCGCGAAGGAGTGAGAGCCGCTTGTTGAGGGATCAGTGTTTCCGAATTCCCTGAGGCCGAGATTTTGCGTCGAAAACACGCACTTGGAGGTCTTATCAGGAACAGCTGAGCCTACGGACGGGTCTTCAAACCGGCTTTTTTCATGCCGATTTGGTTGCTTAGAGAGTTCGACGCTTACCGTCCTTTGAAGCCGACGTGAGGTGGCCTGCTCCTTGAGAGCGCGAGAAGCAGGAGCACAACGTGACGCAAGGTGCGATTCGAGTCCTTTGGCGCAGCCGACCAAGACAAGTGATCTCTAGTATCGAACACATGAGCCTCAATTCCGCCACGCTGGTTGTCTCATTGCCACAAGCATCATCACGGATGTACTGATGATGTTGGGGCGACCCCAGCGCACTTTCAGCCCAATCGGCGAAGTGCGTCGGGGCGCCTTGGTTCAGCGGTGGCATTCTTGCATGCCCGATGCAACCCGCAGGCCTACAAACGATTTTGGACAGTTTTCTAATGAATACCGAAATCCTTGCCAGATACTTCAGACGCGCCCCTATTCGCGATATTTCTATTCCTCTTTATCAGCTGAATTGTTTTCGCTTTGACATTCCTTTGTAGCTATCGCTCGCTGCCACGGACTCAAGGGACGAGGCTGAACAAAGCTTAGTTTTGTCTTGATTCCAAGGGATCAGCGATGTGGCAGGTGGCCTGCTATTCCAAGACGGAGCGCCATTCCGCTCTGCACACGGCAGGCGTAGCGTTCAATACTCGAAAGGCGACAGCCGAAAATCGCAGAGATGAAAGGCAGCCCTTGAGTTAGACCGTTTTAAGAACAGCTTTTCGTGATCGCGTAAGTAAGCTTTAGCGTTAGGCAACAAGCTGGGACCAGGCCTAGGCGGCGGCCTCCATCATGTTTGTCCGCCGATCTGAGCGCGCTCGATCTTCTGCCAATTCCACCAAAGGAGGAGCTGAGACTTTCAAGCGAAAACCAATCGAATACCGGCAGCGAGCAAAACCGCCACGAGAACAAACCTGATGCCTCTGGGGTTCAGCCATTTCAGGCTGATTATCGTTCCAGCTACTGCCCCCGCCAGGGCTGAGATAGTGTAGAGAGCCAGATTGGGAGAGGGAAATTGTCCCGTGAAAAGAGCTCCGACGAAGCCAACTGTGGAATTGGCCAATATAAAGGGGGGTGATAGTGCCACGGCCTGCTTTGGTGATGCCCAATTCAGAGCAATGAGCGTCGGGGCAAGGAACACTCCGCCCCCCACACCAGTCAGGCCGGAAACGAGGCCGAGGACCGCGCCAACGCTGACGCTTGCCCGCAGCGGAGTTTCGCAAGCGCGGTCGGCAGCTCGTTCGCGCTGCATGATCATCACTGCGCTTGCAAGAAGAAGAACGAGCCCGGTCAGTATTTTGTAGGTGTGCTCCGCGAGGACAATCAAGCCAGCGGCAAGCGAGGCTGGCATGGACGAAAGGAGAAGCGGGCGCAGGATTAACCATTCAACGACTTTATTGCGGTTGAAGATCCACGTAGAATAAGCCGCGACAACAATATTGAGACCGAGTGCCGTCGCGCGCATCTCTGTCGATGACATATCAAAAAATGCCATTAGCGAGAGGAACGCTGTGCCCCCAGCCTGGCCAACGCTCGTATAGAGCAGCGAAATGGCCGCGATGAGAAGAGAAGCCATGCTTCACCGATGTTGGCGGCGATCTTCGCGTTTTTTCACCAAGCTCGTCATGATCCGTTCCTCAGAAGTGGGCTTAGTTGTCTTCTGCTCGAGCCGGTCTAAGCGCTTCTCTGAAAGGCAAGCCAAACTGCCATTGGTTCACGGGCCTTAAGGAGTGACATGGGGTGATGGCCGCATCAATTACCGACGTTGGTACTTGACCAGGCAGAGATATGATTGGGTTTGAGGCCCTGAAAAGCCAGCGCTTAAGGCGGACGGCCGAACTGAGCTGCCGAGGTGAGGTGGACCTGTTGCTAAAGCTCTCATCCTATTCTGGCTCGGATGGGGCTGTCGACTTCCCCCCAATGTCGTGAATGCTTCGAGGTACTTACCCTGCAACCAACCATCCGCGTCCGGAGCCGGTTCTGCAACGCGCGATTTTGACGCGACCAATGGTTGGTATGGCATTTGCTGGTATGGCCCGGATCGTCTCCCTGCTGGAGAAGCGCATGCAAAGTGTCGTCCGCAGCAAACAGATTTCGCGAGCACGGGTAGCTATCGTTGCGGCTGCAACATGGCCTGTTTTCGAACGCTCGGCGCTTTTGCGCCGTTCCTGCCGGGCAAACCCGCTGAAACGCCAGGCAATGGAGCGAAAACTATGTCATCTGCCTCGGCTGTTCCGTGTTGCTCGTCGAGTGCGTCCCCGACGCCGCTCCAAGGCGAAGGATGAGCGGACGGTGAGCGATAGCGATTCGCAATACGGCTAGAAGAAATGACGATCTTGTTGCCGTCGCCTGAAAGCAGGATTTGATTTCGACGAGGGGCAGATCGAGACCCGCACCGCCAAGCGCACGCTCTGTCCTAGCTGCATCGTGCAGTTCAGAGCACTGGAGTTTCTCGTGCTCGCAGGTGAGGCAACCCGAAGAGTATTTCGGACGCCCTGCATTTATCGCGATAAGCCAAACAGAGCAAAACATTTAGCCGTGAGCACTGTGTGGTCCTTATCGCCAGGTGTGCCTTGGCGCTCGAACCTTCTATCACTGATGGCGCATCTTTGGGCTCTCATCGATGGCAAACTACATCAATAAAGGCGAGGGACGATTATCTCAGATTTTCGTCAGCTCGTTATCGGGGACCGAGGGCTATCGGGTCGTTAATCGCGCTGGAGCAGAGATGATCGCGCCAGCTGGGCTCCTCGACCATGCGATCATGCTAGCGCAATCGGCGGCAGACCAACGCGTCGGCGAATGGCGTCTGACACAGGCGATCAATCGCACTTAGCGAATATCAAATCGTAGAGTGTAGCTCATGGACTGGAATGTGGCTTCGCCTGAACAAAGCGCGCTGGAACTAGATGACGAGGAGCTCGGCCATGCTGATGAAGCATCTATTGCAGACCTCTTCAGCTTCACCGAATGCGCGAACCAGACCCATTCACTCAAAGCGCTGTTCGAGCTACTTGTGGGCTATGCCGCAAAGGAAGGGTTCGGCGAAGTCGCCTACGGCGCTCTCAATTTCGTCCAGCCAATTCGGCTTGAGGAGTATCCACCTCCGACCGTAGCTGTGAAGTGGCCGCCAGACTGGTGCGAGCGATACTTTAAGCGCAAATATCATATTATTGATCCAGTGGTCCGGCGGACGCCGAAGCTTTCGCGGCCGTTCTTATGGGATCAACTCGCCGAACATTATCAACTTCAACCGGACGAGAAGCGCGTACTGGAAGAGGCGAGGGAGGCCGGCCTGAAGCATGGCATGAGCGTGCCGCTGTTTGGCCCGTTGGGTCGGATATCTGTGATGTCTTTTGCATCCGCATTCGATGATGCTGATCCCCAGGAGCGCATCGGCCATCTGAATACGCTGGCTTGTCTGTTTCACACTGCTTACAGCGAGATCGCTCGTCCTTGCAGTACCAATTGCGAAACTAAAGTTACCCTATCAAAGCGAGAGCTCAGTTGCATGCGGTGGGTCGCAGAGGGAAAATCGTCTTGGGAAATTGGGATGATCCTAGGAATCAGCGAAAACACGGTCAATTTTCATGTTAAGAACACGATGCGAAAGCTCGGCGCGACCAGCCGGATTCAAGCAGTCGCCATGGCTATTCGCCTCGATGTTCTTTGAACTCGGTCGAGCGCCGACCGTCCGTTCTGTGGCAGGTGGTTTGGGCAAGTTGAGCATGATGGCGAACTCGCAGATACGACGCTCCTTGGACGAGACCTCCGCCTCACGCTGGCCGGGTTCTGCAACTCCGTAAAGCGAGGAGGTGTGAATTGACCGATCTATTGCCGAACGATTTGGCGTGGCGGCTCCCAGCATATCTAATGGGTGATCCTTTGCGCAAACGAGTTCACTTAAGGAAAGAACCCCGACCGCGGGTCGGGGCTCGGAGTCATGAAGGCGCGTGGGGATCGCTATTTCGCAAACGGCGAGCCAAACTTGTAGTTGAGCCGGGCCGTGATAAGGTCGACGTCCTGATGCACGCGATCAGCGCCAAGGGCCCCTGGGAAGCTGATATTGCTGCGCTGCATAAACAAGTGGTTATACTCGACGCCAGCTGACCAGTTCGGCGTGAGGCTGATTTCGGCTCCGGCGCCCAGCACGCCTCCCCAACGCACATCATTGTTGGTCCCAATCTCCGTCCCAGTTGCCACTGAGTTGACGCGATAGGTGTTGCTGGTCAACGCGGCACCGCCCTTGCCGTAAAGGAGCACGGAGTTGAACGCGTACCCAATGTGGCCGGTAAGTAAGCCGAATGCATCTGTCTTGGTGCCAATGGTGTCTGCCGGGAAGGCGGTGCTGACATTGGAACCGTTGAAGTTCGCCCAATTGCCCTGGCCTTCGATGCCGTAGACCATGTTGAAGATGTGCCAACGATAGCCGATCTGACCGCCAACGGTACCGCCAGCCGAATCATGGCAGCCCTCGGAAGTGAGGCGATTGAAATCCCAGCAATTGCGGCTCGTTCCCCAGCCACCATTGACGCCGAGATAGTAGCCGGACCAATCGATGATCGGGGCTGCGACGGGCAGCGGTGCCGCCCTGGCCTTGACTGGCTGCTCGGCCAAGTCCGCGCCGAATGAGGGGGCGGCCGCACCGAGTGCGCCGATGCTGGCAGTCAGGATTAGAATCGTTTTCATTCGAGTGTCGTTTCCTTTCGGTGCCCCCGGCGCCGTGCGTTTAACAACATGAACGCGAATTGCTGTAACCGCCGCACAACATGGCGTGGAAAGAAATGCGCCCAATCGTACGCGACGTCAGATTGTGCGGCGCGCGATTCTCGGCCGCTTGGCTCCTGCCTTGACTGCTGCGGCTCAGCATTGGTCGCTTCCGAACCCTTCGCTGAAAATGGTCGGTCACGATGGTCAGCGACGTAGAGCACAGATGTCTGGCCCCATCTGTCGCCAAGGGACGCAACAGGCCGCACCTAAAATGCTGGCTCGATTGCGCCTCTGACGCTCAAGGTGATTGCGGCACCCCGGTCGTGCTATCGCTTCTAATCAGTTGCGGCGCGTTGCCGGCTGATCGCTCGCGTCGATTGATCGGGCCGGCTGGGCGGCTAGATCATGCTCCTGCTTCTACTTGGGCAAGGCCGTGCCGAGCTCGGGGTCAGGGGAAGAATGGTGATCGGTGTCCTGACTCGAGTGAATATTAGCGGGCGCCGGGTCCCGCCGCCGACTCGGCCTGGGTGTTCCGCTCAAGGGGTCTCGGGTCGGCAGATACTCGATGCCGAGCTGCCCCGGTTGTTCTGCCGTCTAGCAACCCTAAACGCCTTGACCACGCCAGCGCTCTCGGCGGTACAGCGCGAGTGCCTCATTGCCGGGTCGACGGCGCTAGTTCCGCCCGCAAATTGCGTATCGCCTCGTTTGCCAGGTTTAGAGTATTCCGTTCGCCGTTTTTTATCGAAAACTCGAGGTAAGTGCGCAACCGGCTATGAAGGACGGCCTTGAGATTATGTGCCAGCAA
Source organism: Bradyrhizobium sp. SBR1B (assembly GCF_014198205.1). NCBI lineage: Bacteria > Pseudomonadati > Pseudomonadota > Alphaproteobacteria > Hyphomicrobiales > Nitrobacteraceae > Bradyrhizobium > Bradyrhizobium sp. SBR1B. The sequence continues at coordinate 60,549 of NZ_JACIHC010000010.1, forward strand.
CGGATCCGTTTCGACAAAGCTCCAAGCCTTGTCAAATGCGGCGCTCACGACGGAGTCTGACACCTGTACGTTCTGGGAAACGAACTGATCCATCTCAAAAACTCCTCGACCTGCGGAAACTAAGCAAACCGAGTTGATGCGGCCTCAGCAAGCAGGACATCAGCCCTGCAGACCTTCTATCGAGCTGCTCTCGGTGCTTCGGGACAGCATATACATGCTTGTTGAAATTCCGATGACCGAGCGGGGCATTGCTAGGCGCAATTGATAATTCGGAAAAAGAGTGGAACGAATCCGGGTTGTCGCTGATTTTTTGGCCGAAGTGGTCCTGTTGTTCTGCATCGGCCACAAGTTACAAGATGTGCTGCTCTTGCACGCCTAGGAGGATCGGCAACAAACAGTGGCGGCTAATGCGGATTGTGAGGAGGACAGCCCTGGCCCTTTCTCGCTCTCAAGCCAAGAAGAGGTTAAAACGCAACGCCGCTTGAGATATCCGCGTCGGGATCATGTAGCGTGTTGCGGATGCGACCAGTCGGCTTTCTGACATATCTCGACTAGGCAATCGTGGTGCTATTCACCCGGCGTATGGCTTAGTGGCCGGTGGTAGGCGCTTATTCCAGGTCAATGACCTTGCGCGGTGAGCAGGACGCAGCGCCAAATGCATGTTAGCGCAACGTGCTCTTTGTACCTGCCAAGGTGTGGCCGTTCGTTCCGGGCTTAAGACGGAAGACCAGCGATGAGCAAACGCAAATGAAGTCTCAGTCCGCTGCCGCACGTGAAAAAATGAGCTTGGCAATGGTCGTTCGATTGGCTGAAGTTCGCAGCGCTTCCGGCAAAGCGGCCACAGTCTGATCATAAAGGCGCCCCAAAACCAGAAGATCCTCGGGATAGTAAACGCCTCGGTCTTGCGACAGTCGCATTCGTCCGCTGCCGGTTCTCGTATCGCCAAGCTGGACGATCTCTAGCTCCGCCGTAATCATTTGGCTTATGAGCGCATTGAGCAGTCGGATCGCTCCCAGATCGTTGCCTTCTTCGCGCATGAGTGCTGCCACGATGTCGAGTTGAAGGTCGATGCGATCCTCGAGGTGTTGGATGCGTGAATTGGAAGGATCAAGTTCCACGGTATTTCTCCAAAGTAGTGAAAGCAACATAGGCTGAGCAAAGGTATCGGTTCGCGTTCGCCAATACTGGGCGCTTCGCTGGGCGAATGACTACTGCGCGTGAGGCGCGCTGGTCCCTCAGAAACTGGCAAACAAGTGCGGCGAAATATCTGCAAAAGCAGAACAAGCGCTCAGGGAAAAAGCAACAGTGTTGTCGACGGTTGAGGATTTTAATGGCTGGTCGAGCCGACCAAAGCACCGGACGAGAGCAGTGACTCCGTTCAGGGCCACGCAGCGGATTGTACCGTTTTTGTCGCGGGGCGCGATTACAGCGCCGCATTCTTGATGCTACCGCCCTGGTCGGAGCGAAAAGTCCGGTTCGCACCGGTGCAGAGGGCGATTCATCTTCCCGGGCTCTATGCTGCAGAGCATTTACCATTGCCGCACAGTTTACGTGAGAGCTGACTTCTTGGAGACATCAAGTATCATGCCAAAGGGAGAGGCGATGAGATGTGACCGGTTGCGCGGCAGACCGCCATTTAGCCTTCGCACTGCATTCGTCCCCCGGGTGACTCGCTGCCAAACAATGTTCGACGTAGCCATGACAGATGTGATCTGCAAGGCGTCCGAGCTGAAAAGGATCCATAAAGACGCGCATTTGTGAACTGCCTTTCGTAACCCGGCCAGACTTATGCGGTGTATGGCCGGAATTAGTAAAATCGAAAGTGTTGATGGAATGCATCCAGTTCGTTGATAGCGCAACCGGAGCAGTCTCGCTGGCTCGGTCGGAATTCGGATGATTGGTGGCTTCTGCGGCCTAGCTTCGGCGAGCATAAAGGATATCGGGCAGGGAGCTGACCAGCTGATGACCGGCCACGATTGAGAGGCGCGAAGGTGCAGCGCGAACAGCATTCACTTCCGCCTCATTCCCGAGGGCGTCGCAGACCAAAGAGAGCGACGTGGAATCTCGGGCGCTGGACGATCCGCTAGCTCCCGCTATCAGCACCTTAGACCAGAAAGCGGAGTTGCTATTTGTCGATCATCGGACGGAGCACCTCCGTCAGGTCAGGGCTGGGTAGCTCTGCAAGGGCAGCAACGAACGCGAAGAAAGCGCCGAAAGCAGCAAGTATAAAACAGCTGGCGAGTATCGCTGCGAAAACGGTGTGAGGGCGTCTCTTCATTCGTGATACGTTGCGTTCGCGGACGCGGCGTTGCATACGAATCAGTACTCCTTCACAGGTTTAACGCGGTCGTTGTGCCAGCGGTAAACCAAAAATCCAGATGCTAAGTTGTCGGCCTTTTTTGTCGAACCGGACCGGGCCAATCACCGTATCGATTGGCCGTAAACGAAGTGCGGTCGCGACCTGCGTAGCATCAAAGGAGGCACTCCGGTTCACCGCCTCTGCCCAGGCTTGCACAGCTGCGTAAGCGTATAGTGTGTAGCCTTCGGCGGACAGGTCGGAAGCTTTGAATGCGGTTGCTGCGCCGGCCGCCGAGGCATTCGCGGCGGGGTCAGCCCTGAAAGTGAACAATGTATCATTCCCGGCTCTGCCGGTAATGGCCCAGAATTCTGAGGTCATCAGCGGATCGTTGGCCATTACTATGAAGTTGGCTTTTGCTTCCGACGCCTGGCGTACAAACAATCCGATTTCGGTATGATAGCCGCCGATATAAGCGACCCGCACCTGATCCTTCCTCATTCGTGAGACCAACGCTCTGAAGTCCTTTTCAACGGCGACATAGCTTTGCCGAGTGACTTGTTGCCCGAATCGATGAAGCTGGGCTTCAACCACGCCGGCAATACCCTGGCCAGCAGTGCTCTTGTCGTCGAGCACCGCGATGCTCTCGTTGGGGTGGTTCGCATGAATGTACTCTGCCGCAACGAGCCCCTGTGGTCATCGCGGCCGCAGATCCGAAAGAGAGTGTTGAGCCCACGCTCTGTCAGCCGAGGGCTTGTCGAGCCTGGTGACACCTGAACGATGCCTGCTTCGGCGTAGATGCCGGAGGCCGGGATCGACGAAGCGGAGCAAAAATGGCCAATCACCAACAGAACCCGCTCTGTCGCGAGCTTATTCGCGACTGCGACAGCTTGCCTCGGGTGCAGGCCTCATCAGCGACGCTCAGGACAACCTTGGCGTGATCGGGAAGCAGGCCGGAAGCGTTTATGACCTCGACTGCCGCGGCTGCACCATCGCGCATTTGCATGTCAAACGTAGCGCTGCTTCCGGTCATAGGGCCAGCAACGGCGATCCATATTTCAGAACCGCACGTAGAGGGAGAGGCAAGAGCGCAGAAGAGAAGAGCTGCACCCGCAACAGAGGCCGCCCGCATATTTGCCATTTCAATGGTCACCTGAAGTAAATCGCATGTAGTTGTGATCAGACGTCCGTTGGTGTAGCCGCTCGCCGAGCTAAACGTGGGTTCGACGAGCTTCCATTGGCGCTAGCGTCTACAATTTGACGTTACGGGCGGATCAAGCCGGTTTGGGAAGGGTCATAGATGCGCAGGATGCGGATCGATGGCCGAATCGCAAGTTGTCGGCTCGATGCTCTAACGCTCTCAGCTGGATCAAACAGGGCGCGTTTCAGCTGGCCTTAGCTGATGGCTGGAAGCGGCAATGGGTATCAGTACGGCTGATCCTCCAACCCGCCAAGGGCGAGATCGAGATATTGCATCAGGCAGGGATCCCAGCCAGCCAGGCTGCGGGGGGCGCTTAATCGCGCGAGCACTTTCAGGATCATTGAAACGCGTGAATCTGCGCCGGCGATCTCGCTAATCAGCAGGCGCGCAGCAACCGCGACAGCTTTTGCGCGCTCGCCGCAAGGGTCTTCGCCTCCATCCATGCATGCGCGGAGATCATCACGGATTCTTCGCCAACGGTCCTCGCGCTCTGCTGCAAGTTTGCAGTTGCATTGCGGCGTCTCTCCACGCGTTTCGACCCGCGACATCGCATTCAGGGTGGCAGGTAGCTCATCCACACTTACCTGCGCCCCGCCATCGATGGTCATGTTACGCAAGCGGTCGCGCAACAGAGTGGCTCGCGCAACTTGGATCTCTATGCGCTCTAGGTGCTTGCGCAGAAGGTCCGTGAGCGAGGTCGTGCCCTCCATAGCTTTACGGATCTCGACCAATGAGAAGCCAAGCTCACGCAGCGCGCGAATCTGATGAACCCGTTGCACGGTTTCGCGGTCATACATGCGGTGACCACCGTCAGTGCGCTCCGTGACTGCCAGGAGCCCCGTGTGCTCATAGTGGTGCAGCGTGCGAACCGTTACTCCGGTCGCATCTGCAAGTTCGCCAATGCGCCATCGACGCCGTCTTGGTGTAGCTCTGCTCATGTTGTTCAATTTAAAAGCCTACAACCTGACGTCACGTGTGATTCAAGCGGCATTCTAAGGCCAGCCAAATCATCTCCCATTCCAGCCCGCGAGTGGTGACTATCCTTAAGAGAGCGGCCGATCAACCCTCGGACGAAAGGGTAGTGAACAAGTTCACCAGGCGAGACAATTGAATCTCGCCAGCCGCCGTACGCTCCAAGATGAGTTTGGCGATAGCTGTGCGATTTTCCTGACTCTGCATCGATGGGGGAAGCGCGCCGACGGCGTCGTCATAAACTCGTCCGAGGGTCGAAAGCTCTTCCGGGTCAAAGACCCCGCCGCAAAGCATCAACGTTCAGCTCCTTGTTTGAAAGCGTCAAGCGTAGCGCACGTCGTCAAGACGTTTGACTGCGGTAGGGCCAAAAGAAGTCATACCTGCGGCACGCGGCGTTGAACGCTTCGATGTTATGCTGGGTGATGCGACAGGGCCACACGCGTACGCGAGGGCCACCAGACCCGAATTGGAAGTTGGTGGGACTCCGAGGAAGCGGATCGGGTACGTTCAAGAGGATCAACTGCTAACCTTAGAGTTGACGAGGTGAGCTCCGTTCATGCCCTACTTCTTGAGGTAGGTGCCTCGCGCGGTCGGATGTGTAACGTAGCGCCTTAGCGTAAATGCGTAGCTCCGCCGCCGTCTTTGAACACTGTGCCGTTCGGAGAGCCCAACCCAGCGTGGGGATGGCTAAAGAACGTCATAAGGGCTGTGACCCGCTTGCATCTCAATTTGTGGCAGTGGGGGCAACCATGCGGGGCGTTTGTGTTAGGACATGAATCGGAATGGAAGCTTCACGGACACGTAACGTCCTTCCAACGACAGCGAGATTGACCGCACGATCATCCCGCCGCATCCGCAGCTCGCCACGAGCTAATCATTGGGGGGCTTGTGCGTTTGCCATGTGGGAGGCTTCCTGCAAGAAGATTTCCCTCATCCAGACGCTTTCCGGCGCGCTGTTGTGAAGGGAGGGCCATTGCACCGCCTCAGTGAAGGTAGGGAATCGATGCGGAAGCTCGACGATCTGAAGGGGCATCGTCTTTTGGAAATGCCTAGCCAGCCCTAGTGGCATCGTGCCTATGCGGTTAGTCCCAAGCAGGAGGGGCGGCATCATGCTGAAGCTCTGCACGAGTATGTCGATGCGCCGAAAGCGGCCAAGCTCGATTGAGAGTGATTGCTCAATTGACGTCTGGGCCAGTCCTTCCTGCCTAACTGCGACGTGGCCCATCGACATGTATTGATCGGATGTAAGCCGGCTTTGTAAGCCCTTATTCGTGCCGCAGCCGACGCAGACGAGCCTCTCTTCGAATAGGGCCACTCTGGGGTGCGCGTGGGACATGAAGAATTCTGGCAGAATGGCAAAATCGACTTCGCCGCGGCGCAGGAGCCCCTCGTGCTGATTCGTCGGCGCCAACAGTTCGAAGTTGACCAGGGGGGCTTCTCGCGTGATGCGCTTAACGATACTCCGGAAGAATACAATTGTCATAAAATCGGAAAGCACGATCCTAAACCGGCGGTTCAGTCGAGCTGGATCGAACGCGTCTCGGGCCAGAATTGAAAGTTCAATGTGCATCAGGGCCTCACGCACAGGAACCGCAAGCGCTTCCGTACGGGAGGTCAAGACAAGCTCGCGCCCCCTCATTCCAAACAGGTCATCACCAAAATACGAGCGCAGCCGCGCAACGGCTGCGCTCATGGCTGGTTGACTGAGATGAATCTTGCGCGCCGCTGAGGTGAGGTTGCGCTCGCTTATTAGAGCATCCAGCGCGACGAGAAGATTTAGATCTAGACCTTTGAAACGCATCTCTTCCTATCCGGCACGAACGTCCTTGCCGTGCAAAAACGTGCGCAAGCAAGCTGCGTCAGGAGTGGTCGTCTTAGCTCGCCCGAATGAACGTCGGTCCATCCTGGCATCGCGAAAGAAGGCTCGCGGAGTGACCGCTAGGACAGAGAGCAGCAGTAGTAAGCCGATCAGCAGCGGCGGGGCGATGGTCAGGAGCCTCTAAGCTGGCCAGCCTCGCCGTTCCGGCGGACCACGCAGCTGGGTTCACTGACTGCAGATCAACCCGGCCTCTGTAAGCGCGGTGAGCTCGCCAAACGTCACGTCGACGACTGCGTCGTGCAGCACTAGTCAGGATTATTAGCGTACAACCTGACGCCATGTGCGATTCAAGCTATTTTATTCAACGGGAAAAACATTTGTCCTGGAGGCATTGTCTGCCGCGATAGTGCCGGAAGAAACCTGAAAGCAGCGTAAGCACATCCAGGCCACATCTGCGAGTTCACCGCGCGCGCATCTGGGGACGCCTTCGCGGCCAATCGCCGCACTGCCGGGTCCGCGGCGGATAAAAGAACTTGAGGCGAAGAAAGGCATAGCGCGCGTTAAAGAACGATGGCGTGTTTGGGTCGTTCAGATCGCCGCTGACCTTAAGCTAGCAATGCCTGCGAATTGGAGGCTTCTGCTCCTCAGATGCCATGTTGGACGCCTCTTCGAGAAATATCCGCCGCATCCAGATGCTTGCGGGATCTGTGTTATGGAAAGAGGGCCACTGCAGCGCCTCTGTGAATGTGGGTAGGGGCAGAGGCGGCTCAATGATCCGTAGTGGCATCCGCTTTTCGAAGTGTCTGGCCAGTCGTAAGGGCATTGTGCCGATACGGCGCGTGTCTAACACTATAGGCGGAATGAGACTAAAGCCCTGCACAACAACCTCAATTCGTCTTCTCAGACCGTGCTCGAGCAAAAACCATTCTTCAAGGTTCGGTCTCAGTGCCCGCCCAAATTTGGCTGTAACGTGCCCCATCGAGATGTATTTCTCGAACGTAAGCTGCCGGGTTAGCTGCTTGTTCGTGCGACATCCGACGCATACTAGCGTCTCGTCGAACAGCGTCGCCTTCGGATGCGCGCTCGACATGAACAGTTCCGGCAGAATGAGAAAGTCGACCTCGCCCCGCCGCAGCAACTCATCTGGTTCATCGGAAAATGGCAACAGTTCGAATCGCACGGCAGGGGCTTCTTGCGCCATGCGGTCGACGATTCTGCGAAAAAACACGATGGTCATGAAATCTGAGAGGATGACCCTGAAGCGTCGAGTGGTCTGAGTTGGGTCGAACGCGTCTCGTGAGATGATCGAGAGTTGGATGTGCAGCAGGGCCTCGCGAACCGGGCCTGCAAGCGCTTCCGCCCCAGGTGTTGGGACGAGTTCTCGACCCTTCATAGTAAATAGGTCATCGCGGAAATAGGTCCGCAGCCTTGCAATAGCAGCGCTCATAGCGGGTTGGCTCAGGTTAATGTTCCGAGCCGCCGCTGTGAGGTTGCGCTCTGTCATCAGTGCGTCGAGCGCAACGAGAAGATTTAGATCAAGTCCCTTGAACCGCATGTCGTAAGTCTATCCATTCTGTGGATGCGTTCTATCGAAACAATCGATTTTACCAAACTACGGGAGATTGGATAGCAAACTGAAGTTTGGAAAGATCATTAGGCACGAAGAGATGATTGCTCGTTCACGTGCGCTCAGAGAGAGACTCAAAGCGGGCCACTCCATCCGTTTTGAGTGTGCCTATGGGTATTCACTGTTACTTCCCCTCGCCGCTAGAGCAGCTCATTCGTCCGCCAAGCAACTTCCGATAAACCTTGGTATGCGGATCTCATCCGTTCCCATATTGAAGGTTTACTCGCGTACAATTGAGAGCGCGCGGAGCTTCATTCTAGTGTCGCCAAACAGCGGCAGGCGCAGGGTGCGAATGCCAAGAAAGTCGGGCCCAATCCATGTGGCCTGGTTGTCCAGCGTATTCGGGGCGTCTTGCAGATGTTTAATAAGCAGTTTGATCTGACGCCGCTCAGTTGCGCCACCGGTGGGACCGCCCCGCGCCTTCCTGGTTTGGCTCCAGCCGTTCATAAGCGGGCCGGCGCTGCTTATCCATTTGCTACGATAGGAGCCGCAAGAGCTAGCTGTTGCAGACAAGTTCTGTTGAGTTCAATCGACGAGAAGGCATCTGAAGGCGTAACGCGCTCACAGCACGTTGGTCGGATCGTGAGCAGGGGCCGTTGGGCAGCTCCGTTCCGACCAGGAAAGGTTGTGCGCCTACCAACGATCGGCGCTGAACTGCGACCGAGCACAGCGGCGCATTGCAGCACTTATGGCGCTTCGGCCAGTAACGAGATCCTGCGACCATCTCCGCTTTCCATTTCACTGGCGTAAGGGAGCTCGCGATGAATATTGCCGTGTCTCCGACTGTGGAAGGTGCTTCTGCGCGCGCTCAGGTGCGCTGGCGTCGTCGTTGGGAAAGCGAACTTGGACTTAGCGATCACGCCGAGCTCGCCGAGTTCTTTCGCAAGAGTTACGGCCCGACCGGTGCGTTCAATGCGGAGCCTTTTCAGGGCAGCCGAAGTTGGGCAGGCGCAAGACCCGAAGTTCGTGTCATTGGTTACGACGAGCGCGGGTTGGCAGCCCACGTCGGCCTGCTGCGGCGCTTCATCAAAGTTGGTGGGGTTGATCTTCTGGTGGCCGAACTGGGACTGTATGCAGTTCGTCCTGATCTCGAGGGACTTGGAATAAGCCACGCAATGCGCGTGATGTATCCGATACTGCACGAGCTGGGCGTCCCATTTGGCTTTGGCACGGTCCGCTCGGCACTTGAGAAACATATGACGAGACTTGTCCAACGGCATGGGCTCGCCACTCTGATGAATGGCATCCAGGTCCGTTCCACACAGCCGGGCGTCTATCCCAATTTGTCGCCGACCCGCATTGAAGACGTGATCGTGGTGGTGTTTCCAGTTGGACGCCCGATAGGCGAGTGGCCGGCCGGGACGGTCATTGATCGGAACGGGCCTGAGTTGTGACAGAGCGTTCCTCCCTGTCCGTCGTGCGCTGCGATTACGCTGACGTGAGCGGAAGTCGTGCAGTCCATTTGACCTTTGACGACGGGCCAAATCCAATTTGTACGCCTGCAGTTCTCGACGTTCTGGCGCAACATCGGGTCCAGGCGACATTCTTCGTCATTGGCACGTATGCGATCGAGCATCCTGAACTGATCCGACGAGCGGTTGGGGAAGGGCATGAGGTTGCGAACCATACGATGACGCATCCTGACCTCTCCAGATGCGGGCTTGCGGAACTAAACGACGAAGTGTTGAGCGCGAACGAGGCAATCCGTCTGGTCTGCCCGCAGGCCTTGCCCAGGCATATGCGGGCGCCTTATGGAAAATGGACGCAAGAGGTGCTCGCAACGACAGCAAGCGCTGGCCTGACGGCTTTGCACTGGTCGGTTGACCCGAGAGACTGGTCCCGCCCCGGGGTCGATACAATTGTAAATTCAGTTCTGGCGAGCGTGCGCCCAGGCGCAATTGTGCTCTTACATGACGGATATCCTCCCGCTGAAGAGGGTCTGGGCACGGATACTACGCTACGCGATCAAACCACGATGGCACTGGCGGTTCTAATTCCGGCACTACAACGGCGCGGGTTTGCAATCCGCCCACTCCCCCAACTCCACTGAAAAAACGACACCCAATGGATCTTTTTGCGACAATCAGTGCTGCCGCCGTTTCATCCTATGCGCTACTCTCGACTATCTATAAGAGCCTTCAAGCGCTTTATTCTCAGCCGGCGATGAGCCCCGCTCCCCGGGACATCCGGGGATCAGCCGATATGCTCCTTCCCACCGTCGATGTCATCGTGCCGTGCTTCAACGAGGATCCAAATACTCTCGTCGAATGTCTGGAGTCGATTGCAAGGCAGGATTACGCCGGTAAGCTTCAGGTTTATGTGGTCGATGACGGGTCTGCAAACTGCGACGTTGTCGCACCCGTCCACCAGCTATTTGCTAGTGATCCGAGATTCAATATCATCTTGCTCGCAAGAAATGTTGGAAAGCGCAAAGCGCAGATTGCGGCAATACGCAGCTCATCCGGTGATCTTGTTCTCAATGTCGACTCCGATACGATACTTGCCGCTGACGTCGTCACAAAGCTTGTATTGAAGATGCATGACCAGGCCGTCGGTGCGGCGATGGGTCAGCTGATAGCAAGCAATCGCGACCAGACCTGGCTGACCAGGCTAATCGATATGGAATATTGGCTCGCATGTAACGAAGAGCGAGCGGCGCAGGCGCGCTTCGGTGCCGTCATGTGCTGCTGCGGGCCATGTGCCATGTATAGGCGTTCCGCCCTCAACTTGCTTCTTGATCAGTACGAAGCGCAATTCTTCCGTGGGAAGCCGAGCGACTTCGGCGAGGACCGGCATCTAACAATACTCATGCTGAAGGCTGGGTTTCGAACCGAATACGTCCCGGACGCGATAGCAGCCACGGTCGTGCCGCACAGTCTTCGGCCTTATCTGCGACAGCAGCTCCGCTGGGCGCGCAGTACCTTTCGGGATACGTTTCTTGCGTTGCGTCTGCTGCCAGAGCTCGATGGCTATTTGACGCTGGACGTTATCGGGCAAAATCTCGGTCCAATTCTCCTCGCCATCTCGTCGCTTGCTGCGCTCGCACAGCTCCTGATCGGCGGCTCCATACCTTGGTGGACGGGATTGACGATTGCCGCAATGACCATGGTCAGGTGCAGCGTGGCAGCAGTGCGTGCTCGCGAATTGCGGTTTGTCGGTTTCGCGTTCCACACACCGATCAACATCTTTCTCTTATTGCCCTTGAAGGCCTATGCGCTCTGTACTTTGAGCAATAGCGATTGGCTGTCGCGAAAAGTGACCGATGTGCCGGAGGCAGACGAGGCACAGCGTGTCCTCTCGCACCTGAATACCGGACGAGGTGCGGCCAGTGCGAGGGTGAGCCGTGCTCCCCTTCAAAAGGCCGGAGTGGCCCATCGTCCATCGAGCCTGGTCACGATGAAGAGTGCCCCTGGCCACGATCATTCGACGGTCTTGAAATAAGTGGTTAGCTCATGAATCTGAACGCGAACCATCAGCTATTAGAGCGAGAGTTAGCTGCCGACGACCCATGGAGCCTCGACAGTAACGCGTTCGAGCAAGCTCGATACGCGGAAATGCTCCGGATGGCGCGTCTTGACGGAGGTGCGTCGTCTGCTCTCGAAGTAGGATGTGCTGCCGGCGCATTCACGGAGATGCTCGCGCCGCTATGCGAGCGACTTACCGTGTTGGACGTCATGCCGCAGGCAATCGAGCGAGCGCGGCTGCGGACCGGTCAGTGGTCACATATTACTTGGGTGACCTGCGACGTTCAGCGGTTCTCGACCGCTGAGCGGTTCGATCTAATCGTGGTGGCCGAGGTACTTTACTATCTCAAAGACGCGTTCGAGATGCAGGCCGCGATCCGCAACATGGTGAGAATGCTTGCGCCAGGTGGCACTCTGATTTTTGGATCCGCGCGTGATGAATTATGTCAACGCTGGGGGCATGCCGCTGGCGCTGAAACGGTGATTGCTCTCTTCAATGAGAGCCTGTCAGAGGGCGAGCGTCGGCACTGCCGCAGCGGGTCGGCTAACGAAGACTGCTTGATCGTGCGGTTTCGGAAGTTGGACGGTTCGTCGAAACAAGCAGACGTTGGTCGGTAGGTCAGGAGAGCGTATGCGCATCTGCGGGATCAAATTGACACATGACGGAGCAATTGCTGTCATCGAGGATGGTCGGCTTCTTTTTTGCACGGAGCAAGAAAAGCGGGGCAGCAGTCCACGATATCAGTCCGTCGATAATCTCGATGCCGTCGTGGTCGCGTTGGCCGAGCACGGCTTGGATCCGCGCGATATTGATCAGTTCGTCATTGACGGCTGGGACGGCGAGAACGAATCGCAGTTCCAGGTCCTGAGCGGAGTGGCGCCAGTCACGCTGAAAGGGGCGCCATATGTCGAGCGCCACGCTGGGGGGCTCCTTGATTCTGTCGACGGCTTTGAACTCATGCTCGCTGGCGAGGAGTTTCCATATAAGAGCTTCCCGCATGTCACGGGCCATGTCGCGTCAGCATATAGCACCAGCCCCTTTGCAGTCGCGGGAAAGCCCGCGTTATGTCTGGTTTGGGATGGCTGTATCTTTCCGCGTCTCTACTATGTGGAACGAGGCGGGGCTCGGCTCATCGGAGCATTATTTCCGGTGATTGGCCACGCCTATGCCGCCGCGGGCCTTCACTTCGGGCCATATCGGCAGCCGAACCGCTCCAATTGGGACCTGGGCATTGCTGGCAAGCTGATGGCTTACATTGCACTTGGCTCCGTCGACGAGAGCATCGTCGACGTATTTCAGGAGCTTTACGAAACATGCTTGGCCGGGGACACGGAGCAGGCTCGCCGCTATCGTGAAGACATCAGTAATGCGGAATCGTCTCTTGCCGTGATGCACGAGTTCTTCGAGGCATGCGCATCGCGTCTGACGTCTAAGAGAGCGGAGGATATCCTTGCGTCGTTTCATGTGTTCCTGGAGCGCCTTCTTGTTAAGGAAATGTCGCTGCTTCTGCTGAGATATTCCTCGCTCCCGGGAGCGCGGAATCTGTGTGTCGCCGGGGGGTGCGGTCTCAATATCAAATGGAACAGCGCACTTCGCGCGACGGGGCTATTCGATGACGTCTGGGTGCCGCCATTTCCGAATGACAGCGGCTCGGCAATCGGCGCTGCGTGCGGCGCTATGGCTGCGCAGGATGGCTTCGGGCCGTTGGAATGGTCGGTGTACAGTGGCCCGGCTCTGCAGGAGAGCGAGATTCCACCGGGCTGGGACGCGGCGCCCTGCAGCCTGCGCGAACTTGCATCGATTCTTGTTGCCAACAAGCCCGTCATCTTTCTTTCCGGGCGTGCTGAGCTTGGGCCACGGGCGCTGGGTGGCAGAAGCATTGTTGCGGCCCCGACTTGCCTGGAAATGAAGGATCATTTCAACGACATCAAACGACGCGAGCACTTCCGACCGGTAGCCCCGATTTGTCTGGAAGATCGCGCGGTAGAGATCTTTAGCCCGGGTACGCCAGATCCTTATATGCTGTTTGATCACCAGACCCGGGCGAATTGGCGCGACAAAGTCCCTGCCGTGGTCCATCTTGACGGTTCGGCGCGGCTGCAGACGATATCGCGCAACTCTCCTCACAAAATTGCCGCGCTGCTCGTGGAATTTGAGCAACTCACAGGCATTCCGCTGCTCTGCAACACGAGCGCCAACCTCCACGGACGGGGCTTCTTTCCGGACGCAGCGGCAGCGTGCGAATGGGGGCGTGTCGAGCATGTTTGGTGCGAGGGCATGCTCTGGCGCAAAAAGGGCACCAAGAAACCATCATCCACGGAACGACTTTTGTCAGCTTAAGGTGAGCATGTCCACTGTGGCGATCGATCTGGCCGGTGTGAATAAGTCATTTGGCGACAAACGCGTCATCAATGACCTGTCGTTGTCGGTTGCGCGCGGAGAGTGCTTCGGCCTGCTTGGGCCAAATGGCGCCGGCAAGAGTACGATCGTGCGCATGCTGCTCGGCATGATTGCGCCCGACGCTGGCACTATCGCAGTCCTCGATGAGCCTGTGCCTTCTCGCGCTCGCGCGGCGCGTATGCGCGTCGGCGTAGTGCCGCAGTTCGACAACCTAGACTCTGAATTCACAGTCCGGGAAAATTTGCTGGTGTTTGGCCGCTATTTTGGCATGAGCGCTCGCAAGATCGCGGCCGTTGTGCCCTCTCTGCTCGAATTTGCGCGGCTTGAAGCCAAAGCAGACGTGCGCGTCTCCGAGTTGTCTGGCGGTATGAAGCGGCGGCTGACGCTGGCGCGTGCCCTGATTAATGATCCGCATCTACTCGTCATGGACGAGCCGACGACTGGTCTGGATCCGCATGCACGTCACCTGATTTGGGAGCGGCTGCGGGTCTTGCTCGCGCGCGGAAAGACGATCCTCCTGACGACCCACTTCATGGAAGAAGCCGAGCGGCTATGCGACCGGCTGTGCGTGCTTGAGAGCGGTTGCAAAATAGCCGAAGGTAAGCCAGACGCTTTGATCAACGAGCATATCGGCTGCAACGTGATGGAGATCTATGGCGGTGATGTACATCAACTCCGAGAACTGATCAGGCCTTATGCGAAGGACATCGAAGTCAGCGGGGAGACATTATTTTGTTACGCGCGCTATCCTGAACAAGTCCGCCTGCATCTGCGCGGACGAGCGGACCTTCGCGTTCTGCAGCGCCCTCCGAACATGGAAGACGTGTTTTTGCGATTGACCGGGCGCGAGATGGAGAAATAGGCGATGGATAGTGCTTATGCGTCGGTAATGCCGGCTAACGCGCACAACTGGATCGCGGTATGGCGTCGAAACTTCCTTGCATGGAAGAAAGTAGCGTTTGCATCGCTTCTCGGCAATCTTGCCGACCCTATAACCAATCTGTTCGGCCTTGGCTTTGGTCTCGGCCTTATCGTGGGACGAGTTGAAGGGACTTCGTACATCGCGTTCTTGGCGGCCGGTATGGTCGCAATCAGCGCGATGACAGCCGCGACTTTTGAAACCCTTTATGCCGCCTTTGCTCGCATGGATGCCAAGCGCACGTGGGAGGCAATCCTGTTCACTCAGCTCACAATTGGCGACATCGTTCTAGGCGAGTTGGTGTGGGCGGCCAGTAAGTCCGTACTGGCGGGGACAGCAATCGGGATTGTCGCTGCTACGCTTGGTTATGCATCCTGGGCGTCGATTCTTTTCGCAATACCAACGATCGCCCTTACCGGCCTTGTCTTCGGTAGCCTGGCAATGGTCGTCATATCTGTCGCGCCGACTTACGACTACTTCGTGTTTTATCACTCGCTCCTCCTCACGCCTATGGTGTTTCTGTGTGGCGCGGTCTTTCCGACGAGCCAACTGCCCGAGTCATTTCGTAGCTTTGCCGGAATCTTGCCGCTCTCGCATTCGGTCGATCTCATCCGCCCAGTGATGCTAGAGCACGGCGTCGGTGATGTTTTGCTGCATGTCACGGCGCTTTGCTGCTACGCGGTATTGCCCTTCTTCGTGTCAACACTATTGTTTCGGCGGCGCCTGCTGCGTTGATATGGAAACGGCGGGGAAAAACCGAACTCAATGACGCCTGGCGGAGCAGTTTCTGCAACAATCCAGGTGCTGTGGGCATGGCCGTGCCTTTTCGTGAATGTAGCGGCCAAAGTCGTCGAGTGTACGCGTGAGCCCGGCATTCGACCGAACTCGGATTTGCGCCGCGACGGGTAAAGAAGACAGGCAAGTCATTTAGAGAACGTAGGGCATCAGGGACAGCGCCGCTATGAAGTTCTACCGACGCAGCTCGCCGGTACTGCGATCACATATGCTGACCTCGAGTGAGAAGATGGTCGACATGCCTGTCTTGACGTCTGTTGTCCAACCAGGAGCGCGGGAAGAGGCAATCCGGATGGGTAGGGGTTCGATGAGTGAACGGTTCGTAGTGTCCCGGCGACGTACTGGCTTCGGTGATTGTCTATGGTCATTGGCAGCAGCCTGGCGATTTGCAAAGCAGACCGGACGTACGCTGGCGATCGATTGGCGAGGCTCTTGCTATCTCGATGAACCATTCACCAATGCCTTTCCAGTATTCTTCGAACCGGTTGAAAACATTGACGGCGTGCGGGTCATTTGCGACGACGACCTCAATCGACGTTCCTTTCCGGGGCCGTTCTTTCCGGCATGGTGGAACAAGCCGCCTATCGATTGCGTCTATCGCCCGGACGAGCAGATCTTTCGGGAGCGCGACGAGCTCGATCAACTGTTCCGGAGCGATAGAGATAGTGACGCTGCCACGGTTGTGTGTGATGCCTGTCTGATGTGGCGTTGCGATCAAGACGCGGAGCGTGAGATCTTTCGGAGTATCAAGCCGCGACCTGAGATTCGGGCTCGGATTGATGCAATCTACCGCGAGCAGTTCGAGCCTTATAGCGTCATCGGTGTTCATGTCCGTCACGGCAACGGCGAGGATATTATGGGGCATGCTCCTTACTGGGCGGACACGGAGCGCGCCTTGCGGCAGGTCTGTAATGCTATCCAAAGGGCCAAGGCTTTACGGCACGAAAAACCTGTGAGGGCCTTTCTGTGCACGGACAGCGCGCTCGTCCTCCAATGGATTTCGAAGAGAATTCCTGATGTTTTTGCGATCCCAAAGCAGTTCCAGACGGCCCAGGCTGGCCCATTGCATAACGGCGCCTTCGGAGCCGAGGGAGGCGTTTCTGCCCTGATTGAAATGTATCTCTTGGCACGCTGCGACACAGTGATCCGGTTCCCCCCAACCAGCGCCTTCACGCGCTATGCCCGTCTTTTTGCTCCGCGCATTATAGAATTCGATTTAAATGACCCGAGCGAGTTGATCCTAATTGAAGGCAACTAGCAAGAACTCGTGGCGTCATGAAGGTCGTAACTCGCTTATTTGACCTGATTGCCACTCTTTGTATCCAGGAGTTCTGCCAATTCTTGTCCGTGCGACAATCGTCTGCCCAACGTGATGTTGCCATGGAGGGCCAGCTGAAGACGGAACGAACTGGTGGACAAACCCCGTTCGCTGAGAGGCAAGGTCGACAATAACTGTCCTGAAGCCCTGCGAAGCGCAAAAACAGATGGAACGCGGCTTCGTCGCTTCCGGCGCGCCATAGATCCATCCTATGCGCGTGCGCGGATGAGATATTCGTATGCTAGTTCGGGGGAACCAGCGCGGCCCGGGATTTCACAGTGGCTCAGAGCTGGGCGCGACAAGTGGGAATTGATCGCTGATGAATCTAACGTGCGGGGCCGGCACGTCAGCTTTAGAGGAACTTCAAAAACTGATCTGGCCCGCTATCACACGCGATCCTCACGTCGACGAGAGGATCGCCGAGCCCCTACCTAACTCGATTACACGATCACGAAAGTGAATGCGGCTCGCCGCTTTGTCATGAAGCAGGCGAGTGCGCCCGCGAGCTTACATGGCGGATGCACCATTGCTGTCACAAAGCGCACCCTCCGCTGTCCTAAATCCGCCAAGTATTCCGCGCGCGCGACATTAGGACGCAAAACTGAGATGAATTACGTGCACCGCAGTGGCGTAAATCCTGCTACGCGTTCGCCGACGGAACAGTAGAGGAGGCGGCTGTGGGTCTCGATCTGCCAAATGACAATCTGATCCGAGACCTGCCGCCCGAAGCACATTTGGGTCGCCGCGTTCTGGCCGATCAAACGCATGCTGATGGTAGAGCACGGAAGACGATGTTGCTCACCGGGGCGTCGCGCGGAATTGGGCACGCCACCGCAAAGCTATTCGCGGATGCGGGATGGCGCATCATTTCTTGCGCGCGTCAACCGTTTGATGGTGAGCGATGCCCCTGGGAAGCGGGAACCGAGGATCATCTCCAGATCGATCTTAGCGATCATCGAGTTCTGCCGCGCGCGATCTCCGAGATCAAGGAACGCTTGGCCGGTGCGCCCCTGCACGCGCTTGTGAACAATGCCGGTGTCTCGCCGAAAACGCCGAGTGGTGATCGGATGTCGTCGTTGACCACGTCAACCGAGACCTGGATGAGGGTGTTTCATCTTAATCTGGTGGCTCCAATCCTGCTGGCGCGGGGGTTATTTGACGAGCTAAGAGCCGGGTCAGGATCAGTCGTGAACGTGACGTCAATCGCGGGCTCGCGTGTGCACCCCTTCGCCGGCAGCGCTTATGCAACCTCAAAAGCAGCGCTTGCGAGCCTCACGCGCGAGCTTGCTCATGATTATGCGCCGTTTGGTATCCGCGTGAATGCGATCGCTCCCGGCGAAATCAAGACCGACATGCTGTCCCCAGACACGGAAGCTCATCTCGTGCCAAGTATCCCGCTGCGTAGAGTGGGGACACCGGAGGAAGTTGCAAAGGTCGTCTTCTTCCTGTGCTCGGATGCGGCGAGTTATGTCACAGGGGCCGAGGTGCCGATCAATGGCGGGCAGCATCTGTGAAGCGGACGCTTTGACGATGTAGCTGAAGTGGCTGTATCGTCACCTTTGTTTTCCGCTGACGATGCGCCCGCCTATCTGCAAAAAGTGAAGCGAAGGCACACCGGAAAGTTACCGTCGTGCCATGAAAAGATGTCACGTTTCTATGTCATCTCGTCGACACTTGGCGCTAGCTCGAGAGAGACATGAAAAACTTCGCTCGCCAATCCGAACATGACTCCATGGAGGATAATCAAGATAACGGAGAACGGCTCATGCTGCATATCCCTTCATCAAGCGAAAGAACCCCCTCGCAACCAGAGCCAGAGGATAGGGCTTCAGGGGAGCTGCCGCACGAGGGCGCGTTGACCGGCCTCTTTGAAATATCGAAGATACTCAACGGTACTGGTAGACTTGACGTTACGTTTGCCGACGTCGTTAACTCGCTACAATCGTTCATCCAGATGCGGCACGGTATCGTCTGGCTGTTTGGCCATGAAGGGCCGGAAATTCAGGTAGGTACCGGTTGGAGTGAGGGCGACGAATGCTACCGGCCTTGCTTGCCGCGGAATGCAGTAGACCAGATCGTAGCGACAGATAGGCCTCTCATTGTTGAGAACGTAGCTGCCGCGCCGGCCTTCAGCGCCGCCGACCGGGAGCTTCTCGGCGTCTCAGATATCATGAACGTATCGTTCATCGGAGTTCCGATCCACATTGGTCCCAGGGTCGTTGGCGTGTTGACGATAGATCGTGCCCAGAACGATAGCTCAAGTGTCCGGCTCGAGTACGATGCCCGGCTGCTCGCTATGGTCGCCAACCTGATGGGACAAGCCGTCGACTCACATCGCTTGTTCGAGCGCGGTCGCCAAGCGCCCCTAGCTGAGAACGAGCTGCGAGACAATCAGAGGGTTAACTTCGGGCTGCCAAGTCGCGAGCGCAAGAAGCCTCACACACACGGTATCATTGGCGACAGTGCTGCCCTGATCGGGCTGCTTGAGAAGATCGAGGTCGTAGCCAAATCGAACAGCACGGTTCTGCTGCGCGGCGAATCTGGTACCGGCAAGGAGCTCGTCGCCAAGGCCATTCACGAATCCTCGTCCCGCGCTAAGCGACCATTCGTTAAGCTGAATTGCGCGGCGCTTCCTGAGACGGTCCTGGAATCGGAATTGTTTGGGCATGAGAAGGGTGCGTTTACCGGTGCGGTCAGTTCGCGCAAGGGGCGCTTCGAGCTGGCCGACAAAGGGACACTGTTTCTTGACGAAATCGGCGAGATTTCGGCGCCTTTCCAGGCGAAACTACTGCGCGTTCTGCAAGAACAAGAGTTCGAGCGCGTTGGCAGCAATCATACGATTAAGGTCGACGTTCGGATTATAGCTGCGACCAACAAAAACCTGGAGGAGGCCGTGGCAAGGAGCGAGTTTCGCGCGGACCTCTACTATCGGGTCAGCGTAGTTCCTTTGTTGTTGCCGCCGCTGCGCGAAAGACGCAGTGATATTCCGCTGCTTGCCAGGGAGTTCCTCAGAAAGTTCAACAGCGAGAACGGCCGTACGCTCTCCCTTGAGGCAAGTGCGATTGATGTACTGATGAATTGCGGCTTTCCCGGAAATGTCCGTGAACTCGAGAACTGTATCGAGCGAACCGCCACACTCTGTGCCGGATCATCGATTGTGGCAAGTGACTTTGCATGCCGCCAAGGGGAGTGTCTTTCCTCGACACTCTGGAAAGGTACATCGGATGACAAGACAGACCAACCGGCATCCATTCAACCGATGCCTGCAAGGTCCGTCATTCCGCTGGACCAAACGGCCTTTCCGACGCAATCCGTTAGTGAGCTGACCTCGCTAGCTCCGGCCGGCACAGCTCTCGTTGGTGGCGCGAGGATGGCCGATCGCGAGCGGGTCATTGCGGCGATGGAAAGATCTGGCTGGGTTCAGGCCAAGGCAGCGCGGCTACTCGGACTAACCCCGCGCCAAATTGGCTACGCCCTGCGGAAATACGGGATCGAGATAAAGCGGTTCTGAACGATCACATTGACCTACGATTACTGCCACCGACCATGAGGGTAGTGGCCGGGTTGCGGCGACGACCCCGCGTGAGCTGCGAACCGGGCCCGAAGGTGATAGCGGCGGTCATCAAGCGGGCGGTCCGTTTTTTGCGTCGCTCGGCCGACGAGCCGTACGATACATCGCTGTCGGAGCCCCGACCTCTGTCAGCATTCGTTCGTCATGAGGAGCATAGAGCGGCGCACACTCGGGTATGAGCCGTTAATCGCCGGCCGAGTACAAAGGCAGGGCGCAATGGTACAACACTTGCTACTCTCCTCGCAGCTATGCCGCTTTGGGAGCAATACCGTGCACAATGTCGTCTGTATCAAACAGGTTCCGGACTCGGCACAGATCCGTGTCCATCCGGTGACGAATACAATCATGCGTCAGGGCGTGCCGACCATCATCAACCCTTATGACCTCTTCGCGCTCGAGGCAGCGCTGGAGCTCCGCGACCGGTTCGGCGGCGAATTAACCGTGCTTACTATGGGACCCCCATCGGCAGAAGACTCGTTGCGAAAAGCGCTGACGTTTGGAGCCGATCGCGCCGTCCTACTCACCGATCGCTGCTTTGCCGGCTCCGACACGCTGGCCACAACGTATGCACTTGCAACCGCGATCCGGAAAATCGGCAAGCAATATGGCCCGACAAACCTCATTTTCACGGGAAAGCAGACCATCGACGGCGATACTGCGCAGGTGGGGCCAGGCATAGCAAAGCGACTGGGCGTGGTGCAGCTGACTTATGTTGCCAAGATCAAATCCTTAGACCTCGCCGCTCAGGTAATTGAAGCCGAACGACGCTCCGAGGGTGGTGTGCAGATATTGCATACGAAATTGCCCTGCCTCATCACAATGCTTGAGGCCACAAATCAGATTCGGCGGGGCGCGATGACGGATGCCTTGCGTGCCGCGCGTGCCCAAATCGTAAAATGGACGGCGCAAGACGCCGGTATCGAAGAGATCTCCAAATGCGGGCTCAAGGGCTCGCCGACTGTCGTCAAGCGTGTCTTCGCTCCCTCCGCGCGGGGTGAAAGGGCTGTAGTGGTTGAGGCTGCTGAGCAACCGGCGCAGGCGCTGATAGATGCAATCTTCACGCATCAACCCAAACTCGAAGCCGATCTTGCGACACTTGCTCGCGAAGCTCGGTCTGGAGACCCTCGGTGAGGTAGGTGAAGAACATGCAAAGGATGTATTCACGCCGCATATGTCTCGAGGGGAGCGCACGACATGCAGCGACGCATGTCGACCTGTGTTCGACCGATCACGCTACGGGCACAGTCGAGACCCGGCGTTGCTCTCAGATTGTCGTGACACGAGCTAGCACGGCCGTTCGGCCGCGCTCGAGATCGTGGAAAGCCCTTGCTTCTTGCCACTAGCGAAGCAATCACGTCGTGAGACCAGGCGCGGCACTGGCGCAGGCGACGTCAGGCCAGACTGAGTGCGCAGCGAAGTGTCCATCATGACCGGCGAGCGTTAGTGGGACCCGACGACTGGCGAATTGGAATCCGAGCGGATCCCACCGGTTCATTGTTCAACGCGTTGGCTTCGCCGCGCACGATCAGAATTCAGAATGCCGTCGTCTGCCATCGCGGAGGAGCCCGCGAAAAGGACCGGCCTCCAAAGTAACCGCATTCATAGGCCCCTCAAGCCAATGAACTCAGGCCGGTTAAAAGTTGGTCCGGACGAAGTCGCTTCGTCAAAGACCGTTCGATTCTAACTGAAGAGGCCCAATGACAACTCAAGCATCTCGTTTGCCACCGGATCAGACGTCGAAGCTATCCTGCGAGTACTTGACCGAGCACGTGCGATTTGTCTTCGGCCCACATCCGTTCGCCGTGTCGATGTCGGAGGATCAGGTAGCCAGCCTGCTACCCGAATACCTGGCGATGTCACAGGCGTTCCCCTACCTGCTCGCGGGGTCGCAAAGGGAGCTCATATTCGATGCAATTCGTCTCAATCGGGATATTGCGAGAGATATTGAACTGACCAGCGTGGTCGCGAATTTCATCTGTTGGGATGAGACCGGCGGTCATGGAAGAATTCTGAAGGGCGGCAAAGCCGCGCTACCGGATATTTTGTCGACAGAAAGCTTTCACTCGAACCTCTTGAGAAAGGATGCCTCGCAGCTACTCGGCAAAGCTATACTGCCCAACTATAGCGCCAGGACCGCGCGGTACTTGCATTCCCTCTATGCCGGATTGTCCTCGAACGATGCCCTGGTGCGCTGCGCCCACATGGTGGCGTTTGAGCTCCATGCTGCGGAGATGATCCAGTCGCTTTGGATCAGCCTGGCCTGTACCTTTAAGGCGCGGCCAGACGATCTTGAATATTTCAGCGGCCATGTCGGCGGAGAAGATCCCGCGGAGAAGTACCACGGGGAAATGACTGGCCGGCTGACTGGTGAACTCGTGCAGCCTAACCGTCGTGATCGCTTTTTGCACGAATTCCAACGAGCCTACGGGCTCAGCGTCCAGTGGTGCCGCGATCTTCTTGTACCTGCCCCGCGCAGGGGTGATGATCACCCCGAAATCCTGCATCATGGCCGTTGCCATTGCGGGTCTATCAAGTTCCACGTAAGTGCGCCGCGAGAAATCTCGGCAGTGCGATGCAATTGCTCAATTTGCCAGATGTCTGGATTTGTCCACTTGCTCGTATCTGCCGATAAGCTCCACATCGAGTGCGGTGAGGAATTCCTCACTACTTACCAGTTTAACAAGAACATTGCTCGGCACACGTTTTGCCGACTTTGTGGTGTAAAGCCGTTCTACAGGCCGAGGTCGAACCCCTCCGGGTTCAGCATAAATATTCGATGCCTGGATAGAAAGACGATGGAGCGCATAAGAATTACTGAGTTCGACGGTGAGCATTGGGAGCAAGCATTCGCGTCGATGCACCAGGACCCCCAAACATGCTTTGAAGATCAAGGAGTGAGTTCGGATGGCACGCGCAATGACCGATAAATCCCGTCTGCTTTCAGAAGAGGTTCTGACAAAGTATCGCATAGAGCTGTTGGTAAAGGGGACGGTCGTGATCGCCCCGCAGATATTGTTCACCCAGGAGGAGTTGATCAAGATCGACCGGCTTCAGGCTGAACTCCAAGAAGAAGAAGTACGCGAGGGAGATGCCGGCGACTTTCACAGCGTCTTTGTCAAGCGCGTTCGCTTGGATCCGCCTGGCCAAACGCCCCGGAACGTGAGTGCTACAGCTTCAGGGCAGATTATGGAGCTACTTGAAAGGAAAGACCGTAGCTTCGCGCTCAAAAAGATAATCGGAGCAGCCTCAGATTACGTGATTCGTCGATGCCAAATACACCGCCTGCCGCCAGGGTCCTTTGTCGGCATCCATTTGGATGCGGAGAGTGATCCAGATTTTGAATACGCGGTCATTGTGCAACTTGCGAGAGATTTCGAGGGCGGCGAATTTGTGGTGTATCCAACGGGGTACGAGCAGCACGTATTTCGTCCTCCGTTTGGCGCCGTGCTCGTCACAACCTGCAAGGTCCGGCATGAAGTAAAGCCGGTCTCAAGCGGGGAGCGCCGCTCCCTCGTGTACTTCTGTTCAAAACGCAGTGGCCCGAACCGCCGGATTATCGAAAGGTCCACCGCTCAGCCATGAAGTGGCACGCCTGATATGCTTCTCCGAGTGGTGGGGGCGAGCTCTCAGGAATCTAATGGCTCACCTTGTCGTCAGATGTCCTCCTGCAAGTCGGAGACACCTCCGCACGGATGCTATACTATGATCGACCCATAGGCAGGCACCACGCACCCATGCGACAAGTGAGCTCCGTGATTGTAGCAATCTCTGTTGCGGTGTGAAACAGCGACGCGCCAGCGGCTGCGCGAGAAATGTTCGCGCGGCGAAAGAATTGAGCGGGCGACGATCTGATTGCTAAGACGTCAACAGCTTGTGCTGGTGATCGCGCGCGGCAGATCTGTCGGACGCAATCACCACGCACTCGACAGTGCCGGCGTCTTCGTCGGCGGCAAGCGGGATCACGCCTTCTTTACGGGTGCGGTCGAATAGTAGTCCTTCTTTGACGAAGCGATCAAGCGCCGCTTGGAAGGATGCTGATCGCACATCTCTCACAGACAGGATAACGTTGCGACCGGAATAATCGAAGCCTAGCAGCCGGGTGGCAATGTTGTGCAACACCGAGCCGCCGCCCCAACGACCGTTTGCTTCATTGAACAGCAATCGGCCGTCTTTTGCAAAGATCGCGTCAATGTTGATCATTCCGCGATATCCGAGGTCTCGCGCTACTGCCACAAATCGGTAAGCATGCGCCTGGGCGGTCAACCACTGCTCGTTCTTCAGGTCGCTTGGAAGCTCAAGCCCAGTCCAAATCAGAGCTCTCTCGGATCGATCTGTACTCTTGCGTAGGCGTATGCTTCCACTATTGATGAAGACGATTGAAGCATCATCCTGGATTGCATACTCGAGATAGAACAACGATCGGGCTAAATGGTACGATTCCACAACCAGCGTCTTACACGATGCTGTTGTCATCTCGGACCAAAGTGCTTTGGGATCAAACGATGGCCACGACGTCCAGCGAGTATCTCTGGCTCCAGGTAACGGATCGCTCTTATTGCTGGTCAAGATCACATTTCCTACGCCACCAGCGCCGTTATCCAACTTGACAATGACCATGCCGGTCTCGAACCTGAGGGAGGTGATTGCATTTGATAGACCATGTGGGTCAGTGGCGACTGATCCTTGAGGGAGCGGAAGTGCGGCGCTTGTTGCTAGTTGACGGAAGTGGCTCTTCCGATTCAACAGATCAGGCCCGCGCTGCAAAGCGAAGTCGTCGCCGGTCTTAGGTATGCCTAGCCTGGCTGCCAGGCGCGCGACGCCTTCCGTAGAGTAACAGGGATATAGCCGCCAGGCCGAGTTTTGAGGAGTATGCCTTTCAATCCGCTCCACAATAGTCTTGGACAGCAACGTACAATCGTCGAGAATGGCTGGTTGACGGGTCGTGGGTACAATCAAGTGAAGGCTCGATGCATCGAAATTGAGCGTCGCTCCAATGAAGGATAGTAGAGTTGCCGGGATCTCTACCGGTGAGACTAGCAAGTCACCCTCCTGAGCAAACCACGCTGAGCGATATGCCGAGTTGGCAGCGAGCGAGAGTTGGGCTTTTGTTAGATGGGCCCCCGACATCTGAGGCGTACCGGCATTCATGATCAAAATCCGCGGCATTCGCGACCTCCGGGCATCTGGACGTGTTCAAGATGGGACCGCCAGGGTAACCATGATAGCCTTGCCGTGGCGTTGTGAAGCTCTGAGAAAGAGGGAGTCCGTGGCGCCGCGTTGCCACCAAAGTTTAGCGGGAGAGAACGGCGCATGTGCGATCTGCCGATGTCAATTGATAGCTGGGTCGCCTGGCGGGCCGCTCGCAAAAGCGCTGATTGTTACCTGGCACGGTGTTCAGAATGGTCTGGGTGACATGATCCAGCGCCGCGCGCGCCGTTGCCAAACATATGCAATCAACGCTTCCCGCTCACTCCTCGCTGCCAGGACTTGATCACTTAGGCGCCCAGGACTTCTTCCCGGCGTGGTCTGTCGCCGCTGCGCGAGAGGTGTGGTCATCCTCAGGAATGCAGCGCCACATGGTCCCTCCGGACACGTATTGACCTCCTCGTCTGTTTAGCAGAGCAGTCCCTGGCAGCCATATCGTTCGCATCCGAAGTGAAGAGCGCTCCAAAACGAAGTGCGAACTCCAACGATGCAAATTGCAACTCCTCGTCCAGCCCTCTCGAACGGTCTGATATTGGAGTTGACGAGCAAGTGCGGCGATGGGTCTGCCGATCTGACCAGCTGAGGCATTCGAAGTCCTTCACACCCTGATAGATGCTACTCTCAAGAGGGTACGAACTAACGCTACGTCAGATTCAACCCCCCTTTTGGCGAGGAACCTGGCCAAGCTCATGCTCGCCGCAAAGGGCAGCCCATGGGGATCGCAAGTATTCAGCGCCGCCTGAGCGATTGCGGCTTCGCTGTGGAAGCCCTTGTTCAGCGACGCGGCAAATGCGCCGGCGACGCCCAGAGCAAGGCGGTCGCCGACTTCCGGCAAAGTGTACCGTTGCTCAACAGGCGTATGCCGGCTTGCGTTCGAAGATTACTCTGACAGAGCCGGGGACATGCGGCACGGCGCGATGGCAATCGCAGCCTTCGCTGAATCAGAAAGCAGCTCAAAACCCGGCTTGACCGCAAGCATGTCACGGGGGATGTGGGTAAAGCGAGACACCGGTCTAACAAATTCTGGGCGTGTAGAGCCGGCATCACGGAACTAATTGGCTCTCAGGAGGACACGCTGTTTTGCTTCCAGAAGATGCCCATCCAGCGTCTCGTGCAGCGCTCGCCGCAACTCTGGCGGGATCGAGCTATCTGTATCGATCAATTCCCGAAATTTCCGAATGATGTGTTCTATTGTTGCGATGGTTCCAAGTGCTTCCATCTTCTGCCAGGGCATTCTCGGTTGTCTCCTTGCGCTTTGGGCGCTCCGTCGCGGGACCTCACCTCAGCAATCGGGGCTCCGCGCCCTCCAGTCGAACCAGGCTGGGCTATTAGGCCGCGCCCTCGGTGTGATTATTTTGACCAGGGCTTACGAAGGCCAGGCTGCCGCGAGTTCGGAAGTGACCCCATTTGCGGCTGCGATATCTTGCGCGCGTAAGTGGCACAGTTGATCGCAATGATGCAGCATCAGCCCGGCTGTTAGGCGTTAGAAACCGCTCTCAAGCGATTCAGGCGAGCGGCTGCAGCGCCGCGATCAATCGATTCTCGTCCAAGCGCCACGCCTTCCCGCAGGTTCGAGGCTCGCCCGGCCACCACCAATGCCGCCGCAGCGTTCAGAAGCGCAGCATCACGAAAAGGACCGGGCATGCCATCAAGCACGTTCTGCAACGAAATGGCGTGGCTCTCGGCATCGCAGCTTTCCAGTGCGCCGGCACGGTACCGCGGGAGCCCGGCTGCTTCCGGCGTTACGTCGAAAGTGCGGACTGTACCGGCCTCAACTGCGGCAACAAAACTTGTGTTGCTGAGGGATATTTCATCGAGCCCGTTCGAGCCATGAACAACCCATACTGAATCGGCGCCAAGGTTCTTCAAAACGTACGCCAGAGGCTGCACCCATTCAGGAGTAAACACTCCAAGGACCTGCCGTTTAACCCCGGCGGGATTGGAGAGAGCCTCGATCAGATTGAACATGGTCTGGGTTCCAAGTACGCCTCGGATCTGGCTGATGCGCTGCATCGCGGGATAGTCAGCCGAGGCGAACATAAAACCAATGTCGGCTTCACGCACACATCGCGCAATAGCGTCAGGACTAAGATCGACCTTTACGCCCAGGCGTGCGAGCACGTCGGCAGTGCTGGATCTCAAAGAAATGGCGCGGTTGACATTCTTAGCAACGGGAACACCGAGCCCAGCGACGATGAAGGAAGCGCAGGTTAATACGTTGAGCGAACGCATGGCGGTGTCGCTCGTGCCAGCAATATCGATAGCGCCGCATGGCGTGTCCACCTTTGGCATTACATTCCGTATTGCGGATGCAGCACCGGTAACTTCTTCGATAGTCTCGCCACGAACCCTCATCCCGACCAACAAGCCGCCGATTTGCGAGGGAGTTGCGTCGCCCGACATCATGCTGTCGAACGCCGACGCAGCCTCTTCACGCGTCAGAGTAGCGCCGGTGGCAACTTTGGCGATGATCGACTTCAGCGGTTCCATGGAATGTTATAAGTTCCTATGTTCAATCCAGCCCCGTCCGCCAGCCAAGCGAAGGCGCAGCCGAGTGCTCTGATATTCGCACTCGCGAAACCGCACCGATCTCGATGGCCCGTAGGATGGACGTGGTCATTGCGGGCGACGCTACAACCTGACGCCACGTGAGGGTCAAGTTCTCTCCATCGACGGCGCCGTCGAGAGGACACCGCAGTTAGTCAGAGCTCCGCTGTTACCCGATGCCCAACAACTGCTTTGTCACGGCCGTGTGGTGGAGATGCTTGAACGGTACCGCAGGGCGTCTGGCTTTCGGGCCTGCCATCGCTGCAAGCTGAGCGCTTGTTCCTCACGTACCCCGTCGATCCTGACTGGATTCGATGCTGAGCTCGGAGCTCTGCGAAATCAAGAGACCAGCTCTAAACATCCTGCGGTACGGCCCTCTCGGAGCAATAGACGCGTCCCCGTGGCCTACTCGCCTGATCGGTGAGCTGTTCGCCGAACTCGGGCAACGTTCTGTGCGCCGTGCTGGAGGACTTTTGGACTCGGACGGGGCTATGGCATTTTCACTTCGTTCCGTTGCTTTTTCTGCCGACGTCCCGCCCGGAGATCACGTAGCGACATTTCGGACTGAGACCGTCTTGGTTGGATATCAGGCAGGCCGAGATGGCGGTGCGATTGGGTATCAGACGACTACACAGCCGGAACACGTCATCCATGCAAGCGTGCGTCTCTTCTGAGGTTGGAGGTCGATCACCCGCACCAACCGGTGCGAGCATTGCAGCTATCATTGCGGCGCCGACAGCGATGGTGCGGCAATACGCTCTGAGGCGAGAGGCCAAGGAAGGTGGTTGTATTCGGATCATAACGTACTTTCGAATTGGTCGAGCATTTTCGTTTTCGCGCTGAGCGCCATTAGCCGCAAAACGGAGAGGTCGATCTGCTTAACGAAGCGGGACCGGCGAAGCTCGTTGCTTCAGGCTTGCGGTTGTCAGTTCATAGAGCTCGACATTTGTCCGGCGTGACAGACGCGGCACCTTCCGTGGCCGGTCCAGCAACCATATGGCCAGCAACAGCCCTGGGTGAACTGTGTATGATGATGTTTGGCACTCTATAAGGCGGCCCAGGCGAGCGAAGATGCTTGAGCCGTTTGTGATCCTCCGGGCATCTTAGACATATCTCGAATATTGGAGTGATCCCCGACTTGTCCAGGACCGTACAATCTGACGCTACGTTCGATTCAAGTCACATAGTGTGTCGACGGTCTGAAGCTATCGTGCGGTCTGTGGATTGCGAGCGCCGCCTGCGGTGCGTACTCAGCCAGTTCTTACTACTGACTGTAGCCTCGGACTGACTACTTCGGTCGCCGGGCCCCACACGCGTCGCCGCTACGTGATGATACGGAGCCTCGGTGTCGCAATTCGTTGATCTACAGAGTGCATGCTCTTGGCATGAATACGAAGAGTAAACTCTACCAAACCGAACATTGGCGAAGCCGCGCGGAAGCAACGCGAAAGAAGGCGGCTGCGCTCGTTGAGGGAAAAGCCAAGGACAGGCTTCTCAAGATTGCCTTGGAATACGAAAAGTTGGCGTGGCGCGCCCAGGTGTGGCAGATGCGCAGGAGCGAGGACGAGGCATGGCCCGAGCGAGAGCTTTAGAGCGTTGCTCAGAGGGGCCTAAGCCAGTTGCCCTATGCTCGGTGCGAGCGCGGGTCACATATTCGTCAGCAAGCAAGCCAATAGCTGCACGAGGCGTACACGGAGCCATGAGGTGAGGTGGCGCGACTGTCGTATCCCGCGGGTGAAAGCAGAGGCCACCAGCCTCCCGATTTGGCCCTTCAGGCCACCTTGATTCCGCAGCTTCTCGAAAGCCAGATTTTCCAAATTCAAAAGTTCGAGCGCTGGTTCACACGTGCACTCAAACCCTTTGAAGCGGGAATGCCATCCCGGACGCTAAGCTGCCAAGTAGCACGTTAGCGCTGCATGGCTCTCCGTGTCGATAATTCAAGCATGCGTCAACATTGCCGCGCGCCACCGGAGCAACAATGACTATCAAGGTGCAGTGCGGAGTCCGCGCCGGCATCGGCTTGTTAGCGGCCGTTCGGCTTTGACATGGGGTGTCCTTGTAGCCGCTCGCTGCTATGCGGGAGGGTTTCTCAGAAGTAGGCTGCGATGAGCCAACAGAGACCGGCCCAGAGCAGCGCGTTTATGAGCAGTGCGGCTAAAAGGCCCCAGTTCCACTTCCTCTGCACGTGCCGGGAGCGACGATAGGCGTCTAAATGCGTGATCGTCGAGGGCTTTGTTGCGCGCCATTGTGGCATTTCATCTCGCTGGGCGCCGGCCAAACCATAAATGCCAAGCTTTGCGTGCCTCCTATCACCCATAGGTTTGCAGTCCTCTTTTCATAAGAGAGTGTTGGAACCGATATTCGTTGCGCGGCGAGCATTCGGCCGGTTGATTGGCCGGATGTCTTCGGTACGGCGAGGTCGGATCTGAGAACAGCAAGCGACGTGCCACCAGCTCGAACGGTCGTCAGCGCGCTTATGAGGTGGGTTGCCACACGGAGCTGCTGCGCGATGTAGGGCTCGCGACACGCCTGTCGTCAACATGACGGGCATTGGCGGCAACGGGTGAGCGGCTCGCAAACGACATACCGTAGACAAGACGCTGGGGGCAGCATCTTGCTCGCGAAAAATCGGCTGATACTCCCCTTGCGATCGATGAAATCAACTAATCATTGTACCTGACCGCTAGCTTACGACCGAGATAGTAGGCGAGCCCACAGACCTATTAGTTCGGAGAAAGCTCACGCCAAGAGGCTGCGTTTAACTGCAACCCGATTTCGGCATAAAACTGAATCAGTTTCACATAAATGGCGCATTAGGCCTGTTCAGCCCTGCCGAGGCGGTCATGATTGGTCAGCCGATTTCTCGGGAAGCGGCAGTATCGCGCCGAGCAGACTGCAGTCACCATCGATGAATCATTAGATGTAGATGACCGAGGGGAAAAAAGAGGGCATGCCACGACGAAGGCTAATTAACTGAAGACGAGGTGACGCCCAGAGCCGCTCATTTCGTGTCGGGTAGGGTCGCTTGGTGAGCGATCAACGCGACCTGGATTGGTACGACCTTCTGTACCTTGGGCTGAATGGTGGATTACAACAGTGGCGAGAGATGCAAATGGCCAGAGGACCCGTCGAGTAGATCATGCACCGCCCATGCACGGGCAACCAGTGTCCAAGGGGCCGGTTTCGAGCATTAGGGGATTAGTAGAGGAAAGTGAGATGATGGACATCTGCGGCTTTTGGCGATGGTACACTATAGATTGGTTTTGGAAGGCTGCGCCGAGAACCGAGCAGCTTGACTTATGGCGAGACAACGTCATCTACGTAGACTTCAGGGCGATCCGAGAGGCAAAGGAGCAGGCGTGCGAGCGCAGATAATTGGCAAGCTGGAAGCCGGCCGCGTTATAGAAGGTCGCTTCGCTACTGCTCCAGGGTCCGGCCCTGGCGGTCTGTTCTTTGTGCAGGGGCCTTGCGGGTGTGAACTCAAGATAAGTGCATTTGCCCGTCCTGGCTGGGAGCACGTGGCTGTTTCAACCCCGCGGCGTTGTCCGAACTGGGATGAGATGTGCTTTGTCAAAGACTTGTTCTGGGATGAAGAAGAGTGCGTCATGCAGCTGCATCCGCCACATTCGCAGTACGTGAATAACAGCCGATATTGCCTTCACATGTGGAGACCCACCTACCGAGACATTCCGATGCCGTCCCCGAGCTATGTAGGAGTCGTCGGACTAAGTCCTGCAGACGCGGCATCGCTATTCGCGCGGATGAGAGCGACAGCATGATAAAAGCGCAGGTGAGCCCAGCCGGGAGAGGAAGCACTGGTGCGGTGCTCACCTACCGCGACGTCCACGTTGTGTGTTCGAGCGCCTGTTGCAGGGGTACGGGCGGGGCCTGAAGTAGAATGATGTCGAGCAGAATAACGGGCGCAAGTTTGACCAAGAACTGTATCCAGGTTGCAAACCTAAGGGTCCGCAATGTCACAATCTTGCGCTTCGTGACTGGGTCGCTAGCCCGCGGCCGCATCCGAGCTTCTGGCCACGGGTGTTGGAACAAGCAATCCCTGTTGGATACGTCAGCGTTCTTCTGCTTACCCAGTGGTCAGCTCGCCGTCAGCTAGCCGCGATATCATTCTGTGGCGTGGTGTAGCTCAGTGCGCGCCTCTCTAAAAAACTTACCCTGAAAGAAGCAGGCGAACCGGCATGCACAATCGAGTGAGTGGCCAATTTACACAGCCTAATCAAGCCGAGGAGCCAAGCTGGCACGCAAACAGTAGCGAATTCGTGCAAACCCTTAATGGTTTGGCTTGGCGGAAGGGTCTGGTGTCTGAGGAATCGTCAGACAGAATGGGTCTCTGCTGTAGCAAGCCACATACCTCAGATGGAAATGTTCACAGTTCAGGTACTTCGCCCTCTAGCACCTATTCTCTGTCCTCAAGTTCAGGCACATCCTCTGCAACCAGCCCTGTCCGGCCTCTGTTCGATTACAGGACTGCTGAATTGCCCGGGGCCAATGTCAGCGGAATCTGCGTTGGGTTGGCAGCGGAATGGCTCCTTAATCTCCCAAGCAGCCCTTCAACCCGCATGAGGGCCTTGCATCCGGGCACTGAAAATCATCGATCGGCGGCAACGCGACAGCAGCGTTATGAAGAGCTCAAGAGACTTTTACAAAACGAGCGTGCGGAAGGGTCTCTCAATTTGCAAGCGAAAAGCTCTATGTTGCGGGAAGCCGGTCTGGAGCCCTCCACCGGTCAGACGCGATATAGGTTCGGTACATCGGGGCGCACCGCCCGAATCGCAAACAAGCTCACCAACGATCCGTCAGTCTATCTGGTCGGCCTGCGTTTTTCTGGACGTGGCGCACATACAATTGCGACGTCCACTTCGGATGGAATGACGACCCTCTTTGATCCTAACCATGGGGAATTTACTGTGCGATCAGAGCAGATGGGTAGGTTGCTTGAAAGCCTAGCCGAGCGTTACAGCAGCTTAAATGGACTTAATATATCCAATGTGGTCACACAGAGGGTGACGTGAGGGGGCAGCTTGCAACGGATCTTACCGGATGCCCCGCTCGCAGAGGCTCATCGCTCAATGCGAACGGCTTACACGCCGAGCTCACTTCCTGAGAGCTAACCAAATGACATAATTTTAAGACCATCGCCTGGCCTTGGGCATCTGATCCCGCTCTCGCGCCGGAAGGAGCGCGGGCGCGTCTCGGCGGCGGTCGGACTGGATGGATCTGTTTCTGCCGCGCCGACCCTATTGGTTGAAGTTAGCGGAAACGTGACTCGGCGCCGAAATCCCCACGCATACTCGGGGCTAGCGCTGTCCCTACCACGTGCCGCTAACTTCAATATCAATTTATACCGACTAGCTTTCGAAAAGCTGACGGGCCAACGCGGTCCATTCAGGAAAGGCGGCCTGCAGGCTCCCCCTGTCTGACCTAGCGGACGACTCACAGGTTCGAGGACCACAGACCCGCTTTCAAGAGGTCTTGTTAGCCGGATGTGCCCGCATGCCCGCGAGAAGGGCCAGCAGGGTGCAAAAGCGCCAGGCTATCGATCTTGGAGCGAGCGGCCAAGCCAGTAGCGAAGTTTCGCCGCACGCACAGGACCACCATTATGAATGACGTCCGACATGCGCGACGTCAGACGTACTGCACCAACTTAAGGTAATCGTCTGTCAGAACGGGTGAGCGAATAGAGCAAGCCGCTTCGTCAAGAAAGGTGGCTAGTCTCCGATTGGCCCGGCTGCAGGTTTCGACGGACTGTCGTGCCGGCGCCCGAGTGCGGAGAGATGCTATTTCAGAACTGACTAGGTCGGCGGCGGCCGTGGCGCAATCTGAGGCCGAGAAGCAATGAGCAGACATGATAGCCTTTGCCAGTCCCAATGTGGTGAGCCAACCCGCATAGATCAGTACGGCGCCGTCAGCCTCGTTGAGTCCGGAGAGCTCATCGATTACAGCAGCATGGATTGATGGCGCTCCAATCGACTGAAACAGATCGGCTATCTCGTGGCGCGTGGCCTTTGAGAGGAGGCAGCGGCCGAGATGGGATAGGAGCGCCTCAGTCGGACCTTCGAAGATGCGGAGGATGCGAGCGTCTCGGTAAATTTTCGCCAGGGGCGTTCCCTCGTCGTAGCCGCGGCCGCCCAGCAACTGAACGCATTGATCGGCCACAAGGCCGCACCACTCTGAGGACAAAACCTTCGTCGCCGACGCAAGGTGGATGTTTGGCCCGCTGTGAGTTGAAATAGGCCGGCAGGACGCAGCCAGCATCGCCTTCACTACTTCCCGCCGCAGCACCATCTGTCCAAATAGCTGCTCGATGTAACTGTTCTCGATCATGCGCGCCTTACCTAGCCGGCGCTGATTTGCATAAGAGGCCGCGACCTGAATTGCGCGCTCAAGGGCTCCAAGACCCATAGCAGCTACCCCGATACGACCACGGTTCATGCTCGATGTCGCGGCACCCCAGCCGTCTTGATCGCGAGAGAGCACGTAGGAACGCGGCAGTTCGACGTCCTCGAACTCCAGTGTATTCTGAATAATGCCACGTAGACCGAGCGTGCGATGCTCGTGCGTCACCTTTAGGCCTGGAGCCTGCCTGTCAACGAGTACACCGACAAGCCGACCTTTGGCATCGTTCGGTCCTGACGCGCGCGCAAAGCAAACAATCCAGCGAGCCCAATCAGCGAGCCCGATCCAGATTTTGCGACCGGAGATACGAACAGTATTTTCCTGGATGAAAGCGGAAGCCTTTATATGTCTCGGGGCAGAGCCAGCGCCAGGTTCGGTCAAGGCGAAAGCGCAGAGATCGCCACGTGTTGCACCCAGAATGATAGGGCCTTGTTCGGGTATGTGCGGTGCCGCTTCGATGCAGGGTAAGGCGAGGAAATTATGGATAACGAGGGTCGATGCCGCTGAGACATCAAACGATGCCGTGGCGGAGATGAGGTCGATGGCCTCGTGCAAAGGGAGAGCCAATCCACCGTGCTCTCTTGATGCGGTGAGCCCGAACAGTCCATGCCTTGCCAACATGCTATGTAGGGTTGGAGGGAATGCGCGGCGATCATCCGCATCTGCGAAATTCAACTGACTGAGGTCAGAAGTCAAACTGGAGTATAGTGCGGTTGCACGACCTTCAGCTGAACGTTCCTCGGTCTCCTGAAATTGAGCGTGAACTTGGGTGTACATCGGCATAACGCCATAATCATCCCGATCACGTTTCCTGCCAATTCATCCGAGGGGCTGGCTTCGCTACACATTGGTATACTGTGAATGAAAGCTAGTATAGGCTTGGTTAAGTGGGTCGAAAGTCAACAGGCTGAGCCGAGCTTTTGCGCGTCAAGCAAGGCAGCTTAAAGAGTCAAAATGGGTATTGATCACTTCATCATCGTACCGCCGCTCCCACCATCGCCGACTGATTGGTACAGGAGAATTTCGTCGGGTCCGGCCGCCGCGAAGGAAAAGCCAATGACCTTATCTTCCCGGATGGCAAGGGCCCCGGAGGCGGCTCCATGCAAAAAGCCCTGGCGTCTGCCAGGGCTTTGGTTGTCGTGGAAAGTTTAGGAATGTGGATCAAAAATCCATGCCGCCCATGCCTGGGCCCGCAGGAAGCGCTGGACCAGGCGTGGCTCTCTTCGGCAACTCGGCAACCATCGCTTCCGTTGTGATCAGCAGCCCGGCCACGGAGGATGCGTTCTGGACAGCAATGCGCACGACCTTGGTGGGGTCAATGATACCTTTGGAGAGGAGATTGCTATACTCGCCCGCCTGCGCATCGAAGCCAAAAGAGTACTGCTCGTTATCGAGCACCTTGCCCACCACGATCGAACCGTCTTCGCCGGCGTTGATCGCGATTTGACGTGACGGCCAGGACAGTGCTTTCCGTACAATTTCTACGCCTGTCTTCTGGTCGTCGTTCTTGGTCCGCAGGCCCTTGAGCTGCTCGGCTGCACGGAGCAGGGCGACGCCGCCGCCCGGGACAATGCCTTCCTCAATCGCCGCGCGGGTCGCATGCATCGCGTCATCAACGCGGTCCTTGCGCTCCTTCACCTCGACCTCGGTCGCGCCGCCGACGCGGATCACCGCGACGCCCCCAGCGAGCTTGGCCAGACGCTCCTGGAGCTTCTCACGGTCGTAGTCCGAGGTGCTTTCCTCGATCTGCGCCTTGATCTGGGCCACGCGCGCCTCGATGTCGGCCTTCTTGCCGGCGCCGTTGACGATCGTGGTGTTCTCCTTGTCGATCATCACCTTTTTGGCGCGACCGAGCATGTTGAGCGTGACGTTCTCGAGCTTAATGCCGAGATCTTCCGAGATCGCCTGGCCGTCGGTCAGGACTGCGATGTCCTGCAGCATGGCCTTGCGGCGATCGCCGAAGCCCGGAGCCTTGACGGCCGCGACCTTCAGACCACCGCGCAGACGGTTCACGACCAGGGTCGCGAGCGCTTCACCTTCGACGTCTTCGGCGACGATAACCAGCGGCTTGCCGGTCTGCACGACGGCCTCGAGCAGCGGCAGCAGCTCGTTCAGCGAGGAGAGCTTCTTCTCGTTGATGAGGATGTAGGCGTCGTCCATCTCAACGCGCATTTTGTCGGCGTTGGTGACGAAGTAGGGCGAGATGTAGCCGCGGTCGAACTGCATGCCCTCGACGACGTCGAGCTCGGTCTCGAGCGACTTGGCTTCCTCGACGGTGATGACACCCTCGTTGCCGACTTTCTTCACAGCGTCGGCGAGAAACTTGCCGATCTCGGCATCACCGTTGGCAGAAATTGTGCCGACCTGGGCGATCTCGTCGTTGGAGGTTACCTTCTTGGAGTTCTTCTGCAGGTCCGCAACCACGGCTTCGACTGCGAGGTCGATACCGCGCTTAAGGTCCATCGGGTTCATGCCAGCGGCAACCGATTTGGCACCTTCACGCACGATTGCGGCCGCAAGGACGGTCGCCGTCGTGGTGCCGTCGCCGGCAGCGTCCGCGGCCTTCGAAGCCACCTCGCGCACCATCTGCGCGCCCATGTTCTCAAATTTGTCGTCGAGTTCGATGTCTTTTGCAACCGCAACGCCGTCCTTGGTAATACGCGGTGCGCCGAACGACTTGTCGAGCACGACATTGCGGCCCTTTGGACCAAGCGTGACTTGGACGGCGCTGGCGAGAATGTCGACGCCGCGCAGCATACGATCCCGCGCATCTACTCCGAACTTGACTTCTTTGGCTGTCATAGAGAATTCCCTGAGTTCCTACTAGTTCATCCTATAGCGCGTTCGGAGGGCTCTCCTCCGAGGGCGAGCCCAGTATTAGGCGACCTTCTTCTTGGAGAACACATCGGTGAGAACGCCCAACACGTCGCTCTCCTTCATGATCAGCAGATCATGGCCGTCGATCTTGACTTCGGTGCCGGACCATTTGCCAAACAGCACCCGGTCACCGACTTCGATATCGATCGGAATTAGCTTTCCGTTCTCATTTCGTCCGCCCGGGCCGACTGCAATAACTTCGCCTTGCGAGGGCTTTTCTTTGGCTGTGTCCGGAATAATGATACCACCAGCCGTCTTCTCGTCGGCGTCGATGCGCTTAACCACGATGCGGTCGTGAAGTGGTCGGAAATTCATAGAGGTCTCCTGAGCGTTTGGACGATTTGAAGATGGACACAATGTGACCGACCCGATTACAGCAAGAGTCAGACCACAAACGAGCTTGGCGGTTTAGCAATGCAGTTCTGCTGAAGCCTCGCCCGGCGTAGGCGCGACTTTGTCCGGAAACAAACATGCTGGCGCGCATAGTCCGCTCGGCCGTTGTGAAAGTGACATTGCGTCCTCAAAACACCTGTATCGATCCCGCGGATACGTCAATATCCCGCCGCGAGCGTTAGGCGACTAAAATGCAGCGGCGTTTAATATCTGTCTCAAGAATGCGCTTGACGCCGCGGCGCCGCCGTCTTGCAGCAGTGATCGGCGCATTGTGGGTCGAGAAGCCTTGTCGAAGAGCGGCTCGTCGAATCTGCCCCAGCTCAGTGCGTGCAGATGCAGCGATCTCGAGAGAATGCAACTCGGGTTCCTGTAAGAAGTTGGTTTTCAATCAGATTGCGATCGAATTGTACTTGTCGATGTCCTGTCGCGGTCGCCCAAAGCTTGTTGAATGGATGGGCGCTTGCGCACATCGACGGCACAGAAAAAGGCACAGTTTGCTTGCGTGCCGCAATGAGTGCACCGGGCTTTCACGAGTTCATTCCGCACAGGTGGCTACGAGAAAAGGGGCGGCAGGAGCTACTTGCAAATCCCGTCTGCTGATTTGAGGTGGTGAGCAACACTCGGCAGAGCGCATTTCCCGCAATGGTCATTGAGATGATCGGTTGAATCTGTCGATGACGGCCGTTCGGTACGCCGG
Organism: Bradyrhizobium sp. SBR1B; assembly: GCF_014198205.1. Classification (NCBI taxonomy): domain Bacteria; kingdom Pseudomonadati; phylum Pseudomonadota; class Alphaproteobacteria; order Hyphomicrobiales; family Nitrobacteraceae; genus Bradyrhizobium; species Bradyrhizobium sp. SBR1B. The sequence continues at coordinate 99,065 of NZ_JACIHC010000010.1, forward strand.
AATAAACCGACCGGTTACTTTCAACCGAAGGCCGGCTGTCGGCAACTTGAAAGAGGTAAGGCTGATCTGCCTCACTGAGGACGCATCTTCGACTGCGTTCGAGAACTGCGCCGCTAGGTTGCTTGAGGGCACCTCAAATACCTATTGTAGACAATGGAAACCGGCAGCTAAATGAAAGTTTATACCTTAATATACGTTGTTCAGAAGCTTTTGGCGTGTGAATGGGCTTCGAAGTTGAACTTGATCTGATCTCCGCGCACCATGGAAAAGCAGCTGTGTCGTCCGTAGAAGTACATGAGCACATTGTCTCCCTTCTTCAGAAACCGAACCCCGTCATCCTTGATATCGGATGCAATGACGGGACTGATACGCAAAAGTTTCTCGAGCTATGCCCGCAACCCGAGCTCTATTGCTTTGAACCGGATCCCCGAGCGATTGCTCGATTCAAGAAGAATCTGGGCCCATCCCTCGATAGGGTGACGTTGCTTGAAATCGCTATCAGTGATCGAAACGGGACGATCGACTTTCACCCATGCAACGCTGACGGGGATGCAAGAGATTGGGACCTATCAGGCTCAATCCGCCGTCCAAAGAACCATCTTACCGAGTATGAATGGGTCCGGTTTGATAATCCGGTCTCGGTTGAAACACGGCGGCTGGATGACTGGTGCAGCGAAGCCAACTTGGACGATGTCGACCTTATCTGGATGGACGTTCAAGGTGCCGAAGCCGACGTCATCGCCGGCGGCATGCGGACCTTGAGCAACACGCGATTCATCTACACCGAATATAGTGACCGCGAGCTCTACGAAGGACAGTTGACCCTGCAAGCAATTCTCGACTTGTTGCCATCATTTGAAGTGGCGTCACACTATCCGCGCGCGGTGGAAGGCGATGTATTGCTCAAAAATATGCGTGGCTAGCGCCTTCTCCAGCGAGAGCCGCATTCATTGGGGACCTGACTAGCAGAATTACGTGGGGCTGCACCACACGATCGTCGAGGCAAGCAGATGTCGTGGTGGGATATGAAGAGTGCAGCGTCAGGCAGCCTTGAGCCTGTACGTAGCCAGCCGGTCCATCGGGAGCGCTATGGCGATCTTCAGCTCCACGCGACCCAGAGAGAGTGGACCTGGGGCGACCGGGCCAAAAACCGAATGGCTGATCCAACGGCAAGGCGTTGGCGCTCACACACGTCAGTTCCGATTTACCGACAGTCGCTACGATTTCAGGCAGATCTCGCCGAGCCTGAGCGTGCGACTCCCCCAGGCCGGCAAAACTTGGACGCGGCTTGCCAAGAGCCGCTCCGTCACAAAGGCTGAGGGCTGGCTGTCTTTGGCGACCGCGGCGGCTGTCTTCCCCGATGCGATCTCCTGCGGCGTTTAAACGCCCCCTATGCGGATTCGCCAGCAGCAACCAAGGGCGGAACTCAAGGGAGCCAAGTCTCGCAGTCGACCTTATCATGATATAGGCTTGGCCCACCGCTCTCGTCGCGTGCCTCGCCGTACGTGACTCGCTTCATGGGTAGCCCGGCTGTATCAGATTTCCGAGTAGGGCGCGGCCTGCGCTCTGGAGCGATCCCTCGTTTAAAGCTGCGTGCTGGGCAACGACAAAGCTGTCGCACATGGCGCGCGCCAAAGTTCCTCCGGTATAGAGCGCCTCAGTTCCGGCAAGACCGCTTGCAAGCCTGCAGATCTCGGCGCCCTGGCGTGCGGCGTTCGTTGAAGCTAGCCGCATGACCATTGTGGCGCTCAGAGTTACCTCCCCCGCAAGTGCTTGCGTCCACAGTTCCTCCGTGGCCTCGTAAAAAAAGGAGCGAGCGGACCGTAGCATGGCTTCGGCTTTCGCGATTTCAAGCTGGACATAACCACGCTCAGCCATCACGGGCGCTCCAGTGATCGAGGCGCGACTTCCGGCCATGGTAGTCACCTCGTCTATCGCGGAGCGCGCAATCCCGAGTCCGACAATCGCATGCGCCTGGGCCGCGAAAGCTGCCGCCGGATAACGATAAATTGGGCCATCAAGTGTCGATGGACCGCCGCGGATCAAAGTCCATTCCTCCGGCACCATGACGTTGCTGACGACAATGTCGTGGCTTCCGGTGCCTTGAAGGCCAATGACGTCCCAATTAGGCCGGATCGTCACCTTCTGGGCCGGCATCACCGCTACATGCGGGAGGTCGCTCGTCGGATCGTCTTCGGCCGTGATGCCAACTCCTATCAGATCCGCTCCCGGCGAGCCGCTCGCGAACGGCCACACGCCGTTCACGACAAATCCGCTGGCGCATCGCTTGGCGGACTGGAGCGGGAAAATCGCGCCGGCCAATGCGACGTCAGGTCCATTGGCGTACACTTTTCGAAGCGTCTCTTCCGGAAGAGCAGCGAGATAGCGAGCTCCATCCCCAAAGCTAGCGACCCAACCGGCGGACCCGTCGGCTTGGGAAATCTGCTCGATCAAGCGACAAAATCCGCTGGAGTCCGCTCCTCGCCCCCAAAACGCTTGGCGACCATGGCGCGATAAACCCCGACGCGTCTAAAGCCGTCGATGATCTCTTTCGGAATCTTCTGTGCCCGGCCAAACTCGTTGCGACGCTCACGGATCTCAACAAGTAGTGGGGACAGATTAGCCCAGGTCGCAGCCGTGGCATGGGTTTCGGCAGGAATCGCTTCGGGTGGAGCGTTCACAATTCGTCCTCCTTGTGTTGAGCCGATCACCGCCTGGCGTCACTCATGTGGATTGAGCGCGTGACGGAGCTAGGTGGCTGATAGCGGTTAGACGGCATTCTCGAAGCTCTCGCAGTTGATCTGGAAGTATAGGATTGCACTCGTTGGCTTCCCCGCCTTGAGGGAGGCCCGGAAGCTTCGCTGAGATACTGCTGTTGTTTGTATTGAGGCGCGTTGCCAAGCAATGGAAGGCGGCTGCGATCTAGGGGCGTCTCTGCCCTACTAGATCTCCGGTGTCCGCGATCAACGAGCGGTGTCATTTATTTTCTCCAATGGACGTGTTGTCACATTTGAGACAAGCCGAGCCGAACCAAGCCCAGAACTCCGCTATTGCGCTCGGGACGGCGCCCAGCCCTACGGCTTCTATTACATCTGCCCAGCAATCGACGTGCCATTAATGGTGTCTTGCTGCCGTGTCTGAACCGCGTGAGAACACTCCGCCCAGCCGCAAAATGCTCGTGTCTGTCTGTCCGCTTTCAGGCGAAGATGTCATTTGCTCAACAAGCCGCCCCGCAGGACCAGGGAGACGGATCTCGACGGCGACGGGCCGTATTCAAAGTTCATTATAAAACTTGAGGCCCGTTACGCACTCTCGACACGACCAACAGCCAATGTGAGTTGGTGTAGCGGCGGCTAAGCGCTGTAGTAAAAGTGGCCGGCGGCGCGCAGGCATCCAACAAGCGTCCAGGGCGCTCTGGAAGCGGCAATCGCACCGTTGAGTCTGATTCAAGCCGATCGCAAAGAAGTGCCCCACTCTTCCAAGCGAAAAGGAGGCGTGTCAGGTTTCGGAGCTTTCGCGGCTCGCCAGCAGCAGATGCGCCCGACTTGCTGCTGTACCGAACAAGAAGGTCGCGCACATTCAGGAGCTTCGTTGACCCTGGGCCGTCGCTGCCGCCGGTCCGGTGCTGATGCGGGTAGACGTGTCTTTACCGCCCGCGCGGGGGCAGCCGCCCTGATAGCTCTGTCTGAGCTTCAGTCGCCATAGAGCGCGGTGATAGAGCATGACCGGCGATAAATCTGGCGGTTGAAACTTTTGAAACTCTTGAAGTTATCCCGGGCTCTCGAGTTCAAAGTCGCAACGCCGTTCATTGCGGCCTGCTGCAGAAACAATTTTATTGGGTTTGGTGTTCAATCTTTACCATGGAGGCTGTCGGACGCGCGGTGTGCGCTTCTTGGTGCTGGCCACGCGTTGCCAACATCAGGAGGTAGAAGAGCAGTAGAACTAAGAGGCCACGCATACCGAAAGGCATCCCTAAGCGGAGACAATTGTAGAGCGGATGGTATCTGGGCAGTCGTTGTAAACGACCGACCAACAAAGCGGCGCGGAAACAAGGTGCTGTATCACACGGCGGATGACTTGCCGCGGATGTGAAGGTGCTAGCATCAGCACACAATGTCGACCTTGCCTGTGTCGATTTGATAAACGCCCCCCACGACCTTTAGTCGGTTCTGCTCGACAGCAGCGTTCAGAAGCGGGCCCGTCGATTTGAGCTTATTGACGTTATCGATCACATTCTGCCGGGTTGCTTCGGCGACTATGTTGCCGGCTTTCCCGAGGGATGCTTTTACGGCGGGAGCAAGTGCAGTGACCAGGGATGAAATGTGGCCCGGCGGCGGCTTATCTTGATGGAGCGACCTGATCGTGGCGTCTATCGCACCGCAATGATCGTGGCCGAGTACAAGTATAAGCGGCGTGCTAAGGACGGAAACCGCATATTCCATACTGGCGAGCGTATCATCGTTTGCGAAGTTGCCGGCGACGCGGCAGACAAACAGATCACCTAGTCCGCTGTCAAAGATAAGTTCGGGCGCCACCCGAGAGTCAGCGCAGGTCAGAACCGCCGCGTACGGATTTTGGCCTTCGACCAAGACCGGGCGCTCGCGCCTGAAATCGTCGGATCGTGGTGCGCCCTGGACATAACGATCGTTTCCCTTCAGCAGCCGCTTCAGGGCAGCATCCGGCGCGAGCAGGTTTTCTGGCTTTGGCTGGCAGTTTGCTTCCTTCGCATCGGCAGGGGTATTGCCTAACCGCATGAAAACTGTCGAACCCGCAACCAGCAACAGGGACCGGCGCGAAAGCGCGAACTTAGATGAACGGTACATGTTCGGAGATTGGCCTGCGTGCATGTGTCGCCTCATCGCGCTGCCTTCCGCCACCCGGTGGCTTCGGCTTCAGCTTCGCTACACAGCCAGCGCTCGCTGCGTGTGTTCGTCATACCAATCTGCTCGTAACCGGAGTCTCCGGGGAGGTGATAAATGCGCTCGCCGCGGGCGAGAATGCCTTTTATTCGGCACTCGGGTGATGGTGGTTCCGATAGGACGAGGGCTCCTAGCAGGATTTCCTGTGCGTTGATCGGAACCGTCTTCGCACCAACGATAATCGTGCTGGTGTTGCGGCCGCGCCAGTCGCCGGGAGTGATGAAAGCCCCGGACCACAGCCCCGCAGAGGCTGTGCTTGCCACTAACTCATGGACGACGTAGGTGTGGCGAGATGCACCAGCCGATAGTGCCCAGCCCGAGCGTATCATCCAGGCGTTCACATCCTCGCCTTCGATGAAGCAGCTGCCGAGGGCCCGCCTATACTCGTCAACTTTTTGGGTGTGACAATCCCACGTCCGCCCATTCGAATTCTTGATAAGCTCGTCGCGAGCAGCTACGCCGCAGGCCCATTTGCGACCCTGAGCGTCGAGGCAAATCTGATCTGTCTCAGGAGCGTCGATCCCAGAGAGCCGAACGTTGGTTTGCTCGATCTCGATCGTATTGCCGTCGAGAATGCGTGGAGCACCTCTGAGTGTCGCGGCCCAGACCGGAGATGTGATGAGAGCGAGAAGTGCGAACATAATTCCTCGGCGTTTCATCCCGGCAATAACCTTTCGCTCCTGGCCCATCTCTGGCGCGATACGGTGCGGACGCATTCGGTTGCTCAATCGCACGATTAACGCTATTTCGCCGGCGTATTCAGACATGTGCATTTAGGCAGCCTAGCGTGGTTTTCGAAGCTACGACCTGACGCCGCGTAAGGATCAAGCGAATTCTTTCGCGGTGCGTGTGGCAAGTGCGGACATCGGCAGCTTCCTCACTGAAAGCGCAGCGTACCCTGTCGAGACTGGAGGAGGCGATCTTCGTCGCTTGGCGTTGAGCTCACGATGCCCGACAAACCTACCGCTCGGAATGCTGAGCGTCTTGGCGTGGTCGAGTGAGGTGGAAGAGTAACGGGGCGATAGGTGGTAAAGAAGTGCATTGGGAAAATGCCTAGTCGTCGGTTCCGACGACGGCGATGAAAGTTATAAAATGGCAGGGGTTACAAAAGAGACCTGGTTTGGCTCTGACCCACTTAAGTCGCGATGGAGTACGGCCTAAACGCTCGCTAGGCTAATGGACGGCCGCACCAATGCGAAGCCTTCGTTTGTCTGACTCAGATGGTCGTTGATGCCAATCGAATAGTGTAGCGTCGGTCCTCCCTTTCGGGATATTGGCTCGCGCTAAGGGTTTTCGTGTAAAGACTGCATAGCCTATGACTAAGACGAACTCCTGTGACGATCTCTAGCGGCTTACCAGGGGTGCTGCATCGGCCTGATTCCTCCGGGAGTGGAAGGCCGTAATTTGAGCTGAGGCCGTAGAGCGCGTTGAGAGACGTAAAGTGCGCATCTGTTTGGACGACTCATCGTTGTCCCTATGCAATTCAGCTTCGAGCTTTTCATCGCAACATGCGCTTGCCCTTTGCCACCTAGGGATTGTCGCTCTGGTGTGGCTTGGCCGACTCAAGTTACATAGCATTTCCAAGCACCTCGCCGCACAAATGGGAATGATATGGGCGCTGCCATTCGTGAACGACCAGTCTGCTCTTACGCGCTTGAAGTGGATGGGCGACTCAGAGCCGAGTTCTCAACCAGAGACGGTGCCCGGGCAGGTGGAACAGAATTGAAGAGGCGTTTTTCTATGCTGCAAATTCGGATCTATGGCGTGCAGACGAATTCGTGCGAGGAAATCTAGAGCGGGGGAGTGTCCTCTCGACTCTTTTTGCATGGCGCGAAGGCGCCATCGTGGGACTCGGAAAACGCCAGAACTTCTAGAGCTGATTTGGGGAGAAATCGGCCTCTAGCCACGTCCCGTGCAGGCGCAGGCGAACCGCATCTCGAAAGCTGCGCAGCGCCCCAGACTCCGGTAGATAGATGGTGAAGTAAGATAACGTGGCCCAGAGATATTACAGTCCGCTATTAGAAGAACACGCCATAGATCACGTTTCTCGTTCGGCTTGTCACTGCCCTTCGGGATGTAGTCCACTCCAACAGGTTGACCGATAGTACATCGGCCTTGCCGAAGAAGATCGCCGAGCTGGCCTTTTGGGGTAGTTACAAAGTTGAAGTTGATCGGGTCATGTAGAAAGCGAAGGTTTGCGTGTCTATCGCCAGCTGCGACTTCACTGGCTATCAACGAGAGCGCCAGCGCCCGCCAGCCTAATTCCATCGGCTTCGCATAAGTTGACGCAAGTTCAGTCGTACCATCGGGCGTGATCTTCCAGGTGATAACGTACTGTTCGTCTGATTTGTTGTTCTGGTGCCTGGTCCACGAAACGAAAACAAAGTCGTTTTCGCCAAGTTCAAGGGCGCCCCGCATTTGAGGGACGAACTGTGCCACCTTCGACCATTGGAGATTATTTGTTCTAGCGTCTCACCATCCTGCGCTCGCCAAGTTGACTTGAATCTCTCGATCACGGGGCTGTGGATAGAGCGAATACTGTTGCTCATGGCGGCCGGCCAGGTCAGGCAGATCAGAGATGCACCCAAACAAAACCGTAGCAGGGGTCTTGCAAACATCCTCTTCATTAGATCGGCCCATCCCATTTCATCCAGACTCGGCGTTAGCAGGTGACCTTGAACCTGCTCTGACGAGAGCAAGAAGTTAGCGACGAAGATGAGGCTGTTCGGCGCAAGCGCGCGCTGGCCTGTGTCACGCGCCGCTAACTTCTCCGTCCGAGACAGCATTCAATTGGCTGAGCTAGACGTGCCCAGCAGGAGCAGTGTGGGCATGTTGACGGATTGCATTCTTCGTGCCAGGCGATAGCCGGAAACACGCTCCCGTTTTTATCTTCTTGTCTCCTTTCCTACGTGCGAACGTGTCGATGCATACAATCGGGTTATCCGGGGCAGCATGTTCACCCCTGTCCCACACCCGAAGGGGCAAATGGCTCGGCCGGAGTACCTGACGAGTTTTGGCGTGCGTTCGTCGTTGAAGCGTGTGCTTGGCTATAGACTTCTTCGCTCGACCTGAATGTTGACCAACGACACGAAGCGGAGGTCAGTCGCCGTCGAAAAAAGGTTCGCTGGCAGGCAACTAGCCTGCTCGTGGTGTATGGAGATCGATTTCCGCCGAAGCGCCTCTATTCGATGCGGATCCTTAGCCCAGAAGCAGCCCCGGGCGAGCGTGCTGGGCGAGCCGCTGGAGCCGATGCCGCGTCGAATGCATTCTGCTCGAAGCGGCGGTGGGTCTTGCCACGAAGGCTGGATTTGTCCTTTCATGGTCTCGCGCGCAGAGCCACCCGAAGGCAGTTCCCGATGCTCATTTCGACATCCCTGGTAACGACGTCGCGGATTAGAGACCGTCTCTACGTGGCGGCTAGTCATTGAGAACGGCGATTCGCTTATGATCAATCGCTTGTCAGACGTCGCAGATTTGCTTGCCATATGATCTGGGAGGTTGACGGGAAAGTTCGCCAGCGAATAATCCGTGTCGTCGAGGTTCTCCGGTTCCTGTTTGAACCGGAGCTAAGAGGGAAGCCGGTGCAAATGCCGGCGCTGCCCCCGCAACTGTGAGCTGCGAGCCACTGTCCAACGATGTCACTGAAGCCTGCGCGGCTTTGGGAAGGCAGGACAGTAGCGATGACCAGCAAGCCAGGAGACCTGCCCCGACAAGATCGGTCCACGGGCGGGGTGTCTCGGTGGTGCGTCAAGCAGCTGTCGCTCGCGCGACTTCCCTGCCTGCGTCCGCCATGGCCTTGTCCCCAACAGGGGTTAACGCTATGTCTCTTCTCTCGCTTCCGGTTGCTACGCTCGGAACGCCACGCATCGGTCCACGGCGTGAGCTAAAATTCGCTCTCGAAAGGTATTGGGCCGGAAAGATCACCGAACATCAGTTGCAAGAGGACGCATCGGGGCTGCGCGCAGCAAACTGGGCTCGCCAGAGGTCCCTCGGCGTCACAATCATTCCGTCGAATGACTTCTCGTTGTACGATCAAGTGCTCGATACGAGTGTCATGGTGGGCGCGATCCCTGAGATCTACGCCTCGAAGGGAGAAATCGCTTCCCTTAAGACGTACTTCGCCATGGCCCGCGGATCGAAATGCGACGACCGGGGTGGGAGCGTCGACCAAGACTCGCGGGGCGCGGGCGTCCCCGCGCAGGAGATGACCAAATGGTTCGATACCAACTACCACTACATGGTTCCCGAGTTTTACAAGGGACAGACGTTCAGACTGTGCTCTCGCAAACCGATTGAAGAGTATACGGAAGCAAAGGCTCTCGGCTTTCAGACTCGCCCGGTCCTTATCGGGCCGTTCACATTCCTAAAGCTCGGCAAAAGCGCCGATAGCGCCTTCCAGCCGCTGTCTTTATTGGATGATCTGATACCCGTCTATATCGACGTTCTTCATCAATTGGCCCAACGAGGGGCGAGTTGGGTTCAATTTGACGAGCCCTGCCTGGCGCTTGATCTGGATGAGACGGCCCGAAAATCTTTGCTACATGCTTATAGCCGGATCATAAAGGAGGTACCGGCTATCAAGATCATGGTCGCCAGCTATTTTGGTGCCCTGGGCGACAATCTGGATACAGCCTTGAGCCTGCCAGCCTCAGGTCTGCACGTCGATCTGGTTCGAGCGCCAGAGTTATTGGATCAGATCATTGCTAGTAGCCGAGCTGATCTCGTCTTGTCTCTTGGTGTCATCGACGGCCGAAATGTATGGAGGTCGAAGTTGTCCTCGCTCCACCAGAGGCTGGAGCCAGCCATTGAGAAGCTGGGCAAAGACCGCGTACAGCTCGCCCCATCCTGCTCGTTGCTTCACGTCCCGATCGATGTTGAACTAGAGACCGGGCTCGCTTCTGACGTCAAGAGCTGGCTTTCTTTCTCGGTTCAGAAGATGCGTGAGCTTGCGATCCTGGCGCGCATACTCGCGGGTAGCCAGGATGTCGGGCAAGCTCTTGCCGATTCAGAACGCGCTGCAACTGCCCGCCGGAGTTCGCCGAAGACTCAAAATGCCAATGTCGCTGTTCGGATGAGGGCGATAGACCAGACCATGCGCCAACGCGCGAGCTCATTTTCCCGTCGTTCCGAGATACAAAGGGGACGCTTCGGACTACCAGCGTTCCCTACTACCACGATCGGATCGTTTCCGCAGACCACGGAAGTCCGAAATGCTCGTGCGTCGCATGCGCGAGGCACGATGAGCGACGAACAATACGACAGATTTCTTAAGGAGGAGATATCCCGCACCGTACGTTGGCAGGAAGACATCGGACTTGATGTGCTCGTGCATGGGGAATTTGAGCGCAATGACATGGTTCAGTACTTTAGCGAGCAACTCGCCGGCTTCGCATCGACCAAGAATGGATGGGTACAGTCCTATGGCTCGCGTTGCGTCAGGCCTCCGATCCTGTTTGGCGATGTACGGCGGCCGAATCCAATCACCGTGGAATGGTGGCGATACGCTCAGTCACTAACTACCAAACCAATGAAGGCGATGTTGACCGGACCAGTGACGATCCTAAACTGGTCGTTTGTTCGCGATGATCTTCCCAGAAGCGAGGTCTGTCGTCAGCTTGCGCTCGCGATGCGCGACGAAGTTCGCGATCTCGAGGAGGCCGGCGCGGCCATAATCCAGATCGACGAGGCCGCGCTCCGGGAAGGATTGCCATTGCGCCGATCGGAGTGGAACGCCTATCTCGATTGGGCAGGAGAGTGTTTCCGCATCTGCTCGTCCGGCGTTAGCGATCAAACGCAAATTCATACGCACATGTGCTACTCGGAGTTCAACGACATCATCGGGGCAATCGCTGCAATGGACGCGGACGTGATTTCGATCGAGACGTCGCGCTCGAAAATGGAACTACTGGAGGCATTCAAGAAATACCGATATCCAAATCAAATCGGACCGGGTGTGTACGACATCCACTCTCCACGCGTTCCCGAGACCAGCGAAATAAAGGAGCTGATGGTGTTGGCTCAAGCGCGTCTGCAGAAATCGCAGCTCTGGGTCAATCCGGACTGCGGCCTAAAAACTCGCAAGTGGGAGGAAGTGCGGCCAGCGCTAGCCAATATGGTCGCTGCCGCCCGGGAACTGCGCGCTGCGTCTGATACCCAAAACCATTGATCCCGAGCTCGAGCTATTCTCGACAAAGTAGTGTCGTTCGTGCTCATTTGCGTTTCTCCACAATGTGGAAGTAGGCCTGCGACAATAAGTACCCGGCCCTCGATGGGTCGGGGAAGATACAGTCTCAGATGAGCAACGTTGACCCCCTCCCGCCAGGTGTCCCCGCGCGTCGCAGATAGCTGACGTTCTATCAGGAGCCCCAAAGGGCACTTCTGTCTCACTGTAGGCCAATTGCTGTGTAAGCGACTATCCGGGCCAGATACGCCAATGCGTCGGCTGCACGGCAACGTGCGCTCCGGTATTCGCGTTGATCCATCCTCCGAACATCCGGCGGCAAGGAAAGGCGACACGGTGAATCAAATTACCTTCGACTACTGCAATCTCCAGATCCCGATCCAACGGTGGCGCTATTTCGAGCCGCTCCCAGGTCAAATCGGCATTAGACCCTGGACGAAGTTCGTCGTGGCGTGGTGATGAATTCGATGGTCTCGTGAACACTCCCAACATCCCTTGTCTTCCGTACAGACATGCTCAGCTCGAAACCGGCGAGACAACGTGCGGCTCAACGGCGCAGGCCGCGACAGAGGGCGATCGTCTGCGCCGCAGCCTGAGTTCGCTGTCTGCATTTATCGCGGTTCCGCAAAAGTTAAACTGCACCGCGGCTTCAGCAATCCGGCCCACATAGGGGTAAATGAACCAATATTCCGTCATGTACATCCCTTGTTGGTGAGAAATCTCCCTGCTTGCCCATCCGCATCTAGGGTTCTTAAATGGGCCGACCGCGCTCTCGCGAGCGCCAGCATGCTCAACGAGAGCGGGAAGGGCAGGAGCCAGTGACCACGGGTACGACGCGCATAGCCGCGCCCGGAGCTGATATCGAGCTGGCCCGCAGGTTGATGAAGTAGGCGCCATCGATAAGCGGCGCAGCTCGTTGTGTTCCGTCAATGGCCTGCAGCTTCGGTGCACTCTCAGCAGTCTTGATGATCGATCGCTGGTAGGCGGGCATGAAGCCTTGATGCGGCGCGGAGTAGTGCTGTCTGCCATGCGTCTGACCTTGCTAGGAAGAGTAGACTCTACGAGGAGGCAGCCGCCGCGTCATTGATACGTGTCAAAAGCTGGCACGGGTACCGGGAATGGTGGAGCTCGACCGACCGCCACGCGCCGAAAGACGCCTGTCTTGGCAATCGACATGTCCGGACCCCGGTGCTGCTAGGGACTCGAGTTGGTTTACAGCACTCCGCTGTATACATTTAAGGTACGCAAGGGAATAGGCTGTCAGCGCAGTGGTTTCTCTCTGCGAAAGCCGTGAAGCAGATAGCCGGTTAATGTCTCGCCTTTCATTACCAACAGCCTTGTTGATTTCGTCTGCGATATCGCCGCGAGCGGGCGCACGTCAGAAGTGTGCCCGGTGAGCGCCGTAGCCAGTCAATGTTTCAAGACCTCGAGCTTGCATGAGTAGACTACGAGTCGTTGGCCACGTGATTCAAGCGGTGCCTGCAATCCAAGAGGTGATCGCGCCTCTTCTTCGCGGCCCCAGGCGTCTGGTGATGCGCCTTTCTATCTTGGGCGGACAAACCCTTTAATGCTGCTTGAGGCAGATCAAGAACGCTCCGCGCGTGGCAGAATAGTAGATAAGCAAATCTGCGGAAAGAGAGGGCCATGCCTTCATTTAACGTTCGATTCATTAAGACGGTTTGTGACGATACCGGCGGCGAGCATCGTGCGTGCGAGGCAGCATTCCAGGTCGATGCCGCCTCGCTGGCGGCTGCCGCTCAGCAGGCGGAGATCGACTTTTGTAAGCAAAAGAGTGTCCGTGATTGGACAATCTTCGCCGATGTACTGGAGCTCCGAACCCCACCTGCACGAGTTTAATCCGCTCGGCATCCCTTTGTGCATCCGCAAAGCACGAGCTTTCCAGGCTCGAAAAGGAGCGGCCCTGTAGTTGTCAACTGCTGTGCGGAATCGGCACATCTTCAACAACCCAAAAAGGCTCGTTGTCTACGGCCGCAGTCTTCGGCGGGCTGGAGGCCTCAGCGTCGCTATCAGCGGCAGCTCTGGCGCAGAGCGCGACGACACGTTACCGAGCAGCTGTGTTATGGCGCTAGATGCAAAGACAATTGCGCGGTACCGCGCCGCGATACGCCGACACCACGCTTTGGCAATGGTTGCCAGCCCTATTCGAGCATCGACGGCGGTGCGCCGCATCAAACTTAGTCAAGGCTGTTGCGGTTCGGGGTAGCAGCCTAACTGCTAGATGCTCCACTTATACAATGAGCACTTGCTTAGAAGACGTGGAAGGAATCTTGAAGGCGCGGCCAATAGGGCATCGCGGTGTCGCGCACCTCCCTAATCAGGTAGGTTGGACACGCAGCATAGAGCACGTATGTGGCGACGGGGTAGCCAGCATCTGACCTGTCAACCGAGCGATATGATCCGTCCTGCGGCCAGCCAAACAGAGGGCGAGGTCGCGCTGGAAGGAGGCAACCGTGCAATTGAATTCTTACGACGAGTGGTCGAAGTTGAAAGAAGTCGTCGTGGGGACGGCCATCAATTATGCCGCTCACGACCGCGAACTATCTTTCGATCTTTTCTTCCATGACAATCTCAAGGTGCGCTCGGAGTGGTATTATCCGCGTCTCTCGACGGCCGCAGTAAGTGCGCAAGATGGCGAACGAGTCCGCCACCGGATCAAGCAGCGCTACCTCGATGAATTGAATGAAGACGTCGAAGGAATAGTCGACACATTGCGCACGCTTAATGTGACGGTGCATCGACCAATGACCCTTGACCCCTCCACCGCTGAGGTTCGCACCCTTGCTTGGTCAGCCGCGGTCGTGCCCCCGCTCAATGTCCGCGATATCGCGCTGGTTGCCGGAGACGAAGTGATCGAAACGCCTCCCATGCTCCGATCACGATACTTCGAGACGCAGTTTCTCAAGCCAATCTTCGCGTCGTATTTTAAAGAAGGCGCACGATGGTCAGCGATGCCTCGCCCATTAATGACGGATGGGTCATTCGACCGTTCCTACGTCCTCTCAACGACCGGTGGCCCGACGGAGCCGATCCCTCATCCCAAAACGCACTGCTACGACGTTGGGTTGGAGATGATGTGGGACGGTGCGCAGTGTTTGCGTTTGGGGCGCGACCTGGTCGTCAATATTGCCAACGAAAATCATGCGATGGCATGTGATTGGCTAGAGCGTCATTTGGAGGGACGATTTCGAATCCACCGCGCTTCCAAGCTCAGCGACAGTCATATCGATAGCATGGTCATAGCACTTGCACCAGGGCGGCTGCTCGTACGGTCTCGCGCGGTGGCAGATTATCTGCCAAAAGAAATGCGTAACTGGGACATGATAGTCGCGCCCGAGCCGGCCAAGAATAATTTCCCAATTTATGACGATGACGATCTGCTCTTGTCTAGCCTCTACATAGACGTCAATGTCCTTTCGGTCGCCTCTGACGTCGTTTTGGTCAACGACGCCTGCCCCGAGTTAGCTCGGATCCTGGAACAGAATCGCTTTCAAGTCATTCCGGTTCGGCACCGCCATAGGCGGATCTTTGGTGGCGGATTCCATTGCTTTACTCTCGACACAGTTCGTGAAGGTGGCCCTGAGGATTACCTCAGCTAGTGCCGACCTAACGCAATCGTCTGCTTCTGGCGCGACGATCGCAATTCCGTTGTTTGGGGACGGGGCTAAATAGCGAAGACGTGGTAGCCAGCCCTGTCAGGCGGATGATACATTAATGAGCTGCTGGAGTGCCAATTATGCTTACTCGGCACCGCCGCGGATCGGGTGAGCCATTCCGATGTATTCTGAGAGGGGCAGGTCGACAATCTTGATGCGCACTTGAACACCGCAAGATGCGACAAGAAATGCTCACATTTTGCCTCACCGACGTACGCTTGACGTCTTCACGCGCATCAAAGTGCGCGCTCGAGTATCGTCGGTCGTCCAGTGACTTTAAGATAGACTGTTGCTTCGATGTCACCAAATGGAGTTGCGACCGATCTACCCTCGTGTGAGAAGAGTAGCGACATGTTCGATATCTATTTGAACGGAAGACATCTTTTGGTCGTCCCGAGGGGCTTTGGGATCCCTGCGGGATTGGGCGGGAATTGGAAGCGTAAGAAGCAAGCGGTTCGTTCCGTGAGCGACGTCATTCGTCATGATGTGCAACAACGAGGCTACTACCGACGTCGCTTGATCTCAAGTCGGGCGAAGGCGGCACTTTCGACCTCCGCGCACTCTTAGTCGACTTTGTTACCGTTGCTGAATTTGTCTTCAGAACACTGTGCGGAGGGTGTCGCCAAGGACGTCGACACGTTGCTTACCCTCGGCGAGGCAGAGGGATATGGCGCACGAACGAAGGAGAAGGCCTTCTTTTGAAAAGCTGCGCACGGCTCGGGAGCTTACCTCAAGATCATTAATATGGAGAGTTTATTTGGGTCAATGGCGGGCGCGTGAGTTTTCAGCTGTCAATACTGAAAATACTCGCCGGCCAGCCGGATGGTCGAGCGAGCATCGAAGTCGTTAAGCAGCATTTGGCGATCTATTATAGCAGCGGCTCGGAGTGGCCAGCTCGTATGAAACGCATCGCCAGCCGTGCACCTCAACTCGATATCTTCGGCCAAAGGCTGATCGAGCGGGAGGCTGGGTGCTGGATCATTACCGAGGAGGGAAGGAAATATCTTGAGACGCTCGAACGCTTAGATCGGACTGTCACGCGGCCTCAGGTTGGTCGAGAGAGCGCACAGGAGCCGAAAACTGAATAGTCGCCCCAGCAACATTGCATCTAGGAGCAACGAGGGCAGTAAGCGCCCCACGACAAGCAATCGAGCCTACGCAAGTCACTATCGGTGGGAAGGCCAAACGCTTTTTGTTCGCGAATTGTGATGTACTTCGACCAGATCGCGAATGTCAATTTAGGACCGTCTTGACGTAATCGATCGTGTGTATGGTTCGATGCGGCCCGGGATATGGCTTGTTTAACTCAGGGGATAGAAGCTCTGCGGTCGTCGTGCACATCACATGATCGAGGAGGTCGGCCAGACTCGTCCCCAGGTAGAACCGAGCTATTGATTGCAGACGACCCCTGGCGGGGGGCCTCTGCTTGTCTCTTAGCGCTCGGTCCGCCTCTGCCCTAACCAGAATTTGGCTCCTCACGAATCCCATTAGCAGCCTTAGTATTGTTAAAGATTAGTGGTGGGCTCGCTCAGCAAACATTTTGTTCATCGCTGCCCATGACGTTATTGCTATCGGAGCCGCCGCTTCCCTTTCGGTGCGCTGCGCGGCCCACCGTGGAGCTAGACCAGAGAGCATTTTGTAAGCGACGTCATCTCGCACGGCTTTCACCGGTGTCTTATCGCCTCAATCGAGATATCGCGCGGCCACGGTCTTCCGATTCAATCGAACGCGTCGCAAAAGCGAACTTGACAAAGAGCGTACAATCAAGGCCAAGAGTGAATTTGTACCCTTCAGATATTCCCCTCGATAGGTAATCACAGCCACGTTGAAACTTGGCCTCGTTCCGTTCGCGGCCTGAACGTCCCAGCAGGAGCTCTTCAGCTTCATTGCTAATTAGCTCGTTCATTCCGGAACGTGTGCTCCACATGGCTAGAGTCGAATATAATGCTCCGGTTGGGGACGCATTCAAAATAAAGAATTTCGCAGCGAGATGGCTGTACGAAGTTTATAGTTCCAGAGCTACATTAGACCCAGGCGCTTCGGGCTCGGAGAACATGATTGAGCGTATATCTTGGCGAGGGCGCCTATGATGTCGCCGTTTTTTTTACGGTCGTCGTACAAAGAAAACTGTGTTACAAGCCATCCCTCTTAAAAGGAGCATACATCGTGAAAAAAGCAACCAAGAAACGCGTTAAGCGGCGCGGATGGACGAGGGCAGATGTCAAAGAACTCAAAGTCCATTCGAAGGCCAGAACCCCGGTTATCAAAATTGCAAAGATGACCAAACGGAGCGTCGGTGCTCTTCGTCAGAAGGCCTTAAATCTCGGAATTGGACTTGGACATCAGCGATAGCCGGGCAGCGCTGTAATGGCGCGGTGGGGCGGCTCGCAAGCCGCCCTCATGCCATAGAAATGTTTTGCCGTTTTCTCCGCGTGGAAGGTTTCTTGAATCGCATTCAAGGTCGTTGCGGCTTGGGCATCATCTCGTCATCGGTTGACTTTCTTAGAAGGTGGTCTCAAGGGTGCGTCCAATTCGATAGACGATTGGCAACGAATGCATTCTCGTGGTCACAACCCTGCCCTAGGAATTCCCACGTGAGCGGCCGAACAATCCTCTCTCGATCCCTAGAGATACAGACAAACGTCTACTGATCGGGGTGTCCGCCCGCCCAAGGTGTAGGCGCACCACGTCCCACTGGCTTCGGCCGAATCCTTGTGGACTTCCCAATATTCCAGTGACGCGTCCGTTTCCGATAAGGGCATGAGGAAGGGACCGGTGCTGCAGTGGGACCCATGCCCCGAGACGAATCTATGCTTCAAAACAGCCATCGATGCAGGTTGCCCTGCCGGAAATTCAGTGTTCATCAGCATGGGCAGTTAGAGGCCGCCCACCTCCACACTCGCAATGCCCTCGTTCTGCAGCATGATCTCCTACGTACAGTCGAGTCGACTGCTAGGCGGGTTGTGAGAAGGACGCCGGCACCGCGGGCTGCTAGTTCAAGGGCCGCGCTATGCATCGGCTTCGCTACATCAACGCCGGTTCTAAGCGTATGCCACTCAGATCCTGCATACCAACTCTAGCGTGAGCCGTCCCCAGCACGGCTCCATGCAGGACATAATCCGTGTCATACGCATCGATACGATAAGGCAACGACGTGACACCGTGTTGTGCGCACCCGACGATAAAGAAAAAGTCGGCAGCCTTTAACAAATGGCAACCTCGCGCCGCGGCCGATTGGTTGTAGGCACCGCACCGTGGCCGAACAACGCGCTACCCAAGAAGCTACTGCCCAACGGAATGGTACGACGCGTAAACCTCCAGGCCTTGAAAAGCCTCTAATCTTCGTCGTCACCGCATCCGGTATCGCTACATACGGAAGATCAAGTGCATACGCTGTCGAATACGCAGGGATCGGTCGGCAGCGCTTCGTCACCGTCGGGCCTGGTCGCCAATGGCAAAGACCAGTTGACGACACAGCCACCGCGTGCCCGAGGCTTATATGGACCATGATGCCAGCTTCAACCAACCACGCTGAAGCCATCAACGACGTCGATTGTTCGATTCCACTCGGCGACCATCTTTTGATCCGCGCTCGCGCCCTCTCCGCAACCCCGACCAGCTCCGACGACGCGAGCGCTACCAGAAGAGCACGCCGCTCAAAGGCGCCCTGTTGGACGCCGGAGGGGGGCAATTCAGTGCCGATTTGCACCGAAATGTGCCGATGCAATCCGCCCGAGATCATCACATCTTCGCTCGCCAGATTTGGTTCTGGGCATGAAAGAACGGAAATGCGTCGTCGCAGACGCATACTCGACTGGTCGCTTCCTACCGGAAGAACTCAGGCGTTATGGCATTGGCACACAGTGCATGTGATGGCGGCCGCACGGATTCCGGTTTTCGAACGGCATTTCGATGCAGATCTGTACGATGAACTCGTCCGTCCCGGCGAGCGCATGGGGGAAGACGAGATTGTTGAATATCATCTTCAGGCTCTCTATGCCAAAGAAGTTGAGTTTGTAATCGCGGGCTGCGAGACCGGGGTAGAGCTTGCAGATACCTTGTCGGAGCGGCTCGGCTTGCCCACCAATGGGACCGCACTATCGGCTGCCAAGGCGCGATTGTCGTGCGCGTTAACTTATGCGGGCGTGCGATCAATCAGGCAGGTTGTGTCCGACACTGCCGCGGAAATCGTAAGCTGGAAGCTGACGCGAAGTTCGATGAGATCGTGATCAAGCCGCTGAACAGCACGGGTACCGAGGACATATTCTTTTGCTTGACGGATGCGGATATTCAGCGGGCGCTAGGCGTAATTATCGGGAAGACGAACCGTGTTGGAGCCTTGAATCGGTTTGCCCTCGCGCAGGAAAAAATAAATGGTCAGCAGTATACCGTAAACGCCGTCTCGATGCACGGGAAAGCCTTCGTGACGGAGGCCTGGACTTACTAGAGAGCACCGAGCCGATCGTCCAGGAGCTGTCCGACTACCTGGAGCGCGAGTTGCAGGCGCTTCAGATCGCCGAGGGACCGGCTCATGCCGAGATCATTGTAGATCATCGAGGGCCGGTTCTGGTGGACTTCGGGGCGAGGCTTCAAGGAGCCATGTCGGCAAGAGCGCGAACGATGGCGCTGGGGCACAACCATTTAACGCTGACGACTTGGCGCTACGCTGATCCTAATGGGTTTGGTGAGTACATGAGGCTGCGCGGGCCCTATAAGCGCAACGCGCACGCACTCGGCGTCTCGCTGATTTCGGATACCGCTGGTGTCGTTACCGGTTACCCAGGGCTCGAAACGATACAAAAGCTCCCAAGCTTCGCGGATGCCATTGCATCGTTTCCGATTGGCAAAAAGCTGGTTCCGAGGGTCGACTTGGCGTCCACGCCAGGTATCGTTTGCCTCGTGAATGGCGATATGACGCAGCTTGAGGATGACGACCGCAAATTGAGAGCAAGGCGGATGGACCAAGTGTTGGAGTTGGTGACGCGGGATAGCGAGTGCTGCGGGCTGAAGCAACGGTGAGCCGAACGAGCCTAGGGCGCGCGGCGATGATCGGCGTTAGCGACTTGGACGGAGTACTGCGAGGAAAACACGTCTTTGATGAAGACATCTTGGACCGAGATAAAGTCACCAAATTCTCAGAAGCAGTGCTGGCGTGGACCGGGCCATTCTGGCGGGTTTCACGTACAGCGTGTCTGTGGCGACTTGGCGCGCGACGTTGAGGGCAAAACCGTTCGACGTACAGTAAGCAGCGAAAGTCCTGGCGTCCGCAATGACCAACGGAGCCAATAGATAATACTTTGCAGCCGTGTCCGGGCCTATCATATGCCTGAATGTTTCACGCGCGGCCCAGAGGAGAATAGATAAGCTTGCAACTCGCAAGCGGGTCATGGAATTGGGCTGAGTCATGTCCCCGGAGCCACCGCCGCTCGCTTGTCCGAGGCGCTTCGCTGGCTAGCGACGGTGGCATACAGGCTTGTCGTGTCAGCTCTGCTCTTGCCGAGCATCCACCAGCTTCAGCGGATGCGCGCTTTACTCGATGGGGGTGGGCAGCCCAAACGTCGCAATACGTTAAGCTGGGCGCTCCATATCGCCAACAAGGATGACGTGGTCTAGAACTGGCGTTCTATTATAGATATGATTCTGCATCTCGAAGTTCTTCTCTTGCCTACCTTCTCCCGCGAATCGGAATCCCTTCTTGTAGAAGAACTCTGACGCTCCTTCGTCTTGAGAAATCAGGGACAAGCTTGAAAGGCCTGCCGACTCTCTAATGCGATCGGCAAGATTGATCATAGCCGTGCCGACGCCTTTGTACTTCGATCGGCCGCAATTCTCTATGGTTAGAATTCGCAAAGTGTCTCCGCGCGGTGCCACGCTCATACTTCCAACCTCGTTTCTTTGATTGGGTTCAGAAAACAAGGAAACACATTGAGCGTTGCCGCTGTTGCTAACTGCTTTGTACAAACGGACTTGCTCACCTCGCCTCTTATCAACAGCGAAACAGTCCGATCCTCCCGCCGCTAAAGCGGCCGAAAAAGCGTTGGTATCCGCACTAGAAGAGCCGGCCAGCGCATCGCGCTGCTGGGCCAGACCTTGCTCGTGGGAGGGCACGAAAGAGTAATTGGTTCTCATGGTGGCGGCTTGTTATTCGGACAAGCTGTCCGAAAGCTGACGGTATCTAAAAACCGTTTGAGTGCGCCATCATTTCGCGCCGGGCGGGCGTTTCAACGTGGAACAAGGTGGTCGCCTTCTCATCTTGAGCGATGAACAGGTGCAGAGCATAACAGCCGCACATGAATTGTTGGCACCTCTGGAGAATTTTTGGCGGAAGCGGCTCGAACAGTTTAAACGATTGCATTTTCCGTTCCTGTTATCGTCCGCGGGTGCGGCGCCTCCCCAATGGCAGTCGAGTTCGTGGTCCAGCATAAGCGCTTTGGCAAAACTATCCCCCGCAAGATCGCTCTGAGTATTTGCTAGCGGCCTGGTTGATCTATCTCGCTCGCATCACAGGGGAAAAAGAACTTCAGCTGGGATGGAGGCCTGAATGGGATGGATTGCAAGCGGGCTCCAAGCTTATCGAGGCGTTGATTGCCTCGGTCGTGCCGATGGATGTTTGCATTGACTTTACTCATGATTTTGGAGAAGCGCTCAAAACCGTAGCGGCCGAAGTGGGGCAGCTGAGGACGCACGCAAGCTTTGCTCGTGATCTGATTGCGCGTTGCCCGACATTGCGTGACGTGGAGGCTTTGCGGTCGCGCCAGCCTTGGCCGCTTGGCATTGCAATCACCACAGAGAGCGGTTCGGTCGCTGACAATCCGTCGAAGAGCCACAAAGCTGGCCAAGCACTATGCGGCAACTTGCTGACGTTTGAAGTTCACGCTTTGGATGGGAGCTTCCGCTGGCATTTTGATGCCGCTCGATTAGCGCCTCAGCAGGTCGGCAGCATGACCCAGCACTTACAAGCTTTGCTGCAAAGCGTGATGGACGACGCGGCGCAGGCTGTCGGCCAAATCGGCATTTTGCCAGCCGAGGAACGCACGTATTTTGCTTGAGGATTCAAGTCAAACGTCGACGCCGCTTTCGTTCGAGCGATGTATCCACGAGTTATTCGAGGCCCAAGTGCAAAAGGCGCCGGAAGCGGGCGGTGGTCCATGACAAGGAGAGACTGAGCTATGGCGAACTCAATGCGCACGCCAGCCGGCTGACGCATCATCTGATCGAGCTTGGGGTCAAGCCTGACGAGCCGGTGGCGATTTGCTTGGATCGCAGCCTGGCGATGGTGGTTGGTTCTTGGCGATCTTGAAAGCAGGGGGCGCCTATCTGCCGCTAGATCCGGCTTATCCCTCAGCGCGGCTGCGGCATATTGTCGAAGATGCAAAACCAAAATTGTTGCTTTGCGATGTCGCCGGTCGAACCGCATTGGGCGCGGAGACCTTAGCCCATGTGACGGTGGTCGGCTTGGAGACGACGACGCCGTCCTGGGCGCAGCAGTCGCCTTCGAAGCTGGAGCCGGGCAAGCTTGGCCTCACATCGCGCCATCTCGCCTATGTCATCTATACCTCCGGCTCAACCGGAGTCCCCAAGGGCGTTCAAATGACCCATGGCGCGCTTGTGAATTCGCTTATGGGGTATGGGCACGTCAAAACTGCGCACGCTTCAATTCGCGACCCTGAACTTCGATGTGTCCTGCCAGGAATTGTTCATTTGTTGGAAGGACGGGGGAGTGCTTGTCCTCCTGTGTGAAGAGACAAGGAAGCGCTTCTCCGGCCTGCTGGAGCTTCTAGAGCGGGAGGCGATCGAGCGGCTTTTCCTGCCATTTGTGGCATTGAATCATCTTGCAGAAATCTGGAGCACGCGGCGCGTGCAGCTGCCCTCTTTAAGAGCAGTATATACAGCCGGCGAACGATTGCAGGCGACGCCGCTGCTTAGGGCTTTCTTCGAAGCACACCCGAACGCGAGATTGATTAATCAATATGGATCCACAGAAATCAGCGTCATATCCGAGCACCGCCTTGCAGCTGATCCGTCATGTTGGACCGAGATGCCTCACGTCGGGCGTCCCATCGCCAACACGCGGGTGTACCTGCTGGATGGCGATGGCAGGCCCGTGCCGTTCGGTGCGGTGGGCGAACTTTACATTGGCGGGGCGGGGGTGGCGCGGGGCTGTTTGAACCGCCCCGAGCTGACAGCCGAACGGTTCATCGCCAGTCCCTTTGTCGATGGCGATCGGCTGTACCTGACCGGCGACCCTGGCGCGCTACCTGCCGGACGGCAATATCGAGTTCCTGGGCCGCAACGACGATCAGGTGAAGATCCGCGGCTACCGCATCGAGCCGGCTGAGATCGTCGCAAAGCTTTGCGAACACGCCTGGGTGCGCGAGGCGGTGGTGGTGGCACGCCAGAACGGCCCCGGTGACAAGCATCTGATCGCCTATGTGGTCTGTGCGCCCGATGCCGGCTCGGACCAGGGGGATGGAGGCACCTTTGCAAGCGCCTTGCGCGCGCACTCGAGTGCGCTTCTGCCGGACTACATGGTGCCGAGCGCACTTGTGCGGCTGGAAGCGCTTCCGCTGACGGTAAACGGCAAGCACGATCGGAACGCGCTGCCGGCCCCTCGCGATCAGGCCTATGCGCTGGCGGGCTATGAGTCGCCGCAACGATCGGTCGAGATCGCGCTGGCGCAGATCTGGGCCGAGCTGCTTGGTGTCGAGCGCATCGGGCGCAACGATCACTTCTTCGAACTGGGCGGCCACTCGCTCTTGGCCGTGCAGACGCTCAGTCGAGCATCAAATTTCGGGTTAAGTTTTGGCGCCGCCGACATCTTCCGAGCACCTGTCCTGAAGGAGCTTGCATCGAAGATTCATTTGCAGGTGGCCACAGTACCAGGGCGGTGATCCCCCTTTGAACGACCGGATCGCGCCGCCGCTCTTGTTCAACGGCTCAATGCTACAATTCGAAATGGATCCAGGTCTTTACTGCATATCAGGCGGGTCAATGTTGGGCGCCGATCTTGGGGCGCGAAGGCCGCGCCGATTCATACTCCGCGCTCAAGCTGCGTATGAACATCGTGCAGACGTGGCACGCCTTGCTTGGCGTCCAAAAGGAGCAAAACCGCTCCAGGGCCCATTTGGACTACGAGTATCGTATGGTGAGCTAAGCCACGGCATCCGCACCGCACTCAAGATCAAGAGATCGTGACAGCATCCGGCAAGCGGCTGATCGCGCTCGTAAGCATTCGGGCTACCGGAAACCGAGCGTTTCTCCAAGACAGCTTTGACACTCTTCGTCTAGACTAAGTCACTGACAAACCTCTGTTAGTCAGATCGACCACGGCGTCGCACGCGGAAATGACATCTCTCCGATGGGTGATCGCTAGCACCGTCACATCCTGCGCTAGCGTGCGGATATGGTCCATAATGTCCCGCTCGGTCCGTTCGTCCAGCGCAGAGCTGGCCTCGTCGAGCAGAAGGATTGCGGGCTGACCGTAGAGGGCGCGCGCAACGGCAATGCGTTGTCGCTCACCGCCCGAAAGTTTCAAGCCGCGTTCTCCAACGGTTGTTTCAAATCCTTCTGGTAGCCCCTCAATCAATGGGAGAATAGCGGCGTCTTTTGACGCACCGCGAAGCCGGACCTCGTCGCGGGGCCGCCCCAACAAAATGTTGTCAGCCAGAGACTCATTGAGCAACATCACGTCCTGCGGCACGACAGCAACTGCTGCATACCAATCCGCACGATCTATCGTCGCTAGCTCGATATCATCGACGAGAATTCGGCCCTGGTCGGGCTCGATCGATTTCAGGGCGAGCTTAAAGATAGTGGACTTTCCCGATCCGGTTTCACCGACAAGAAATGTAATCCGGCCGCGCCGGGCCCTAAACGAGACGTTGGTAACGCCGCGACCGTCGTCGTAGGCATAACTAATGCCCTCGAAAGACAGTCGGCCTGCGGATGGTTTGAAATGCCGATTCTGAGATGTCTTCCGCTCTTCCGGTGCTGCCCACAGTTGACCTAAAGGGATGAGGTCGGCCCGCGAACGCGCCACGTCAGAGATACCCCTCGCGACTGTATCAAAGGGCATGTTGAGCTGCAGTAGAAGCGTATTGAATAGCACAATATCACCGACGGTGGCCGTGCCGTCGTGGTATTGAGGTATCAGAAGGAGAAGCGTGACCGCAAATTGTAGCGCAACTGCGAGGCCGAGCAATGCGATGTAGGGCAATCGTTGCAACACATAGGCTCTCCAGCTATCACGGACCTCCCGCGCGATTGTCGTAAAGCGTCCGTTCATCCAGGAGTGACTGCCGAAATGGCGCAACGTGTCCATCGCGTTCATGACGTTACCCGCGAACCGAGCATTCTTCTGCCCGGCTTCGACCGCCGCATCCACGAACACGCGCGCCTTACGCGTGGAAATCCAAGTCAATGAAATCGCGATTGCTCCATAAACGGCGACAATTGCAGCAATCTGAATACTGAGCAGCGCGCCGAGAGCAAACAGCGTAAGCAGCAGCTGCATTGAAGCAGGAATGAAGACCACCATTCCAAGCTGGATCAACGTCATCAAGGCGCTGCGCCCGCGAGCGGCCGCACTCTGTATCTCAGCCGGATTACACTCAAGAAAAAAGGTAGGGGTTTTCTTGAGGATGCAATCGAAGAAGCGAGTTGCCGCAATGAATCCAAGATTCTCGGCTGTCATGAAGGATAAGTTCTGCAGCATGCGATGAAATGCAGAGGCCACGCCGATCAGAACCGCATAACCGGCGAAACCCCAAGCGGCCGTCGACATGTCGTCGCTGCGCGAAAGACGATCAATGAGATACGAAAATACGTACGGGCCCGCGACGCTGCTGGCGCTGGAGAATAGCGCAAGCGCCGCAACGATCAGAAGCAAGCGTCGATCGGATCGCCAGTACGCCTGAAGAATTTCAGAAGCCGGTGACGATACGCTTTCGTTGGTCTGCTCTGCTGGGGATCCGGTGAATGGTGCCTTGCTTGCACTGGAGAGCGAGGACATGGTGCTTCGATCTGAATTCCATCCTATCTCAAGTAAAGATGCGGCTCAGCAAAATGCGGTCTCAGCGGAGTTGCTGCCGGCTACCGATACTAGACGCCACCCCAACTCCAAACTGTCGATGTTGGTAGGTTGTCACCCGCCGCCTCAAAAGAGAGCTTTTGATTGTGCCTCGGCACGTTCCGCGCCACCTTTCGGCCTACGGTGCGCAACAGGCTTGCGTTGGCGTTACCCCTCTGGCTACTGGCTTCCACGTTGTGCGTCGTCGGATCGCGAATATCATTCGAGCCCAGCGCGACAGCTGAGTCAGGCTTATTTTATCTCTGGATAGGCGAGGGCTGGCTCGAGGCCTCAGTAGTCATCGGCCTGTTCTTACGCCGGGTAAGGGGGGTGGTCGATGGCCGCCGCCATGACACCCCAGTCGGGCGAACGTGCCAACTGATGGCCGTTTGGCGGCACGGCGCCGCCGATGGAAACCTCCCTGCTCCCTGTAATCTCCACCACTTGAACGCAAAAACCTGAGAGAACGTAAGGCTTCAGCCAGGGCTTGACTTGCCAGGGAAGATTAGTCTAGTTATGCAAGTAACGGGTAGGCCCGACCTTCGTCGAGTGCCCAAGCCTGTCTCAGCCCAGAGAGGCAACATGGAGGAAATTGGTACCGAGCGGCGAGGCGGCATTGCGCACATCGTTCTGAACCGTCCGACGGTAAGGAATGCTGTGACGCTTACCATGTGGCGCGAGCTCGCTAACATCTTCTCCAGCTTCGCCGCCGATCAGGATGTTCGCGGGGTTATTCTGAGAGGGGCGGGCAATGACTTTTCCGTTGGCGCCGACATCTCCGAATTTAATCACATCCGAGAAGATCGACATCAGGCGGCAGCGTACGAAGTCGCGGTCGATGCCTGCTCGGGAGCAATTGCTGCGCTGGGAAAGCCCGTCGTCGCTGCGATTTCTGGCTTTTGCCTGGGAGGCGGCTGCCATCTTGCGCTTGCCTGCGACTTTCGTTTCGCCGACCGCAGCACGACAATCGGAATTCCGTCGGCCAAGCTTTCGATTGTCTATGGGGTGAACAGCGTTCAGCGGCTCCTGGCACTCACGGGGCTGTCGAATGCCAAGCGGATCCTCTATTCAGCAGACCGCTTCGCAGCAGAAGATGCCGCTCGGATGGGCTTAATCGATGAGCTTCACGAAGACGCCGTCGCAGCCGCCGAGGAGGTCCTACATCGCTTATCCGGCAACGCGCCGCTCTCAATTTCAGGTGCCAAGTTCATGCTGAATGGTCTTACGATGGGTAGCGGCGCGCTCGATCTTGCGGCAGCACAGCGGCTCGTCGACGAAGCGTCCGACAGTAGCGACTTCAAGGAAGGCCGCGAGGCCTTCGTGCAGAAAAGAGCACCATGCTTTCGTGGGAGGTAGTTCGGAGTAGGAGTCGAGGTTTGGAGAGGGCCCATGAAGCCTGCCAAGTTTGATTATGTGTCGCCATCGACGGTCGAGGCCGCCATCGAGGCACTTGTCGCCTCGAACGGAGAAGGGAAGCTTCTCGCCGGCGGCCAAAGCCTGCTGCCGCTCTTGAATTTCCGGATGGCACGACCTTCGGTTCTGATCGATCTCAACCGCATTGAAGGGCTTTCCTACATTGAGCATCGAGAGGACCGGATTGCGGTCGGGGCGCTGACACGGCATCGTGACCTCGAACACTCGCCGCTCATCGCTGCGAAACTTCCAATTATTTCGGCTGCAATGCGCCATGTAGCTCATCTGGCCATACGCAATCGCGGTACGATCGGTGGCAGCTTGTCCCATGCAGATCCTGCCGCGGAACTGCCGATGCTAGCGGTGTTCTATGATGCAACGATATCTATTCGGGGCCCGGATGGGCTCCGAAAGGTCGCCGCGGAGGAGTTCTTTGTCGATGCTCTGACGAATTGCCTGGAGCCGGATGAAATCGTCGTCGAAGTCGGATTTCCGGTTCTTGATCACGATGGGTGGGCATTCGAGGAGGTCGCCCGCCGTTTCGGCGATTTTGCGCTGGCTAGCATCGCTATCTCCGTTCGCCGCAGAGGGGGCGCGCTTGAGGATGCGCGCGTTGCGGTGATGGGAGTGGCCGACACTCCGCTGCGTTTGAGGGAAGCCGAGCGGGAGCTCGTTGCACTGCCGCTCGACGACCAAGCTCCGGAGCTCTTTTCCGAGATCGTCGCGTCCAAGATTTCGCCGAACGACGATCTTCATGCATCGGGTGAGTACCGCATGCATCTGCTCAAAGAGCTGTCCAGGCGTGCCTTGCGCACCGCTCTCACACCAAAGGAGCAAGCGGTATGACAGAGATCTCGGTGAAAGTGAACGGACAGCGTTACGACGTCACAGACGTTGAGCCGCGCATGCTGTTGTCCGACTTTTTGCGCGATCGGCTAGGCCTCACCGGAACGCATGTCGGCTGTGAGCACGGTGTCTGCGGCGCCTGCACTATTCTCGTGGATGGCGATAGTGCGCGCTCCTGCCTTATGCTGGCGGTCCAGGCCGATGGTGCCGAAATTGTAACCGTCGAAGGGCTCGGGTCGGCGGATGAGCTCAATGTCCTGCAATCTCAATTTCGCGAGCATCACGGACTCCAGTGCGGCTACTGCACGCCGGGCATGCTGATGACTGGCGAGGACATGCTGCGAAAGTATCCGCTGGCGACCGATGAGGACATCAGAGAGGGCCTTTCCGGCAATCTCTGCCGCTGCACAGGCTACCAGAACATCGTGGTCGCGATCCGAAGCGCCGCCGCGCTGCGGGGAGGGGGGAAATCATGAAGTTGAACTTCCTCGCCGCGGGGCGCCTTCGGATGAAGAAGAGCATCTACGTGGCCAGCGCCGATCGGAACGAGACAATCGATCTTCCCGTCAGCAGTGCGCTGATCCGGCATAAGCAAGGCAACGTGCTGTTCGACACCGGATGTCATCCCTCCGTGATCGATGATGCAGAAGGACGCTGGGGGCCGCTCGCGAAAGTCATGAGGCCGATGATGCGGGCGGAAGAGACGCTCCTGCCCAGCCTCGCTTGCACCGGCCTTCGGCCGGACGACATCGACATCGTGGTCAATTCGCACTTTCACCCCGATCATTGCGGCTGCAATCAGTTCTTTCGAAAAGCGACGATTTTCGCCCATGCCAAGGAGATCGAGGCAGCGAAGGCACCTGGCGCCGATACAGCAGGATACCTCAAAGCCGACTGGGACTACGGACACCCCGTCGATCCCGTGAATGGCGAGAAAGATCTGTTCGGCGATTCCAGTGTCGTGTTGGTTCCTCTTCCGGGCCACACACCTGGCACTATGGGCGCACTGGTCAGCCTGGACCGTGACGGTCAGTTCCTGCTTGCATCCGACGCTGTCAGCCTGCGCCAGAACCTCGATGTGGACGCGGCCCCCCGTAACACCTGGAACGTCGAGCAACAAATGAAGTCGTTCGAGGAAGTCCGCCGGATCGAGAAGTCCGGCGCTACCGTGATCTGCGGACATGACGATGCGCAATGGCAGAGCTTGCGCAAAGGCGGCGACGGCTATGAATAGAGATCGTCGCGCCAACCCCTCCGATGTGCTGCGCCCGAAAAACGTCGGCGCACCGATCAGGCGGAGCGAGGATCCCCGCCTGCTCGCGGGTAACGGGGAATACACGGCGGATCGCAGGCCGGATCGGCCGCTGCATATCGCCTTTCTGCGCAGCGCACAGGCGCATGCAACAATCGCGCGGGTTGGTACCGCCGCCGCTCTGGAGGCGCCGGGTGTCGTCACAGTGCTGACCGCGGAGGACATTGCCGGCGACTTCAAGCCCGTCATCCCGTTCTCTCGGACGCCGAACTACTATGCAACTCCGATTCTGCCGCTCGCCTCGGGAAAAGTCCGTTATGTCGGAGAGGCGGTCGCAGCTGTCGTTGCAACCTCGCGCTACCTGGCTGAGGACGCGGTCGAATTGATCGAGCTGGACTACGAACCGCTGGTCCCGGTCGCGCGTGCTGAGGCGGCGGTCGCCGAGGGGGCACCTCTGCTGCATGAGGAGGCTGGGACCAACGTCCTGATTGCCCGCGAGTTCAAGAAGGGGGACGTTGCGGCCGACTTGGGCGCTGCCGCCGTGAGGGTAGGTGGGCGTTTCGAAATGACCCGCAAGGCGGCGCTCGCGATGGAGCCGCGCAGCTATTCGGCAGAGTTTGACAAACGCGGAGACGCGCTCACGCTCTACACGTCATCGAACATTCCGGGAATTGTGCGTGATGCCATTTCGGAGTCACTGTCACTTCCAGGCCATCGCTTGAGAGTGGTCGCTCCCGACGTTGGTGGTAGCTTCGGCTCCAAAGGATCGCTTTATCCAGAGGAGCTCTTGATCTGCATCGCCGCACGCAAGCTGCGCCGGTCGATCAAATGGACGGCAGACCGGCTTGAGGACGTCAGCAGCAGCAGCCAGGCTTTTGCAGAGATCGTCGACGCCGAGATGGGCTTCGACACAAACGGTATGGCCATCGCGCTGAAGGCAGACGTGATCGGCGACGTCGGAGCCTTCTCGATCTATCCGTGGACCTGCGGGCTCGAGCCGGTGCAGGTCGTCAGCTTCCTGCCCGGGCCCTACAAAATACCATCCTATCGCGGCGCAGTTCGCGGCGTCGCCACCTGCAAGCCGCCGACCGGCCCCTACCGGGGCGTTGGTCGGCCCGTGTCGACCTTTGTCTGCGAGCGCTTGATGGACATGGGGGCCAAGGCTCTCGGGATCGATCCGCTCGAGATCAGGCGCCGCAACCTGGTACGGGCCGAGGAATTTCCATACCGTATCGCGTCCGGGATCATCTGGGACAAGACCGGCTTCGTCGAGTGCCTTGAGGCCGCCGCCAAGGCTGCAGGTTACGATCAGCTCAGAAAGCAGCAGTCGGAGGCCCGCAAGCGCGGGCGACTTTTCGGGATCGGCATCGCCTCCTATGCAGAACTGACAGGGATCGGCTCTCGGATTGCGGTTGCGCCGGGTATGCCCATCAATACGGGCTCGGAAACCGCGAAGATCACAATCGATTCGACAGGGGGTATCACCGCAGCGTTCGGCGTCGCCTCCCATGGCCAAGGGCTCGAGACAACTCTGGCGCAGATCGTCGCCGACGACCTCGGTGCTCGTTTCGAAGACATTCGCGTCATTCAGGGTGATACCGACGAGATCCCGATGTCGACCGGGACCTACGCGAGCCGCAGCGCGGTGCTCGGCGGTGGTGCTGCAAAGCACGCTTCTGAGATCCTGAAGGGGAAGATCAAGCGAGTTGCATCGCATCTTCTCGAGGCAAGTGCGGACGACCTGGAGATTTCCGAAGGCAAGGTGAACGTGCTGGGCACCGATCGCGCGGTGTCTTTCAAGCAAATCGCAAGAGCCGTCTATTCCGACATGAGGACCTTGCCGGTCGAAGCACGGGAAGAACTGGCGGCGAGCTACACTTATGACCCGGTCAACGGCACAACCGCAGCAGCAACTCACATCGCTGTCGTCGAAATCGATCCCGCGACGTGCTTTGTGAAGATACACAAGTTTGTTGTCGCCGAAGATTGCGGCCAGATTATCAATCCGATGATCGTCGATGGTCAGGTTCACGGTGGCGTAGCGCAAGGGATCGGCGCGGCCCTGTTCGAAGAACTGATCTATGACGACGATGGCCAATTGCTCACCGCAAGCCTTGTCGATTACGTGATTCCGTCCGCACCGGAAGTGCCGGCCATGGATGTCGTCCACGTCGAAAGCCAGTCTGCGGTGGCCGGCGGTTTCCGCGGCATGGGCGAAGGCGGAACAATCGGCGCGCCCGCGGCGATCGCCAACGCCATTGCTGACGCGCTATCGCCCCTTGATATCGACATCTCGATCCTTCCGATGACGCCGGAACGCATCTTCAGGCTTATTCAGAACGCCAAACTTGGAGCAAAGGAAAAACCATGACCGATCTGAAGCGACGTGTGGCGCTTGTCACGGGAGGCGGTCGCGACGTCGGCGCCGCAATCTGCAGGATGCTGGCTGAAGGTGGCGCGTCCGTTGCCGTGAACTACCACAGCTCGAAGGCGGAGGCAGAAGCTGTCGTCGCCGAGATCAAAAATGCAGGCGGACAAGCGAAAGCCTATCAAGCCGACATAGCCAACGCAGACGTCGTCAAGAAGATGGTTGCGGACGTCAAGAGCGACTTCGGCGGTCTCGACATTCTCGTCAACAACGCTGGATTGGTCTTCCGAAAGAAGTTCAGCGAGAGCACGCCGGAGGATTGGAAGAAGCAGATCGACACCTGCCTTTACGGCGCATTGAACTGCTCACATAGCGCCGGACCACTGCTTGAGGCGTCGGGCCGAGGCCGCATCATATCGATCATGGGCGACTCATCGCGCGTTGGTGAATCCGGCCTCGCGCTCGGCGCGGCCGCGCGCGCCGGCACCATCGCGCTCATGAAATCGCTCGCTCGTGAATGGGGCCGTTCGGGGGTCACCGCGAACTCGATCTCGCTCGGCCTGATCGAGACCGCACATGACAAGGCCTGGGTGGAAGCCAATCGCGACAAACTGGTCAAAGCCTATGCCATTCGTCGCCTCGGCCTGCCTTCGGACGTAGCCCCCTTGGTGAGTTTGCTCGCCTCCGACGCCGGCGCCTGGATCACCGGCCAGGTGATCAGCGTGAACGGCGGTTATTCGATGGTCTAAAGGAGGGCGGCGATGCTGCACGTTGATCTGATTGCGCCGATCGCGACGCTCCTCAATCGGCACGCAAAGAGCCGACCGGAGCAGGTAGCATATTGGGATTCGACACGGTCCATCACGTACGCCCAGCTCGCCGACCGCACGGCCTCGATCGCGGCGGCTCTGACAAGGGCCGGCTTGAAGGAAGGCGACAGGCTGGCAATCTATTTGCCGAATGGTGTCGACTGGATCGAAGCCTGCTTCGCCGCGTTGCGGGCCGGCGCGATCGTGGTGCCGATCAGCTTTGAGGCGGCTGAGGGCGAGGTCAGCTATCGCCTGACCGATGCCGATTGCGGTGTTATCGTCACTACGAATTTGCGTAAGGATCTGCTGGATAAGCTCTTTAGGGATGCATGTATCTCACCGACAGTCATCTTCGCTCAGAGGGGTGCCGACGGCACCGGAGTATCGATAGCGAATCTTGCCAAGGACCCAGGTGCGGCGCCGCTGGATCCGACCGACATCGATCGGACCTCGTTCATCATCTACACATCGGGCACCACGGGACGGGCTAAGGGTGTGCTGCTGTCGATCCGTGGCATGCTTTGGGTCTCAGCAGCTTGTTGGGCGCCGATTGCCGAATTGACAAGCGACGACGTGATCTTGTCGCCGCTTCCGCTCTTCCATTCCTATGGTCTCAATTTTTCGGTCCTCGGCGTTCTTGCCGTTGGCGCCAGTGAGCACATCATGGAGCGCTTTTCACCACAGCAAGCGCTCGAGCTGCTGGCGACCGGCAAATATTCGATCATGCCGGGCGTGCCGACGATGTTCCACTACCTTTTATTTCGCGCGCAGGAAGACGGCATCGAGCGTCTCGGATCCGTCCGCCTGTGCATCTCGGCAGGCGCAATTATGCCCGCGACCCTAAACAAGGCTTTCGAGGAACGCTTCAAGACGCGGCTCCTTGACGGATACGGCATCACCGAGACATCCACCATGGTGACGATGAATTGGCTGCATGGCGGCAGGCCGATGGGATCTTGCGGCCTTCCAGTGCCGGGCCTCGCTGTCCGCATCGTGGATCCTTCCTCGCTGGAGGACGTTCCGATCGGCGAGGAAGGCGAACTAATCGTCCGCGGACCGAACCTCATGCAGGGCTATCACAACAAGCCGGCGGAAACCGCATCGGCGTTGCGCAAGGGTTGGTACCATACGGGCGACCTCGCTAAATCGGACCCGTCGGGCTACCTGACGATCACCGGCCGGATCAAGGAGCTGATCATCCGTGGCGGTCAGAACATCGCGCCGGCCGAGATCGAGGAGGTGGTCGTCAAACATCCCCAGGTCAGGGATTGCGCAGTCGTTGGCATGCGGCACGCGACCCTAGGCGAGGTACCCTGCCTCTTCGTGGTCGCCAAGGACGAGGCTCTCGACATCCCCGCGCTGCTGGAGCATTGCAGGGCACATCTCTCGTCATACAAGATCCCGGAATCCACGCATCTCGTTGGAGAAATTCCGCGGACCGGATCCGGCAAGATCATGCGCTTCAAGCTCGTCGAGGCCCTGAGCAGCCAGGCTTGAGCAGCTTGGGCCTTCATTCGACGGAACGTGGACCAAGCGCACCATAGGACTTCGGGTCGTAGGCGAGCCGATACCGCATGTCGGCAGCTAAAATCGGCGTTCTGCACCGGTCGCAATTGACGACGGGATCAAAGTCGTGGCCGCACTTGACGTGCGTAAGAACAAGAGGTGGCTTTCCCTTCGACAGAAATCGATCGCCCCATCGCAGCATGGCGATGAACGGACCGTAAAGTTCCAAACCCATGTCGGTCAGGAGATATTCATAGCGGTCGGGTGAACTCTGATACTGCCGGCGCCGGAGCACTCCATTGGCGACTAAGCGATTCAACCGATCGGTCAGGATGTTGGGGGCGATTGCGAGCTCATTGAGGATCCTGTCGTAACGCCGGTTACCAAAGAATCCCTCGCGGACGACCATGAAACTCCATTTGTCGCCGATGATTTCGAGAGCGCGGGATACCGAGCTCGGGCGACCGAGCACGAAGCGGCTTCCCTCAGAGGGGCGCCGTGTGTTCCGGCCAGGCTTGGCCGGACAGCGCCCGGCCCCCGGCCCATCGCGATACTTGACTTCTCGAGCTGGAACCCTTTCGCCGCAATGGGAGCACGTGACCACCGGGTGACTCTCGCAGCCGCACGTCGCGTGAACGAGCGTCAGCGGCGGCGGCTTACCCTTCGATAGCCAGCGGTCACCGAACTGCATGAGCGCAATAAAGCTAGGGTACAGGTCGAAACCCATTTTCGTCAGCCTGTACTCCTTCCTCGGTGAAGAGCCGGGCGCGACCTGACGGAAGATCGCGAGCTGCGTGAGCTTTCTCAGCCGATCGGTCAGAGTAGCCCGGGGAATGCCGAGGGCTGATCGAAAGGCTTCAAACGTCTGTGTCCCGAAGAATGCCTCGCGAATGATCAAGAAAGCCCATGCGTCGGAGACGATGTCCAACGTACGGGCGACAGAGCAGTTGCGCTCGGTTCGTCCAGCAGCGGTACGGGGCAAGGCCGCTGTTGCCTTCGATTTGGTCGCGGTTCTCTGGAGTTTGGCGGCAACAGGCATCCGAATCGGTCCGTTCACACAAGCTGCCACGATCGGGCAGCCTGAAAAGTCGCGCAGCTGTAGCACACCGGCACGATTGACTCGTCGAAAATTTCAGTCTAGTTATGCATGTAACAATAGTCTAGTTATGATAGTAATTCGGGAACGGAACGATAAACCTGGGGAGGAACGCCATGAAGCGGAGCGTGGAAATTGGCCTGATTGCAACGGCGGCGATCCTGACGATGAGCGTCGGCGCCAAAGCTCAAACAGGGGCCGTCTCGGACGATGTGGTGAAGATCGGTGTGTTGACCGACATGTCGGGGCAGTTCTCACACGAATCCGGTGAAGGCGCGGTGACTGCGATCAAGATGGCGGTTGAAGATTTCGGTGGCAAGGTGCTCGGGAAGCCGATCGAGGTCATCGTCGCGGATCACCAGAACAAGCCTGACACGGCGTCCGCGCTGGCGCGCAAATGGTTCGACGTCGAGAAAGTCGACATGATCGGCAACCTCATCAATTCCTCAATCGCACTTACGGTTTCCGGGCTTGCGAAGGACAAGAACCGGATCGCCATTATCAATGGCTCCGGATCGTCCCGTCTAACGGGGGATGCATGTACGCCGAACAGCATCCACTACTCTTACGACACCTATGCGCTCGCACGCGGAACTGGGACCGCGCTGGCGAAAGAAGGCAAGAAGTCCTGGTACTTCCTAACAGCGGACTACGCCTTCGGACATGCCCTGGAAGCCGACACCTCAGCCGTCGTGAAGGCGATGGGCGGTGAAGTCGTGGGGTCGACCCGATACCCGCCTGAATCCTTCGATCAATCCTCGTTCCTGCTCCAGGCGCAGTCGTCCAAAGCCCAGGTTGTCGCGTTGGCGGGCTCCGGCAACGTTCTGGTTAACTCGATCAAGTCTGCGCAGGAATTTGGCATTCAGCAGCACCAAACGTTGGCTGGCCTGCTGGTCTGGGAAACCGACATCAAGGCTCTCGGACTTTCCGTAGCCAAAGGACTGGTATTGACCAATGCTTTCTACTGGGATCGCGACGACGAGACGCGCGCATGGTCGAAACGGTTCTTCGACAGAATGAAGGTGATGCCGCACATGGGCGATGCCGGCGATTATTCATCGACGATGCACTATCTGCGCGCAGTCGAAGCGGCGGGCACCGACGAAGCGCAGGCGGTCATGAAAAAGATGCGCGAGATGCCGATCAATGATTTCTTCGCCAAAAACGGTCGCATTCGAGAAGACGGCCGCATGGTGCACGATATGTACGTGTACGAGGTCAAGAAGCCGTCGGAATCGAAGGGAGATTGGGACTTCTACAAGCTTCGCGAGGTGATCCCGGGCGATCAGGCGTTCCGTCCGCTCAAGGAGAGCACCTGTCCGCTGGTACGGAAAGGTTGACAAATAGAGCCGGGCTCGGGTCCGCAATCCGACCGGGCCGGCATTTAAGGAGCCATCTCGATGGATCAGGAAGTTGTCGCGCCGGCCTCGGCTGGGATGCCCAATCGGATTCGCAGCGGGGCTGAATACATCGAGAGCCTCCGCGGGCGCAGGTTGGCCGTCTACTTAATGGGCGAGTTGGTCGACGAGCCGGTAGACCATCCCGTAATCCGACCTTCGATCAATGCGGTCGCAAGAACATATGACCTCGCGAACGAGGATCCCGCCCTCGCATCGGCAATCTCCTCGCTCACCGGCACCAACGTGAACCGCTTTCTCCATATATCCGGAAGCCCTGCCGATCTTGTGATGCAGAACAAGATGCAGCGTCGTCTTGGGCAGCTGACAGGAACCTGCTTCCAGCGTTGCGTAGGCATGGATGCACTCAACTCGCTGCACTCTGTAACCTACGATCTGGATACCAAATACAACACACCATATCATGCGCGTTTCACGCAGTTTCTCGCACGTATGCAGTCCCTGAACCTTGTGATCGGTGGAGCGATGACCGATGTTAAGGGAGATCGTGGTCAGTCGCCCTCTCAGCAGGCGGATCCTGATCTGTTCCTACACGTCGTCCGTCGCACACCTGAGGGCGTTTACGTCCGGGGAGCGAAGGCGCACCAAACGGGGTGCTTAAATTCGCATTGGTTGATCGTTATGCCGACCATGAGATTAGAGGCGGTAGACAGGGACTATGCGATTGTCGGCGCGATTCCGGTCGATGCTGCTGGCATTACCTACATTTACGGCCGGCAGTCTTGTGACACCCGAAGCACCGAAGGCGGGGACATTGACGTCGGCAACGCGCAATTTGCAGGCCAGGAAGCAATGATCATCTTCGAGGATGTCTTCATTCCAAACGAACACGTCTTCCTCGACGGAGAGTTCGAATTTGCTTCGACGCTAGTCGAGCGATTCACCTGCTACCACCGCCGCAGCTATGTCTGCAAAACCGGCGTAGGCGATGTCCTGATCGGTGCCGCGGCGACAGTTGCTGATTACAACGGTGTCGAACGCGCATCGCATATCCGGGACAAGCTCGTCGAGATGACCCATCTCAACGAGACGATCTACGGCGCGGGCATCGCGGCGAGCCACCAAGGAACCGCGATGAACTCCGGCGCTTACTTGCCGGACGAAATGCTGGCAAACGTCTGCAAGCATCACGTCACGCGGCTACCCTACGAGATTGGCCGGCTGGCGCAGGATCTCGGAGGCGGGTTAATGGTGACGCTGCCCTCCGAGCACGAACTTAGGCACGAGAAGATCGGTCCGATGATCGAGAAATACCTGAAGGGACGACCCGAGATCAAAACGGAAGACCGAATTCGGATCCTTCGCCTGGTGGAGAACATGACGCTCGGCAGGAACGCGGTAGGCTATCTGACGGAGTCCATGCATGGCGCGGGCTCGCCGCAGGCCCAGCGCATCCAGATCGCGCGATCGATGCAGATCGAATTCAAGAAGGATTTGGCGAAAGCACTTGCGGGCATTTCGTCTGCATCCCGCGGGAAGATCGAGAGCGATCTATCGACTTACATGGCCAGGGTCTTTGCGCCTATTTCCAACTGATGCAACAGAAGCTGATGTATCTCGTCCATTTCGGAGACGCCGATGGCAATGACAATGAGCGGAGAAATCAAGCTCGCCGCCTCGCGAGAAGTCGTTTGGGCCAAATTGAACGACCCCGCCGTCTTGAAGGTCTGTATTCCCGGATGCGAGGAGTTGGAGAGGATCGACGGTGAGGGATTTCGTGCGGTCGCAAAGATGAAGGTCGGGCCCGTCTCCGCGCGATTCAGAGGTAGGGTCACTCTGACAGACCTCGATCCACCACAAAGTTATAGTATCATTGGAGAGGGGGAGGGCGGCGTTGCAGGCTTTGCGAAAGGTGGTGCAAAGGTCAATCTACTCGGCCTGAATGATGGCACTCTCTTGGCCTATCAGGTCGACGCGCAAATCGGCGGAAAGCTTGCACAGTTGGGACAGCGGCTCATCAACGGCACAGCAAAGAAGCTCGCGGACGAGTTTTTCGCCAATTTTGCGCGAGCACTTGAGCAGTATAGTCACTCTAGCCCAAGCAGCTAAGCTTTGCGCTCTGCGCGCTTTGCCGCACTTAAGGCTCGAATGGTGGGCCCTAAAACCAATGAGAGCTGAAGCCAATCAGCGGAGAAGGAAGGTCACCGCCAGGGGAACCAGAAGCGACGTCACAAGCGCATTCAGCCCCATGGCAATCCCGGAGAAAACGCCAGCCAGCTCGTCGACTTGAAACGCCCGGGCTGTGCCGATGCCGTGTGCGGCGATGCCAACTGCGAACCCGCGGGCACGAAAATCGGTAATTTCGGCCCGATTCATGAGCGGCGTCACGATGATCGCGCCCAGGATTCCAGTGAGTACAACCGCGATAGCGGTTACAGACGGGTCAGCATTTAGGGAT
The DNA here is from genome assembly GCF_014198205.1 of Bradyrhizobium sp. SBR1B. NCBI lineage: Bacteria > Pseudomonadati > Pseudomonadota > Alphaproteobacteria > Hyphomicrobiales > Nitrobacteraceae > Bradyrhizobium > Bradyrhizobium sp. SBR1B. Next base: position 138,013 of record NZ_JACIHC010000010.1, read on the forward strand.
TCACTGATACCCATCGCCACGCCGGCTGTGACTGATTTCGGCGAAAGAGATAGGATGATCGCTCGAGGTAGGCCAAAGGCCTCGGCAAACAGTACGACACTAACGACCGCTGTGACCGAGCCAACGATGAGCGAAATCACCATTGGCAGAAGCGCAGCGGCGACGCGTGCGCGGTTGTCGTAGAGTGGAATCGCAAGCGCTACCGTCGCTGGCCCAAGAAGAAAGTGCACGAACTGGGCGCCGGCGAAGTATGTCGCGTACGGAGTGTCCGTGATGATCAGGACTGCTCCGATGATCCAGATCGAGTGCAACACAGGATTTGCCAACGGATGCCGGTTTGTTGCAAGCGAGAAAGCATCTGCGATCCCATAGATCGAGAGCGTCGCGGTGAGCCAAACCAAAGGTGACTGCGACAGATAGACCCAGAGCGAGAATGAGTTTTCCCTCATGGTTCCGCTTGGCTTTTCGAGAGAAGCCGGCTGACCGCCAGAAAGGTGGCGACTGTCGCGAGCAGAGTGATCACGACCGATGCCGACAACGTCACTAAAATTGCGGCGCCATGCTCGACAATCAGGTCGAGCTTCTTCACGATGCCAACGCCAGCAGGAATGAACATGAGAGATAGATGGGCGAGCAGGCCGCGGCCCGTTCTCTCAACTGCCGCGTTTCGCAATGGACCGCGGTTGAGCGCGGTGAAATGATCGCGGGCCAAGAGAAGCAAGAGCAAGAATGCCATGCCGAACACGGGTCCCGGCATCGGCAGTCCTAGGCTGCGCACGAGTACTTCGCCTGCCAACTGGCAGAGCAGTATCAGACTCAGACCTGCGATCATGTGAGGCGTCCGTCGCAGCACGAATGAGCCTCAGATAGGCCCGCATGCGAGCCGCGCGAATGGGAGGTCAGTGTGCGGAGGCGAAGCTGTCTCGTAAATGTAAGCTTGTTGGGCCGGAGCCTTGCCTGGATCGAGCTTGTCACAAGCGCTGCGCCGCGGGAATCTTCAGGGAAGACATGAAGTGCTCCATATTCGCCTCCACACTTTCCCGACTAAGCATGCCGGTCTTCTGATCGCGAATCATTGCATACATCTTTTCGTGTAATCCCACCGCGCGGTAGCGTCCGCTGACCTCCAGCGATTTGCGGATCCAGGGCGCAACCATGTTCAAAACGAAATCGGCGATCACCACGATGAGCTTGTTGCCTGCTGCCGCATAGACTGCGCGGTGGAAGTCGAGATCGGCTTCCAACAATTTGTCGATCGGCGAATGAGGATCCTCGGAGAGAGCCTTCAGGCGATCGATGCTCTCTCGCATGACTTCTAGATCACGGTCGGTGCGTCTTATCGAGGCCAACTCAGCGCAGTTCCGATCGAAAATGTACCGCAGCTCCATCAGCATCTCAGGTGAAGAGTCTTGAAGATAGAGCTGAAACATCATGAGCGGCATCACAGCGGTGCCTTCATCCTTCCGGATATAGTTGCCGTGCCCATGCCGAGTTTCAATCAGGCCCGAGACCGCAAGCGTCTTCATCGCCTCGCGGATGGGGGTGCGGCTTATGCCAAGCTTCTCTGCGAGTTCTTTTTCATTGGGCAGCTTGTCGCCGGGACTTAGGTTGCCGTTGGCGATCTCACCCGTGATGTAATTCAACGCGACTTCGACACGCGTGGGTAGTTTTTTGGTTTCCATCCGCTCCATCGGTCGCTCGCAGTCTAATTTCTGGCCTTTGCCCCACGAAGCCAACAAATAAGTCGCCGCGCGACCATACGAAACAAGCCAGCATCCACAAGGTAGGAGGTATGATCTCTGTTGACAATAGGTATAAGGTATGACCTCATATCTTCACGCAGGCGCGATCAAGACGCCGCGGGAGGAACCGATGCTTTTGTTGACCGGGTCAAATCCGGAAGGTCATGGAAAGAACGTTGACCTAGGGCTACGCGACGAGCCGTTGTTGGTGGCGGACGGGATTGCGAAGTCTTTCAATGGTGTTCCGGCCCTTCGCGATGGGCGGCTCGTCCTCAAGCGCGGCACCGTTCACGCACTCTGCGGCGGTAACGGCGCCGGCAAGTCCACTTTCCTGAACATCGTAATGGGTTTGCTGCACCGCGACGAAGGCAACATTCGTATCGACGGGGTGGCTGTCGATTTCAGGAGTGCTGCGGATGCCTTGCGGCATGGCGTCACCATCATCACTCAGGAATTGTCTCCGGTTCCCGAAATGACGGTGGCCGAGAACATCTACTTGGGGAGGGAGCCGAAGATTGGCGGTCTTTTGGTGGACTTCCCGAAGATGCGCCAGGCCGCAAAACGGCTTCTGGATGACCTCGAGTTCGACGTGCCGGTCGGCGCTCGCATGCGAGACTTAAGCCTTGCACAGATCCAGCTGGTCGAGATTGCGAAGGCACTTAGCCACCGCGCGGACATCGTCATCATGGACGAGCCGACCTCGGCCATCGGCGAGCACGAGGTGCACATCCTCTTCAACGCTCTGAAGCGGATCAAAGCGCGTGGATCCGCTGTCATCTACGTCTCGCACAAGTTAACCGAGATTTTCGAGATCGCGGACGAATACACGGTTTTCCGTGATGGTCGATTTATCGAGAGCGGGGCAATTTCCTCGATCGATCGCAATCATCTCGTTACTCAGATCGTCGGCCACGAGATCAAGACGGTCGAAAAGGGCAAGCCTAACGAAGGCGCGCCGATCCTGCTCGAAGTCCGCTCCTTGTCGCGCGGATCCCACTTCAAGAACATCTCGGTGAGCGTCGCTGCAGGAGAGGTCCTGGGCATCTACGGTCTGCTTGGCTCGGGTCGGACTGAATTTTTGGAGACGATCTTTGGCATCCACGCGCCGACCGCCGGGGATGTCTTCCTTGACGGGAAAAGGGTCGATCCGGGTAATCCCAAGAAGTGCATCCAACAAGGCATGGCTATGGTTCCCGAGGATCGGAAGGATACCGGCCTCGTTCTTTGCGCCTCCATCGCACACAATATTGCCCTGTCATCACTGACGCTTCGCGCCGTCAGCGGATTTGTCCGCCGCAAGGCGGAGGCAGCTGCGACTGATCGGATGATGCGGTTACATCGGATCAAGGCGGCATCGCCAAATGTCGCTGTGGAGACACTTAGCGGCGGAAACCAGCAAAAGGTGGTTTTCGCACGCTGTTTGCTGACCAATCCGCGTCTTCTGATATGCGACGAGCCAACACGTGGAATCGACGAGGGCTCAAAACAAGAGATCTATGCCTTTCTCCGCGAGTTCGCGGCCAAGGGTAACGGTGTGCTCGTCGTCTCATCCGAAGCGCCGGAGATCCTTCAGATCAGCGATCGCATTGCCGTCTTTCGGCAAGGACGACTCGATCACGTCGTCGACGGGCACGAGACGACCCAACAAATGCTGACAGATCTAGCCAGTTGAGCGGACCGGCGGCTTTTCAAGAAACGGCCTGCGCATGCGATCGAAGCAAGGAGTGGATATGGTGGCCAACGTAATAACCAACGTCGCGGCGGGTGCCCGATCCAAAAGCATCGCGGTTATTGGACCATACCTGAAATCGTTCAGTATCGTCATTGTTTTCGTGGTCATTTCGGCGTTCTTCGCGGTGGCCAACGAGTACTTCATGACGTGGCTGAACTGGGTAAACCTGCTGCGGCAATCGTCGATCAACGGCGTTTTGGCGATCGGAGTGACCTTCGTTATCCTGACAAAGGGTATTGACCTTTCCGTCGGTTCAGTGATGGCCCTCGCGGGCATGATCGCGGCAAGCCTCGTGACCTCGACCAACCAGCATTTCGTTCTCTGGGCGGTTTTGGCCGGGCTGGGAACGGGCGCGGCATTGGGTTTGCTGAACGGCGTCATTGTGACGACCTTCAACGTTCCTCCCTTCGTTGCCACACTCGGAATGCTGAGCATGGCTCGCGGCTTGACCCTGATATTCTCCGAGGGGCGTCCTATTCCCAATCTTTCCGAGTCCTATCGCTGGATCGGCGGCGGCAGCGTTGCGGGCGTTCCCGTACCTGTCTTGATTCTGTTTCTTGTGTTCGCCACCGGCTGGGTCGTGCTCTCCTATACGACTTTCGGGCGCTACGTGTACGCCGTGGGAGGCAACGACAAGGCTGCTAAGACAAGCGGCATCTCCACGCGCAGTGTCATTGCATCCACCTACGTTATCTCGGGCCTTCTCGCGGGGCTCGCTGGCCTCGTGCTTACTTCCCGTACCACTGCCGCACTTCCACAGGCGGGCATCGGCTACGAACTCGATGCGATTGCGGCCGTGGTGATCGGCGGGACAAGTCTCGCAGGAGGCCGCGGCTCGCTGGTCGGGACGTTGTTCGGCGCACTCATCATCGGGACGATCAACAACGGCATGGATCTGATGGGCGTGTCTTCCTACTACCAGCAGCTTCTCAAGGGGGCGATCATTGTCGTCGCCGTGATGCTTGACCAATTTCGCAAGTGATACTTTGCGAAGACCATTACAGACGATGACAAACGGCTGTAACGCCCGGGCTGGGCGGATTAAGTGACTGACCACATCAATCGGAGGAAACGATGAAGGTTACGCGTAGATCGACAATGGCGAGTTTCGCCGCTGCTGCAATTATTCTATCGACCGGTACGGCTTTTGCTCAAAGTAAGACACGGATCGCCGCTTTATCGTTCGGAGAATCCGGCGAGTACATGAAGGCCTGGTCCAGCGAGATTCAGAACCACCCAGCAGTCAAGGACGGTTCTGTCGCAGTCACAATCTTTGATGGCAAGTACGATCCTCTCGTTCAAGCGAACCAGATCGATACGGCCATTACCCAAAAGTTCGATGCCATCATTATGTCGCCGTTCGATCTGCAGGCGTCGGCCCCCGCAATCGACAAAGCCGTCGCTGCTGGCATTCCGGTGATCGTATCGGCCCTGAAAACAGCATCGAAGAACTATACCGCGTCGATTATCGTCAACGACACGGAAGGCGGCCGTATCATCGGGGACCAGTTAGGCAAGCTACTCCCGAATGGTGGCAACGTGGTGCTGATGGAAGGTCCGATCGGTCAATCGGCGCAGATCGAGCGCAAGGCCGGCATCGACGCCGGCTTGGCCAAGTTCCCAAAGCTCAAGTTAATTGCCAGCAAGTCGGGCAACTGGAGCCGCGCCGAAGGGCAGTCGCTCATGGAGAATTGGTTGCTCGCGCATCCCGGTCAAATCAACGCGGTACTCGCCGAAAATGACGAGATGGCGCTTGGCGCAATCGAGGCGATGAAGAGTGCACACGTCGACTTCAAGTCCGTTCCGGTGCTCGCAATCGATGGCATCCCCGACGGAAAGCGCGCGGTTCAGAAAGGCGAAATGACCGTAACGCTCTACAAATACGCCCGTGCAGAGGGGCAGGGCGCAGTCGATCTCGCCCTGCATGCCGTCAAGGGGGACAGCTACAAACCCCGCTCCGAGGTCTGGGATTCTTTGATGGAGTGGAAGGGCGGAACTCAGAAGGACTACGTCGTTCCCTGGCTTATCTTGGATTCCTCGAACGTCGCAAAATACATGTGATGCACATCGTGCGCACGCGGTGAGAGCCGCGTGCGCACTGATTTTTAGGTGGGATAGTTGAATATGACGACTCTGCAAAAGAGAGCCCTTCCAAATGGGCGCGTGAATCTGACGTCGCTTGGTCTTGGCACATCGCCATTGGGCGGGTGCGGCGTTCCAGTCAGCTTTGAGACTTTTGAGGCTGTCGTCCTGAAGGCTTATGAGCAAGGCGTACGTTATTTCGATGTTGCTCCACTCTATGGTCTCGGGAAATCGGAGCATTTCCTCGGCCACGTCCTTCGTGTTCACGGTATTCGCCCCGAGGTCGTGGTAAGCACCAAGGCGGGTCGGCTGTTGAAGCCGGAAAGCCGTTCAAAGCGCGCCGAAAGTCTCTACGGGATCGATTGGGTAGATCCGCTGCCCTTCGTCGACGAATACGATTACAGTTACGATGGCATCATGCGATCCTTCGAGGATAGCCAGCAGCGCCTCGGTCTCGACCACATCGACATTCTCTTCCTGCACGATGTCAGCGGAGTCTGGCACCAGGACAAGTATCCCCTTTATCTGCGGCAACTGCGCGAGAGCGGGTACCGCGCCTGCGACGAACTCCGTCACTCGGGGGCGGTCAAGGCGATTGGCCTCGGTGTAAACGAGACAGCTTCGGTGCTCGAGGTGGCCGCCGAATTCAATCTGGACTGCTCGCTCGTCGCAGGGCGTTACACGCTTCTCAACCATGCGCCACTGACTGACTTCTTTCCCGAGGTCCAGCGCCGCCGCATCGGCATTATCGCCGGCGGTGTCTACAATTCGGGGATTCTAGCGGAGGGTAGTCGAGGTAACGCGTTAACGCGGACCTATGACTATCAGGCGGCTCCCGAATCCATCGTGGAGCGCGTAAAGGCGCTGGAAGCTGTTTGTGAACGTCACAATGTCGCGCTCGCCAATGCTGCTTCCCAGTTCGTCTATGCGCATCCGGCCGTGACATCGGTGGTTCAGGGCGCGCTCACGACAGCGCATGTGGAGCAAAACGTCGCCTCGGTAGCGGCGCCGATTCCTCAAGCCTTCTGGATCGAACTCAAGAGCGGAGGTTTGATCCCTAAAGAAGCCCCTCTACCGGATTAGGACTCAGGGGCTCTGTCCAGCTGAATTAGCCAAGACAAGCAAGGAGAAGAGCGATGATTCCGCTCGACAAACGAACTCTCGGCCGCACTAAAGTGTCCGTCACATCCGCAGGGCTCGGGACGGTGCCTCTTTCGGGATTCAATGTCGCAGTGCCCTATTCCGACTTCGAAGCTGTCGTTAAGGCAGCCTTCGATCTCGGCGTCCGCTATTTCGATTGCGCGCCGATGTACGGTCTCGGAAAGGCGGAGCATTTCCTTGGCCGTGCTCTCCGGGACCTCCGCATTCGCGATCAGGTGGTCGTGAGCACGAAGTGCGGCCGTGTGCTCAAGCCCGCAAGCCGAACACCGAAGCTCGACACCGTGTACGGCATCGAGTGGGTTGATCCATATCCGTTTCGAGACACCTATGACTACACGTATGACGGTGTGATGCGCTCGTTTGAGGACAGTCAGCAGCGTTTGGGCCTAGACTATATTGATGTGCTTCTGGTCCACGACGTCGGGCGCGCATGGCATGGCGACCAAGCAGAATTTTACTGGAACCAACTCCGCGAGAGCGGATACCGCGCTCTTGAGGAGCTGAAGAGTTCGGATGCTATCGGTGCGGTCGGGTTGGGGGTCAATGAGACTGAATCCGTCGTTGGAGTCGCGCGTGAATTCCCAATTGACTGTGCGTTGATCGCGGGTCGCTATACGCTTCTCAACCACGCGCCACTCAATGGGCACTTCGAGGAACTGCGAACTCGAAATGTCTCAGTAATTGCGGGCGGCATCTACAATTCGGGCATCCTCGCCGCTGGATCGAAGGCGGCGGCATCGACTTATGACTACCAACAGGTCCCGAGCGCTATCCTGGAGCGCGTCCGTTCAATCGAGAAGGTTTGCGAGCGACACGGCGTCGACTTACCGACCGTCGCCACGCAGTTCGTGCAAGCGCACCCTGCCGTGGCCACCGTGGTTCAGGGCGCCAAGTCGACAAGCGAAGTCACCCAGAACGTCCACGCTGTCGCGGCGCGGATACCCGCGGCTCTCTGGCAGGACTTGAGGAACTTCAACTTGATCCCATCGAATGCTCCGGTTCCTGAAGACGGGCGATCCTCGTGAGCGGGTTTGTTGGCGTACAGTTCCGTGCCGACGATCCCTTCGAGGGCGTAACGCCGGGTTCGGCGGTTGCTGAATACGATATCCTCATGGGGCCTGTCGTCGGCTATCTGCGCGATGTCGTGACTGACCGCTCTGTTCGTCTTCTCGCGGACTTTATCGGGAGGTCGCACCTGGAGGACGTAAGCAGGCCTGACGCCGGCGATTCGGATCGTGTGTACGATGTTCTTGCATCGGTTCGGGTGCCGCTGCAGCGGCGGCACGAGCATTATCATGTAGAGCGGGCGGCGCATCTGCTGCTGCCGACGCGGGCGGCCCTGGCGCCCCATCGGCCCACGAGCGAGGCGCATTTGCTGTCAAAGGCCTGGGGACATCTGCGTCGGGCGAGCCCGACGGCTGGCGGCGGCTTGATCGACCTGCGGCAGTGCTGTGGCCAACTCAATCTTGGTGCTGATCTTCTGATTGGAGCCTCCGAATGACGAGATATGCCATCACTGTGCTCGAATACGCAGCGAGCCCCAAACATCCGATAAGTGGGGTGTTATACGGCCGGCACAACAGTGGAAGCGTTAACCTGCCTTTTGCTTATGTGCTCCTGCGCAGCAGCGAAACGGTCGCGTTGGTTGACACTGGTTACGATCAATCAGACTTCGGAGGCGAGATCGCCAATTCCATCGGCGTCATCGGCTGGACCCCACCTTCTGAGGTCCTGGGAGCGGTCGGCATTCGTCCCGAAGATGTGCAGCATGTGTTCCTCACACACGCTCATTTCGACCACATGGGTGGGCTGGACTACTTCCCGAACGCCAAGTTCTACATCCAGAAGCGCGAGATCGAGAGTTGGGTCTGGGCTATGTCCAAGGGACGTCGTTTTCGATCGCTCCTCGGCGGCATCAATCCTGCCGATATATTGAAACTCGTAGATCTCGGACTGAAGAACCGCTTGGTCGTGCTGGACGGTGCGTCGCACGACGTTCTGCCGAATATCGATCTTCTTCCCGCCTTCGACACGCACACGGCAGGTTCGCAGTACGTGGTGGTCCGCAACGGCGGAAGCGTTGAGGACCGATGGGTTCTTACCGGAGACGTTGTCTACACGTACGAAAACCTGCACGGAGGTGATCGGGATGATCCATGCTTCGTGCCGCCAGGACTTGCGACGGGAAGTCAAACCAATCTAATTCTCACGGCGGAAGAGATGCTCGCCAGCGTCGGCGGCGACATGCTTCGGCTCGTACCCGTCCATGAGGAAAGGCTCAAAGACCATTTCCCGTCTCGGGTGAGCGATCGCGGACTTCGAATTACCGATATCGCGACGCTTTGAAACGGCTCAGGGTCTGGCAAGACAGCGAGGGTATCGCTCATGGACTACATGCGTTTGGGCCGCTCGGGCCTCAAGATTTCTCGAATCGTACTGGGTTGTATGAGCTACGGAGTAGGGGAGCGAGGAAATCATCCTTGGACGCTCGGTGAGATCGAGAGCCGGCCGTTCATACACAAGGCCCTTGACTGCGGAATCAACTGCTTCGATACGGCCAACGTGTACTCAGACGGTACGAGCGAGGAGATCGTCGGCAAACTTCTAAATGAAATGGTGCCGCGAGACCAGATCGTGATCGCGACGAAGGTCTACGGCCGCATGCGGCCGGGGCCAAACGGCATGGGCCTTTCGCGAAAGGCGATTCTTGCCGAAGCGGAAGCCAGTCTCCGGAGGCTCGGCACCGACTATATCGATCTGTACCAGATCCATTTCTGGGACAACGACACGCCGATCGATGAAACGCTGGAAGCGTTGAACGATCTCGTGCGGAGCGGCAAGGTCCGTTACATCGGTGCCAGCAACACCTATGCTTGGCAATTTGCCAAAGCGCTCTATCGGGCCGACGCTAATTCTTGGGCACGTTTCGTGTCGATGCAATGTCACTTAAATCTCCTCTACCGAGAAGAGGAGCGCGAGATGCTGCCGCTATGCCGCGACGAAGGTGTCGGCGTGATTACCTTTAGTCCACTGGCTCGCGGGCGCCTTACCCGCCCCTGGACTGAGAAGAGTGCCCGTTCCGAGACCGATAATGTAACGTCGCAGTTCTACGGACACGCTGAGGCGGCCGACCGGAGCATTGTGGACGTGCTTTCTGACATCGCAACGGAGCGTCGAGTAGCACCAGCGCATATCGCTCTCGCCTGGGTAGCCGGAAAAGATGGCGTAACGGCGCCGATCATCGGCGCGACGAAGCCTCAGCACTTAGACGATGCAATCGCGGCCTTAGGTCTGAAGCTGACATCGGAGGAAATTGCGCGGCTGGAAGCGGGCTATGTGCCTCACCGAGTCGTCGGCTTGAAGTGAAACAGACCCGAGTTCCACGTCGATGGAAGCGCTCGGCAGGTTAGAGGCGAAGCGATTTAAAAAAATGTGCCGGGATCGACGAGATCCCGGCACAGTCAGGGAGAGACCTTGAGAGAGCGGAGCGAGGCTGGTTGGACTTGAGTTAGTGGTCGGTAGCTGAAGACGACCAGCAGAATCGGCTTCAATTAATCTCAAGCATCTCGCGAACGTCATCAGGAGACGCAATCTCGCGCCCGCAGCCCCTTGCGATGATGCATGTCCGATGGACGAGCTCCTCGTTCGTCGGATTGCCATATTCGATGTAGGGATAGTCTCCGATGCCTGGAGCTATGTTCCCGCCGCGCCTGGCTACGCCTTCGCACATAACCAACAAGTTTCCGCCAACGATATTGGCAGTCCAGCTGTGCCGAATGTGCTTTGGTAAGAACGGTAAGAATGCGTCTAATCCTTCGAGCGTTCCGGGATGTCCTGTGAGATAGGGGCCGTCGGTCATGTTGAGGAGGAAGTAACCCGGAGCTGCTACAAGCCCCATCTCCATAAATGCGATCGCGCGACGAACAAACCCTATCGACCAGCAGGTCATCTTCGGCTTAACGCCGGCCGATTTGAGGGAGCGAAAATAGTGCTCCACGGCGGAAGTGCGGTTTTCATAGATGCGATCGGAATGCTCGAACACGAGCTTGTCGCGATCGAACACGTCGAGATTGCTACTTCCGGTGTCTATGGGGACAATATCGGGTTTGGTCTCCGGATCCTTGGCAAGCTCAAGAATGCAATTGATGCGCGCGTTCGGGTCGGTATCGTTGGCAAAAAAGCCAAGCGTCGGCAGTATCAGTATGTCGCATTTCTGCCTGACCTTGCGAATGATCTCCGCGTTCTTCTCAGCCGTGTGAAGGGGCGCGCCATCATCAGCTCGGGCGTGAAAATGCAGGATCGAGGCGCCGGCCTCGCGACAACGGGCCGCTGTTTCGGCGATTTCATCCGCCGTCCATGGCACATTCGGGTTTCCATCCCGCATCGCGTATTCGTTCACGCGAGCTTCGACGATCATCTTTCTCATCATCAGGTGTCTCTCGCGAACTGCCGCCGGTGCTCGAGCTTGCGTGCATGGCGCTTCCTTCGGATGGACCAGCCATGGACGACTTTCGGCGAAGCAAGACTATGGCTCCGACGCAGAACGGCCAAACGACTTTTAGCAGCCCCCTTGTGATAAAAGCTCACAACGGCTAAACTTTGAGCTTTCGGGGTATCAGATGGTGCGTCCCAGGCCTTCGCTCAATGCGCTGCGTGCCTTTGAGGCAACGGCGCGATTGCGCAGCATGACCGCCGCATCGCTCGAATTATCCGTCACGCATGGAGCGATTAGCCGGCACATCCGTTCGCTCGAGGATCTGCTCGGGGTGCCGCTCTTGGTTCGAGGGTCTTCCTCCACAGATCCGACCCCCGAGGGTATTCGACTGGCGGAAGGGCTATCTGGTGCATTCAGTCTCATCGACGCGAGCGTAGAGCAGATACTGCCGGGACCGCTGACGGTTTCTTGTTCCGCAACCATCATGATGTATTGGCTGATTCCTCGCCTTGCGGCTTTTCACGAAGCTCATCGGGGCATCGAGCTCCAGTTCAACCTGAACTACGATCAAGTGGATTTCATCCGTGACAAGGTCAGTATCGCCATCCGCTCCAGCACCATCGCGCCGCCGCGTGAGGTGGTTCTCAAGGAGCTTGCGCGAGAGTGGATTTCCCCCGTTTGCGCAGCCTCTTACGCAAAGGCCAACAACCTCCATGCTCTGAGCGATATCGCTGACTGCCGACTGCTGGGTACGCGGACGCGCCCGGAGGCCTGGGCAGATTGGCTCGAGGAAATGCGGTTGAAGCAAGATGTCCGCATTCAAGAGTCCTATGATCATTTCTATCTTCTCATCCAGGCGGCGCTATGTGGACTTGGCTTGGCGCTGGTCCCGACGATGTTCGTCCTTGAGGAAATTCACAGTGGGCGACTGGTAGCGCCCTTCGGGAGCATCCCAGGAAAACGGACTTTGATGCTCTGGACGGCGCCACATGTCGCAACTCGCCCCGAGAGTAGGGCGGTTTCCCAATGGCTCACGCGCGAAATGTCCGCCACTGTGAAAAGCTGTGCCATGCTGGGTGACGCAAGGGGCACAGAACGGCGCTCGAGGCCCTCAAAATCCGGATCTCTGTGAGTTTTCCTCACGGGTCGCTTCACGAATATCGTTTGCCGGCCGGCCCTAGCCGAGGTGAAGATGTTATCGTCCTTCATCCGAAACGGTTCTTCAGTCGTGCGGAGGAATGAGACGAACTCCGGGAAGAAACGCAGCAGGGCGTCACAATGCGCAGCGACAAACCGCGATCCGAATTCACGGCGCGTTACCTGGTCGAGACCGGCGATAGTCTCGAGAAGGCGGCGGAAGTCATCGCGGGCGAGCAGTCGAGCGGGACGTTTCTCTCGTTGCCCGGCGAGACAGACGAGCTGAAAAAGCGATCGCGCGCACGGGTGCTTCGGGTGACAGAGCTGCCATCCGTCGACACTCCGACTTTTCATAGCGCCTTCTTCGAGCGAAGGCAGAAACCAACGGCGTTTCGGCGCGGCGAGGTGGAAATCGCGTTTCCGATCGATAACGTCGGCTGCAATATCCCGACGCTCTTGGCGACGGTAGCTGGCAATCTATTCGAGCTCGGCGAGATCACCGGGCTTCGGCTTCTCGACATCAACCTTCCGGTTGGTTACGCCGCCGGCTTTCCGGGGCCGAAGTTCGGCGTTGACGGCACCCGACGTCTGGCCGGCGTTTTTGGTCGGCCGCTCATCGGTACGATCTTGAAGCCATCTATTGGTATGTCTCCATCCGACACTGCCGCGCTGGTCGACAAGATCTGCGAAGCCGGCATCGATTTTCTCAAGGATGACGAGTTAATCGCCGACCCGCCTTACGCGCCGTTCGAGGAGCGTTTGAAGGCGGTTTTTCCTGTGATCGAACGGCATGCCGACCGCTTGGGGCGTAAGCCGATGTACGCGATCAATATCAGTGGTTCGGTCGACGACATGCGACGTCGCCATGATTTGGTGTTACAGGCGGGTGGAACGTGCGTGATGGTCAGCGTCAATTGGTGCGGCTTCTCCGCAATTGAACACCTGCGAACTTATACGGATCTTCCGATTCACGGTCATCGCAATGGATGGGGTCTATTTACCCGCCATCCATGGCTCGGCTTCGATTTCCTGGCATTCCAAAAGCTGTGGCGATTGACGGGCGTCGATCATCTGCACGTCAATGGTCTACGGAGTAAATTTTGGGAGCCGGACGATTCGGTCATCCTTTCTGCACGTTCATGTCTCGCTGCGTTCTCGTCGGTGAAGCCGATGATGCCTGTTTTCTCCTCGGGACAATGGGCCGGGCAGGCCGGAGACACATTCGAGCGTCTGCGAAGCGTAGATCTCATGCATCTTGCTGGCGGCGGAATCATGGGGCATCCGGCCGGCATCGCTGACGGAGTTTCGAGCTTGCGCGAAGCCTGGGAAGCGGCGGTCCAGGGTGTGCCCGCGGCCGAATACGCAAAATCACATACCGCGCTTCAACTCGCGCTATCCAAGTTCGGGGACGTAACGTGACGCAACCTCGCTACCGGTTGGCATTCTACGGTGACGATTTTACTGGATCGACGGATGCGCTTGAAGTCGTAGCATTTGCTGGACTCCGCGCTGCTCTCTTTCTCCGGCCTCCAAGCCCTGATGTCTTGGAGCATTTCGGGGACATCGACGTAGTCGGCCTCGCCGGAGTGAGCCGCAGCATGTCTCCCCTAGAGATGAACGAGCATCTAGAGAAGGATCTACGTTACCTCGCATCTCTCCGTGCGCCCATTGTTCACTACAAGGTGTGCTCAACCTTTGACAGCTCGCCCGAGATTGGTAGCATCGGTCGGGTGATCAAGATCGCAAGGTCTATCTTCGGCGATCCAGTTCCGATTGTCGGCGGGACTCCTTCGCTTCAAAGGTACTGTCTTTTTGGACATCTGTTTGCTCGGTCAGGAACGGACGGGAATATCTATCGCATCGATAGGCACCCGGTCATGAGTGTTCACCCCGTGACGCCCATGAACGAAAGCGATCTGGCCCTTCATATTGCGGGCCAGGAGGCGCTCAGGATCGAAAAGCTGACCTATCCCGTCTTAGACCAGGGGCATGAAGCGGCCGCCCGGTATTTTAAGGGTTTGCTACAGGGCGGCGCCGACGCCATCCTGCTCGATTCAGCGAACTCGGCGCAGCTTACACAAGTCGGCCGGCTTGTCGCTGAATGGGCCGGGGTTGACGGAAGCACATTTGTGCTGGGGCCGTCGGGTGTGGAGTATGCCCTAACACAATGGTGGCAGGAGGCCGGTGAGATTCCTCCCCCCTCCAGCGCCTACGGTGACCCGGCTTCGGTCGATCAGGTGCTGGCCGTGTCGGGTAGTGCCTCACCAATGACAGCGTTACAGATCAATGCCGCCGTGCGCGCTGGATTTGCAGAGGTTCCACTGGACGCTGCTGCTCTACTCGAGGATAGCGGACATGAGGCACTCGCGGGGCAAATCGTCGAACGTACCGTCGCGCTGCTCAAAGAAGGCCGCAGCGTCATATTGCATACCGCTCGTGGCTCCGATGATCCGCGGATCGGAAGGATGATCGATATGCTCGTTAGTGGCGGTATGTCGCGCGAGTTGGCCAAGCACGAAGGGGGTAGAGATCTTGGCCGGAAAGTGGGTCAGCTCGTCCGTGATATCCTTAAAAAGGTTCCCTTAAAGAGATTGCTGTTATCGGGCGGCGATACGTCAAGCCAGGTTGCACAGCTGCTGGACATCGATGCCCTTGAAATTGATTCTCGCTTAAGCCCGGGCGTCCCACTGTGTCGAGCAAGATCGATACGCGGGCGTCTGGACGGGCTTCAGGTTGCATTCAAAGGCGGTCAACTGGGCGATGAAGAGTTCTTCAAGCGCGGGTGGCTGGGCAGGGTTTGATAAGAACGCAAAAGGGAGGATGCCGATGCGTGTCCGAACGATCGCTCCAAGCGTCGCAGCTGTGCAGGACGCCTCGGGCGCCGTGACCGCGCGTACGCTCTTGGTGGGGGAGATGGAGAGCTCACAGCAAAACGTACTGCATACGATCGCTGGCGGCGTCGACAGGTTGCTTGGCCGCATCCTTGAGGCCTTTGTCAGCATCCTGCTTACGGCCGAGATTCTGCTCCTGTTTGCGGGAGTTATGGCACGGTACGTTTTCCTCAAGCCCATCATTTGGTCGGACGAGCTGGCTTCTATGCTGTTTCTCTGGCTCGTAATGCTAGGGTCCGCCATAGCGTTGCGACGCGGCGAGCACATGAGAATGACGGCGCTATTCGCGTACGTGTCTCCCCGAATGCGGGCTCACCTCGATGCAATCGCGCTGGCCGCATCGCTGTGCCTCGTCGTCCTACTGTTCCCGGCTGCGCTCGAGTATGCACTCGAGGAGGCCATCGTTAGAACTCCGGCGATGGATCTCTCCAACGCATGGCGAGCATCTGCCGTTCCTGTCGGCTTCGGCTTGATGGGCATGTTCGCACTCTTTCGCCTCGTGCGGCTCGGTGATGCTAGACAGGTCGTTAGTGCGCTCGCCTTCGTTGCGCTTATAGTTATGGTATTTTGGCTGCTTAAGCCTCTCTTTACGCCTCTCGGAAACGCAAATCTCATCGTCTTCTTCGTGGTTGTAGTGGCCTGCGCCGTCTTCACGGGCGTACCGATCGCCTTTTCCTTTGGTCTGGCAACGTTCGGCTATCTCATGCTTACGACCAGAACTCCGCCGCTCATTATCGTCGGCCGCATCGACGAAGGTGTCAGCCATCTGATCCTGCTTTCGGTCCCATTGTTCGTGTTTCTCGGTCAGCTCATCGAGATGACCGGCATGGCGCGAGCCATGGTTGCGTTCCTTGCCAGCCTGTTAGGTCACGTGCGTGGTGGCTTGTTGTACGTGCTCGTTGGAGCGATGTATCTCGTCTCAGGCATATCCGGATCGAAGGCCGCCGACATGGCCGCGGTGGCACCAGTCTTGTTCCCGGAAATGAAGCGTCGAGGCGCTAAGGAAGGCGATCTCGTCGCGCTGCTGGCCGCGACAGGTGCTCAAACAGAGACAATCCCGCCCAGCATAGTTCTCATAACAATCGGCTCGGTCACCGGTGTTTCCATTGCTGCTCTATTTACGGGTGGACTACTTCCTGGCGTCATCCTGGCGATCACCCTCTGTTGCGTTATCGCATGGAGATACCGCAGCGAGGATCGCAGCCTCGCCCGCCGCGCCTCAGCAAAGGAAATCGGCAAGACATTCCTGCTGGCGGTGCCGGCAATAGCTCTGCCGTTCGTCATCAGATCCGCTGTCATCGAAGGTGTGGCGACCGCCACTGAAGTCTCAACAATTGGCATATTCTACTCGATCATCATTGGCGCTCTATTCTACAGGCAGTTCGACTGGCGGCGAATCAAGCCGATGCTCGTGGAGACGGCGAGCCTGTCCGGCGCGATCCTCTTCATCATCGGCACCGCGACGTCTATGGCTTGGAGCCTGACCCAATCAGGATTCTCTCGCTCTCTCGCGGTGGCGATGAAGCAGTTGCCGGGCGGGTCAATAAGCTTCATGGCAGTCTCAATCCTGGCCTTCGTCATACTCGGCAGTGTGCTCGAAGGTATTCCAGCCATCGTCCTTTTTGGTCCATTGCTTTTCCCAATTGCGCAGGCCCTCGGGATCAACCTCGTTCACTATTCGATGGTTGTCATATTGGCGATGGGCGTGGGTCTCTTCGCGCCGCCGTTTGGAGTCGGCTACTACGCCGCGTGCGCAATTAGCCGGGTAAATCCGGATGCCGGGATGAGGCCGATCCTTGGCTACATGTTGGCCTTATTGATTGGGCTTGTGATCGTTGCGGCGATCCCCTGGATATCAACGGGATTCTTATAAGTCCTTGGGCGCGCGGCAAGTGAACTCTAAACAAGCACGTAAAAACATTTGGAGGGAATGATGAAGAAGGTTGATCGCAGGACGTTATTGCAGGGAGCTGCGTCGGTAGCGTTGGCCGCCGGTGTGGGATTGCCGCTCAAGTCGGCGCGGGCTGCCGAGTTTCGGCTCCGATGGGGGTTCAACCTCGCCGAATCGCACCCGATCACGGCGCGTGCCCGCGAAGCGGCCGAGCGCGTGTTGTCTGAAACGAAGGGCCGGGTCGAAATCAACGTGTTTCCCAACAACCAACTCGGCGGCGACACGGACATGCTCTCGCAGCTTCGGGCCGGCGGGCTCGATCTGTTTCTCAATTCCGGGATCAACGTGCTCTCGACGATCGTTCCTTCAGCATCGATCTACGGGTTGGGATTCATCTTTCCGGACTACGATGCCGTCTGGAAAGCGATGGATGGAGAGCTTGGCGATGCATTGCGAACCAACATTGGCAAGGCGAACCTCGTGCCGATGGCGAAGATGTGGGACAATGGCTTTCGCAACATCACGACCAGCACAAAGCAGATCAATACCCCGGCGGATCTGAAGGGTGTCAAGATCCGCGTACCCGTCGGCGCACTGTGGACTTCTATGTTCCAGGCTTTCGGTGCCGCTCCGACAGCCATCAACTACAGCGAGCTTTATTCTGCGCTTCAGACCAAGATCGTCGACGGGCAGGAAAACTCGCTAGCCAACATCTTTACTGCCAACCTGTTCGAAGTTCAGAAATATTGCGCTCTGACTGGCCACATGTGGGATGCGTTCTTCTGCGTGGCCAACAAACGGAATTGGGAAGCTCTCCCGCAGGATCTTCGCGACATCATCGCTACGGCCATCAACGATGCTGCGATGGCCGAGCGGAAGGATATGGCCGTGCTGGCTACGTCGTTGCGCGGTGACCTGACAAAGAAAGGCCTGATCTTCAATGAGCCCGACGTCGGCGCTTTCCGCGATGCACTTCGCACGGCCGGCTTTTACAAGGAATGGCGGACCAAATACGGCGAGGAGCTGTGGACGACGCTTGAGCGCACCACCGGGAAACTGACGTGAAGACGAAGAAACGGGAGCTAGACTGATATGAGATTGAACAACAAGGTGGCGCTCGTCACCGGAGGGGCGCGGGGCATCGGCTTTGCGATCTCAAAGGCCTTGGCGCGAGAGGGAGCACGCATTGTAATCGCGGATCTCAACCTCGATGGCGCGAAGGCCGCGGCGAGCGCTCTCGAACATGCCGACCGGGATCACTTGGGGCTGCGCGTAGACGTGGCGGATCAGGGATCGGTAAGCGAGCTGATGGACGAAATGGTCCGTCGCTGCGGGGGAATGGATATCCTGATCAATAACGCTGGAATTGGCGGCAATACGCCATTCCTCGATATCAAGCTCCAGGATTGGCAACGTATGATCTCGATCAATTTGACGGGGGCGTTCATCGTGGCGCAGTCAGTGTCGCGCCAGATGGTCAAGCAGGGCCGTGGTGGCAAGATCATAAATATCGCGTCGCTCTCGGGGCAGCGCGGCGGGAATGGACGGGGTGCGTATGGTGCAGCAAAAGCCGGTTTGGAGTTGCTGACAAAGGTCATGGCGGTCGAACTTGCTCAGTACCGCATCAACGTCAACAACATCGCTCCCGGCGCAATTGAAACCGAGATGGCCAAGACCGCGCACGACCCGGCAACCCGTCGAGCCTATGAATATCTCATTCCAATGAGCCGTTACGGAACTCCTGAAGAGATCGCCGACGCAGCAGTCTTTCTATCCTCGGATGAGAGCAGGTATGTCCACGGCCACACGTTGAACGTCGACGGTGGATTCCGTGAGGCTGGCCTGATGTTCGGGCCTGACAAGACGCCACCGCGCTAGTTGGTCATTGCGTGGCCGCTTCGTTAGGAGCGAGCCCCTTATCATTGGGAGGCTATTCACGTGCGCCGAAGCCGCCGAGCGAAAATCGTAGCAACCGTCGGGCCAGCATCCTGCGAGCCTGAGATGCTCCGGACGTTGTTCGAGGCTGGGGTCGATACCTTCCGCCTCAATTTTAGTCACGGGGCAAGGGAGGATCACGCCAAGGTGCACGCTGCGATACGCGCTCTTGAACTCGAGATGGGCCGGCCCATAGGCATCTTGCTGGACCTCCAGGGGCCGAAGATCCGGCTCGGCACATTGCGTGATGGGAGCTTGACGATAGCCGCAGGTGAGGCCATTCGGTTTGTTCAAGAAGGCACACTTGGCGATCGGACTGCTATCCCGTTGCCGCATCCCGAGGTGTTTGCGGCGGCGGCACCTGGTCACGACCTGCTAATCGACGATGGTCGCCTGCGCGTTCGCGTCAAGTCGCTCTTCAGCAACAGTCTCGAAGCCGAGGTGATCATTGGCGGGAGGCTTTCCGACCACAAGGGCGTTAACCTGCCGGGCACAATCCTCGACGTGTCTCCACTCACCGCAAAAGACCGAGCGGACCTCGACTTCGGTCTTCGGCTTGGCGTCGACTGGGTCGCGCTGTCGTTTGTGCAACGACCAGGAGATGTCCTCGAGGCGAGGGGGCTCATCGGAGATCGGGCAGGGCTCATTGCGAAGATCGAGAAGCCGGCTGCGCTCGATCGGATCGATGACATCATCGGCCTGTCCGACGCGGTCATGGTGGCGCGCGGTGATCTCGGCGTGGAAATTCCCCACGAAGACGTCCCAGGCCGTCAAAAGGAGCTGGTGCGAGCCTGTCGCTTGGCGGTAAAGCCTGTGATCGTAGCCACCCAAATGCTGGATTCTATGGTCTCGACGCCGACGCCGACGCGCGCGGAAGCGTCCGATGTCGCCACCGCCATTTACGATGGAGCCGACGCAGTGATGTTGTCAGCGGAGTCTGCCGTCGGCCGATATCCGTGCGAGGCGGTGGAGATGATGGAGCGCATCATCTGCAGCACCGAACGTCACAAGATGTATCGGTCCATCGTCGATGCCTTGCGTCCCGACGAGGAGCAAACGCCGCCACACGCGGTGGCCGCGGCCGCGGCGGGCTTGGCGTCGGCGATCCGTGCGGCAGCCATCGTCGTGTACACGTCGGGAGGCACGACCGCGGCTCGCATTGCCCGTCGCCGCCCGGATGTTCCCCTTCTTGCCATGACTCCAAGTATGGAAACCGCCCGTCGGCTTTGTTTGCTCTGGGGAACGCACAGCGTGTCTTCAACCGACGTAAGCGACTACGAGGAGATGGTGTCTCGGGCCGTCTCTACTGCGGTTGACAATCAGTTCGCGCAAACCTTGGATACCGTAGTTATAGTTGCGGGAATTCCATTCGCACAGGCTGGAACCACCAATAACATCCGCGTAATTGGGGTGACATGAGCTGTCCTGGCCGCTTGCGTCGCGAGCCGAAAGTAGGATGCGCCTGCAGTCATGACCGCGCTTTAGCCTTCGCGGTTACCGCGATTCGACGTCCTAGTCTGCTTGCGCGCCGAGCTCCCGATGCTGGCGAAGCCGCTTCACTGCCGTGATGGCGGTAGTGGCGATCCTAGCGCCGCGGTATGGCTTGCCTCGAAGCTCAGGTCACCGGCGAGTTTCGAGACAGATGAATTGAGGTCACCTAAATGCCAAACTAATTCTTTTGCTGTATTCGCTCGGGCTTATAATGCTGGTAAATACCGCGTGCCGAAGAACCGCGTGAATCGGAGAAGCGCCTAGATCGAGTGCGCAACGGAGGACCGCCGTTTGCCTCGTCTCGTTCGCTGTTCGACAGGAACGCGCGTTTCGCGCCTTCCGCAACAACAAGGATCCAGCGACATGACGGTTCAAGGTCACAATGTTTCACTGCACGAACGAGCTCGCCGCATCAGATGCCATGCGCTCCGAATGGGCGAAGTTCAGGGGCAGGGTTATATCGCTCAAGCGCTGGACATCGCCGACGTGTTGGCCGTAGCCTACTTCCACTCCATGCGATATCGGCCGGAAGAGCCAGAGTGGGAAGGGCGCGACCGCTTCCTTCTCTCCAACGGCCACTATGCAATTGCACTGTACGCCGCGTTGATTGAGGCGGGCATTGTTCCTGAGGCGGAGCTGGAGACTTACGGCTTCGATGATAGCCGTCTGCCGATGTCCGGCATGGCAAGCTACACGCCGGGGATGGAAATGTCGGGCGGTTCGTTAGGGCTCGGTCTTACCATCGCAGTCGGTCGATGCCTTGGATTGAAGCGAAAAGGATCCGACAGCTTCGTCTACACCTTGTTCTCTGACGGCGAGCTCGATGAAGGATCGAAGTGGGAGGCTATGATGTCCGCTGCCCACTACAAGTTGGACAATCTCATTGCCGTGGTTGACGTCAACAACCAGCAGGCGGATGGCCCTTCCGGCCAAATGATGGGCTTTGAGCCCCTGGTCGACAAAGTGCGAGCATTCGGCTGGTTCGTTCAGCGTGTGGACGGGAACGATCTCAATGACGTCGTTGCGGCATTCGATGCGGCAAAGACGCACGAGGGAGCCGTGCCGCGAATGATTATCGCCGATACCGTCATGGGAAAGGGCGTGCCGTTTCTTGAGGCGCGTGAGCGGAATCATTTCATGCGCGTCGATGCGAACGAGTGGAAACTGGCGCTCGCAGCGCTGCAGGATGGGAGCCAGCCATGAAGGTGACATCAAACACCACTACGTCGAAGCAGCGCCTTACGACATCGGCAATGATCGCTTCGATTGCCGCAGAGGGACAACCAACAAGGTCCGCGCCGTTCGGCCATGCTTTGATCGAACTCGCGCGTCGGTGTCCCGAGGTCGTTGGGATGACGGCTGACCTCGGCAAATATACCGATCTCCATGTGTTCGCGAAGGAATTTCCGGACCGTTACTATCAGATGGGCATGGCTGAGCAGCTGTTGTTCGGCAGCGCGTCCGGTTTCGCCGCAGAGGGCTTTATGCCGTTTGTGACGACTTACGCTGTGTTCGCTTCTCGGCGCGCCTATGATTTCATTCATCAGACCATTGCCGAAGAAGATCGTAACGTGAAGATAGCCTGCGCACTACCAGGGCTCACGTCCGGATACGGCCCAAGTCATCAGGCGGCGGAAGACCTGGCACTGTTCCGCGCGATGCCGAACATGACGGTTATCGATCCATGCGATGCTCTGGAAATTGAGCAGGTTGTGCCTGCCATGGCGGCGCATCATGGCCCCGTCTATATGCGTCTGTTGCGAGGGCAGGTGCCGCTCGTGCTTGACGAATACGGCTACAAGTTCGAACTTGGAAGAGCGAAGCACTTGCGAAGCGGGGATGACGTCCTCATCATCTCTTCCGGCCTACTCACGATGCGGGCGTTAGAAGCAGCAAAAAAACTTGAAACAGATCGTGTTCGCGCGTCAGTCCTCCACGTGCCGACCATCAAGCCACTTGATGTCGAGACCATTGTGGCCGCTTGTAGAAAGCCGGGGCGAGTCGTCGTCGTCGCGGAGAACCATACGATCATTGGCGGACTTGGCGAAGCTGTCGCCGCTGTTCTGATGAGGGAACGTGTGCATCCCGCATTCCACATGATCGGCCTGCCGGACGAATTCCTTGCGGCTGGCGCCTTGCCTACGCTTCACGATCGATATGGAATTTCGACGGATTCGATCGTTAGCAGCGTCAAGTCCTGGCTGTGACGGCCACGTATCACGTGCGAGGACGCGAGTCAGGCTTGTCGACCTTGAACGAGTCCCCTAGGTCTGCCCATACGGAGTCTCCAAATGAGCAGACCGCGAATTGTGACAGGTTCGCTTGGTCGGCAAGCCTAGGTCCAAACCCGCGCGGCAGGTAGCCCCCAGGGGATCCTGGCGCTCGCGGCCATAGACCTATCCTCGCAAGCTAGGGAGCTTTAGCGTTCCCGCAATTGAAGACTTTCGTGCTTATAGCGGACGCGTCTGTCGGCGGTCGCCCAGGCATTTGGCATTCTGCTTGGCGTGGAGACAAGGGTCCAGGAAGCCAATCAGATAGCCTGCGATTCGCATGTTTGTTGTCGAAGCCAGCCCGAATCTCTCGCGTGCTTATCGACAAGCCAGGCGAGCGAGGAAGATCGGCATTTATCTCGGCAAGTGTTATTCGACAGCGGGTTTCTTTGCAGGTGCCGACGCTATTTGCCGCGTTTAACAGCCGTTTCACTGATCTAGCGCCGGTAAAGACGGTGACGGCAGGCGTTTGGGAGATTGTGAACGTAACTGTCAACTGGCGCCTCGATCGACTCTCCGCTTGAAACCGGCATTTGCATGAGGACAGTTCACTCAATGAAGCGCGCAATTCGTTTGATCTGCTGATCGTATTTCTTATCGTCGGAAGCATGAGGGCGACCGCAATGCACGACGGCGCCGGCACTGGGAGGAATTCATGTCTGCGCACCAGACCGCAACAACAGCCGTAAATGATCGACGTCCCGACGCGGCCGCTCACTCGGTGAGAGCTGACGAGAATGGAGTCCTTGCGAACCTCAAACCGGAAGTCTTCTTTCGCTACTTCGAAGAGATCAGCCGCATTCCCCGCGGGTCATATAACGAGAAGCAGGTCAGCGACTACATCGCCAGCTTCGCGCGGGATCGTGGCCTCGAGTGCTATCAGGACGACATTTACAATATTCTGGTCAAGAAGCCAGGAACAATCGGCTACGAGAACGCCTCGCCAGTCATCTTCCACGGTCACACCGACATCGTATGCGAGAGCGATGAGGGCGTGGAGCACGATTTCGCGAAACAGGGCATCAAGCTGCGGATCGATGGCGACTTCATTCACGGCACGGGTACGACCCTCGGCGCAGACAACACGGTAGGTGTTGCGCTTGCGTTATCCGTACTCGACTCCACGGACATTCCACATCCGCCGCTCGAGGTCGTGCTTACCGTCCAGGAAGAGGTTGGAAAGGGAGGCGCTCAACACTTCGACGCATCCCGTCTCACTGGAAGGCGGTTAATCGATTTCAATTGGCACGATCCCAAGAGTCTCTTCGCCGGCTGCGCGGGCGATATCTCGGCGCGCTTTCGGATCCCGGCCGAATGGCAGAAGGCGCCGGCTGGTTTGACGGCGGTGCGATTGTTCGTAAAGGGACTGAGCAGCGGCCACTCGGAGTTCGACATTCATCTGGAGCGTGCAAACGCGATCGTCCTTCTGGCTCGGGTCGTCGGTGCGCTTCTTGACGACCTGCCGGTCCGCCTCGCATCGGTCAAAGGAGGCGTCAACCGGTACGTTATTCCGGGAGACGCCGAAGCACTCCTGCTTCTGCATCAGGCAGATGTGGATCGTGCGAGCGAGATCGTCCGGAACGTCGCCGCAGATATCAAGAAGGAGTTCTTCGTCAGCGACCCGAAGCTCGAGGTCGGTCTGGAGCCGAGCGACGGTCTCGTGGAGCGCGTCCTTTCGGATGTTACCGCCAATTCGGTTGTCCAGGCGATCACGCTGACGCCCAACGGCGTCCAAAGCATGAGCCTCACAATCGCGAATCTGGTGGAGAGTTCGAACACCATTGCGCTGTTGTCGACAAGCGACGAGGAAGTCGAGATCCTCTCGACCATTCCGAGCGCGATCAGCTCGCGGCGCTACGCCATCCTCAAACGGATCGAGCGGCTGGCCCAGCTAATGGGGCGCGGTACAAAGGTTACTACTTTTGCCGATTGCCCAGAGTGGCCCTACAACAAGGACTCGAAGCTCTTGGCGGTCGCCGCCCGCGCGTTTGAAGATACGCTCAAGGCCAAACCTCACGTTGAAGTATCTCACTCGAGCCTCGAGTTAGGTCTTTTCAACAAGAAGATTCCGGGAATCGACATGATCTCGATCGGACCGGAAGCGTTCGACGTGCACACGACCCGAGAACGTCTCAATCACACCACCGTCGAGCCTATCTGGCGGCTTCTCAAGGAAATACTCCGCAATCTCAGAGATTAGCGCGACGTCGCGCGTCTCAGCGGACTGATCGTTGGCAGAGCTCCCATGGCGATTGGAGCCCCTGGACGAGGCTGCTCGCACATGCGGGCAGCAGATGTTGCACCAGAAACAAGCAATTGGAGGGGAAACATGAAGCGATCTTTTTGTAATTCATTGGCGGCTGGGTTGCTCGCGGCCGTCGTCATGCCCGGTGTGGCTTTCGCCGCCGACTACGGGGCGGTTTTTCCAGGAATCCTCATGGACAAGGTCATTCCGCCGACCGGCAAAGAGGCAAAACCACAGGTGAAGACCAACCGTCCCCTGAAGGTCGGCTTCCTGCCGACGGCAATGGATACGTACTATCAGCGTGTGCTGGCTGGAGTTAAGGAGGAGATCGATCGAGCCGGGGGACCTTCTACGATCCAACTGCTCGTGCAAGCGCCGAAGAGCCAATCCGCGACGGACGATCAGGTCCGCGCGATGGAGGCCTGGATCAACGAACGCGTCGACGCGATAGCGGTCGCGCTCTACAACGAAGGCGCTTTGGAGCCGCTGATCCGGCGTGCGACCGAAGCGGGAATCCCGGTGTTCCTGTTCAACTCACCTGTCGCCGACGACCCCTATTACGTCAGCGATATCGGATACGACCAGAGCGACGGCGGTCGCGCTCAGGCGCAGTGGATTGTCGATAACTACAAGGACAAGGGGGAGGTCAAGATTGCCGTCTTGGAGGGCTTGCCCGGTCCGCACACTGCGCAGCGCATGAAGGGCTTCAATGAAGTCCTCTCGAAGTACCCGAACCTGAAGATCGTGGCCAAGCAGCCGGCCGGTTGGGTGCGCGCGCAAGGTCTCACCGTGACCGAGAACATGCTCACCGCGCATCCCGATGTGGATATTCTCGTTGCGCTCTACGATGAAATGGCCCTGGGAGGCCTGCAGGCCTTGAAGGCGAGGAAGCTGAACGGGAAGATTGCGATCGTAGGCTACGAGAACATGAAGGAAGCCAACGACGCGATCAAGGTCGGCGATTTCGCAGCCACCGTCGATACCGGCGCCAAGGAGGAAGGCCGCAACATCATCCGCGCGGTCGAGCAATTCGTCATGAAGGGCGAAAGCGTTCCGAAGAAGATCTTCGTCGCCCCGAAGACCTACGACGCCAAGAACATCGGCACGTTCGATCCGGCTGACTACATCTACGTCGCAAAGAACTCGAAGTAGATGATCGCGAGGGGGCCGCGCCGTTGTGGTGTGGCTCCCTCTGTTTGAATGTGGGGGCGGCATCATGAGCCAGTCGGAACACGCGCTCAAGATCACGGGCGTCGGCAAGAGGTTCGGAGCGACCAACGCGCTGTCGGGCATTTCGATGAATCTGGCCAAGGGTGAGGTGCTGGGGCTGGTCGGTGAAAACGGGGCCGGAAAATCGACCCTGATGAAGATCCTGTCCGGAGCCCATACGCGTGACGAAGGCGACATCGAGATCGAAGGCGTTCGCGTGGACATCCGCGAGCCCGCGGACGCGCAGCGCGCGGGTATAGGCATTATCTATCAGGAACTCAGTCTGTTCCCTGACCTGGATGCGGTTGAAAACATTTTCATTGGCCGGGAGATGTCGGTCGGAAAATATCCAAACATGACGGTGCCGCTTCGAAAGAAGGCCATGCGGGATTGCGCTGCTCGAATCCTGAACGACGTGCTTGGCGTCGAGATTGATCTGGATTGTCCGGTTGGTTCACTTGCCCTTGCTCAACGGCAAATCATCGAAATCGCCAGGACGTTGAACTCGAATGCAAGTATCCTGATCATGGACGAGCCGACCGAGGCTCTCGAAAAAGCCGAGCGAGAACAGCTCGTCAGGATCATCAACGATCTCAAGCAATCGGGGAAATCCGTCATATATGTGTCTCACAAGCTTGATGAGGTTCTGAAGATCTGCGACCGCGTGGTCGTATTGCGGGATGGGGCATGCGTCGCGGACTTGCCGGCGTCATCGCTCGACGTGAACAAGGTGATCAGCTTGATGATCGGCGGCTCGCTGGCGAAGCAGTTTCCGACCAAGTCAAGCCCACGCGCTGATCCCGTCCTCAAGGTCGAAGGGATATCCCGACGCGGAGCGTTCGAAAACGTCAGTTTCGAACTGCGCGAAGGGGAGATTCTGGGTCTCGCGGGACTCGAAGGATCGGGAAAGAGCCGCCTTCTAAGGGCGCTGTTCGGCGATGGTGCGGCGGAGTCCGGTAGAATCGTGCTGAAGGGTCGTTCGACTTCGATCAGTTCTATATCGGACGGGATGAACAACCGCATTGCGTTTCTTCCCGCCGAGCGCAAGACGGAGGGCATCTTCGCTGAACATAGCGTCGGCTGGAATTTGACCGCCTCTAGCCTGTCCAAGTTTGGCAGCGTTCGCCTGGATCGACGAGCTGAACGAATTGAATGCACGAACTATATCCGGAGGATGGGAGTCAAGTCGGAAGGACCTCAGCAGTCGATCGGACGGCTGAGCGGCGGCAACCAGCAGAAAGTGCTGTTAGCGAGATGGCTGCTGACCGAGCCGGACGTATTGCTTCTCGAAGAGCCGACGCGCGGGATCGATATCAGGGCGAAGGCCGATGTCTACCAACTGATCGCCAGCAGCGCGCAAGCGGGCAAAGGGATCATCCTCGTCTCATCGGACAGCACCGAGCTGCTGGGGTTGTGCCATCGGATATTGGTCATGTTTGAAGGCGAGGTGGTCGGAATATTGGACGCGGCTTCCGCGAGCGAAGAAGCCATCGCCTCGCTTTCGATTCAGCGGACCTGAGATAATAATGGAGAATGGAATGTCGACTCAGGCCTTGGATCCAAAGACCCCGGTATCGAAGTTCAGGTTGTCGGGGGGCGCGAGCGGAATCGTGATCGCGTTGATCGTGCTCATTGTGGCACTTGGAGTCGCCTCGCCGCGCTTTCTGAGCGTCGGAAACCTCACAGACATCACGCGCCAGGCTGTCTTCGTCGCCATTATCGCGTTCGGAGCCACCCTCGTTATTGCCATGCGAGGCATTGATCTCTCGGTTGGGTCAACGCTTGCATTCACCGGCCTGATTGCAGCCGACCTGATGAACCGCGGGTTCAATCCATACCTCAGCGTCGGCGCTAGTCTGGCCGTCGGAACTCTGATCGGGATTGTGAACGGCGTACTGGTTGCAAAGGTCAAGATTGCTGACTTCATCGTTACGATGGCTATGATGGTCGTCACGCGTGGCCTGATCATGGTCTACACGGAGGGCATTCCGCTCACTGGCTTGTCGAATCCTTCCTTTCAGGTCTTCGGTCAGGGATTTGTTGGGTTTGTGCCGATGCCGGTGTTGGTGACCATACTGACGTTTGCTGCGGTCTACTTCCTGCTTTATCAAACGCGCTTTGGCCGTTACACGCTGTCAATCGGGAGCAATCCGGAAGCGGCGCGGTTGGTCGGAATAAGGATCGACCGCATTAAGATTGCGGTGTACGCGCTGACGGGATTTCTGGCTGCGTTGTCCGGCGTTCTCCTAACATCCCGCCTCGAAGCAGCTATGCCGGAGGCCGGCGAGGGATATGAACTGGATGTCATCGCGGCGGTAGTCATGGGCGGGACAAGCCTCGCCGGAGGTAGGGCGTCCTTGTTGGGAACTGCTGCCGGCGCGGTCCTCATGGCCGTTGTACGCAACGGCCTCAATATTCTCAACGTCAACACGTTTTGGCATCAAGTCGTGATCGGCGCGATCATTCTGTTGGCCGTGTGCGCCGACAAGTTTGGTGGCCGCTCGCGGGATACCTGAGTGCGGGAGGCAGCTGTGGGTTTTGGCCTTGGTCCAATCGAGAACAGCTTGCGATACCCCGTCGTAGGCGTCGAACCGCTCGATCGTCGGTTCACGTACAAGATCGGAAACGCGCCTATCGAGCGTCTTGCGACGGGCTTTGGATGGGTCGAAGGGCCCGTCTACTTCGGGGATAACGGCAGTCTTCTTTTCAGCGATATTCCGAACAATCGGATTTATCGCTGGCTTGAGGCGGATGGACATCTTGGAATATTCCGATCTCCCTCGAACTATGCCAATGGCCATACCCGTGACCAAAGGGGACGCCTTGTCAGCTGCGAGCACCTTCGACGCGTGACCCGCACTGAGCTGGACGGTCGTATCACCGTGCTGGCGGATCGCTATGAAGGCAAACGTCTTAGTTCGCCCAACGACGTGATTGTGGCCTCCGACAGTGCCGTGTGGTTTACCGACCCCGGCTACGGCATCGACAGCGACTATGAGGGTATCAAGCAGGAAGCCGAGCTTCCTCGGGCAGTCTACCGACTGGATTGCACCGGATCCCTCCAGGTGGTTGCGGATGATTTCGTGCGGCCCAACGGCCTCGCCCTATCTCCGGACGAATCGCGTCTCTATGTCGTCGATAGCGGAATAACGGATGGCGGCCCTTCCCATATTCGTGTCTTCGACGTGGTTGATGGGCGTTTGCGGAACGGCGCTGTGTTTGCCGATGATTTCGCTCCGGGGTTCACTGACGGCTTGCGTATCGACGTTGATGGAAACGTCTGGTGCAGCATGGGGTGGGCGGACCCCGCTGAAGATGGCGTGCGGTGCTACTCCGCGGAGGGCGCCTTGATCGGAAAGATTCATCTCCCGGAGACCTGTGCGAACGTTTGTTTTGGCGGGCGTCGCAAGAACCGGCTGTTCATGGCGGCGAGCACCTCGATTTACGCCGTGTGTCTCAACACGACGGGGATTTGACGAGCGCCGGAAGCGACTGGATGAGACGAGGAGAGTTGAAGTGCTTGCTGGAAAGATTGCTATCGTCACAGGGGCCAGTAAAGGAATGGGCGAGATCCACGCCCGCGAGTTTGCGGCGCAACATGCGGCAGTGGTCCTCACCGATGTCGACGCAGTGAATGGTCGTCGTGTTGCCGATGAAATATCGGCGTCCGGCGGTAAGGCAATATTCGTCGATCACGACGTCGTCGATGAGGGGTCGTGGAGCAACGTCGTTGTTGAGGCGGAGCGCGCCTTCGGGTGTGTCAACGTACTGGTCAATAATGCGGGAATATTCATCCGCGAGGCGATTGAGAAGCTTTCCGTTGCGGACTTCCGAAAGCTGTACGAGGTGAACGTCACCGGTGCTTTCCTCGGGTGCAAGCTGGTCGCCCCCAGCATGAAGCGGGCGGGCGGAGGTTCGATCATCAACGTGTCATCAGTGTCCGGCATCGTCGCGAACATGCCAGGCATGTCCGGTTACTCCGCAACGAAAGGGGCTATTCGTATGCTCACCAAGGCCGCGGCCGTCGACCTGTGGCAGCACGGCATCAGAGTGAACTCCATACACCCGGGCACGATCAGGACGCCCCTCAATGAGGATTACTTCTCAGACCCGGAGAAGACGCGGCTCATCCTGGGAAGCACGCTTATGGCAAGACCTGGAGAGTGCTCGGAAGTGTCGGCGGCGCTCATATTCTTGGCGTCCGACGGATCGAGCTACATGACGGGCTCCGAATTGGTGGTTGATGGCGGTATGACTGCGGTCTGATCTCAGCGTTGAAGGCCTGCCGGACCATCAACCGCACCCAGAACGCAGGCAAACTCGAGAGAGAAGTAGGTTAAGGCTCAAAATGCCTTTCAATCGCAGGGGTCACCAGGCCTGATCGACAGGAGTGACAATGACCTCGTTGATTGCGACGCTTGGCGGCTGGTTCAGCGCGAAAGCCACTGCTTCGGCCACAGCCTCCGGCTTGATTGCCTGCCTGGAGAGATCGATGGCGACGTCCTTCGCTCTGCCATCGTGTACCTTGTACGGCCAGCCCGTATCGATCACGCCGGGGCTTACCATTCCAACCTGGATGCCGTGAGAGGCACCGACCTCTTTGCGCAGGCTCTCTGTCATTCCTTGGATGAAGAACTTGGTCGCGGCATAGACTCCGCCTGCTTCACCGGCACGATGGCCTGCGACGGAATCGATGTTGAGGATGCGACCCGCCTTGCGTTCGAGCATGGAAGGAAGGACGGCGGCGATGCCGTGCAGATACCCGCGCAGGTTGACATCGATCATCCTGTCCCAGTCCGCGATCGCACGCTCTTCCCAGTACGAGAAAAGCATCAGGCCGGCGTTGTTCACCAGAACGTCCACGGGGCCGTAGGTGCTCTCCGCCAGCGCGACGAGCGATTCGAAGTCTTCTAGATGGGTAACATCAGTCACCTTGTAGACGGCCTTGCCGCCCGCAGAGTCGATATCGGCCACCAACTTCTTGAGGCCGCCCTCGTCGATGTCACCGAGCACCATGCGCGCGCCCGCTCCGGCCAGACGCCGGCTGGACGCGGCACCGATTCCGGATGCGGCGCCTGATATGACGGTAACGGCATTCTCCAGATACTTCATGGTAATGTCTCCGTTGTTGGCAGCTTGCCTGGGCCGGCCCCAGAGCGGCTCGCGATCAATTCCAGTCGGGAACGAGGTCGGACGGCGAGATCAGCCGTCCATCGGCGATTGCATGTTCGTCAACTCTGGTCATGGCTTTAGTGCAGGTTGATGGGGTCCGGACGACCGCGGTCAGGCGCGTAGCGTGCTCATCTCGATGACGCAGCGGTACTAAACGTGCTTGCTGACAACACGCTTGCCGCCGCCACTAGGAGCAGTGGCGAGCCGGCCACCAATCCGATCCATAGGCACTGATGAGATGACCGGCTTCCGGGAAGCTGACGTCGACCGAGCGCGCGAAGTGTCCAGCAGGAGTCCGGTCGCAGCGAACTCGCCGGTGAACAACCTGCGCAGGTGCAGAATGAATTGCGCCCGTGGCCATACCCTTCGGTGATGGGCTGGGGCGACCCAGCTCGGGGCGCCGCAATGGATGCTCTGTTTACCAACACCACCGTGCTCAGTCCTTCAGGCCCGAGCCGGGCTCGGCGCCGCCTGCGTGCGCCGCGACCTTGAGCGTGTCGGGAAGGATATTGTTGACGACGTGACCGATGAACTTGCTGCCGGGCTTCCCGGACACGATGCGGTCTTTGCCCGCTTTCATCGCTTCATAGCCTTCATGCGCTACCTTGGTCGGCGCGGCCTTCACACCGAGGCCCAGCTCGGTCGTGTCCATGCCGGCGCGATGCCAGAAGGGGGTATCGACCTCACCCGGCAGAAGCAGGGTGAAAGTGACGCCGCTGTCCTTGTTCTCCTCCTTCACGGACTCTACGAAGGAGATCAGGAACGCCTTGGTGCCACCATATACTGCCTCATAAGGCGTCGGCATCGTGCCCGAGATCGAGGCGGTATAGAGTAGCTTGCCCTCTCCGCGCTTCACCATGTCGGGCAGAAGGCGCTTGCTGAGGTGGACTTGCGAGGTCACGTTGAGCTGGATCATCTTGATCTCGGCCGTGAGATCGGTCTGGCCTACGAAATTGCCGCCGACATCGACGCCAGCATTGAGCGCCGCGGCGGCCAAGGGACGACCGGTCTGCTTCACCGCATCGGCGAGCTTCTCGACGCCACCGTAGTCGGTGAGGTCGGCTTCGACGATGATTGCCTCAACACCGGTCGCGCGGACAGCATCCGCGGTACGGTCCAGGTCACCGTTGGTGCCGGTCGCAGTGATGATGACGTCGTGGCCGTCCGCCGCGAACAGGCGCGCCAGCTCATAGCCGATGCCGCTGGATGCGCCGGTGACGAGCGCAAGCGGGCGAATGTCGGGGTTCGTCATGCGATTTCTCCTTTGAGGTTCAGTTGCAACCGAGCGCGTCGGCTGCCTCGGTCAGGCTTTCGGCAATCACGTCCCAATCTTCCTTAGCATCGAGATCGGTGGTCTGATTGGAGCCGTGCTCGTGAGGACGGCGCACGAAGACGGTGCGGAGCCCTGCAGCGCGAGCAGCTTTCAAATCATCATTGTGCGCGGCGACCATTCCGACCTGGTCTGGACGCAGACCAACCGCGTCCGCCGAGCGCAGGTAGGTCTGCGGCATCGGCTTGTAGCTCTTCGTGACCTCGGCCCCGGTGATGACGTCCCATGGGAGGCCACCGTACCGCGCCAGGTTGAGCATCCCCGCGATATGGCCGTTCGACAACGGGCCGAGCGCGAAGCGGCGCTTGAGGCGGGTCAGCCCCTCCAACGAGTCCGGCCAGGGATCCAGCCGCTCCCATGCCTTGTTGAGGTCAACGAGCTCCGCATCAGAAATCCGGCCGAAATCCGCGTCGTGCCGACTCAGCACCGTTTCGAGGTTCTCGCGATTGAGAATCTCAAGCTTGACCCAGGGGCGCTCGCCGGCCCGCACCTTCTGCATGGAGGGCTGGTAGAGGGCACGCCATTCATCAGC
This sequence comes from Bradyrhizobium sp. SBR1B, assembly GCF_014198205.1. Classification (NCBI taxonomy): domain Bacteria; kingdom Pseudomonadati; phylum Pseudomonadota; class Alphaproteobacteria; order Hyphomicrobiales; family Nitrobacteraceae; genus Bradyrhizobium; species Bradyrhizobium sp. SBR1B. Next base: position 171,268 of record NZ_JACIHC010000010.1, read on the forward strand.
GAAGACGAGTGGGTCCACCTCGATGCCGTGCCTGGCAAGGAACGGCTCGGACGCCCGTGCAACGCCCGTACGCCAGTCGACGACGGTGCCGAAGACGTCGAAGCCGAGAAAGCCGACAGTGGAGAAGTCCATGGGCATCACTGGCTCCTCAGCCGCGGTCGGCACTGCGGCTGGCCGCCTCTCGGGCGGCCACATCCTTGCGGACCATATCGAACTTCTCGAGCGTGCCGTCGTAACCGAAATTGCCGAGCGGCAGGCGCAGCGGCGGATGATCGTCATGCGGGACCTCGATCGGGCGGCCTTGGCGGGGTCGCCGGGCTCCTGGCCGACGTTCTCGCGGAAGGTGCGACGCTGCTTGCCGGCGGTTTGGTCATAATCGGCGATCGCGTCAGCGTCCGGCACCTCGGCCGCCGAATTGCCCGCCCAGTCGGTCGCGAATGGACCGGGCTCGACGATCACAACCTTGATGCCGAGCGGTTCGATCTCCTGCGCCAGCGCTTCGGAAAGGCCTTCTACCGCGAATTTCGAGGCGTTGTACCAGCCGACGGCGGGAAAGGACCGGATGCCACCGACCGAGGAGGTGTTGAGGATCAGGCCGGACCGCTGCTCGCGTAGGTGCGGCAGCCACGCCTTTGTCACCGCGGCGAGGCCGAAGACGTTGACCTCCATGAGGCGACGGACGCGTGCGTCGTCACTCTCCTCTACCGCGGCGAAATAGCCGATGCCGGCATTGTTGAAGAGAATATCAATGTTACCGAAGCGCTCGCGCGCGATCTCGATGCTGCGCAAGATCTCATCCCGCTTGGTGACGTCGAGCTGGGCGACCGCGACGCGTTCGGGATCGATCGCAACCACATCGTCGAGCGCGTCGAGGGAACGAGCGGTTGCGACGATGCGGTCACCGCGGCGAAGCGCCTCTAACGCCACTTCATAACCAAAGCCGCGTGACGCGCCGGTAATGAACCATGCCTTCATGAGATGCTCCTCAAAACGCTGGGGGAAGCCGTCTCAGACGTAGGAGACGGAGTAGCGGAGGTGGACGATGCCATTGCGCCGCATTTCGTTCGCGCTGATCGAGAGGCGAACATGGTCGGCAAGCCCATCGGGACCGGCCTCGAACAAGGTCCGACCGCCACTGCGCCCGCCGATCGCAGGGAAGAGAAGCAGGCTTATCTCGTCGACGAGCCCCGCCTTGAAAAACGTCCCATTGGTGTGGCTGCCGCCTTCCAGGAGCAAGCGCCTGATCCCGAAGCGATCGGCGAGGATATCGAGGACCGCGGCAAGGTCGATCGTCTCGTCTTCGGCGACGATGTAGGAGATGCCGTCGGCGGCGAGCTCCGCCAGATGCGCGTCCGGTACATCGCGGCTGAGAACCATGATGATCGGCGCGCCGTACGTCTCAGGCCCCGTCCAGTGGAGCTTGCCATCCTGATCGATCAGGATGGCGTAATCATCGGCACCGGCACGGCCGACGTGGACCGGCCTTGCGACTTGGCTATGATCGCTCGGTGGATGGGGCTCGCCATCCGCGAACTCTTCACCGACCGCGCGCCCGGCGATCCAGGCATTACATTCGAGCTCGTCGTGCACCCGGTCATATTCGGCAACCAGATCGTCCGACGAGCGGCCCGTCGACGGGCTCCACTGATCGACGACGAGTTGACCGTCGAGCGGGCTCATCATGTGGCAGATGACGTGAGGCTTCATGTTTCGTCTCCTGAGAAGGGGCAGCACCGCGCATCAGCAGCACCGAGATTGTCATGATCCCTAACCCGCCCGCCGCCAGCGCGGCACCGACGAGGCCGGTCGACGCCCAGCCGTAACCGGCTGCGATCGCGAGCCCGCCCGTCCAAGCGCCGATCGCGTTGGACAGCTTGAAGGCTGAATGGTTCATAGCAGCGGCCAACGACTGCGCGTGGCGGGCAACGTCCATAAGCCGCGCCTGAAGCGCAGGCACGAGCGCGAAGCCGATGCCGATCATGAAGAGCGACGCGCCGGCCAGGATAGGGTTGAGCGCAGCGAGAAAGAAGAGCGCGAGGAACACGATGTTCCAGACGATGATGCCGAAAATCGACGGGATCAGCGCCCGGTCCGCGAGCCAGCCGCCGGCGATGTTGCCGACGATCATGCCCAGGCCCCACAGCGCGAGGAACAGCGGCACCCCGCCCTCCGCTACACCAGTTTCCTGAACAAGGGTCGGCGTGATGTAGCTATAGACGGCGAACATGCCGCCGAAGCCGATCGTCGCAACTGCGAGCGTCAACCATATTTCCGGGCGGGTGAAGGCGGACAACTCGCGCCGCGGACTTGCGTCCTCGTCCGCTTCGATCACGGGAATAAGGATGCGCAGCATGATGAAGAGCAAGCCGCCGCCAACGGCGACTAGTCCGAGAGCCGGCCGCCAGCCAAAGCTCTGGCCAAGCCACGTCGTCAGCGGCACGCCGATGAGGTTGGCAGCGGCAAGCCCTATCATGACGCGGCCGATTGCCTGCGCACGCTTGGAGGGCGGCATCATGGCTGCCGCGACGATCGAAGCCGTCCCGTAATAGGCGCCATGCGGCAGCCCCGCGACGAAGCGCGCAGCCGCCATGCCGAGAAAGCCCGGAGCGACCGCCGAGGCGAGATTGCCCACCAGTCCGATCGCGGCGAGCAGCAGCAGTAGGTTGCGCTTTTCCATGCGCGACGTCGCGATGGCGAGGGCTGGCGCGCCGATAACGACGCCGAGTGCATAGGCGCTGATGAAATTACCTGCTTGCGGAATGGAGACGCCGGCAGACTGCGCCATGCCAGGCAGGAGCCCCATGGCGGCGAACTCGCCAGTTCCGATAAAGAGGCCGCCGAGACCGAGCGTGATCTGAGCGAGCGCCAGTCCCTGCGGGGCCGCAACAACCTTGTCATGTGTCATGGTCCTTGTCTTTCTCATGCTACTACCCAGATCACAGACCAAGCATGTCCCGGGTTTGCACGACTGAAGCCACCTCGCGTCCCATGGCGCGTGACAGGTTGGCGATGAACTGGATGACGGCGCCGTTATCCGGGCAGCCGAGTTCCGGCCAGCCATAATCGCCGAGGCCGGCCGAGACGTGGCCGCCGCGCTCGATTGCGAGCGCGGCCTGACTGGTCACGTTGCCGATCTTGTTCGAGACGGACCATTCGAGCGGTCCGTCGGGGAGGAAGCGGAGATGCGCCTCCAGCCCGGCGATCGTGCCAGGGTGGCCGCCCAGAATGCCGCTATCCGTCAACTCGAAGAGGAACCATGTAGGCCTGTCGACGAGGCCGATCTCACGAAGTGCCTCGAACATACGGGTGAAGGGGACAGCCCAACTTACGAACTGCGGTTTGACGCCAAGCGTGCGCAGCCGTTCGGCGAAGAAGCGCAAGGTCGCGGTGCGGTTCACATACGTCCGGTCGCCGGAGCGGAACTCGCCGTCCTTGAAGCGGTCGATGTTGGTGCTGCCGGTATCGATCGGCGCGATATCGGGACGTGTGGCGGGATCGCCCGCCAGCGCCTCGATAGGCTTGATCCGATCGTCATTCTCCCTGCCCGCAGTGATCTGACCGAGCGTGGGATAGACCAGCACATCGCACCGCTCGCGGATGGCGCGGATCGCCGCTGCATAGGTTTCGGCACGGTGGTCGGGTGAGCCATCGTCGTGACGTGCGTGGAAATGGACGATGCTGGCGCCCGCCTCGCAAGCACGCGCCGAAGCTTCGCCGATCTCCATTGGCGAGAACGGGATGTGCCTGTTCTCGCTGCGCGGCGTGTACTCGTTGATCCGAGCCTCGATGATGAGCGGTTTGCGGGCCATCGCTGGGGGCCTACTTCTTGTCGGTCCAGCGATGCTGCGGCTGATAGCCGAGCACTCGCTTGGCCTTCTCGTTGGAGATGACCACCTCGTTGTCGCTGAACGCCTTGCGACGCTCGATATTCGGAAAGTGCTTGTCGAGCAGCTCGGTGGACGGCGTCCGCATCACCGTCTCATCGTTGGTGATGAAAAACTCGTCCTTGCCGCGGACATCATGTTCGATCGCCAGAGCAACCGCCTGAGCTACGTCGCGATTGTCGACGTAGGTCCAGAAATTCCAGAGACGCTTGGCGGAGTCGTCCTGCCACTCCTCAAACCCCTCATACTCCTCGGGGTTCATGACATTGGAGAGGCGAAGGCACGTGATGCGCATCTCGGGATCGTTGAGACAGAACTGGCGTGCCATCTCTTCACCGAGCACTTTTGTCAGCGAATAGACGTTGTAGCCTCGCATTGGATAGGCTTCGTCGACGGGGACATAGGGAGCGTTAGTCTTGTCGTATGGTATGCCGGTGGCGACCTCGCTCGCGCTCCAGATGACGTTCTTGATGCCGAGACGGCGCGCGGACTCGAACACGTTATAGGTCGCCATCATGTTGATGCGCAGCTCTTCGGCATCCGGCTTCATGCGCGGGTGGGGCATGCTGGCCAGATGCACGATCGCGTCGAATGCCTTGGGCTCCGCGCGAGCATAAGTGTCGGCGCCGATCGACGACAGAGCGTCGAGCGCTTGGCCGAAGTCGGTGAGGTCGGCGACAATCGCGGATTCCTTCGGATCGGGTGGCGCGATGTCGTCGATCAGGAAAACCTCATAGCCCTTGCCCCGCAGATAGGGAATGAGGACCGTGCCGATCTTACCGAGTGCGCCGGTGACGGCGACACGCTTGCCGTTAGCCATTGTTTATCTCCAGGTATGCTCGGGCGGGAATGTCGTTCCCGCGTCCACAACCCGTTAGAATGGCATCGGATGCGAGAATTGCGCTCAACACGCTGTGCGATCTAACTCACACAACTGCATGGCCACGTGGCGCTCTGATTCGTGAGGGCGTCCCATCACAAGGTAGATGACGGGAGGTTTCATGGCCCCCTCAGTGACGCCGGTTTGATAGACGAGGCCAGTTGCTTCTGTTCCCGGCGATCTCTGGCCGGATGGCAAAAGACTCTCTTCGGCCGGTAGTCGAGAAGGACTTGCCGACAGGCTGTCTATTATATCGATGAAACAGCACAAGCTCGGTGCCGTACATCTTATACAGTGTCCGTTGCGCTCGCGGGATCGCCTATGTGGCGCGTCCATCGACGCGAAAAGGTAATTGTGGTTTAGTGATTGTGCTTTCTCGATCATTGGACTGTTGAGCATCGCTGCACAATGGGTCGAACCGCCAGGTTTTTGACCTAGATTCGCGTCGCAAATGGCGAGATTTGTCTGCCGCCCTGGAAATTATGCGACATCCGGCTCCAGGTCGACACGACTTGGCAATTCAAGCTCGATGAAATTTGCATAAAGCAAGCTAGTACAACGAGCCGCGAGCGATTGACGATGTCGGGTCGCGCGCATTAATGTATGCAATAAGGGACGCAAAGAACCTGTGATGCATTTGGGCGCAATGCCCGTTCTTGGGAGGGAACAAAATGTCTAGCCTGATAAAAAACCTTAGCGCTGCGATAGCTGCTTCTGTCGCAATCATGGTCTTGGCCATAGGCCCGGCGACGGCCGCGGATGTTGCTGCGGCATTGAAAGATATCGAGGAGCATCCGGCATCCGGTCCCCACGGGGAAAAGCCCGTTCTCGCCAGCGACCTGGGGCTCACGCCGGAGGAGATCGCAAAGATCAAGTCGATGAACGCGACTACGGCTATCGTCATGCACTACACAGCCTCCGATTGGGCGAAGGCGCAGATGGCGGGCCAAAAGGATGCTCTCGACATGCTCGGAATCAAGATCATCGCGGTCACGGACGCGGGATACAAAGCCGAGCAACAGGTCTCCGACATTGAGACGGTCATGGCCCGTAAACCGAACGTGATGATTAGCGTTCCTGCTGAGCAAAACGGCACGGCCGCCGCGTACAAGCGTGCCGCGGCTTCCGGTATAAAGATCGTGTTTCTCGATCAGACTGGCGCCGGAATGTCGCCCGGGACGGAGTATGTGAGCCTCGTGTCTTCCGACAATAGAGGTATGGGCAAGGCTGCGGCGCTGCTTATGGCGCAGGCCCTGAACGGAAAAGGCAATATTGGGTTGATTCCGCACGCTTCCGACCTGTTTGCGACCGTCGAGCGCGTCATGGGATTCAAGGAGGCGATCAAAGCCTACCCTGACATCAAGATCGTGGCCGAGCAGGGCGTCGGTGGCCCTGACTTTTCCGGTGAGTCTGAGCGTATCGCCTCTGGCATGCTGACTGCCCATCCTGAACTGAATGGGATTTGGGCTGTCTGGGATGTGCCGACCGAAGGTGTGCTCGCTGCGGCGCGCACCAGCGGACGCGGGCCAAAGGATCTCGTGATCACGACGTGCGATCTTGGTGTGAACATCGCTATCGATATGGCGAAGAATGGTTACGTGAAGGGTACGGGATCGCAGCGGCCGTACGGCGCAGGCTATGCGGAAGGCATTTTGGCGGGCTATGCCCTGATCGGCAAAGCAGCGCCGCCCTATGTCGTGCTTCCCGCACTGGCGGTGACCAAGCAGAACTTGATTGCCGGCTGGCCAATGTCCAATGGGACGCCGCCGCCTCAGGTGGTGACCGACGCCTTGAAGTAGGACTAGGGGGCGGGAGTTTGTCCCCGTACGCGAGCTATGGGTCATGATCGAATCCAGCAACGCGGTCGAGATGACCGGCATCAAGAAGTCGTTCGGAGGGCTCCACGTCCTCCGCGGCGTCGACTTCGCGGTCAAGCAAGGAACGGTCCACGCGCTGATGGGTGAGAATGGCGCCGGAAAGTCGACGCTGCTCAAGATACTTCAGGGAATTCTGACGCCGACCGAAGGCTCGATAACCGTCTTCGGTCGGCAGATGAATAGCTTTCGTGCCGCTACATCCCGCGCCTCGGGTATCGGGATGATATTTCAGGAGCTCAGCCTGATCCCAAGTCTGACCGTAGCCCAGAACATCTTTCTGGCTCGAGAGCCGAGAAAATTTGGGTTTCTCGTGGACGATCGTACCGCGTGGGACCGATCGAGAGTGATCATGTCCGAACTGGGCATGGATGTCGATCCGGCGACACCTGTTCAGAAGCTCAGCACTGGCCAGATGCAAATGGTCGAGATCGCGAAAGCGATCTCGCAAGACGCTCGCATCCTTATTTTGGATGAACCGACATCCGCGCTGACCGGCGTTGAGGTCGAGCGTCTCTTTTCTCTCCTCAAACGCCTGTCCGCGGATGGGGCCGCGATCGTCTACGTGTCGCATCGAATGGACGAGATATTCGAGATCGCCGAGGAAGTGACCATCCTCAGGGATGGTCGGAACGTCGCGACCGCCCCAGTTCGGCAGTTGGAAATCCAGGACGTCGTCGAGCATATGATCGGCAAGCGGGTTGGAAGTTTCAGCTGGCGGCCGCGTTTGGTCGACCGCACGCGTAGCCCGGCTCTCCAGGTCCGATCGGTATCCGGGCCGAATAAGCCGATAAACGCTTCTTTCGAAGTTCATTCCGGTGAAGTGCTCGGAATTGCAGGGCTGCTGGGTTCCGGCCGCAGCGAACTAGCTCGGGTCATGTTTGGTATTGATGCAATGACCTCGGGCGAAATTCGAGTAAAAGGCCAAGCTGTCAGAATTCGCAGTCCACGTGAAGCGATGGAAGCGGGAATCGCCCTCATACCTGAAAGCAGGGCTCGCGAAGGCCTGATCGCAGCGCACAGCATACGTACAAATCTCAGTCTGCCTCGACTAGGCGACCTCGCGCGAGGCCCGTTTCTTGACGGCACGAAGGAGACCGCTTCTGCGACTGGCTTGATTCAACGACTGCGTATTAAGGCAGCCTCCAGCTGGGTGCCGGTGCGAACACTCTCAGGCGGCAACCAGCAGAAGGTGGTGCTGGGCAAATGGTTAGCCATGAATCCGGAGATACTCATCCTGGACGAGCCCACGGCGGGCATCGACATCGGGAGCAAAACGGAAATCGTCGATCTGATCCGCGAACTTGCGGATGAGGGACGAGCCATCATCATCATTTCTTCCGAGCTCGCTGAACTTCTGGCGGTTAGCGATCGAGTGCTCATCATGAGCGACGGACGCATTGCCCGCGGGGTGTCCAGGGACGAGATTTCCGTGGCGGGAGGTGAGCCGACCGGAAGTGCAGACGAAGGGGTGCAGATCGCCAAGGCGGAGCACAACCTTCAAGTCCTTATCCAGGAGGTGCGGCTCAATGCTCCGACGTACTGATGGACGTAGAACTGCAGCGACGACGCATCAAGGCCCGTTGGCCATGGTCAGAGGCGCTTCCATTGTCTCGGACTGGCGACAATACGTCGTCTATATTGGGTTTACGCTGATTTTCGTGATATTCGCGATTACGCTGAGTGATCGCGGCTTCCTGTCGGCCAACAATCTGCTCAACATCGCACGACAAACCGCGATCATCGCGATCATGGCGATGGCCATGACCTTCGTGTTGTGCGCCGGCGAGATCGATTTGTCGGTTGGGGCCATTGCAGGTTTGGCTTCCGTGACCTCAGGCCTCGCTCTTAGCCGGTACGGGCTTGCCCCTGCCATTGCGGCCGGACTCTGTACCGGTCTCCTTGTGGGAGCAGTGAATGGAAGCTTGACCGCCTGGATCGGCATTCCCTCGTTTCTGGTCACGTTGGGTATGATGGGCTTTGCCCGTGGGCTTGGCATGTGGATGAGCGGAACATCTCCCGTGCCGGTGATCGATGACACCTTCATCGCCATTTTCGGATCGGGGAATATCGGCCCGGTCCCCATCCTTGTATTGTGGGTCGTGATCCTCGGCGCGCTGGCTCATACGGCACTGCGAAAGACGCCCTTCGGACGAAAGATCTTGGCCACCGGTGGTGGTGAGACCGCAGCGCGCTACAGCGGCATCAAGACAAGAACCGTCAAGTTTCAGGCGCTTCTGATGACTGCCACGGCGGCTTCCATCGCAGGTATGCTTTACGCGGGACGACTGCACTCGGGGCGCTTCCAGTTGGGAGAGGGCGATGAATTGTCGGTTATCGCCGCCGTCGTTCTTGGTGGCACCAGCTTGTTCGGCGGAGCCGGAACGGTCATTGGATCAATCGTGGGGGCGTTGCTGATCGGCGTTATCAACAATGGTCTTATTCTGCTTGGGCTGGATTTTAGCCAGCAGCTCATGGCGCGCGGCGTTCTCATAATTCTGGCGGTGGCCTTGGGCCGCAGCGAGCGCGCGTGACTGAGTAGAAACTTCAAAAAAAAGGACTATCGCATGACCTTGGTCATCGTTACTGGTGGAAGCGGCAAGCTCGGCCGAGCTTGCATAAAGGATCTCTTGGATCACGGCTACAACGTGGTCAATGCGGATGTCGCACCTCCTGCGGTGGAACTTTGTCCTTTTGTGCAGGTCAATCTCACGGATCTCGACCGCACGATAGAGCTGCTTTCCGGCATGGAATGGTATCACAATCGAGGGGTGGACGCAGTTGTTCACCTCGCTGCCGTTCCAATGCCCGGAGTTGTGGCTATCAGCGAGGTTTTCGGTATCAATACGGCCAGTACCTATAATGTCTTTGAGGCCGCGCGCCGCCTTGGCATACGCAATGTGGTCTGGGCTTCAAGCGAGACCTTGCTCGGTCTGCCATACAAGGATCCGCCGCCATATCTTCCAGTCGACGAAGACTATCCTGCGAGGCCCGAAACGGCTTACTCGCTATCCAAAGCGGTCGGCGAAGAAATTGCGCGTCAGTTTTGCCGATGGGATCCTCTGCTGAAGATTGCGTGCCTGCGATTTTCGAACGTGATGGATCCTGCCGAATACGGGCAATTTCCCTCCTTCGATCCGGAAGATCGAAAGTTCAATCTATTCGGTTACATCGATGCACGTGATGGGGCTCAGGCGGTTCGGCTATCGCTGGAGGCAGATATCAAGGGAGCAGAAGTCTTCGTAATTGCCAATGCCGACACGGTATCGCCGACACCCAGTCTGGAGCTCGCGCAGCAATATTTTCCAGGCGTACCATTCAAGAGGAAAATCAGCGGACATGAGACGCTGCTCTCCATAGACAAGGCTCGTCAAGTGCTCGGTTATTCGCCGAAGCATAGCTGGCGGCCGGCTTAAAAATAAGGGTAGACAAGAACTTCCCGTTCAAAAAGGCGGGGAGCCGCTTTTGATTGAGATGAAATGGAGTCACCTATCCTTTCGACCATTTCGTTTGCAGCCTTGTGATGGCACGCCGTAGCCTTCCGACTCCGGCCTCAACTAACGAACCGCGTTCAATGGGAGGAGTAAATGGAGTCGAGAAAGACTCGTTCGCAAATGAGGCGCCGGGACCTCGTCAAGGGAGCTGCCTTGGTGGGCGGTGCGGCGTTGACCGAGGTGGCCGCTACGCGCAGCAAAGCCAAGGAACCGAAGTCCGATAAGCAGGTTCCGTCGTATTATCGATTTGCGTTAGGGGAAGCACAGGTCACTGTCGTATCGGACGGACCGCTGCCCCTTGGAGACCCGAGCGAAAGCTTCCTGGGTGTGCCGAAGGAGGAAATCGTGCGGATGCTCGACAAGAGCTTCCTTCCGACAAAGGAAGTCGTGCTCGAGCAGAATGCGCCTGTTGTCAATTTTGGAAACAAGCTGGTCCTGTTTGACACCGGAATGGGATCACTCAAGCAGTTCGGGCCCACCACAGGGCGTCTGAAGAGCAGCCTCGCCGCTGCCGCAATTGCTCTTGAGGACATCGACGCGGTCGTCTGTTCGCACGCGCACTGGGATCACATCGGTGGTATCTGGGGGGACGATGACAAGCCGACGTTCCCGAACGCACAGATCTATATCAGCGAGACCGACTACGACTATTGGACTGACAAGAGCAAGCTCGGCGGCGACCTCGATGGTCTGGTCAGGGCGGCGATCCATAACCTGCAGCCCGTGCGCGATCGCATCGTTTTCTTCAAGGACGGCGAGCAGATTTTGCCGGGTGTTCATGCGATTGCATCGCCCGGTCACACACTCGGTCATCACTGCTTCATGATCGAGTCGGCGGGGAAGTCGTTTTGCTATGTCGGGGATCTGACGCACCATCCCGTGCTGCTTTTTGAAAAACCTCGAATGGAGTTTCTGTTCGACACGGATTCCAAGCTGTCGGTCAAATCACGTGTGAGAGTGCTGGATATGTTGGCCGCGAATAGGACTCCGCTGATGGCATATCACTTCCCTTGGCCAGGCCTTGGCCACGTAGGGAAGGATGGTGACGGCTTCCGCTATTATCCGGAGCCAATGCACATATCGTCTCTTTAGCTTGCGGGGCAGGTCAAGTCGGGCACTGCTAGACATTGACCGGACCTGTCAGCGGTGTTCAGCCGCCAATGTAATGGCGGCCTGACAAGTTGGTCGGTGACACCGACCAAACAGGCGCGCAAGCGCTCCTCCCGAGACTGGCCCGGCCCTAGAGGTCGGGCTCTTTTTTAGAGCGAGTATTGAAATGACCGATCGACGCCTTCTTCTTCGCGCCGTTCTAGATGCTGCGATCGCCGCCGCCCATCCCAACGTCATACTGGTGCCTCATCTTCCAGCGGCTCCGAAGGGCCGTTTGATCTGTCTCGCAGCCGGCAAAGGGGCCGCCGCCATGGCCGCAGCGGCCGAGCGGCACTACCTGGATGTGTTCAAGTTTGATCCGGATCGACTGATCGGCATTGCGACGACCCGGCACGGTCATCGCGTGCCGACGAGATGCGTCGAGGTCGTTGAGGCCGGCCATCCGATGCCGGACGAGTCAGGACGGGAGAGTACGGAAAGAACGCTGCGACTCGCCCAAAGTGCCCGCGAGGAAGACTTGGTCTTGGTGTTGCTGTCCGGTGGCGGCTCCGCCAACTGGATCGCACCTGTTGACGGAATTACTTTCGCCCAGAAGCAGCAACTGACGCGTTCGTTGTTGCGCTCCGGCGCACGGATCGACGAGATCAACATTGTCCGCAAACACCTGTCGCGTATCAAAGGTGGACGCCTTGCGCGTGCCAGCAGGCGGGCTGAGGTCGTCGCGCTTGCAATTTCCGACGTGCCATTCGACGATCCGTCCTCAATTGCGTCCGGACCGACCGTACCGGATCAGACGACGCTCGCGGACGCGCGAGCGGTAATCGAGAAATACGACCTCCAGCCAGATGATGCGATTCGTCAAGCCCTCGGTGATCCGCAAAACGAGAGTTGTAAGCCTAATGATCCGTGTTTCGCCAGGACGCGCCTGGACCTAATTGCAAGGCCACGCGACGCGCTGGCGGCAGCGATTGTTGCCGCAAGAAAAGTTGGCTACGAGATCATCGATCTCGGGGCTGATCTTGAAGGTGAGGCGCGTGATGTCGCGGCCAATCATGCGTACCTGGCGCTGCAAGCTCGGTTGGAACGAAGGCGTGTCGCCATAGTGTCGGGTGGGGAGCTAACGGTCACCGTTCGCGGCAATGGGCGTGGCGGACCTAATCAGGAGTATGCACTCGCCTTAGCCCTCGGGCTCAACGGCGAGAGTGGCATCGCAGCTCTTGCTGCAGATACCGATGGTGCAGATGGCGGCAGCGGCGCCGCGTCAGATCCTGCTGGGGCCATCATTGACGAGCGGACCCTTAGTAGGGCCAAATCGCGAGGCCTCGACGCTCGGTCATATCTAAGCAACAATGATGCAAGCGCGTTTTTCGCAGAGACCGGTGATCTGCTGCAGACGGGTCCAACGTTGACGAATGTCAACGACCTGCGGGTAATCCTGGTGGAGTAGCCGCTGCCGTCGCCTGGCCCATTCGGAGCGGAACGGCATGCGATCACCCGCGCGTGCGATGTGCCCTTACGTCTCAGTCTCGCGTAGAGCCTGCGACATCCATTTCCGGAATGTGGCGATCTTCGGTACGTTGGTGCGAGAGCGGCGGTAGACCAGGCTGTGACACAGCATACGTGCTCCATTCGGTCCGAAAGGCATGACCAGGCGACCGCTCTCGAGCTCGCGCTGGACTAGCAGTCGGCTCTCCAAACAAACACCGAGACCGTCAACGGCGGTGCTGATGGCCATGAAGGAGCGGTCAAAACGAGGGCCGCGCTCTAGATCCAGCTCGAGCTTTGCGTCGTCCGCCCAGTGCTTCCATCGGTAGAGGTTGACCTCGGAGTGGATCAAGACGTGCTTCTTTATGTCAGCCGGCGTCCGAATCCGCGATGCGCCTTTCATGAGCTTGGGTGAGCACAATACGACGATCGTCTCGAGCGGAAACGAGTCAACACCCAAGTAAGCTGCAGGCACGAAGGTGCCGTATCGAATATCGATGTCGACGGCATCGCCTCCGAGATCGGCAGCGTCGCCCGACGCATTCAATCTCAAATCGATTTCCGGATTGAGCGCGCCGAATCTGGAGAGCCGTGGCATCAACCACTGGCTCGCAAAACTCGGGACCGAATGTATCGTCAAAATGTCGCTTTTGCCTTTTCGCGCGACAGTCTGGCTTGCGGCTTCAATACGCCCGAGCGCCTCGGATACTTCGTCCGCATACTTTCGACCGACGTCGGTCAGCATGACGGCGCGGTTGATTCGATGAAAGAGCTGTACGCCCAAAGTGGTTTCCAGTGATCTGATCTGGTGACTCACGGCGGAGGGCGTCACCCTTAATTCGTCCGCGGCGCGAAGGAAGGAGCCAAGACGCGCGGCGGCTTCGAAAATCTGAATGGCGCGCAAGTGGAGCAGGTGGGTCATGGTTCACATGAATATAGATCATCTAACTTGGACTTTAATTCCTTTGTTGGTGCCGAGCAAGGTTACTAGGCTCAAGCGATAGAGAATGCGGACAGACAACCGCAAGACCCGGAGGTACGTCCACTGTGCTCTCATTGCGAGAGCCCTCCGATCCTTCTTGCTTGGTCAGCGCTCCTTCGCGAAGGCGAGGGAGGCCGCGTGCTCGAAAGTACGAGGGGACACCATCGCGATATGAGCATGACGCGAGATAGCAAGAGCACGGAACTATCCAAGGCAATCAACATCGGCTTCATCGGCCTCGGATCCATGGGCTCAAGGATGGCCGCGCATCTCTGCGCTCGCGGCTATCGAGTGAGGGGATACGATGTCAGAGCTGAAGCTCGCGCCGGATTTGAAAAAGAGGGAGGTATCTGGGCCGATGCGGCTAAGGATACCGCGCTGGGCGCTGATTTTCTAGTGCTCATGGTGGTGAACGTTGCCCAGGCAGAGCAACTGCTGTTTGAGGCGGGTGTTCTTGACGCTCTGCCAAAAGAGAGCGGCGTTGTGCTCATGGCGACCTGTCCAGCGGCGGATGTTGAAAGAATATCAAAAGCGGTCACCAAAGCCGGCCGCTGCTTCGTCGACGCTCCCGTGTCCGGAGGTGTCGCGGGTGCCGCCTCAGCTACGCTCACCATCATGACGGCTTGCGCGAACGAAACGTTTTCTCGGGTAGAGCCACTTCTTCAGGCAATGGGAGACAAGGTGCATCATGTCGGGCCGAGTCCTGGGCAGGGGGCACTGGTAAAGACAATCAACCAGCTTCTGTGCGGCGTGCATCTGGCGGCAGCTGCAGAGGCGGTCTCGCTAGGTGCGCAGGCAGACATAGATCCGCAGATCCTGATCAACATCTTCTCTGAATCTTCAGCGTCCAGCTGGATGCTGCGCGACAGGGGCTCCCGCATGATCGCGGGCGAACCTCAGGTGACCAGTGCTATTGATATCTTCGTCAAGGACCTCGGAATCGTCTTGGATGCCGGTCAGCGTCTGAAAGCGCCGACCCCACTCGCGTCGATCGCACAGCAGATGTTTTTGGCCGTTTCGGGCCAAGGCTTTGGCCAGGTCGACGACAGTCAGGTCGTAAGAGCGTATCGCGCAATGACCGGTGTATCGGGAAGGTGAGACGATGCGCCACCCAAACAGTCATTTCGCTGATCTGAGCGACGTTTCGCTGCATTACTTAGTCGCAGGCAAAGGCGATCCGGTGGTTCTGCTGCACGGGATCCCTCAATCATCGCATGAATGGCGATTCGTCATGCCACGGCTCGCTGAGCGATACTTCGTGATCGCTCCCGACCTTCGTGGGCTGGGAGACTCGACCCGTCCGCAATCGGGATACGACAAAAAGACCGTAGCCGAGGACATCTGGCAGCTTGTCAACGGCCACTTGGGAATGGAACGATTTCATCTTGTCGGGCAGGACTGGGGCGGGCCGGTCGCGTTCTCGCTCGCTGCACATCACCCAGAGGCGGTGTCGAAGCTCGCGATTCTGGACGTGACGATTCCGGGCGATGGCGGAGAGATGTCGCAGGGCGGGCGGCGATGGCATCACCCCTTCTATCGCACTCCGGATCTTCCCGAGGCACTCTGCGGCGGACGTGAAGAGCTAGTGCTGAACTGGTTCTTCGAGAACTACGGCCATCGCGCCAATTGCCTCTCGGAGGACGACAAGCAGGAATATTACCGGACCTACAAGAAGCTCGGGGCGTTCCGAGCAATGTTCGGCTACTACCGGGCCTTGGCGCAGGACGTCGCGGACAATCAGGCGATATTGGCATCGCAAGGCAAGCTCAAGATGCCAGTTTTGGCGCTGGGCGGCGAGCAGGCATTCGGACGCGGGCTCGAAACCATCGAGTCGCTAAAGCGTGTCGCTGAAAATGTGCGGGGCGGCACGATCCCGGGCAGTGGACATTGGGTGGCCGAAGAGGCTCCGGAATTTATCTCTGAGGCGTTGTTGAGCTTCTTTGCAGAGAAGGAATAGGCGTAGGCGTTCGCTGCGCAGAAATCGGCCAAAGAAAATGCCAGTGGAGGAGGAGACGATGAGAAGGTTGTCGCGACGTGGCGTGCTGCACGGGGGAGTTGGTATTGCACTTGGTCTTGCATATCCCTCGATTGTCAGGGCCGAGCCGCAGTTCAAGTTGAAGTTCGCCAATATCATGCCGAAGGATCATCCGCTCAACGCGCGGATGACGGAGGCGGCCGAGGCGATCCTGAAGCTGACCGACGGACGTGTCGCAATAGAGGTCTTCCCGAACAGTCAGCTTGGCACCGACGCAGATATGCTGAGCCAGCTGCGGTCGGGTGCGATCGAGTTCTTCGCATCGTCGGGCCTGATTGTAGCCACCCTGGTGCCGGTCGCAGCGATCACCGGAATCGGATTTGCCTTCGCGGACTATTCTCAGGTCTGGAACGCCGTCGACGGTCCTCTTGGAAAACACATCATCGCGAGCTTCGCCAAGTCGAACATCGTTGCCTTCGAGAAGATGTGGGACAACGGCTTTCGGCAAACGACATCGGCCAAGAGCCCGATCAAAACGCCCGATGATCTAAAGGGCTTCAAGATCAGGGTGCCGCCGAGTCCGTTGTGGACGTCGCTTTTCAAATCCCTCGGCGCGTCGCCGACCTCGATTCCGTGGGGCGAGACTTATTCCGCTCTCCAGACCAAGGTGGCCGACGGCCTCGAAAATCCGTTGGCCGGAATTTACTTCGCCAAGATGTACGAAGTCCAGAAGTACCTCTCCGAAACGAACCACATGTGGGACGGCTTCTGGTTCCTAGCAAACAAGCGGGCGTTTGAGGGTATCCCTGCCCCGGACCGCGATGTCATCGTCAAGACGGTCAACGAGGCTGCGGTCAAGCAGCGCGCCGACGTCGCGGCTCTCAATAACTCGCTCCAGGGCGAATTGAGCACCAAGGGCCTGGAGTTCGTCAAGGTCGATACGGCCGCGTTCCGCTCCAAGCTGCAGCAGTCAGGCTTCTACGGCGAATGGAAGGGCAAGTACGGGGATGAAGCCTGGTCTCTTCTCGAGGCAGCCAGCGGCAAGCTGAGCTGAGGCACGATGGCGGTGAGTGACGAACCAATGATGATCGGCGTCCGACCGGGTCTTGGCCCAAGGCTAATAGCTTGGCTGATATCTCTCACCGAGCTGTTCGCTGGCGCCGTCGTTGCGGTCGAAGTCGGAGTGCTGTCGATCGGCGTGATTGCCCGGTACGTCTTTCAAGCGCCGATCGTCTGGACGGACGAACTCGCTCAGATCCTGTTCGTCTGGCTGTCCATGCTCGGCTCCGCCATCGCGCTGCACCGCGGCCAGCACATGCGCATGACAGCGCTTGTCGATCGGTTCGGCCTTTCGGCGCGGGCAAACTGTGAAACAGTGGCGTTGTTGGCTTGCGTCGCCTTCATTGCCCTCATGCTCTGGCCGGCGATCGACTACGCGCATGAGGAG
Source organism: Bradyrhizobium sp. SBR1B (assembly GCF_014198205.1). Lineage (NCBI taxonomy): Bacteria > Pseudomonadati > Pseudomonadota > Alphaproteobacteria > Hyphomicrobiales > Nitrobacteraceae > Bradyrhizobium > Bradyrhizobium sp. SBR1B. The sequence continues at coordinate 188,399 of NZ_JACIHC010000010.1, forward strand.
TCGTTTGTGATTACTCCGGCGCTGGAGTTGCCGGGATCGATGCGCGCAGCGGCGCTGCCTGTGGGCCTCGTCCTCATGGTCGTGTTCGCGCTCGCAAAGGTGGGTTCGATTGCACGACCTCGGCTGGTGACCGCCTTTTGCCTTGTGGCCGGCATTACTGCGTTCGCGTTGTTGTCTCGCGGCTTCTTCCTGGGCCTTGGAAACCTCAACCTCGTGCTGTTCTTCGTGGGCCTGGTCGGCGCGGCCGTGTTTCTCGGCGTGCCGATCGCATTTGCGTTCGGGATGGCCGCTCTTGGGTACATCGGACTTGCAACGAATTCGCCTGTGCTGACGATCGCCGGGCGGATGGACGAGGGCATGTCGCACCTCATCTTGCTCGCCGTTCCGCTCTTCGTGTTCCTCGGCTACTTGATGGAACTCACAGGGATGGCGAAAGCGATGGTCGACTTCCTCGCAGCGCTGCTCGGGCATGTTAGGGGCGGTTTGAGCTACGTTCTGATCGGTGCCATGTACCTCGTGTCCGGCATCTCTGGTTCGAAAACCGCAGACATGGCCGCGGTAGCGCCCTCGCTGCTTCCGGAAATGAGGAAGCGTGGACAAAGGAGCGGGGAACTCGTCGCATTGCTCGCCGCGACCGGCGCCCAAACCGAGACCATCCCACCCAGCCTCGTGTTGATTACGATCGGCTCAGTAACCAGCGTGTCGATCGCGGCGCTCTTTACCGGGGGCTTGGTACCGGCGGTCGTCCTCGGTTTCTTCCTGGCGATGGTCGTTTGGTGGAGGAACAGGCGAGAGGATCTCTCTCACATCTCGAAGCCGCCGCGGCGGGATGTTCTCCGCGCGCTTTTCTTCGCGTTCCCGGCGCTCGCGCTTCCGTTCATCATCAGAGCGGCGGTCGTCGAGGGCGTGGCCACGGCCACGGAAGTCTCGACAATCGGCATCGCATACTCGGTCCTCGTCGGAATGTTGATCTATCGCCGGTGCGACTGGTCGAAATTTCCAAAGATGCTGATCGACACGGCCGCGCTGTCGGGCGCCATTCTGTTCATCATCGGTGCCGCGACAACGGTCGCCTGGTGTTTGACGCAGTCGGGGTTTTCGCGCGATCTCGCAAAGGTCATGGCCTCGCTTCCCGGCGGCGGCCCAACCTTCATGGCTGTGTCGATCCTGATGTTTATCGTCCTGGGGAGCGTGCTGGAGGGAATACCGGCGCTCGTGCTTTTCGCTCCTCTTATGTTCCCAATCGCGAAGGCTGTCGGCCTTCACGAGGTGCACTATGCGATGGTAATCATCCTGGCGATGGGTATGGGACTCTTCCTTCCTCCATTCGGCGTCGGTTATTACGCAGCTTGCGCGATCGGTCGCGCCGATCCAGCGGAAGGCATTCGCCCCTTGATGAGATACATGCTGGCGCTGCTTGCCGGCCTCGTCGTGGTCGCGTGCATTCCCTGGCTCTCGATCGGCTTTCTCTAGCGTTTCAGCCTCGAACGATCTGATCGGACGGAAGAAACAATCACAGACGTGAACAGACAAGGGTTAAACATGACTATCGTGCCGCGAACTCCCGTATCTCGAGATCAAGACCTGGATCGGGCGATGGCCAATGCAATCAGGATGCTGTCTCTCGACGCCATCGAGAATGCCAGCGACGGTCATCCTGGTGCACCGCTTGGTTGTTCCGAGATCGCCACCGTCCTGTTCACGCGCCATCTCAAGTTCAACCCCGCCGATCCGACCTGGATCGATCGCGACAGGTTTATCCTGAGCAACGGTCATGGATCGATGTTGCTCTATTCGTTGCTGTACCTGAGCGGATATGAGGCGATCGACATCGAGCAGATCAAGCGCTTTCGTACGCTCGGATCCATCTGTCATGGTCATCCGGAATATGCCGTCGAGCACGGTATTGAAGTCACCACCGGGCCGCTGGGGCAGGGATTCGCCAATGGCGTGGGTATGGCCATCGCCGAAGAATATCTGCGCCAGATGCTCGGCTCCGATCTGCTCGATCACTTCACTTACGTCATCGCGGGTGACGGTTGCTTGATGGAAGGGGTCGCCCAGGAAGCGCTTGCACTGGCTGGCCATCTTCGTCTCGGAAAACTTGTCGTTCTCTGGGACGACAATTCGATGACCGACGACGGCAGCACGGACCTGTCGACCAGCGAAGATATTCGGACGCGCTTCCGGGCGGCGGGTTGGCAGGTCTTGGATGCGAACGGACACGATTTCGAATCGATCGACGTCGCGATTGCGCACGCGAAATCCGATCCGAGGCCCAGCCTCATTGCATGCGCGACGGTGATCGGGCGCGGGTTCCCGCGGCTCGAGGGAAAGCGGGGCGCGCATGGCGGGCGCGTTTTCAAGGAGGATACGCAAGCCGCTCGCGAACGCCTTGGCTGGACCAGTCCGCCCTTTGTTGTCCCTTCAGAGGTCCTGAACGGCTGGCGGAGCCTGGTCAGCGCGCGCAATACAGAACGATACGATACCTGGAAATCGCGGGTCTGCGAACTCGCCCCTGAGCGACGCGCGCTTTTGGAACGCCTGGCGCGACGCAAGATGCCCGCGGACTGGCAGGCTCCCTTGCGACAATACAAGAAGTTCGCGCTTTCCTTGCCGGCCCAACCATCGATCCTGTCCTCCGGAGAGGCGGTGGCGACGTTGTTCGACGTATTTCCGGAATTGCTCAGCGGCGCGCCGGATCTCGAGGGGCCGACCTGTCACAAACGAGACCTGCAGGCGTTCACGGCGACTGAACGCAGTGGGCGCTTTGTGCATTATGGCGTCCGCGAACACGCGATGGGATCGATCATGAACGGGATGGCCGCTCACGGCGGAATCATGCCGATCGGGGCGACCTATCTCGCCTTCTCCGATTACTTGCGGCCCGCCATCAGGATGGCAGCCCTAATGGGGTTGCCCGTCGTCTTTATCAACAGTCACGATTCCATCGGTATTGGACAGAACGGCCCGACGCATCAGCCGGTTGAATTCCTGGCCTCACTAAGGGCTATCCCCAATATTCTGGTGCTCCGTCCCGCGGATGCCGTCGAGGTCGCGGAGTGTTGGGAGATGGCGCTGTCGCGGCGCGACGGCCCGTCGTCCTTCATCCTGTCCCGCCAAGCTCTCCGGCCGGCGCGGACGACGCACTCGAACGAGAATCTGAGCGCGCGCGGTGGCTATGTTCTGGCCGAAGCGACAGGCGGGGCACGACGGGTTACGCTGCTGGCGACCGGCTCTGAGGTCGCCGTCGCGCTGGACGCAAAGGGACTTCTCGAGAAGCAGAATATTCCGACCGCTGTGGTATCGATGCCTTGCTGGGAGGCATTCGAGCAGCAAGAAGAGAGTTATCGACAAAGCGTTCTTGGAGAGAACGTGCTGCGCGTAGGCATTGAGGCCGCCGTCCGGCTCGGGTGGGAGCGCTATATCGGAGACGCCGGCATCTTTGTCGGCATGTCAGGCTTTGGAGCCTCGGGGCCGGGCGAGGAACTGTTCCGCCATTTCGGGATTACGGCTGAGAACATTGTGACCAAGGTCCTGCAACGTCTTGAGTCCAGCAAGCAATCGTGAGGGCCGATCCGGCCCTCAGTTGAGCGCGACGCGGACGGCCGGGAAACGAGGCCAGCGCACGATCGCGCCGGGCGAGGTTTGCGCGGCGATCCTCAGTTTGCCCCGTCTTTGGTCCTTCTGCTGCATGCAGGCTATCTGTCGATCTACTGACCGGCAGCCCGGGAGGGCGCCTTTAGGTCGCATTCGTCCGACGGGTCAGGGTCGGTCGAGTCGCGTGGTCGATGCGGGCGAGGCTTGACAGAAATAATGCATACATTAATAAATTCAAAGACGCGTTTGGCGGATTTGGGACCCTGGCCGCAGCTGAGGGAGCCGGTGATGAAGAGTTCGATCCAGAGAGTGAAGGCGATCGTGTTCGATACGTTCGGCACGGTGGTGGACTGGCGTGGAAGTATCATTCGCGACCTCTCGGCGTGGGGAGAATCCGAAGGAGTCAAGGCGGATTGGGCCGCCGTGGCCGACAAGTGGCGGGGGCGGTACGAACCCGAGAAGGATCGGGTCAGGACCGGGGAAATCGCCTGGACCAATCTCGACGAGCTCCACGCTCATGCCCTTGATCAGGTGCTGGCTGAACTTGATCTGGAGGTCCTGTCAGCGGAGCAGCGCCGGCACATCAACCGCGTGTGGCACAGGCTTGAAGGCTGGCCCGATGCGGTCGAGGGGCTCATCCGTATCAAGCGCCGCTACGTCATCGGCCCATTGTCGAACGGCAATGTTGCGTTGCTCGTCAATATGGCGAAGCATGCCGGACTGCCGTGGGACAACGTCTTCTCTTGCGAGCTGTTTCGGCACTACAAGCCACATCCCGAGACCTATCTCGGCGTGTGCCGGCTCATGTATCTCGATCCGGCGGAGGTCATGATGTGCGCGGCGCACAATGGCGACCTCGCTGCTGCCCGTGCGGCTGGCCTGAAAACGGCCTTCATCCCGCGTCCGACCGAGCATGGTCCGGGCCAGAAGACCGATCTCGAGCCGACGCAGGATTGGGACGTCGTGGCCAACGACATTATCCAGCTTGCCGAGCGCGTCGGCGCCTAGATACACGCCAGTCTGCGGGCTCAGTTGAGAACAGGATAGAGCGCAATGCAAGCCTACAAGATGTTCATCGGCGGCGAATGGGTCGAGGCGGTCGGCGGCGAACGCTTCGAGTCTCTCAATCCCTTCACGGGCAAGGCCTGGGCAACGATCCCACGGGGAAAGCCTGCGGATGTCGACCGGGCCGTGGCGGCGGCCGAGGCGGCATTCAGAACGGGGCCCTGGCCAAAGCTGACGGCGACCGAGCGTGGACATCTGCTCCGACGCCTCGGCGATCTCGTCGCCGAACACGCCGAGCAACTCGCCCGAACCGAGGTGACGGACAACGGCAAGCTCATCAACGAGATGGCGTTCCAGCTGAAGTACATTCCGCAGTGGTATTACTATTTCGGCGGCCTCGCGGATAAGGTCCAGGGCGCTGTCATCCCGATCGACAAGCCGCAGACATTCAATTTCACGCGGCAGGAGGCTCTCGGCGTATGTGTCGGCATCACCGCCTGGAATTCGCCGCTTCTGCTTCTCGCCTACAAGCTCGCGCCGGCGCTCGCCGCGGGAAACACCTTCGTCGCAAAACCGTCTGAGTTCACGTCCGCCTCAACGCTGGAGTTCGCGAAGCTCGTGGACAAGGCCGGCTTTCCGCCGGGCGTTTTCAACGTGGTTACCGGGTTTGGAGCTGAGATCGGCGATGCCCTGATCTCGCATGCCTGTGTTGCAAAGATTGCTTTCACCGGGAGCGAAGCCACCGGGCGCCGAATCGGCGAACTGGCCGCGCGCAGCTTCAAGAAGGTGACGCTCGAACTCGGCGGCAAGTCGCCTCACATCGTGTTCGACGATGCCGAGATCGACAACGCGGTCAAAGGCGTCATCTCGGGGATTTTCGCCGCTACCGGACAGACATGCATCGCCGGTTCACGTCTCCTCGTTCATCGGAGCATCCACGACCAGTTCGTGGAGCGCGTCGTCGCGTTTGCCGGACGGGCCAAGAAGGGCGATCCGCTGCTGGCCAGCACGCAAGTCGGTCCCGTCACGACGCCGCCTCAATATCGAAAGATTCTCGATTACATCGATGTCGCGAAGAGCGAGGGCGCGACTTGCGTGCTGGGTGGTGGGCCGGCGACCGGGCCCGACATTGGAGAGGGCGGATGCTTCGTCGAACCGACGATATTCACCGGTGTGCACAACCGGATGCGCATTGCCCAGGAAGAGGTCTTCGGTCCCGTTCTTGCATGCATTCCTTTCGACGACGACGAGGAAGCGGTCGCAATCGCGAACGACACGACGTTCGGCCTTGCTGCGGGATTCTGGACGCAGGACATTCGAAGGATACTTCGGGTTTCGGAACGACTTCAGGCCGGTACGGTGTGGGTCAACACCTATCGGGTGATCAGCTACCTCTCGCCTCTCGGAGGTTACAAGCATTCGGGCATCGGCCGGGAGAATGGACTGGATTCGATCCAGAACTATCTCCAGACCAAGAGCATTATGATTGGGACCGCGGAAGACGTGGTGGATCCCTTCGTGATGCGCTGACAGGCGTTGCGCCGCTCTCACCCGGCCTGATTGTTTGGCGGCTGTCGACCTCGGATCATGTCGGCAGCCTTTTCTGCGATCATAAGCGTCGTGGCGTACGTGTTCGCAGACGGCATCGTCGGCATAATCGAGGCGTCAACGATCCGCAGGCCGTCAAGCCCGTGGACCCGAAGCTCGTTGTCCACGACGGCATCCGGATCGGTTGCCGCTCCCATGCGCGCAGTTCCGATGAGATGGTAGCAGGTGGTCCCGTTCCGATAGCTGTAGTCGAGCAGTTCGTCGTCGGTGGTCACTTCAGGGCCGGGCAGGGTCTCGTTCTGGAGATACTGCGCGAGTTCGGGCGTCGACAGGAGGCGGCGGACCAGGCGAAGGCCGCCGATCGTGGCACGCCGATCCTGCGGGTCGCCGAGATAATTCGGCTGAACGACCGGGTCCTCGAAGACGTCCGTGGAGCGGGCGCGCACATATCCCGTGCTTTGCGGGCGATGCGGCCAGGCGCCGGCCGACACGCCGGGATAGTCGTCCAGCACATAGACGGCGCCTTGCTTGTAGGAGCCGGGCGTGAACACGCATTGGAGGTCCGGCGCATCGAGGCCTTCGAATGATTTCCAAAACACATGAACTTGCGACGGGGACGTCGCCAGGATGTTGGGCAAGCCGACGGCCCAGCGGGCGATCTGTCCTCCAAGACGTAGCCCGCGCGACAGTTCGTTCAATGTGACGACGTCGGGCCGGGCTTTCATGACAATCCGCACCGCATAGTGGTCGCGAAAGTTTGCTCCTACTCCGTTCAACTCATGTCTCAAGGGGACACCCAAGGACGCAAGCGCGGGCGCTGGGCCGATGCCGGAAACCTGGAGCAGCCGTGCGGTATTGACGGTCCCGGTCGACAGGATGACTTCGCGTCTCGCGCGAACTTCGTTTGGCGCGTCGCCGCGTCGACGCAGATACCGCACCGCCACTGCGCGACGCTGATCGAGCACAATTTCGCTCGCGCGAACGTCGGTGCGGAGCTCCAGGTTTGACCGCGACAGGGCGGGCTTCAGGAATGCGCGCGCGCTGCTGACCCTCCAGCCCCGGTCGATCGTGCGCTGGAAGTATCCCACGCCCGCCTGATGACCGTTGTTATAGTCCGCGCTTTGCGGAATGCCGGCGTTGATGCACCCGCGAATGAAGGCCTCTGAGACGGGGTGAAGCCAGTCCATTCGAGTGACCGGAATTGCTTCGCCTTGCTCGGGCCCCTCCTCGACATCCAACCGCCGCACCGAGCGACGAAAGTAGGGGAGGACGTCGTTCCAAGCCCACCCCCGGTTGCCCCGCTGAGCCCATCCATCGAAGTCAGCCGGTTGTCCGCGATTGTAGACCATTCCGTTGATGGACGAGCCGCCGCCCAACGTGCGGCCCTGCGTTGTTGCGATCGATCGGCCGCCGGTTTGCTTGGTCGGATCGGTCTTGAATTGCCAGGTGCAGGTCGGATCGAACAGCGTCTTGATGAAACCGGCGGGCAAGTGGATGAAGGGGTTGCGATCGGGCGGCCCCGCCTCGAGCAGGCAAACCGTGGTGACGCCATCTGCCGTAAGCCGGTTCGCGAGGACGCATCCAGCGGCGCCGGCGCCAACGATCACGTAGTCGAATTCCTCGCTCATCGATCCATTCCCAGGCGAGTTTCCCGTCGTAGGCCCACGGTTTTCCCGACGGGGACCAAAACAGCTTGATTTCCAGCCTTACATTTGCAACGATCGCATTAATGCATGCATTAATGAATGCTGTAAAGAAGGAGGGGCCATGGGTGAGGAAACGGGGCGATCAAAGGCCGGGAGCGATGATGCTCTCTACCGGAAAGTCACGCTTTATGTGATGCCGCTGCTGATCACGTGTTACACGGTGTCGTATCTCGACCGGATCAACATCAGTTTTGCCAAGCCCCATATGATGGGCGATCTCGGATTGAACGAAGCCGTCTACGGGCTCGGCGCGGGACTCTTCTTCCTCGGATATGCGGCATCGGAAATCCCCAGTAATCTGTTGATGCACCATTTCGGCCCCCGGCGATGGCTGAGCCGCATCCTGATGACCTGGGGCCTCATCTCGATGGGGATGATGCTGGTTTGGTCCGAATATTCCTTCTATATCTTCCGCATCGCGCTGGGGATCGGAGAAGCCGGTCTATTTCCTGGTGTCATCTTCTACCTGATGCGATGGTATCCGACCGAGCGTCGCGCCACGGTCACGTCGCTCTTCTACCTCGCTGCACCTCTTGCCGGCATCTTCGGCGCGCCGATTTCCGGTCTAATCATCGCCCACATGCACGGAACTGCGTCACTCGCCGGCTGGCAGTGGATGTTCTTGCTAGAGGGTCTCCCGGCCGTCCTGCTGGCATTCGTGGTCTGGTTCAAGCTAAGCGACACCATCGAGGATGCCTCTTGGTTGTCTTCGTCGGAACAGGTGCGCCTTCGCGCCAACATCGATGCTGAGAACGTCAGGAAGCCCGAGATGGGCATCCTTGACGTCTTCAAGAACGTCGACGTGCTTCTGCTCGCTGCAATTCTCTTCGGGATCGTGCTCGCCCAATCGGGAATTTTCTTCTACCTCCCGTCCTTGATTAAGGGGACAGGGGTTACGGACACCGTCCAGCTCGGCATCTATTCGGCGGTGCCTTACGCCGGAGCGGTGATCGTGATGCTCGCGGTAGGTCGTAACTCCGATCGGAAGCGCGAGCGCTTCCTGCACTTCGTCGGAAGCTGCCTGTTCGGCGTTGCCGGCTTCCTGATCAGCGTCTGGTTCAAGCACAACCTCGTTCTGGTCCTGATCGGGCTGAGCATGGCGTTGGGCGGAGTCATGGCAGTGCTGCCGGTGTTCTGGAGTCTGCCGACGGCTGCGCTCAAGGATGTTTCGGCCGCCGCCGGAATCGCCTTCATCAATTCGATCGGATTGACGGCCGGCTTCTTCGCGCCCTTCATCATCGGCTTTCTCACGCAATCGACGTCCACGCTGGACCTGGGCATCTACTGTGTGGCCGGAATCTGGACGGCGTGCGTGGCCGTTTCGGTGGTCTACTTCACCCGGCAAAAGTCCCGCAGCGCGCCTGCGGCAGTTGGGGCCTCTGCCGGTGCGGTTCGTTGAATCGAGGGCAAACAAACGGCAGCGCTATCCGCGGACAGCGCTGCCAGGTGCGAAGTGCCAACTGATTGGCGGCTCAGGGCAGTTTCGAGAGCAGGTCGGTGAGGAGCCGTCCCGCACGTTCGCGGTGCTCCTGGTGCAGGCGCATGGCGGCTTCAGCGTCGCCCTTGGCGATCGCCCGCACCAGGGCGGCATGCTCCCGGTTCGACTGCGTCGGCTTGGGGCGAAGGCGCAGCGTCAGCAGACGCGCACGATGCGCCTGCGACCAGAACTGATCGACGGTTTGAATGATGCGTCGGTTGCCGCAACTGTTGATCAGTGTCCGATGGAACGACTCGTCCGCTTGGGCCCACGCCTCCAAGTCGTCCCGATCTAACGCGTCGTCCATGTTGGCGACGGCCATGTTGAGAGAGACCAAAGCCTCGTTGGCGATTCCACGCCTCGCGACGAGCCCGGCGGCGGTCGCTTCCAGGCTCGTGAGCACCTCGTAAATCTCGCGCATGTCGTCCGCCGACACCGGAAGGACGCGCATGCCGTGGCGCGCGCGGATTTCGACGATGCCTTCGGCGCGGAGCCTCACCATCGCCTCCCGGACAGGGGTCCGGCTCATGCCAAGCCGGGCCGCAGCCTCAAGTTCGAGAACGAAGCTGCCGGGGGCGATCGCGCCGCTCAATATCAGCTCGCGCAGCCGGGCATAGGCGATATCTGCTTGATTGGGTTTGCCGCTCGGGGACGCAACGGGAGCAAGGCGAGCCCGTGTCGGCACCTTTCGGGGCACAGCCTTGAGGTCTGGCGACTTTTTTCGAGGCTTGGTTGTCATTGCGGTCAGTTCTTCTCTCCCTGGTCTTACCACTATCGGCGTGAGCAACCAATTCCATCGCGACCATCCTTCGGAGGCGATCGACCCCGGTTCGGTTGGGAACGATCCCAGCCAAATTCGACGCTCGCCGAAACCTAGCCCTGGCCCGGGTCGAATGAGAAGGGGAGGCCCGCCGCTTGCTCCAAAAACTCGTGGATGAGGACGGTGCCTGCTGATCGCCCCTCGACCAGACGGGATAAGGATCCGGCTTCAACCTTGCAGCTTTCGTCAGATCGGATTAGTGTGCAAGTAATGCATACGTTATTGAACGCGACAATGACGCTGTTTGTGTACGATGGCGATGTGATCCGCAGCCTGAGCAGAACCCACTTGGAGATGCAGCGTGACAGTCTCTTCCAACGAACTTGATATTGCGGTCCTGCCCGGCGACGGCATCGGGAGGGAAGTCATGGCCGCCTGCCTCGAGCTTCTCGCTGCGGTGGAGGCCAAGACCCCCGGCGCGCTGATGCGAACGACGACCTGGAAGGCTGGGGCACAATATTATGCCGAGAGCGGTGAATCGCTCCCGGACGCTGCCCTCGAGGCTTGCCGCCGGGCCGATGCAGTTCTGTTCGGCGCCATGGGGTGGCCGGACATTCGGCATTCCGACGGTACGGAAATCATTCCCCAGCTCGATCTCCGCATGGCGCTGGATCTCTACGCCGGGGTCCGGCCGATCCGTTGGTTTCCGGGCCTCCCGCGGATCCTGTCAGACGAGCGCGTCCGTGACATCGATTTCGTCTTGGTCCGGGAGCAGACGGAGGGGCTTTTCCACGCGCGGGGCAGTGGCAAAGTCGTCGGTGACGATGAAGTTTACGACACGATGTGCATCACCAGGAGCGGAACCGCGCGCGTGAGCGATTTTGCCTTCCGGCTGGCGCAACGTCGCCAATCAAGGCGCGGCCAGGCGCGAGTGACCTGTGTCGACAAAGCGAACGTGTTCACCTCCATGGCGTTCTTTCGCAAGATCTTCGATGAGGTCGCGGCGACACATCCGACTATCGGAGCCGACCACGCCTATGTCGACGCCATGGCGCTTACGATGGTGAAAAAGCCATGGACACTCGACGTCATGGTCACCGAGAACATGTTCGGGGACATTCTGTCCGATCTCGCCGCGGGACTCGTGGGTGGAATGGGCATGGCTCCGTCAGCCGACGTCGGCGATAAGCATGCCCTGTTCCAGCCTGCGCATGGTACAGCCCCTGACATTGCCGGACAGGGAAAATCGAACCCGTGTGCAATGTTCCTCTCAGCCGCGATGATGCTTGATTGGCTCGCGGAGAAGCATAGCGAGCCTCAGCTGGAGGTTCGTGCTCGTCTGATTGAAGCGTCAGTACAAATGGCGCTTTCTTCCGGGGCGGTGCCGATCGAGCTGGGCGGCATGGCGGGATGCGCGGCGGTGACGCGTGAAACCATTGCAGCGCTTCCGCAAGCGATGAAGGCGGTGGCGTGATGGGCGAGTTCGTCGTGACCGTGACCTTTTCGATCAAGGCGGGGCACACGGTGGAGTTTCGCGAGGCGATGCTGGCGAACGCCGCCGATTCGATCGCACTCGAACCAGGGTGTCGGCTCTTTGATGTCTGCGAAGCAGCCGACGGCGCCGAGATATTCCTTTATGAGATCTATGACGATCGAGCGGCATTTGACGCGCATTTGGCGACTGAGCATTTTCGTCGTTTCGACAGGCTGGTTGCGCCCTGGGTGATCGACAAGCGGGTCGCGACATACGTGCGGCTTGGGGTCACGACAAAGTCGCACAAATTCGCTGATTAGCGATCAGGGAGCTCTGGGATCTTGGGGGATGTCATGAACTCCGATCAGCTGAGATTGCTGTTTCCGGACGCCGGTGACGCAGGCCTGCGCGAATTTGCGATCGCGCCGATCGAGCAGCGTCGCGTCCTCGTCGGTGGTGAAATCCGCGATTGGGCAGGGCCAACCAAGGATGTGCTCTCGCCGGTGATGGTTCGTGACGACAACGGTCGTTTGACGCAGGTGCGGCTCGGTAGCCATCCGTTCGGAAGTGTGGAGCCGGCGCTGGTGGCTCTCGATGCCGCGGTGGCCGCATACGACAACGGTCGCGGCGTTTGGCCGACAATGCGCGCCTCCGGCCGCATCGCCGCGATGCAAAAATTCCTGGCCCGCATGAGCGCGCGCCGCGCGGAGATCGCCCGTCTCATCATGTGGGAGATCGGCAAGACCCTGAGCGAGTCCGAAAAGGAGTTCGACCGCACGATCGACTATATCAGGCAAACCATCGAGGCGCTGCGAAACCTCGACAACGCGAACTCCCAGTTCGAAATCGTGGACGGAACGGTCGGCCTCATCCGCCGTACACCGCTCGGGGTCGTGCTGTGCATGGGTCCCTACAACTATCCGCTCAACGAAACCTTCGCGACACTGATTCCGGCCCTGATCATGGGCAATTCGGTCGTGTTCAAGCCGCCGCTCAACGGAGTGCTCCTGCTCGAGCCGCTGCTCAGTGCCTTTTGCGAGGCGTTTCCCCCGGGGGTCATCAACTTCGCCTATGGTGAGGGCGCTGAGATTGTCCCAGCACTTCTCAGCACCGGCAAAGTCAACGTCTTGACCCTTATCGGCTCAAGCCGTGTGGCAGACCACCTCAAGAAGGTGCACCCGAAGACTAATCGTCTGCGTGCGGTGTTAGGGCTCGACGCCAAGAACGCGGCCATCATCATGCCTGACGCTGACATCGCGCTTGCCGCGCGTGAATGCCTGGCGGGGGCTCTCTCGTTCAACGGACAACGTTGCACCGCTCTGAAGATGCTGCTCGTCCATCGAGACGTTGCAGGGGCGTTCATCGCGGAATTCCTGCTGCTTCTCGGTGATCTGAAGATCGGAATGCCGTGGACGCCCGGCGTCAGCTTGACCCCCTTGCCCAGCACGGCGAAGGCCAGGCAAATGACCGAGCTTCTGGACGATGCCGTCGCCAACGGTGCCGAGGTTCTCAACGCCGGTGGCGGCACGGTTGAAGGCACCTTGTTCTATCCGGCGGTAGTATACCCGGTGACGTCGGCGATGCGGCTTTATCGCGAGGAGCAATTCGGTCCCCTGGTCCCGATCATGAGTTTCGCAGATCTTGACGTTGCGCTCGATTACGTTGCCACCTCCGAACACGGTCAGCAAGTGAGCCTGTTTGCCCGCGATCCCGACATGATCGGCCGCATGGCCGATTCGCTGGTCAATCAGGTGTGCCGGGTGAATATCAATTGTCAGTGTCAGCGTGGGCCCGATGTCTTCCCGTTCACCGGAAGGAAGGACTCGGCCGAAGGCACGCTGTCGGTCACCGATGCGCTGCGTTCGTTTTCAATACGTTCGATGGTCGCGACAAAATACACCCAACCAGCGCGCGAAATCCTCAATGCCATTGTCGACGGTCACCACTCGAACTTCATCCACACCGGCTTCATTCTCTGATCTTGAACAACTCCCGAGTGGTTCATAGCGCCATTGGGCTGAGTTCAGCCCCAATAGCACGAGGTGTTGGATCCAACCTTCGGTATGCACGTGAGCGAGACCAAACGTCGAGAAGAGATTTGCCGGTTCGGCCGGTCATTATTTGAGCGGGGGCTGACACCAGGCTCGTCGGGTAACATCAGCGTACGGCTGGAAGACGGCGGGTGCTTGGTAACGCCCACGAATGCCTCTCTCGGCTTTCTTGATCCTGCCCGGATATCAAGAATCGACGCGCAAGGGCGCGTCGTTTCCGGTGATCCTCCGACCAAGGAAGTGCCGCTCCATGCTGCGCTCTACGACACCCGCAGCAGTTCGGGGGCTGTCGTTCACCTTCATTCGACGCATTCAGTAGCGCTCTCGATGCTGCCCGAGATCGACGCACGTGCGGCCTTGCCGTCGATGACGCCTTATTATCTGATGAAGTGCGGTCAGACGGCCCTGATTCCGTACTATCGACCAGGAGACCCCGCGGTCGCTTCGGCGATTACGGGGCTCGCGGGGAAATACTCTTCCATCCTGTTGGCCAATCACGGGCCGGTCGTCTCTGCCGAAGCGCTCGAGGCCGCCGTGTTTGCGACCGAGGAACTCGAAGAGACCGCTAAACTCTATCTGCTGTTGCGGGGCCTCAATCCTCGCTTCCTGTCACCAGAGCAGGAGAAGGATCTGGTCAAAACATTCGGATTGACTTTGCCGGGATCGGAACCCTTGCACGGCAAGACCGGATGCGGGTCTCACTCAAGGAAGGACGAGAGATGAACGCCGACATCATCGCCCGAGGGCGCGTTGCAGTTGTGACAGGTGCGGCGAACGGAATCGGGGCGGCTGCGGCAGGGCGTTTTGCTCGCGAAGGGATGCGCCTCGTGCTGTTCGACAGGGACGAAGATGCGCTTCGGATGCTCGCCGACACGCTCGATACCGAAATTGTCGTCGTGCCGGGCGATGTATCCCGTGAGGCGGATCTGGAAGCTTTGAGGGATGCGGCATACGGACGGTTCGGCGAAGTTGCGCTGCTGATGAACAATGCAGCTATCATCGAGCGCGCGGGCCCGTACGAGCAAATCGGCGCATGGCGGCACGCGCTCGACATAAATTTTTTTGGCGTGCTCGCTGCCCAACATCTTTTCGTTCCGCGCATGATCGAAGCGAAGACACGAAGCGCGATCGTCAATCTCGGGTCCAAGGAAGGTATTACCACCCCGCCCGGCAAAGCGGCGTACTCCGTCTCCAAGGCCGCAGTGAAGGTTCTGACCGAGCAACTCAGCCACGAGCTTTTGAAGGCGACTGAAGGTCGTGTCACGGCGCACCTGCTGGTGCCCGGGTACACATGGACTCCCATGAACTTTCCGGGCCTGAAGCCGTTGCAGGATGTGAAGCCGGAGGAGCCCTGGACGGCCGAACAAGTGATCGACCTGTTTGTCAAACGGTTTCGGCGCGGCGATTTTTACATCATTTGCCCCGACAATTCAGTCACATCCGAAATAGATGCTAGACGAATTCGTTGGGCCGCGGACGATATGGTTCAAAACAGGCCCGCGCTTTCCCGATGGCATCCTGATTGGGGGCCGCGCTTTGCGGCCTGGATGTCAGGACTGCCGGAGGAGGACTGAGATATCATTGAAATGGCGAAGTTGAGCAATACTCATGTGTTCGACCCTCTTTTTCGTTTTCCCAGCGCGAAGCGTTCTTTCATAATTGCTTGAAGTCGTTTGCGGAGCGATCTCTCGTCCGTCGTATGCGGGGAGGGAATGTGCGGGTACGACCCGAAGCGAACGCCACGCCTGGACGGAGTTTCAACATGAGCAAAACCATCACAACCGCAAAGGTCGTGTTTCTCGATAGGAGCACGATACTGCCTGACGTCGTTTTGCGCCAATTGTCATTTCCACACGAGTGGATTGAGTACGAAGCGACGCGAGCCGAGGAGGTGAGCGATCGGATTGCCGATGCCCATGTTGTGATCACAAACAAGGCGCCGGTAACTGCAAGGGGGATTGCCACAGCACGCAACCTGAAACTGGTAGCAGTCGCTGCGACCGGGACAGATGTGGTGGATATTGCGGCCTGTGCTGCCAGGAATGTGCTCGTGTCAAATATTCGGGATTACGCGGTCGACACAGTCCCCGAACATACGTTCGCTCTTCTGTTTGCTCTTCGGCGCAGCCTTCTCGCGTATCGGGACTCTGTGCGGGCGGGACGTTGGACTGAGTCGGGACAGTTTTGCTATTTCGATTACCCGATCCGGAACATCGCAGGATCTGTACTCGGGATCATTGGAGATGGTGCGCTGGGACGTGCCGTCGCGGACCTCGCGCGAGGCTTTGGGATGCGCGTCCTGTTTTCATCCTACAAAGGTGTGGAGGGAATGGGGCCGCTCTATACGCCGTTTGAAGACGTGCTGCGTCTCAGCGATGCGATCACGATCCACGCTCCGCTGACGCCAGCAACGCGCAACATGATCGGGGCGCCCGAGTTCGCGCTCATGGAACGCAAGCCGATACTCATCAATACGGCGAGAGGTGGTCTGGTTGACGAGATCGCCCTGGGTGAGGCGCTTCATTCCGGTCGCATATCAGGCGCCGCCTTTGATGTGGCTACCGTCGAGCCTCCCTCAGCCGATCATCCACTCATGCAACTGACAGGCCTGCCCAACTTCATCCTGACGCCTCACGTCGCGTGGGCGAGTCAGGAGGCGGTGCAAACGCTTGCGGACCAGCTCATCGATAATATCGAAGCGTTCTGGAATGGCACGCCGAAGAATGTTGTGATGAGTGCTCACTAGTAGACGGACCGAAGAGTCTCGCGTGACCATATATAAGTCCGCTAAGCGATGTAACCGGACCGCGCGTCGCTCAAGCCCTCGACAGCTTTTAAATTCATAGCAGACCTTGAGGGGGTACCAGTGCTTCGGCCGCTTGAACCTGGGTACCCTTTTCTACCACTCTGTTGGCTAGGGAATTTGGAGCGACGGTAGAGCGGTATCTCTTCAGGGTTGCGCTGCGCATGATGGCGTCAGCGTCTTCGAGCTGGAAGTGGTGAAGGTGCCGCCGGGCTACGCCATCGAGGCGGTGAAAATCTCGCTGTCGGGATCGGTGACAGGCCTCGCCGGTGCGACATCGGCGCGGTGCTGACGAGGCAAGATATTTCGACTATTCTTCAATGCGGGCCATCAAGGGTGGGGCAGGACAGGGCCCCGAGGGGACATCGATGAGCAAACAAGCGCTCTGGCCCAGAAGAAGGGCGCCTTGATCGATGTTCGTTCCAGCGACACGGTCGTCGAAGCCTTGCGCCAGATGCGCGACAATCGGGTCCGGTCGGTGCTGGTCATCGACGACGACGTGCTCGTCGGTATCGTGACCCAGGGTGACTGCGCTATTAAAGTGCTGTTGCCCGGGCTCGATGCGAAGACGACGCCCGTGGGCCAGGTGATGACGAGCAACCCGGTGACGGTTAAGCCGGACGATCGGCTGGAGGGCTGCATGGCAATGATAGCTACGCGCGGCTTTCGCCATCTGCCGGTGCTGGACGCGGGCAAGGTCGTAGGCGTGATCTCGATCGGAGACGTCGTCAAGAACATCATCCGCGATTTGGAGCACAACGTGGACGACCTAATGGGCTATATCATGAAGGACGGCCCCGGGGGCTAACAGACGAAATGCGGTGTCGTCGCCCCCAGATCTGCTTGTGGGCCCATCTGCGGCCTCGGGTCCGCTCTTCGGCCGCTATTGAGGGCCACCGGACATCAATTTGCCAGCCCAGCCCAGCCCCTAGTGAGAACGTGCCCTAGCGAGCGATCAGGCGCCTTCAGGTGCTCGACCAGAGTCGTGGAAGTGCCTTGACGAAATCGCGACGCCGGGGCGCGACTAGCGGGAAAACCACCACTAACCTCGAAGATGGTCCAGGAACGCTCGCAGCGCGGACGGCACTTGACGGTGGGAAGAGTAGTAGGCGTGGAAGCCCGGTCCGGGCGAAATCCACTCGGGCAGCACCGAAACCAGTGAGCCGCTCGACAATTGAGCTTCGACCCTGGCTTTCAGACAATAGAACAGGCCGACGCCGGCCTCCGCCATTCGGATCGAAAGCTCGGAGTCATCAAGAATGATCGCTCCGGGAACGTCGATGGTGAGACGTTTCTCTTGATGCTCGAATTCCCATTCGTAGATTCGATCGGTGCCAAGGCGGATGCGGATGCACTTATGGCTCGAAAGTTCTTCCGGGTGTTTTGGATAGCCATGATCTTTGAGATAGCCCGGTGAGCCGACGATGACCCATTCGAGACTGTCGCTCAGTCGCGAGGCAATCATGCCCTCGGGCACGGTCCCGCCATAGCGGATACCCGCGTCAAATCCCTCAGCGACCATGTCCACGAACTTGTCGTCGACGGCAATCTCCACCTCGATCTCGGGGAAAGCGGCGAGAAACGCTGGGAGCTTCGGCGCGAGAAGCAAGCGCGCAGCGTCGCGCAATGCGGTGATCCTGACGCGGCCTACAAGGTGGCCCCGGAACTCATTCAAGCCCTCGATAGCTTCCTCAATGCCGCGGAAGCGAGGCTCCAGCTCACGCACGAGCATTTCCCCAGCAGCTGTAAGATGCACGCTCCGGCTGGTGCGATGGAGAAGCCGGACGCCAAGCCGTTGCTCCAGGCTTCTCATGGAATGGCTGAGAGCAGAGGCGGAGACACCCCTGATGGTCGCGGCGCGACGGAAGCCGCCTGCGCGTACAATCGCCAGAAAAGCTTCCAGCTCAACAAGGTCGGTTCGGTTACTCATATCGGGATCGATGCATACGGCTCAACAGTCAGTCAATTTGCATTCAACAATCCGACCTTCGGTGACCGGCCAGACCTCGCAGCCCGTCCATCCTCCACCAAAGCACGGTCTGAGAAAAGGGTTGGTCTTCAATAGTTTCCGATGAGTTTGCCAAGTCACCTGTGGCTAGGCCGGTCAACGTCCAAGCGTCTATGGTCGAAGCTCGCCATTCCTCTGCAGCGATGATGCGCCCCATCGTTCGGTAAGACGGATTTACCTCACTTTGACCACTCTCCACTCATTTTCAAATCTGTCTGGGAAATCCCGGACCGCTGGGTGGGCCAGTGCGAACACATGGGGGAGAATGAGGATGGCTGGGCGTATCAAGGGAAAACCGACGCGAAATCTCATTCCGCCCCTGCGATTTCGTGCGAAGATTGTAGCCGGATTCGGGGCGGTTCTCGTCATCCTGGCCGTCAGCATGGCGTTCGCCTATTTCGGGTTCGAGCGTGTCTCCGATGGAGTCGGGTCCTTCCGGGTCAGTGTTTCGGAGGCCGATTTCGCGCGCAATATCGACCATGAACTGCTGGCCTACCGCTCGGGTGCTCGATACTTCGTGGTCACCGGCAAGGAAGACGATGCGAAGGCAGCGCTGGATGCCGAGGCCAGCTTGAAGAACGCCATCGATCAATCGATCAAGAACACCAAGGCGCCGGATCGCCTGGAGCGTCTCAACAAGCTCGCAAAGGAGTTCACCGGCTTTTCGGCGACATTTGCCAGAATCCTCGAATTGAAGCGTAGCAGTGCGCTGATCGTGCATGATCAAATCACGCCCAGCGCGAGCCTGCTGAAATACAAGCTGGACGATATCCGCCTTGGTGCGTCCGACGCCGAGACCCAGGCTATTGAGTTCGGTACTAAGCAGGTCAACACGCAGTTTCAGGCCGCGAACGCAGCCACCAGCAATTTCTATCTCAGTTCAGATCAATCCGTGGCAGCAAGTGCGCTCGGTGGGCTGAAATTGGCCGAGAATTCGTTCAAGGCGATCTATTCGGCGGACGAGACGGTCGTAGCCGGCCTCAGGGAAGCCAAGGCGTTGCTGCAAGCCTATCGCGAGGCGCTGGAGAAGCTCATAGCGAATGCCAAGTCCGTCGATGAGCTTGTGGCGGAGATGGGCAGCTCGGCCGGGACCATCATGCAAGGTTCGGCCGCAATGAAATCCGATCTCCTTGGCGAGCAGCGACGACTAGAAACGGAGTCGGAACAGCTCGTCGGTCGGACCGAGCAACTGATCTTGATGCTCGCTGCCGGCGGAATACTTTTTGGCGCTGTGCTTGCCTTCCTGCTCGGCACGGGCATTTCACGCCCAATGATCGCGATGTGCAACGCGATGCGAAAGCTGGCGTCGGGAGATTTTGACGTGGTGTTGCCGGGGCTTGGCCGAAAGGATGAGCTCGGTGAAATGGCCGCGGCGATGGAAGAGTTCAAGCTGCAGGCGATTGCCAAGGCTGAACGGGACGCCGCAACGGCGGAGGCGCAGAATCGGGAGCAGGCGGCCTCTCGACGCGCCGAGCTGATTCGATTCGCCGACCAATTCGAGGGCGCGGTCGGCTCCATTGTATCTAACGTCTCGGCCTCCGCAGCGCAGCTCGAGACCGCTGCGACGACACTGATGCGGACCGCAGAGACCACACAGGGCTTGTCGAGCCAGGTAGCCAACGTTTCCGGCCAGGCTTCCTCCAACACGCAGTCGGTCGCTGCCGCGACGGAAGAACTTTCTGCGTCGGTTGAGGAGATCGGTCGGCAAGTCCAGGGTTCCAACCGTATCACGGAAGCTGCCGTAGTGCAGGCCAAGGAAACCGATGATCGCATAGCCAGGCTGTCCCGCGCGGCGCAACAGATCGGTGACGTCGTGAAGCTGATCACAGCGATCGCCGAACAGACCAATCTCCTGGCCCTCAACGCCACCATCGAGGCGGCGCGCGCGGGTGAGGCAGGACGAGGCTTCGCCGTTGTCGCGAGCGAGGTCAAGTCGCTCGCGAGCCAGACGGCAAAGGCGACTGACGAGATCTCGGCCCATATTGCCGCAATGCAGGGCGCCACGAGCGAGTCAGTGGGGGCGATCAAGGAGATTGGGACGACGATCGATCAGATATCGGCGATTGCAGCCTCGATCGCGAGCGCGGTCGAACAGCAGAGCTCCGCTACCCAGGAGATCGCGCGTAGCGTCCAAACCGTCGCGCAAGGCACGCAGGCTGTGGCCGTCGATATTGGACAGGTCAATCGCGCTGCAACCGAGACCGGAACTGCTTCGGACGAGGTGCTGAGTTCGGCCAAGACACTATCGACTGAGAGTGTGCGTCTGCGGACCGAGCTAGATCGCTTCATGGCCAACATCCGGGCAGCTTAGCCCGAAAACGCTCAAAGGAATTGGCCGAATTGATCAACGCCGCAAGCGCAAGCGAAAAGGTACGGATTGGAACACCGAGCTGGCCCAATCATGCCGATCTTTTCATCTGGGCGCGTCACGCCACAAAATTATCGGTTCGTCGATTTGGCGCGCCAATCCGTCAATTCCAAAAGCGTGCGCGAGTCCGTGATGGAAGCAGAGAAGGGAACGCACGTCCTGCTGCATGGGTGCTGTCATCACCCAACTTGTTTGGACTTCTCCATCGAGCAGTCGAGTGAGGTGGCGCAAATGCTCTCTGCACGAGGATTGATCCCCCTTCATCGATCTCGCAAGGCTCGGGCGAGCGACTCGATAAGGAGGCAGCTTCATGGCTGGTACTGAAGGCAGCCGATGAGGCGCTGGTGGCATATTCCTGCGACCAAGAATTTTGGACCTTCACGGTGGGCGCGTTGGAGCGCTCTACGTCGTGGCGCGCAACGCGTCGGCTGCGAACAAAGCCGCGAGCAATATGGCAGCCATGGCACGTGTCAACTCGCCCCCGCTCTAAAGGCTGTGGTTGCCTGTGACAGAACAGCGTGCCTGGTTCCCCGCCGGTGGATTGTGCTTTGACAATAAAAATGAGGTAGCGAAACGGCCGACAGACGCGCAGTGGCCGATAGCCCGCTGCTCAAAATCACGGGCCGACAGTGAAGCTTGGCGATCGGTCGCTCGCGCCGTTGGCGCACCGCGAAAAGTCACGCTCTGAGCGACCCTGATCGAGGACAGTGCGCAATCGTCTCACCTTAACGGCAAGCCCCAGATCGTTCTTTAAGGCCGGCCTCTCGGAAGTCGCGCCGTCGTCTGCCCTCTTCAACGACAAAGGCTGCGACGGCGACCGCTTTCGTACCGAAAGCGTAGATCGCGGCAAAGGCCGTTTGCAAACAAATCGAACAGGTAACCCTCCACAGCTTCAGTGAGTGTGCCTACAACAGGCGCAACGTTATCGAGCGCTGTTTCTGCCGTCTTAAGGATTTCAGGCGTGTTTGACACGACAAACTCGCAAGAACTTCTTGGGTTACCATCGACCTCAGTCGATTCGACCAATTGAGTCTGAAACCTAGCAGTAGATTTATAGCCAGTGTGTTGCCAGTCTGGCCCATGGCATAAGCTCGCGCATTAAAACTCGTTCTGTTGTGGCCTGGAATGTGCGCCGGATCCGCTGAGATCAAGGTATTCCAAAGGTAAATCACTTTACGAACCCGAGATTGACTGCTCCTACATGAGTAGTCCTTGAGGCGCGATAGAACATGCGACAGTTGAGCTTCTCAACCGCATCGCCAAAAAAGCTGGACGTTGATTTTTTTTCGATTTGTTTGTGCAGCCGCCGAAAGGCGCGAGGTCACCCGGTGGACTGGAGCATTCTGTTGGCATTGGAAAGTGCGACCGGCGCGGCCTAACGCCGTAACTCAACGTCGCATTATTCAGGTCGGAAAACCGGCCGGCCAAGGGTTTATTGAAGTCGACCGATGAGCCGCGGTTCGGAAGGATGAGGATCTTCATCTAGTGCCCCGCCTGCCAATCCTCACTTTGGGCGTGGCCGCCCTGCATATTGTGGTTTGACGCCCCTCTCCGCATTTGACGGGGACGTAGTCATGGCACTGGGGAACGGCCGACGAGAACGGTGAGCAGCCCGTCGCCCCAGAGGCGCGCCGCTGCTCTCTTGGCATCCTCCAAGGTCACAGCATCCACAACCTCGTCGTGTTTCTCGAGGTAGTCGATCGGCAGCTTATCAAGCTGATGCTGCAACAGCGTTCGCGCAAGCTTCGATGTAGTGCCGAGAGCTAGTATCTGGGAGCCCTTCACGTAAGACTTCGCATCATCGAGTTCCTGCGGGGTCGGCCCGGTCTCGGCAATGTGACGGACCTGCCTCTCAATCTCTTCGACTGTCCCGCCTGCGCGATCGGCATGCGTGCCGCTATAGCCGACGAAGACGGATGAATGATCCATCCAGACCAGCCGCTCGCCGATAAAATAGGCCAACCCGCGCTTCTCGCGGACTTCGCGGAAGAGCCGCGAAGTCAAACCGCCGCCAAGGATATGGTTGACGACAAAGGCTGACATGAAATCCGGCTCGATGCGCCGAACGCCCGGACCACCGAATGTCACGAATGTCTGCGTGACATCGAGGGGAATGAAAACGCGCTGCGGTGGCTTTGTTGCGACAACGTCGGGAATCGGCGTCAAGTTCGACTTGTCTGACAGGCTCGAAAAAGTGCAGTCGAGCAATTTGCACAGGTCCTCTGGATCGATGTCGCCGACCACCGCGATCTTGAGTGTGTCTTTTGCGATCACGCCTCGGACATAGCCCTTGAGATCCGCCAAGTTGATCTTTGGCACGCTGTCGAGGGTGCCTCCGGCCTGCCGAGCATAGGGATGGTCCTGGAAGGTGATTTCGTAGAACTTGCGAATTGCGAGCGACGAAGGATCGGTCAGCTCATGCCGAAGGTTCGCAAGCTGGCCGGCACGGATCCGTTCGACATCCGCCGGGTCGAAACGCGGCGAGGTCAGGGCCATCCGTAAGAGGTCAAAGGCCTCGTCTTTGTTGTCCTTTAGCGTGCGCAAGCTACCGCCGAAGTGATCACGATCCGATTCGAAGCTCAACTCAATGGCACGGCGGTCGAGCCGCTGATGAAACGTCGTGGAGTCCAGATTGCCGGCGCCTTGGTCGAGCAGCCGAGCCACCATGCGGCTAACGCCGGATTTGTCGCTCGGGTCCTGTGTCGCTCCCCCGCCGAAGGCATATTCTACAGCAATCAGGGGGACAGTCGCATCCTGCAACAACCAGGCCTCTATACCGCCACTCGAGACCACGCGTTTGATCTTGGCCGCGGCAAGCGTGCTGGTGGCAGCAAGCGAGTTTGGTGATGCGAGCACTGCGATTGAAGCTGACGCCCCGGCGAGGAGGACGTCACGTCGTGTGCAAGACTGGGCCAATATCAGCTCTCCGCGTGTCAATGGGTAGGTTCCTTGACGAGATAGCCAGTCACGGAACGCTTTTTGTCGAGCCACTTGCGCGCGGCCGCGGACAGCTGCGCGGCACTGACTTCGCGGATGCTGTCCGGCCAGCCTCGGATTTCGTCGATGGTCAGTCCTGTCGTGAGCCGGCTGCCGTACCATAGCGCGAGCTTTACTTGGTCGTCCCGGGCATAGATTGCTTGAGCGAGCAGCCGCGTCTTGACGAGCTCGATATCCTCTGTGCGCGCAGGATGCTGGGCAATACCGGCAATCACGCCGTCGATGACGTGTTCAATCTGCTCGAACTCGATACCGGGCTCTGGTGCAACTGAGATTGCGACCAGCGATGAATCGAGCGCGGTGGGCTCGTAGCTCGCCCAGGCGCGACTCGCGAGCTTTTTGTCGATCACCAGCGCGCGGTAGAGATATGAGTTGATGCCGCCGCCCATCAATTGCGCGAGCACGTCAAGCACGGGACTTTCGCCGGCGAGCGCGGTGCGCGCCGACGGCACCAGATAGTGGCGGTTTAGCTCTGGCTGCTCAACGCGGGGATCGGCCAGCGTTATGCTGCGTGGCGCAGCCGGAGGCGGCTCCTGAGGTCGCAGGCGCTGCGCCGGAATCTGCGGTTGAGGGGGAATGCCGCCAAAACTCGTCTCCACCATCGGGCGGATCTCGCCCGCCTCTACATCGCCAGCGATGATCAGAACAGCGTTGTTTGGTGCATAGAACCGCTTGTAGAAGCCGAGCGCGTCTTCACGGCCAAGCTTTTCGATCTCGTGCCGCCAGCCGATAACGAGGCGGCCATAGGGGTGGTTGAGGTAAAGCGCCGCCATCATCTGCTCGGCGAGCCGCGCACCTGGATTGTTGGCGACCGCCATATTTAATTCCTCGAGCACGACGTCGCGCTCGGACCGCACGTCCTTATCTATAAGAACGAGATTGGTCATGCGGTCAGCTTCAAATTCCAGCATCTTGCCGAGCTGCTCGCGCGGAAAATGCTCAAAATAGCTTGTAAAGTCGGCGCCGGTGAAAGCATTTTGGTGGCCGCCCATGCGCAGCACGGCCTGGGCAAATGCACCCGGCGGATTTTTGGATGTGCCCTTAAACATCAGATGTTCGAGGAAATGCGCGAGACCCGATTTTCCGGGTGGCTCGTCGGCAGAGCCGACGTTATACCAGATCATCTGAGTTACGACGGGCGTCCGATGATCCGGAATTACCACGACTTGGAGTCCGTTCTGAAGCTCGTAGCTGGCTGGTCGCTCCCACCTGGCCTGGGCAAAAACGCTGCACTCGTCAGAACCGCGTTGGTTAGGAGTAGTGCTATCCCTCGTTCTCTGTTCGACCAGCGCCGGCCGCGTCATTGGGTCGAATGCACCAGCAACGGACTCTTCCGTCTTGGCGTTGACCGAACTCCCATCACTCATGGCAGCGCCTTTCGTTCCATATGTGTGCACGTCCTGCGACGGAACAGGTCGAGACCTGGCAGCCGCCCCTCCGAAATGCAATGGAGCAAAGGCTGTGCCATTGCCTTGGGATCGGTCAGCGCACGAGGCACACTGATGTGAAGTGAAACCAGCGCTTATCCCGTCAAAAGTACGCAACGCTTCGTGGCGAACTCGACATGGCGCAGGGAGCCTACCTACAAATTTGTCGAGATTGTAGGGCGACAGCTTGCTGGCATAGATTAAGGTGAGACTTGACGACAGCTCACTTGCTGCCAGTTGTTATGACACGTTTCGCTCCTGTATTTTTCCGTGTTCTGGGTTTGCTATTCTGACGGCTGGTCGCACGCAAAGCGGTAAAGCCAACGAGCGTCAGCTGCTTCTGGCATTCAACCGGCGTGCCCGGCCGCCAAAAGCGGCGAACGACACGAGGGACCGCGGCCCGAGCGCTCCTTCAATAGTTCAAGCTGGCGCTCAAGCAGAGAATGATGCGGGTCCGTGATAGTCAAGTGACACACGACCCGCTCATCTTTGGTAGGCTCCTGCACCAAAGCCACGTGCCGGCCGTCCGCGGCGACAGCTATCCATTAGGGTTTCAGACCACGCAGAAGTGGGATCAGACCTTAGACTTCGCTTCCGACAACAGCGGAGCCGCCCACATGTGATTCGCCGCAAGTTCCTCGGCGAAGGAGGCTGCTTACAATTCATCGCGGGGAGCGGACGTCCTCGCCGCCGAATTGCTCGAGAAGCCAATCTGCAAACGCTCGTACCGCCGATCTTTGTCGGCTTGCGCGCGGGTAGATAAGGCGATGGCCGACGTATCGAATATCCTTCGCGCGTCCGGTTAACGGCGCCACCAATCGCCCGCTCGCCAGTTCGCGCTCGGCCAGAAGCGTTGATTCCAACGCCACTCCCAGTCCCTCTGCGGCCGTTGCAATTGCCAGAAAGCTTCGATCGAACCTCATGCCGTGGAGCGCAGGTGCTTCCAATCCGTTCGCCGTGAACCATTGGTGCCACTGAACCTGCTTCACGTCGGAACGGATGAGCGTATGATGGAGGAGATCGGCAGCTTCCTGATCGATTTTGCAAGCGCGGGGGAGCAGAGCGGGGTCACGGTCTCTTCCGGCAGAGGAACAATTTCGACACCTTCCGCTCGAGGCGGACCGTAGACGATGTCGATATCAAAATCATCGTTGCTGAAGCGAGCGTCGTCCGTGCTCGCAGCCAGCCGGACTTCGAGCTTCGGGTGGGTGGCGAGAAACTGTGCGAGTCTCGGCGCAAGCCATTGTGTGGCAAAGCTCGGCGCGGAATGAACGCGGACCAATTGCGGTCCGCGCGCGGCAACCTCCTCAAGTCCGCGGCGAAGCTGATCAAACGCAGCGCCGGTATGACGCATCAAATTCTCGCCCGCCGGCGTGAGCCGCACGGAGCGCGCGCTGCGCTCAAATAGAACGGTCCGAAGCCTGCCCTCGAGCTTGCGGATGGCATGACTGACCGCACTCGGCGTCAGGTGAAGCTCATTCGCCGCATCGCGAAACGATCCGGTGCGGGCCGCGGCTTCGAAAGCACGAATTGCCGATATGGGGATGTTCGACAACATGCCATAAGTGAACCAGATTCATCGATCCGTGACAACTGTGCGATTGTCAGTCGGCACTGCGCAGGTCAATTCTTGTCCCGCTAATGAAGAACAATGTGCGGGAGGAACCGATGCTGCTCAGCGGCAAGACTGCCATCATTTCGGGCGCGGCTTCGCCGCGCGGGATCGGGCTTGCCACCGCCCGGCGGTTCGCTGCCGAGGGCGCTCGGTGCGCCATTCTGGATATTGATGCCGACGCTGCTGCGGATGCCGCAGCATCGCTTGGAAAGTCCCACGTCGGGCTTCGGTGTGACGTTGCGGACAAAGCCTCCTGCGAGCAAGCCGTCGCCCGCGCGCTGGATGCGTTCGGAAGCGTCGACATCCTCATCAACAACGCCGGTATCACCCAGCCGGTGAAGCTCCTCGAGATTTCGGCGGCCGATTGGGATCGCATCCAGGACGTCAATCTGAAAGGGGTTCTGTTCCGGAATTTTTGGCGGTCCGCACTATTCGGCGGCGAAGGCCGGCGTGCTGGGTCTCGCCAAGGCTATGGCCCGCGAGTTCGGCCCAGACGGCATCCGGGTCAATTGCGTGACGCCCGGCCTGATCGACACCGATATCACCGCCGGCAAGCTGACCGACGATGAGGACAAAAATCCTGGAAGGTATTCCGCTCAATCGTCTCGGCACGGCAGACGACGTCGCCGGCATCTACACTTTCCTGGTCTCAGATCTCTCCGCCTACGTCACTGGCGCCGTGATCGACGTCAATGGCGGAATGCTGATCCACTGAGACGAGACAAGGTCCAGGTCCATGGAAAACTCTACCAAGACGCTGACAAACACGCCGAGCCTGCCGGATCGGGCCTACAACGTTCGCCGCAATGCGCTGCGCATGGCCGAGGTTCAGGGCCAGGGCTATATCGCGCAGGCGCTCGATATCTCCGACGTTCTCGCAGTGGCTTACTTTCACGCAATGCGTTACCGGCCTGAAGATCCGTCATGGGAGGAGCGGGACCGCTTCCTACTGTCCAACGGGCACTGCGCCATCGCGCTTTACGCGGCATTGATTGAGGCGGGCATCGTCCCTGAGGAAGAACTTGAAACCTACGGAAGCGACGAGAGTCGCCTGCCGATGTCGGGCATGGCTTCCTACACGCCCGGAATGGAAATGTCGGGCGGCTCGCTCGGGCTTGGGCTCAGCATCG
Organism: Bradyrhizobium sp. SBR1B; assembly: GCF_014198205.1. Taxonomy (NCBI): domain Bacteria; kingdom Pseudomonadati; phylum Pseudomonadota; class Alphaproteobacteria; order Hyphomicrobiales; family Nitrobacteraceae; genus Bradyrhizobium; species Bradyrhizobium sp. SBR1B. The sequence continues at coordinate 216,368 of NZ_JACIHC010000010.1, forward strand.
CCGTCGGCATGGGCCTCGGCCTCAAGCGCAAGAAATCCGCGGCGCGGGTGTACACCTTGTTCTCCGATGGCGAGCTTGACGAAGGCTCGGTCTGGGAAGCCATCCAGCCGGCCGGTCACTACAAGCTCGACAATCTGATCGGCATCGTCGACGTCAACAATCAGCAGGCGGACGGTCCTTCGACGCAGGTCATGGCCTTCGAGCCGCTGGTCGAGAAGCTTAAGGCTTTCGGTTGGTTCGTGCAACGCATCGACGGCAACGATCGCGATGCCGTGGTGGCTGCGTTCGATGTCGCCAAGGCACATTCGGAGCCGAAGCCGCGGATGATTGTTGCCGACACGCTGATGGGGAAGGGCGTTCCCTTCCTTGAGCAGCGCGAGAAAAATCATTTCATCCGCGTCGAGCAGCACGAATGGCAACTCGCGCTTGCCGCGCTGGAAGCCGGGAGGCAGGCATGAAGATCGTCAGATCAGCACCACAGCCGGGTAAGCCGCGCCTGACCACCTCCGCCATGATCGCCTCGATCGCGACGGAGGGACAGAAAACGAAGCCGGCACCCTTTGGGCACGCGCTCGTCGAACTCGCACGCAGTCGTCCTGATGTGGTCGGTATGACGGCTGATCTTGGCAAGTACACCGACCTGCACATCTTCGCGAAGGAATTTCCGGACCGCTACTATCAGATGGGCATGGCTGAGCAGCTGCTGTTCGGCGCCGCTTCAGGCCTTGCCGCCGAAGGTTTCATGCCGTTCGCGACCACCTACGCCGTATTCGCGTCGCGGCGAGCTTATGATTTTATCCACCAAACGATCGCCGAAGAAAACCGCAACGTGAAGATCGTCTGCGCATTGCCTGGGCTGACGTCGGGCTACGGCCCGAGTCATCAGGCCGCAGAGGACGTCGCGCTGTTTCGCGCGATGCCCAACATGACGGTCATCGATCCCTGCGACGCCCACGAAATCGAGCAGCTGGTGCCTGCGATCGCAGCCCATCAGGGGACCCGTCTACATGCGCCTGCTGCGTGGTCAGGTGCCGGTCGTCTTGGATGAATATGATTACAAGTTCGAGCTCGGTAAGGCCAAGCTGAACCGCGACGGGAATCATGCCCTGGTCATCTCATCCGGCATCATGACCATGCGCGCGCTCGAAGCCGCACAAACGTTGAAGAACGACGGTGTGCATATCGCCGTGCTGCATGTTCCCACCATCAAACCGCTCGATACCGAAACGATCTTGAGGGAAGCGGCGAAGTCCGGCCGCCTTGTCGTAGTTGCCGAAAACCATACGATGATCGGAGGCCTGGGAGAGGCGGTTGCCGGACTTCTGATGCGTTCGGGCGTCCATCCACCTTTCCGCCAAATCGCCTTGCCTGACGAATTTCTTGACGCTGGCGCACTTCCAACACTGCACGACCGGTACGGGATTTCCACCGCAGAGATCGCAAGACAGATCAAGCAGTGGCTTTAGTGCGACGGCGCTAAGCGTCAACCCGACCAAGCCCTGGTGAGGAGCGACATCCGTCGCATGTGCGGCGGTGAGTGATGGCTCCTGCCCAAATGCTGGCGCTCCAGAGCTGGCGAACGAAAAGCCGGAAAGCCGCACGCTCGTTTGGAGCCTGATGCAGTCGGCACCTACGTCAATGCAGGATCAGGAGGAAAAAATGACAGTTTCGAAGTCCGGAAGCATCAGCCGCCGTACGCTCTTGATGGCGGCTACGGCCGTACCTCTCTGCGGGATTATGACCCGCCCGGCATCCGCCGCCGAGTTCGTCTACAAGCTCGCTACAGGACAGGATCCGACCCATCCTGTCAATATTCGCGCGCAGGAAGCCATCGACCGCATCAAGGAAGCGACCAGCGGCCGGCTGGAGATCAGGTTGTTTCCAGCCAACCAGCTGGGCTCCGATACCGAGCTCTTGACCCAGGTCCGCAGCGGCGGCGTCGAGTTCTTCAACCAGTCGTCGTCGATCCTTGCCACCCTGGTGCCGAGCGCCGGCATCGTAAATACCGGATTCGCGTTTGCCGACTACGAGAGCGTGTGGAATGCGATGGACGGCGACTTGGGCACCTATATCCGGGCGCAGATTGCCAAGACGCCGATCATGGCGGTATCGAAAGCCTGGGACAACGGCCTTCGTCAGGTGACGTCCTCCGGCCGCGAAATCCGGACGCCGGATGATCTGAAGAATTTCCAGATCCGCGTACCACCCGCGCCTCTGTTGACCTCGCTCTTCAAGGCGCTCGGTGCCGGGCCTACACCAATAAATTTCAACGAGGTCTATTCCGCGTTGCAGACAAAGGTCGTCGACGGCCAGGAGAATCCGTTGCCGATCATCGCAACCGCGCGGCTCTATGAAGTGCAGAGCACGTGCAGCCTGACCGGGCACGTTTGGGACGGCTATTGGGTGCTGGGCAACAAGCGTGCCTTCGAGCGCCTGCCTAAGGACGTGCAGGAGACCGTGACACGCGAGCTCGATCGCTCTGCTGCGGATCAGCGCGCCGACATCGCGAAGCTCAGCCAGTCCCTGCGCACCGACTTCTCGGCCAAGGGTCTCAAATTCATCGACGTCGATCGCGCCGCCTTCCGCCAAGCCTTGTCGAAAACCAGCTTCTACGCCGACTGGAAAGCCAAGTTTGGCGCTGAGGCATGGTCGCCGCTTGAAAAGGCCGCGGGCCAGCTATCATGACAAGCGTGAGTCATACGCCGCATGCCGATGCAGGTGTGGCGGCCGGCGCGTCGCAGTCCGGCCGGCGCAGTTGGGTGGTTACAGCCAACAGTGTGCTCGGCCATATCGTCGCTGTACCAGCAGCACTGCTCGTGCTCGCGGAAATCGCGGTCCTATCCGCAGGAATCGTAAGCAGATATGTGTTCCGCTCGCCGATCGTCTGGTCCGATGAGCTCGCCGGCATTCTCTTCCTCTGGCTCGCTATGCTGGGATCAGTGATTGCGTTTCAGCGCGGCGAGCATATGCGGATGACTGCCATCGTCGGGGTTCTCAGTGTGGAAACTCGTGTGTTCCTGGATGTCATCGCGGCTGCGGCATCGCTGGCATTCCTCGTGCTTGTCGTCTGGCCGGCCTATGAGTTCGCCGCCGACGAGGCCTTCGTCACGACTCCGGCGCTCGAAATCGTCAACAGCTGGCGTGCGGCGGCGTTGCCGATTGGCATTGGACTGATGCTGGTCGCCGCGGTCCTCCGGCTCATCCGTATCGCGAGCCTGCGCAGCTTGCTGGCTTCGGTCGCAATGGTCGCAGGCCTCATCGCGACCTTCGTTCTGCTCGCTCCCGTCTTGAAGCCGCTAGGCAATCTGAATCTCCTGATCTTTTTCGTTTTCGTCGTAGGCGCGATGGTCTTTGCGGCCGTGCCGATCGCGTTCGCGTTCGGCCTTGCCACGGTCGGTTATCTCGCTCTGACGACCAGCACGCCCGACGTCGTCATGATCGGGCGAATGGACGAGGGCATGAGCCACCTGATCCTCCTCGCTGTGCCTCTCTTCGTCTTTCTCGGTCTGCTGATCGAGATGACGGGCATGGCACGTGCCATGGTCAGCTTTCTGGCAAGCCTTCTGGGCCACGTGCGAGGCGGGCTGCATTACGTGCTGGTCGGCGCGATGTATCTGGTCTCGGGTATTTCCGGCTCCAAGGCAGCAGATATGGCTGCGGTAGCGCCGGTCCTTTTTCCCGAGATGCGGCAGCGTGGGGCAAAGCCGGGCGATCTCGTGGCGCTGTTGGCCGCAACAGGCGCGCAGACCGAGACGATTCCTCCTTCGCTGGTCCTGATCACGATCGGCTCGGTAACAGGCGTGTCGATCTCCGCGCTGTTCACTGGCGGGTTGCTCCCCGGCGTGGTGCTTGCGGTCATGCTCGCGGCGGTCGTGTGGTGGCGTTACCGCGGCGAGGATCTGTCCCACGTCAAAAGAGCGACAGGGCGGCAGATCGGCCGCGCCTTTGTGATCGCGATACCGGCCATTGCGCTGCCATTGGTAATTCGGACGACCGTCGTCGAAGGGGTTGCGACGGCAACGGAGGTCTCGACCATCGGCATCCTCTAACCGGCCTGTGCGGGTCTCTTCATCTACCGCCAGTTCGACTGGCGCCGTATCTATCCGATGCTGGTCGAGACGGCTTCGCTGTCCGGGGCGATCCTGCTCATCATCGGCGCAGCCACGGGATGGCATGGGCGCTGACGCAACCGGGATTTTCTGCCTCTCTTGCCAAGTTCATGACCGGTCTTCCCGGCGGTGTCCCTGTCTTCCTCGCGGTCTCAATCGTAACTTTCGTGATCCTGGGCAGCGTGCTGGAAGGTATCCCGGCCATCGTGCTGTTTGGCCCGCTGCTGTTCCCGATCGCGCGGCAGGTCGGGGTGCGTGATGTCCACTATGCGATGGTCGTTGTTCTCGCCATGGGCATCGGCCTGTTCGCGCCGCCGTTCGGCGTTGGTTATTACGCGGCCTGCGCAATCAGCCGCATCAATCCGGACGAAGGCATGAGGCCCATCGTCGGCTACATGATCGCGCTCTTGATCGGCACGTTGATTGTCGCCGCCGTACCCTGGTTGTCGATCGGCTTCCTTTGAAGGCGGGACGCCTCGCGGAACGAAAGCGAGCGCTGCGGCTGGATCAGGGCGCTGAACTCCTCCTGGAGCCCGTCCGCCTTGGGTTGCGGTGCTCGCAATGGGCCGAGAAATACCTGGCAGAATTTTGATGAGGGTCGAGGCTTCGGTCGAACGTGAGCGCCTGAGATTGATGTCCGCGTCAATTCCTGCGGGCTCGCTAATGTCTGGTGCGGGGTGCGGACGCGGTCCCCTTGTGAGCAACGTTATCGGCTCAATCCAAAGCCTGCGTGTCCCCGAAATTATCAGCCAGTGCGGGACCGCCGGCGAAGGACGCGGCATCGAACCTGTGTGCTTCGGCCGGCTGCGCGAGTTCCTGATAGTATGTGACGTCGACAATGTGGCTCGTTATCGACAGATCGACACGCCACGGCGCTGCGCAGCGATGGACCAGGAGAATATCTTATGCGCGTCGAGAGGCGCACGCGCGAAAATGTCTCCATATCAACGATCGAGCAGGATGGTCGTTCAACCGCGATAGCGAGCCCGCCGCCTCTCATTGGACAGAGCGGTGCTACAACAAACGATGCGTTGGCGACGAAACAATAGCACGCTGGTTTTCTCCACGCGGCGAAAAATAGTGCGTCTTGGACTCGCATGCTTGCACGATCTCTGAGAGGATTGATCGTCACGCAATGGTGACAGCGGGAGCGACTGATGATGCGCAACGAAATCTTCGACAAAGTAAGGCGTTCAAAAAGGCGCAAGCTTGTCGATCGGTTGTGTTCGTGTCTCTCCTGAGTCGGCTTAACCGGCAAGGCGATCTTGTGAGATCGCTTTAGCTCTCTCTATCAATAACGCAAACCGTGGCTGAACAGCAGAATGGGCACCCGCTTTTCCGAGCGGTGTGATCGCCGGATGCTGTGCCGCTTTGGTCCGGCGCCTCTTTCGCCGCAACGTGAGCACTTACAGAGGACGAACAGGATGTCTTTGAACAACCAGCCGCTCAAATTTGCCTATTGGGTACCGAACGTATCGGGAGGGCTTGTGATTTCGTCGATCGAGCAGCGTACCGGCTGGGATATCGACTACAACCGGAAGCTTGCCCAAATTGCCGAAAAGGCGGGCTTCGACTATGCGCTCAGCCAGATTCGTTTCACGGCCGGTTACGGGGCCGACAACCAACATGAACCGGTTAGCTTTTCGCACGCGTTGCTGGCTGCGACCGAAAAGCTCAAGGTGATTGCAGCTCTCCTGCCCGGTCCCTGGAATCCGGCGGTGGCCGCCAAACAGATTGCGACGATCAGCCAGCTCACCAATGGGCGCGTTGCGGTCAACATCGTCTCGGGCTGGTTCCGCGGTGAATTCCATGCCATCGGCGAGCCCTGGCTCGATCACGACGAGCGCTACCGACGTTCAGAGGAGTTCATCCGAGCCCTTCGCGGGATCTGGACGGAACAGAGCTTTACGCTCAAGGGAGACTTCTATCGGTTCAATGAGTATTCACTGAAGCCGAAGCCTCTCGATCCACTGCCTGAGATCTTCCAGGGCGGCTCCTCACGCGCCGCCCGCGACATGGCAGCCCGCGTGTCCGACTGGTATTTTACCAACGGGAATACGCCGGAGGGGCTGAAAGCGCAGGTCGAGGACATCAGGTCCAAGGAGACGACTTTCGGCAAGAGCTTCAAGACTGGGATCGGCATCAACGCATTCGGCATCGTTCGCCATACCGAGAAGGAAGCGAGGGAAGTCCTGCAGGAGATCCTCGAAAGAGCAATTCCTGACGCGGTCCGCGGCTTTCACCATGAGGTTCAGAATGCCGGCAATGCAAGTCCCGAGCGCGAGGGCAATTGGGCGAAGTCCACATTCCAGGATCTCGTTCAATACAACGACGGCTTCCGCTCCAATCTGATTGGAACACCGCAGCAGGTCGCTGAACGGATCATCGAGCTTAAGCATGCCGGCGCTGACCTGATTCTGCTCGGATTCCTGCATTTCCAGGAAGAGGTCGAATATTTCGGCAAGCATGTGATCCCGCTGGTTCGTGAGCTCGAGGCAAGAACGCCTTTGCGCGTTCAAGCCGCCGAGTAGCCGCAAGCCGAGGGCGAGTTACATGACTGAGATCGCGACAGGGGGCGGCGCCTTCCGGCTGGATCCGAGTCCTTCACGCCGATATGCGGAAGGGCCAACCGGCAGGAAAAAGGGGGCGTTGGACGGGATTGCGGATGGCTCTGCCGAGGCCCCAGTGCAGCCCGTCCTTGAACTCGAGAGCATCTCGTTGACGTTCGGCGGCGTGGCAGCGTTGCGCGAGGTCGATCTCGACGTTGCTCCGGGCGAAATCCTCGCCGTGATCGGACCAAACGGCGCCGGCAAGAGCTCGCTCCTCAATATCGTCTCCGGGCTTTACCGGCCCAATCTGGGGGCAGTGTGGCTTGGCGAGGAGGCCTTTCGCGAGGTGCCGGCGGCAAGGCTTGCAGCCCTTGGCGTGGCACGGACTTTTCAGAACCTTGCCCTCTTTAAGGGACTTTCGGTCTTTGACAACGTGCTGATGGGGCTCGCCCACCGCGAACATGTCGGGTTTCTGCGGCAGATCATCGGCTCGCCGCTGGCCCGGCGGATCGATGCAGAAAACCGTGCTGCTGCGGATGACGTGATCAGGGTACTGCGTCTGGCAGAGGTTCGCGATTGCCCCGCAGGAGCACTCCCCTACGGCGTGCAGAAGCGGGTTGAGCTGGCGCGGGCGCTGGTCGCCAGGCCGAAGCTCCTGCTGCTCGACGAGCCGTTCGCGGGCGTAACTCTCGCCGAAAAGCGGGAGCCGTCGCAGCATGTGCGCAATGCCCGTAGCATTTTTGGTGCGGCAATCGTCCTGATCGAGCATGACGTCGGCGTGGTGATGGAGCTGTCCGATCGCGTGGCCGTGCTCGATCACGGGCGAAAGATCGCAGACGGCAGGCCCGGCGAGGTCCGCGCAAATCCAGCAGTGATCGATGCCTATCTTGGTGTTGCACACACCGACGAGACGGAGCTGGCGATCTGATGTTTGACTATCAGTTTCTGATCGAGGTGATGATCGGTGGCCTGCTTTCAGGGGTCATGTACTCCCTGGTCGCAATCGGGTTCGTCCTGATCTACAAGACCTCAGGGATACTCAATTTTGCACAGGGCGCGATGCTGTTGTTCGCAGCTCTGACGTTCGTCAGTCTGCTGGAGCGTGGCACGCCATTCCTTGGAGCACTCGCCGCGACGCTGGTCGTCATGGTTGTGCTTGGCATTGCCACCGAGCGCGCGGTGCTGCGGCCGCTGGTCAACCAGCCGCCTACCACGCTCTTCATGGCGACGCTCGGGCTGTCCTATGTCATTGAAGGCGCAGCCCAGCTTCTCTGGGGGACGCAGGTGCATGGCCTCGACATCGGCATCAGCGATACCCCGTTCGAGCTGGCCGGCGTCCTTATCAGCCGGTTAGACCTGTTTGCGGCGGCGGTTGCCGGCAGCCTGGTTGCGCTGTTTGCGCTGTTCTTTCGCTACACCCGCACCGGGCTGGCGTTTCGCGCCGTCGCAGATGATCAGTTTGCAGCGCTTGCGGTCGGCTTGCGGTTGCCACGGGTTTGGTTCGCGGTCTGGACTGCCTCGGGGCTCGTGGCCCTGGTCGGAGGACTCCTGTGGGGCGCGCGGCTCGGTGTGCAGTTCTCCCTTTCGCTCGTCGTCTTAAAGGCGCTCCCGGTATTGGTTCTCGGCGGCTTCGACTCGCTGGCCGGTGCGATCGTCGGCGGCCTTTTGGTGGGCGCCATCGAGAAGCTGGCCGAGGTCTACGTTGGACCGTTCTTTGGCGGTGGCATCGAAGTCTGGGGGGCCTATGTTGCAGCCCTCGCGCTCTTGTTGATCCGGCCGTCGGGCCTGTTCGGGCAGAAGCTGGTGGAGAGGGTGTAGGCCATGTCGGCTCTCGCTTCCGCCAAATCGGCCTGGTTGTCCGGCGAGGCCCTGTGGATCGTCCTCGTGACCGTGTCGGCCTACGGCATCGTTCCGCTTGCGGGCACCGACTACCTGCTCGATGCCGTACTCACGCCCTTCCTGGCACTGTCGCTTGCCGCCGTCGGGCTCAATGTGCTGACCGGCTATGCCGGTCAGGTCTCGCTTGGCTCAGCCGCCTTTCTCGCAGTCGGTGCCTACGCCGCCTACAATCTTCACCTTCGCGTTCCGGCATTGCCGCTGCTCATCGATCTGGTTCTCGCAGGAGGTGTGGCGGCAGCCATCGGCATCGTATTCGGATTGCCGAGCCTGCGGCTGCGCGGCTTCTATCTCGCAGTATCAACGTTGGCCGCTCAATTTTTCGTGCAATGGGCTCTGACCAAATTCAGCTGGTTCTCCAACGATAGTCCATCCGGGGTGATCGACGCGCCTGTTCTCACCCTCGGCAGCATCGAGTTCAGGAGCGCCGGCGAACGTTACCTTTTTTCGCTGACAATCGTCCTCGTTTTGACCCTGCTGACGCTGCGATTGCTGCGTTCTCAATCCGGCCGCAACTTCGTCGCGGTCCGTGACCATGAGATCGCGGCCAAAGTGATCGGGGTGCCGCTGCTGCGCACCAAGCTGCTGGCCTTCGGTTTCTCGTCCTTTCTCATTGGCGTTGCGGGCGTACTTTGGGCATTCGCCTATTTGCGTACGGTCGAGCCAGCCGGGTTCAATCTCGATCGCTCTTTCCAGATCCTGTTCATCATCATCATCGGCGGCCTTGCCTCCTTGCGCGGCGCTTTCATCGGCGCTGCCTTCATCGTCGTGTTTCCACTTTTGCTGTCGCGGATCGGTGCCGCGTTGCTCGGCCACGTGTTCGATTCGGGTGTTTTAGAGATGTGCCAGCGCATCGTGATCGGCGCACTAATCATCGCATTTCTGATCGCCGAACCGCGCGGCCTCATTGCCCTCTGCGATCGTGCCCGGGCCGCTATCTGGCCAGCCAGGCGCCCAGCCCTTCCAAATTGAGATTCACCTGAAACACAGGAGCTTACGATGAACGTCATGAGACATCTGAAGGTCACGATGGCTGCGGCGCTTGCCGTCGGTTTGACAACTCCGTTGGCCGCACGCGCCGACGAGCAATTCTTTCCACTGCAAAGCTACCGGGTCGGCCCCTATGCCGCCGGAGGGACCGGTTTTTTCGGAGGCTTCATCGACTATCTTAATCTGATCAACATCCGGGATGGCGGCGTCAACGGTGTCAAGCTCACCTGGGCCGAAGGTGAGACCCAGTACGAAGTCGAGCGCGGCGTTGAGGTCTACGAACGGCTAAAGAGCCGTCCTGGGATTGCAGCCTGGAACCCGCTGTCCGTCGGCATCGCCTACGCCATGATCGACCGCATCACCAAGGACCAGGTGCCGCTGATCACCATCAATCACGGCCGTACCGACTCCACCGACGGCCGCGTGTTCCCCTATGTCTTTCCTCTTCTTCTCAATCCGTACAGTGAAACCTCGGGAATCGTGAACTATCTCGCCTCGAGAGAGGGCGGCCAGGACAGGCTTAAGGGTAAGAAGATCGTCGTGCTCTATCACGGTTCGCCCTACGGCAAGGAGACGATCGCGATCTACAAGCTGTTGGCCGATAAATACGGCTTTGAGCTCGAGCAGATCGAAGTCCCGCACCCCGGCAACGAGCAGCAATCGCAATGGCTCTCGATCCGAAAGACCAAGCCGGACTATGTGGTCCTGCGCGGGTGGGGGGTCATGAACCCGGTGGCGTTGAAGACCGCGCAAAAGGTCGGATTCCCTGCCGACCACATCATCGGCAATGTCTGGTCCAACTCCGAAGAGGATGTTATTCCTGCCGGCGATGCGGCCAAGGGCTACATCGCGATCACGACCCAGGCCTCCGGCGCCGAATATCCTGTGCTCCAGGAGGTAATCAAGACCGTCTATGGTGCGAACAAAGGCAATCTCGAGGACACGAAGCGCATCGGCAGCGTCTATCACAACCTCGGAATCGTAAACGGTATCTTGAATGTCGAGGCGATCCGGATTGCACAGGCAAAATTCGGCAAGCGCACGCTAACAGGCGATGAAGTCCGATGGGGGTTTGAACACCTGGCGCTCGATACGGCGCGCGTAGAGGCCCTGGGCGCAAAGGGGCTGTTCCATTCGATCAACGTCACCTGGGACAATCACGAGGGCGATGGCCGCGTCACCTTTCAGCAGTGGGACGGCACCAAATGGAAGGTGGTTTCGGACTGGATCGCGCCGGACTGGGCATTCCTCCGGCCGATCATCGAGAAATCTTCCGCCGCTTACGCAAAGGAGCACGGCATCAAGATCCGCAGCTCCGGGAATGAGTCAGTGAGCCAGTAAGGCGAAGCTCAAGACCTGCGGGCGCCCCCGGCTCCCGCAGGTCTTGCAGAGGACAAACCAGCGCATGAGCGACGTTCTACTTTCTGTCGAGGGGCTGACCGCGACCTATCATGACGCGATCGAGGCCGTGAATGGCGTCTCGACCACCGTCCGCAGCGGGGAAATCGTTGCGCTCCTTGGAGCCAACGGTTCCGGCAAGTCCACGACGCTTCAAGCAATCTCGGGGCTGCTTCCGGCTCGGCGCGGTCAGGTCTCGGCTGGGCGCCTTGTCTTCGATGACCTGGACATCAGAGGCGTTGCTCCAGCAGAGCTGGTCCGATCCGGGATCGTTCCGGTGCTCGAAGGCCGGCATTGTTTCCCTTCCCTGACGGTCGAAGAGAACCTGATCACGGGTAGTCTTGGCCGGGACGCAAAATCCCAAGAAATTCGCGCGGGGCTCGACGAGATCTACCACCTTTTTCCGCGCCTGAAGTATCATCGCAACTCAATCTCAGGTCTTACCTCAGGCGGCGAGCAGCAGATGACGGTGATCGGCCGGGCGCTGATGTCGCGTCCGCGGTTGCTGCTGCTGGATGAACCATCCATGGGGCTAGCGCCGCTCGTCGTCGAAAGCATTTTCCGAATCCTCAAGCAGCTCAACCGGGAGCAGGGCCTGTCTATTCTAGTTGCGGAGCAGAATTCGACAGTTGCGCTGCGCTTTGCCCACCATGCGGTCGTGCTTGAGAACGGGCGCAGCGTACTGTCCGGTCCATCGGATCAATTGCGCAACCGTGACGATATCAAGGCGCTCTACCTCGGCGATGCGCCACAAACGGATATGACCGAGAGACCGCCCGCTCATGCCGTCGCAACACTTTGATCAATACAGGAGAAAAGAGAGATGGCCGACAATCTTGCACATAAAACCGACTCTGACATTTATTCCCGGCTGGATGTCGTGATCGATGCCACTGTAAAGGTCAATGCCGATCGCAATGATCTAGAAAGCCGGTTTCCAAGAGAGAACCTGAAAGCCTTGGCAGACGCTGGCTGGACCGGTGTCCTCAACGAGCCACGCTTTGGCGGCCTCGGTCTTGGTCATATTGAATTTGCTGAAGCCGCTCACCGCATCGGACAGGCTGACGCATCGACCGGCCTCGTTTACGTCATGCATGTCGGCGCTGTTCAGACGATCAACCTGTTCGGCAGTGATGACCAGAAGCAGCGTTGGCTGAAGGCGAACAATGGCGCACTGCTCGGTACTTACTCGACGAGTGAACGCGCCACCGGGGGACATTGGTGGTATAATCTGTCGGAGTCCTCCCGCGACGGTGACTACTATCTTCTCAACGCCGAGAAATCGTTCACCACGAGTTCCGGCCAGGCTGACTTCTATGTCGTTCAGACGCGCAGCCCTGGGGCCAAGGACCAGACAGACATCGTGTTCTTCATCGTCGACGGCAAGTCCGAGGGTATCCAATCCAAGCCTTGGGATGCGCTCGGGGTTCGCGGCAATCACTCAGGACCGATTCGCTACAACAACGTGCGAGTGCCGCAGCGTGACCGACTCGGAATCGAGGGGCAGGGCAAGGAGATCATCTACGATGGCGTATCGCCGGTCTATCTGATCGGCCTCGGCGCTGTCTGGGAAGGCGTCGCCCGAGGCGCATTGAACGCAGCCGTCAAGCACGCGACGAGTTTCGTCCATAAGGACCGAAACAAGAGCCTGTCGGACTACCAGGCCATCCGGCAGGAGCTGGGTGCGGCAAAAGTCCTCGTCGAGACATTGCGGCCCTGGCGGCTGGAGCTTGCCGGACGGCTAGACGAGCTCTGGCGGGCCGGTAAGCCGCAGAGCGAGATCCTGATTCCTCTGACCGAGTTCAAGGTCCATGCCGCCGAAGTTGCCAACAAGGTCGCGGCAATCGCGCTCACCGTCACGGGAGGTTACGGTTACCACCGCGGGCCGATCGAGCGTGCCTTCCGTGACGCGCGTGCGGCGATCGCCATGGGGCCGTCGAATGTGATTGCTCGCGACTGGATCGGCAAGGCGCTCGTCGGCCTTCCGCTCGAACTATTCTATGAGGGCGGTGAGTAGCTCCAGGCATCTTGAGCGGCCCGCCGGCGATTGTTTGTTCGGACCCCTTCCGATTATCGCAAGAGCATCGCCGCGCCTGCTCGTTGCGAGCTTGGATAGGCCGGTCAACCGAGAGGAGGGCGGGCCGACGCACGATTCGAAATGGATTGCGTCAGACTTACGGCGCACAAAGCGCTATCCGGATAGCGGCCGACCTTTCGCAATCCCGGCAGAATTGGCTAGTCCGTCCTCCCCCCAAAGGCAGTTCTCAACCTCTGACTTGGAACGGACTTGTCGCCGCGCAGCCCATGTCGATGGCTTTGTCGTTACAGACTCGTTGCGTTGCGCGAGGTAAATCATCCTATACGCAGGTTCTCTGCGGACACTTTGCCGGAGCTGCCCGTCTTGCGCTCGAAGCTGATCCGGGCCCCCTCGACAAGGGCGGTGTAGCCCGCCTTCTCGACTGCCCTGATGTGCACGAATACGTCGGCTTCGTCATCATCGGGCTTGATAAAGCCATAGCCCTTTGTCGCGTTGAACCATTTCACGATCCCGGTTGGCACTACAAAATCTCCATCTCAAACAATCGCGATCTAATCATAGTTTGCGAAGGCATCAAAGGCGTGCGGGTAGGCGCTATGCGATGTCGCCGCGGCAGGACAAGCAGCGACCTCGCGTCCGAGCATGGGCTTGCCAATGGGCTAGTTAGCCCGCCCATCGCGCGTCCTTTCGCGTCTACGGCGACGATGACGACCGGAGCCGTGCCCTTGTCGGCCCGGGGCAAGCACCGGAAGCTTACCAACAAGAAGTTTCTCAGCGCTGCCGCCTTCGGGCGGTGGCACCTCGGAGGCAGGTCCGCCCGTCTGTTCCAGCAAAGTAAGAAAGGTCAGCCCTTTTTCCGTGATGATCCAATGTCCGGGTTCTCGCGTGACCAACCCTTGTCCGAAAATGTTGAGATCCGGCGCCCGCGCAGCCAATCGCTTCATACGATCCGCCCAGTCCGGACCGCTGGAGTAGAACACCGCCAAATAATCTTTCAGGACAGCGAGACTCGCACGGCCCCCGGGTTGGCCGGCGAGAATCTTGAGTATCGAGACCTGGAAACTCACTATCTTCAACCAAACGCGGCAGCACCAAAGCACGCACATCTTAGCGGTACCTACCGGCCCGCGCTCAACCTTAAAGTAAGAGGCCGATAAAAATGCTGACGCGGATTCGGCAAATCGGGACGAGACCTTAGACCGTCCTCGTCGATCCGGGCAGGCCCCTTTATCCTTCTCGCGGGGCGGGCTCCCGCATGGCTCCCCCATCCTGTTACTCATCGACCCCACTGGGGTAGACAGCCCATGGCTTGCTGGACGAAACTTGCGCAAAGAGAAACCTAGCCAGGCGAGTTCGATCGATTGCCGCTACGCCGCCCCACTGTGAGACAAGCAAAGGCGGTGAATGTATCAACTTGCCGGGCGTGGCGTTCTTTAGCCACGAACAACAGCGTCGATGAGAATGCAAGAAGTCTCTTCATATCGTAGCCCCAAAACTATCCGCCCAAGAGGTCGCAATTTGCGTCGGGCCAAGGAGACGTTTGCTGCGCTCATCTCGCTTTAACAAAGGAATGCGGCGTATATGCACGAGTTGATGCCGAATCTCGACGCAGCTTAGTTTAGCTGCTCTCTCTGCTGGGCAAGCCTATCTCTTAATTGGCTGAACCCGAGCGACAGTCGGTCGGCAAGCTCCTTATCAAAAGTCCGCTCTCCAAATGCATAAACCATTGCTGGTCGCTATAGCGGCAGTGGCGGCGAGCTTGCGATCAGCACCGTCCCTCGCCCGCGCAGCCTTAACCTGTGCCCATTATTGCGTGACGAGAAGCATCAAACTCGAGGAGCGGCAGAGAATCATGAATGTGATCGATGAGGCGAGCGCCTCGGAGTTACCGCGCGCTTTACACAAATCCTCCCGCCGGTCGTCCTGGATCCTGGCCCTGCTGGTCGTGTGCTTTGGTCTGTGTGCCGCGGGAGCCTATTTTGGGACCAACTTTGGGACCAACTTGGAGACAATATTGGCGAGGTCACCGGCGCATGAGCTTTCGCCAATCCCAGGCTTGTCACCTGAGGATAGGCAGGCTCTGCTAGAGGTTCGATCGGGCCAGCATCGGGCCAGCGATGAAATTGCAGAACTCCAGCAGCATATCGTTGCGCAGCAAACCGATTTGAGACGAATGGCGGACCGCATTGAGGCGCTTACCGCGCAAATCGAATCGCTACAGAACTTATCTGTTTCGGCCTCTGCCGCGGCCTCTGATCCGCCGGTTCTTTCTCCGCCTGTAGCCCGCCCCGTTTTGAGGCCGGCGAAGAGAGCGGCCCAACCCGCTAAACCGGAAGGGCCGATTTCAGTTGGCGGCGCGCCCTTAATCTCCGAGTCAAACTCCAGCCGGCATTGACCCGCAGCCTCGCCCGGGCGGATTTCATTCTTGTAGCGATCCCAGCATTGCGAACCGTGGCCGCACCGCACGATTGAGGAGCCAACAACACTTTCAAAAAGTGTCTTTGCAGGTGATTTCTTGGTGATGCGCTAGCTCGGTTGAGCCCATGTGGCCGCTCAATCAGGACATTCTCTGTCGCTCGCGGCCAGGCGAGAAGTGCAGGCCAGATGACGGGGCCCCTGTCTTTTACGATCGCATCCGGCGATCTCCGCCTCTAACAGTGCGCCTGATCGGCCGAATTTCCGGGGCAGTTCCGAAAGCGGGCCTGCGCGACCTGCTTGTTAAGGGGCAAACGTTCCTCACTGCCTTCATGTTCTCTTTTTGTTCGCATTTGCAGCGACATGTGGTAAAGTGCTGCTGACTGGCTTTGGGCTCGCCCGTACGACGGTGACCTTCGTCATTCGGTTGTGGTTGACCTGAGTTTAACGGCTGAAATGCATGGTGAGATCGGATTGACCTCACTATGGTTGCCTGTGAGGGACGAAGACGGACTGACGGATGGCGCGCGGCGAGCTGATGAAGAAACTATTGGCGAGCTACGGCCGGGACGACGAGTTCCGGGCCGTCGCCGAACAGATCATTCTTGAGGAGGAGCAGAAGAACAACCGCGTTCTGGCACGCTCGCTCCGACAAACCCTCGATCACGCGTCAAGTAGCGCTTCGCAGCGCAAGACGCTGGCGCCGCTGATCCCGTTTCCCGATGCCGCCAACGATTTCGTCGAGAGGATCGCACCCGAGCACACCAAGAGCGATATCGTGCTCAGCAAGACCAATGTGCGGATCTTTACCGGGCTGATGCAGGAATTCCGCCGGGCTGACGATATACGTCGGCATGGATTGCCAGTACGCTCCAAGCTCCTGTTCTGTGGCCCGCCCGGGTGCGGCAAAACCCTGTGCACCGAAATCTTCGCGGGCGAACTCGGCCTGCCATTGTTCGTCGTCAAGATCGATCGCCTGATTTCATCTTATCTTGGCGAGACCGCCGGGAATGTTCGAAAGATATTCGAGTTCGCCCGCAAGCAACCCTGCGTGCTTTTCCTTGACGAATTCGATGCACTGGCGCGATCGCGCGACGACACCAGTGAGCACAACGAGCTGCGGCGGGTGGTCAACAGCCTTCTCATCTTCATCGATCGGATCAAGCCAAAGGGCTTTTTGATTGCGGCCACGAATCTCGACCAGGCCCTCGATCCAGCTGTATGGCGTCGTTTTGACGAAGTGATCTGGTTTGAGAAGCCTGATCGCGAGATGATCGACCGATTCCTGACTATGAAATTCAAGAACGTCAAAATCAGTTTTGATCTGCATCCCCATGCGCGCGAGCTCGAGGGATACTCCTACGCCGAGATCGAACGCATTTGTGTGCAGGCGATCAAAACCGCTGTCATCGAACGTCGCAAGGACGTCGGCGAGCAAGACTTTCGTCATGCGATGGCCGATGAGATTCGCCGCCGCTCCGGAACTTCCCGCTTGCAGCAGTCGGCGCAAGAGCACTGATCATCCGTGGCGCGGTACGATCACCTCCAGCTTCTGCGCTTGCCTGAACGCCTCGAAAGGCGAAAGCATGGAGGTGGTGGAGCGGCGCCCCAGCGCGAAGTCGGCAACCATAGTCAGCGCTTGCGCGCTGAGCTCGACACCGCCATAGCCGAGCAGCAACGCCGCCGACGCCCCGAATTCGTCGACCCGTCCCTGATCTTGCGCGTGCGGATGACTGGCATGACGATGGAGGAGGACTGGGAGCGCCTCGGGTTGACGCTTCTGGCCAGCGACGAAGACAAGACGCTGATCCTGTTTGCCTCGACTGATGACTTGCAAGCCTTTCGCGACCGGCTGCAGGCCTACTCGCTCGGAATACCGCCCGGGCAAGTGGCTCCTTCCTACAGCGGCTTCATCAGCCGCATCGAAAGCATCGGCGCTGTCGAGCCCCGCGATCGCATCGGCGTTCGTTTGCGTGAAGAAGGCTTTAGCAATCCAGCCGATTTTGCTACCGGGCGCAGCCTTGTTCTTGATCTGGAATTGTGGGACGTCGGTCGGCGCGATGTTCGAATGCGCAAGCTCGAGCAGGTTGCCGATTATGTGGATGCACGCGGTGGAGAGGTTCTCGATCGTTACATCGGTCCGTCTATCACTATGCTGCGTGCGCGCATGGCTGGTGACGTCATTCAAGCCCTGCTGGCCGTTGAAGATGTCACGCAGGTCGATTTGCCACCGGAGCCAGATGTTGCAACCGGCGAAGCTCTTGAACTAACCATCGCGGATTTGCCGCAACTGGAGGATATTGCGGGCGAACCGCCCGTCATCGGCATCATCGATAGTGGCGTCAATGATCATCCTCTCCTTCAGGGGGCTATTGTCGGAGCAATCGGCTCTCCCGAACGCCTCGGCAGTGCAGACGATTGGGGGCATGGGACACGCGTTGCGGGCATCGCGCTTTTTGGTGATTTCAAAGATCAGCTGGCAGCCGGCGCACTGATACGAGCAGGCCGCATTGCTTCCGCCAAGGTGGTGAACGACCGGGGACAGTTCGATGAGCGCCGCCTTGTTCCCTCACAGATGCGAGAGGCCCTGACCACGCTTCATGAACGGTTCGGCTGCCGGCTCTTTGTCATCGCGCTCGGTGATCCGAAGCGCCCCTATGACGGCGGGAAGGTGGGCCCGTGGGCTGCAACTCTGGATGAACTCGCCCGCGAGCTCGACGCGGTGATCGTTGTTTCAGCGGGCAATCGCGCGCCCCGCGGTGGCAATCGGCTAGAGCAAGCCATCACGGATTATCCGAGCTATTTGCTTGAGCCAACCAACAGGCTCTGCGAGCCCGCGGGCGCCATGAATGTGCTCACGGTCGGCGCACTTGCTCACGGAGAGGGGGTCGATTCGGACCTTGCAGAGCATCTTCATATTCGTCCCATCACGCGCGCTTTCGAGCCTGCTCCCTTCACGCGGGTCGGGCCGGGGATCGGGGGTGCGCTAAAGCCGGACCTCGTCGATATCGGGGGCACCATGGTATTCGACCCCGCGGTGGGGCGGCTACGTCTTGGCGAGGATTTGGCAACCGCAGGGGTGCTGACCCTGCACCATCGCTTCACGGACCGCCTATTCACGTCAGGTTCCGGCACCTCCTACGCAGCGCCGCGCGTGGCCCACAAGGCCGCGCAAATTCTCAACCGCTTTCCAGCAGCGTCGGCCAATCTGCTCCGCGCGCTGCTGACAGGAGCTGCTCGCGTGCCAGAAGAGGCTCAGCGGCGACTACAGGTGCTCGGCGAGGATGCCGTGCGCTCGGTGTGCGGGAACGGCGCCGTAGATACGGAGCTTGCCGCATATTCGGATGATCACCGCGTTGTTCTATATGCAGAAGACGAATTGGCGATCGATCATTTTGCAATTTATCAGCTACCTGTTCCCGAACCCTTCCAAAGTGGTGGCCGCCGCAGCATCCGGGTGACACTTGCCTTCGATCCTCCGGTGCGGCACACGCGCGCAGACTATGCGGGAATCGGGATGAATTTCCGACTCGTGCGTGGATGTGATCCAGATCTAATCTTCGAACATTTCAGGCGCCGAACCCAGGAGGAGGGGCGTCAGCCTGATCTCGATCCTCGCTACAATTGTGCTCTTGATCCCGGCCCGCGCGAGCGCGAGCGTGGAACGCTTCAAAGTGCCACCGTGACATTCACTCGCGGCACCGAGGCGTATGGCGACAACTACTACCTGGTCGTTCGATGCGAGGGAGGTTGGGCGGCCAGCTTCGAGACGCGCCAACGATTTGCAGTTGTCGTTGAACTCACCCACCAGGCCGAAGTCAGGCTTTACGAGCGCCTGCGTGCTCGTATTCAGCTTTGAGCCTTTTTGGCCGCTCGCCGGTAGCCCCCCAATCTCCATCTGCGCGAAGACCCTGCGAATCTCAAAGTCGTGAGATCGCTCAGAGGGCCCTTACGCAGCAATCAAGGCGACCCGCCTTTCGAGGCTTTTCCGTCACCACGTCCGAGCGATATTTGTCGATCGTGTACTATGCTAGCCGTTTCCCCAATATCCTTAATCAAAAGAGTTATGCGCCGCGTGTTACCGGAAACCGAGGGCTTTGCCTTCCGCTGGATTCGGTGACCAAGACCCTGTTCTCCGGCTGGGCCAGCCAGTCGCTTAGCCCAAGACGGAAATGCCGTTTGACGCTTCCAATCTCCTTCACAATGTCGAAGGCATAAGCAACCCTTTCTATTTCTGGAACCGCAACAACTCGATCCTTAACCGATGTCATCTCGGACACGCTGCAGTCGCTCCTTCCACAGGTACGGCATCACGCATGAACACAACTGCCAGCCCGATGCCGATAAAGCCAATCAAGATTGAGGCCGCAGCCAGGGACATGACGCCACTAATCTCGACAAGGATGCCGCCGAGAAAAGCGCCGATGCCAATTCCTGCAGAGGTTGTCGAGCTGTTCATTGCCAGGACCAGCTTCTGCCTATCTCCGGCCAGACTGAGGAGCCGGTGCTGGATCGGGACCAGATACATGTAACTCACGTTTCCCCAAAGGAAGGCGATGAGCACGGTCAGGGTACTATGCTGTCCGAACTTAACCAAGCCGATTAGCAGGATAAGTTGTGCGCCTGCGGCCGCGATGAGAACTTTATAGGGGCCAAAACGGTCAGTCAGAACTCCGCACGCAGCGTTTCCCGTCACGGCTCCGAAACCGTAGGCAAAGAGCGCGGCCGAGAGCAGCGGCACCCCACCAAGCAGAGAACCGATGATGAAGACGCTCACATAGGAATAAACGATAAACTCGGAAACGACGATGAATAGCGTCACGGAAAGGATACCGTAGATGGTTTTCGGCAAGCCTTTCGCGGTTGGGCCGTCTTCGCGCTCGGGCGCCTTGTCAGGTATTCCAGACATCATCGGTGCGAATATTATCAACGCGAGAAGCCCGGCAATGACGACGAAACCGAATGAGAAGCGCCAGCCGATAGCAGCTGCGATCCAACTTGTGGCAGGAGCGCCCGCAACCTGTGAAACAGTCATGCCGCCGAAGATAAGGGACAACGCCAACCCTTTGCGGGCTGGTGGCAGGAGCTCCGCAGCCAGTGCGGTAGCCGCCGGGGTGAACATTGCCGCACCGTAGGCCGAAATGACGCGACCTGCAGCAAGGGTCACGAAGTTCGGAGCGATCGCGCAGATCAGGTTACCAACGGTGAAAATCGAAGCTGCCAAAATCTGAACATTGCGGCGCCTCGAGGCCTTGAACGTCCAGGCGTTCAGCGGCGCGAAGACGGCGTAGCAGAGCGCGTAAATCGAGATGATCCAGCCCGCCGCGCCGGTTGAAATCGCAAGATCACGAGAGATCACATCAAGCGCCCCAACGATGACGAAGGTGTCCAGGCCGATCGCGAACGCAGCGATCGTCAGAGCGGCAACGGCGAGTTTATTTCGCGGGTCGGGAATGGATGAGGTCATGACGGTGCTCGTTTTCTTGTTGTGATGTCTTTTCGGCAGTACGTCATGCTAGTCATGATAGGGGCGGCGATGATCGTGCGTGAGTAGCGGTGACGCGGTCCGTAGAGTCGCCACGTCGTCAAGACCTCGCCGATCTCCTGCAGGATCTCGAACTTATCGGAATTCGAGAGCCGATCTGCTGTAAGCAACATCCGCATCATACACGCTCTCGAGAGGCTTTTTCGACAACACATCAGAAACTACCAATTATGGTAGTCGCTCTCTGAACCAGGTGACCTCCCGGTAGAGGGTCCTGTCTGAAGATGAAGGTTGCCGAGCTTAAATCAGACACGAGCATTCCCACGACCGGCCCGGCAGTTAGCACCGCTGCGCCGTCGTCATGATCGAAGAGATAACGATCCGGAAGTCCGCGACCAACATCCATCATGACTCCATGCAAGCGGTCAAGAACTTCGCTGCACTTCTCGGACGATCACCCGATAGGGCAAACTTCGAGGAGCTAAGGTGCTATCAGCTGCATGGAGCGTGTTGGTTGCGCGTCAAAATGATCGCTTGCGAAGAAATACTTGACAAAGCCAGATGGAATTATGAACCCGTTCGCATCCGCTCCGATCGGGATGAGTCCAGCAACCAGTCAAATGACTTGCTGCGAGCTTGCGCGATGAATTCCTACAGGTCTTGTTCGTTGCAAATCGGTAGCTTGTCGCGAACAAGCGACGAAAAAATGCACTGTCCAAGCCAGATCGCAGGAACAATGCGCCGAATAGGACTAATCCTTTGCAAGTTATCTGGCGAATCGCGGCCGCCAATCATCAGGGATAGAGGGCATTCCATGCACGATTGCGATCTCGGCACGGGCGGCCTGTTGTTGTCGACTCCTGCGGGCACCGTATTGCTTTGCTCCACATTACTCGCATCAGCATTGATTTAGCGGCGTCCATCATCTGCTCAGCACTGTGTCAAGACTTGGCGATCACCGATCCAGTATGAGGGGGTCCATCGAGGTAGCCCATACTCACCCACGCGCGAGTCGATCGGCTGCTGGCGCTATTCGTTTGGTTTTAGAACGAAGGGCAGATCGGGAAGGGTCCACGCCCGCCTAGGATTGCTAGCCGTTCGAAAAGTGCATTGCTTATCGACCGAGTGCTCAGGAACGAGCTAGTCAACCACTCGGATGAACGGGCAAAACGGTGATCCGGCGGCCAACGAAGAGTCCGGAAATGATCTCTGAGGGCTGACATTTCATTCCGCGTCGCGAAGGGCGGAGCCAACAAGTCCGAAACACTTGTTTTAACGTGTCATGCTGGACAAGGCTCGCTGACCTATGGCTTTGATTGCACGCGGGAACATGGGACCGTATCCGCTCGCTCTAGCGGTCTCCGCCCGCCGGTGCGCGCCGTGAAGCCGCGTCATCTCGCGATGAGCGCGTCTGATGAGGCCGCGTTCGAAGCAAAGGCCGGCAACGAATGACGCGGCGAGCGCGAGAATGCAGCCGAAATAGCTGTCGATCGGCTTGCAAATTTGACCCCGCATTGCCTCACCCAGAATGTTACTGGACAACTTCTCGCCGATGATTGGGTCGGTGCCATCGAATTGGTTCGGTGGCGTCTATGGCGGGAAAGATCAGCATGGGCGCGTGGCGCGAGGTGGTGTCGGCGGTAACGGAGCGTTACCGGTCGGCCAAACGAGCGGAGAAGGGACGGATCCTCGACGAACTGTGCGCGACGACGGGCTGGCATCGCAAGCATGCAGTGCGGGCGCTCCGGCGACGCGACACGATTGGACCGGGCGAGGTCGAGGCAACTAGAAAGCGAAGACGCAGATATGGCGCGACGATCAAGGACGCGCTGACGGCGCTGTGGGAGGCGTCGGATCGGGTGTGCGGCAAGCGGCTCAAAGTGATGATCCCGACCTTGCTGCCTGCCCTTGAGCAACATGGCCGATTGCAGCTTGGCCAGTCGGACCGTGATCGTGTTCTGGCTATCAGCGCCGCCACCATCGACCGTCTGCTCGTCGATGTGAAGATCGCGGCGAGCGGCGGCAGGCGGCGCCGTGCCGGATTCTATTCGGCAATCAGGCGCGAGGTCCCGATCCGCACGTTCAATGACTGGAACAGCCCGGTGCCCGGCTTCTGCGAGGTTGACATGGTCGCCCATGGCGGCACGTCGGTGGCTGGCTCGTTCATCCAAACCCTCACGATGGTCGATGTTGCCACCGGCTGGACGGAGTGCCTGCCGTTGCTGACGCGGGAAGGTTCGCTCGTCGTCGAGGCGATCAACCGCGCACAGAGCCTGTTCCCCTGGCTGTTGCGCGGCGTGGACTTCGACAACGACAGCGCCTTCATGAACGATGTCGTCGTGCCATGGTGTCGCGAACAGAAGCTCGAAGTCACTCGCTCGCGCGCCTATAAGAAGAATGATCAAGCGTTTGTCGAGCAGAAGAACGGTGCCGTCGTCCGCCGCCTCATGGGCTATGGCCGCTTCGATGGCGTCGAGACGGCGCGTATGATGGGCCGCCTCTATGCGGCGGCACGGCTCTACGTCAACTTCTTCCAGCCGTCCTTCAAGCTGAAGGAGAAGCGTCGCGAAGGGGCTAAAGTGATCAAGCGCTATCATCTCCCATCGACGCCCTATGAGCGTGCCTTGGCGCATCCCAAGGTGACCGCGGCCGTGAAGAAACGGCTCCGCGATCAGTATCGCTCGCTCGATCCGGTCGCGCTGTTGGCGGAGATTCGCGCGACCCAAGAGGAACTAGGCAATCGCGTCGATCGTCGTGCCGGACAGGCGCGCGGCCTGCAACCCGCTCACACTAGGATCCTGCCAGCGACCGCGGCGACGTTCGCGAAGACGCTCGGCAAAACCGCGACGGTCGGCGAGCCGCGTGCCACGCACCGGCGAACTCGTCGGCCCTATAAGACCAGAGTTCGCATGCCGTCCAAGCTCGACCCGCATATTGCCGCGATCGAAGCGTGGCTCGCAGAGCAGCCGCAGCTGACGGCGCTCGCAATTGTCGGCCGGCTGCGCGAGAAATACCCCGAGGAGTTCGGAAAGAGACAGCATTCGATTGTGCAACGTCTGCTGAGGGCGCTCAGACGGAGGGCTGCCGAACGGTTGGTCGCCCAGGGCCCGCTCGACGACGCCACGACCGCTGCCCCATTGCCCGGGGTTGTGGACGGCTCGGGCTATGTAGGGCCCGACCCGCCCACAGCCCCTCTCGTCGAGCAAGCCGGGAAAGCCATCTGGCGCGACCGATTAATCGACATCGGATCATCATCGGTAATGGCGCCATCAGGGTAACATTCGCAGATGCGGCAATACGGGGGGTCAATATTGCAAGCCGAATGACAAATAGCTGTTCAGCAGATCCCAGGTAGCGTTACCCGCCGCAATCGTGAGGAAAGTTCCTGCCATGATTATATTGCGAATGCGTCTGACCATAGTAGTCCCGGACAGATAGGAGTTCTATCCAGCGATGCTGACAATCAGCGCTAAGCAACGGTCGGCTGCCGTCTTTCTGCTCAATAGGCCTTATGATAAGCCAGGGTCCGCTTGCGAACAGGTCCCTGCGGCGGGCGTTGCCGACAACCAGCGACAAAGCGGACTGAGCGCCCGCTGTGCGGACCGCGCCTCGGAATACCGCGTCCGGTCACCCTCAGACCGTCGGCCCTCCGGACCACAAGTTGCGCGCTTGCCTTTTCTTCCCGGATTAATAGAATTGACAACTTTCGGGCAGTCAGTTTGTCGGCCCAACAACACATAACTCGGAATTATGGTGGTTCAGACAGATAATCAGTTTCCGGTTCCGAGGCATTCGGACGCGGATGTCCCTTCAAGGTGGAGCGACCAGAGCGACTTTACTGGCGAGGCGCTCGTGGGCCTCGACCTGGAAGGTCGTTCGGTGCGTCAATCGCTGTTTTCGGGTACACTGTTCCGGAATTGCAATTTCCGATCATGCGATTTCAGCCGCTCGGATTTCGAGGCGGCTATTTTCGAATCCTGCACATTTTCGAACTGCGATTTTTCTGTCGCGGACTTCCGCTCCGCGGATACCGTGAACTCGACTTTCGAGGGCTGTTCGTTCCAACAGGGATCAATGAGAGCCAGCCAGTATGACGGCTGCACTTTTCGCCAATGCTCCTTTGAACTACAGACCTTCGAGGAAAACGACCTGATAGGGACGGCCTTAATCGACTGCATTTTGCATCGGGCCACTCTCCTGCATTGCCGATTCGAAAAGACACGCTTCGAGCGAACCGATCTTTCCGACTGCACTTCGCAGTATCACGTATTTGTAGACTGCGGCTTTGATAAATGTGGCTTCAACGCCGAGTCTGTAGGTCTAACTTTCGGCTTGTCCCTGGACAACCTCGACGATCTGACCCTCGTTTGGCGCGGCAGGACTGTCGAGCACCCCAGTGGCCTCCTCCTGGTAAGGGATCTTCTTACGACCTACGAGGCTCGGCGCTGGCCATTCTTAGCAGCGATGCTGAGCTTGAATTTCGCTCTCTCGGCGCCTGTCGATTCCCTTGACCACCTTTTCTCGAGCATTGCCGACGACCCGAACGGGCGGCGCGCTGTTGGTGTTGACGAACTGAGATTTCTCAGTCGCGTCCTCGAGCTGTTGTCGGGCCAGTCGCGCCTGCCGTTCCTATCGATTGCGACAGGCCTTGAGAAGATCTACGGCATGGCAGAAGGTAACCCACGTCACACTCATGATGCTTTAAAATTATTGGCTCACACATTGAAGGATGCGGAGTATACCGAACTTGCAGCAATGGAAAGCGCTATAGAACCTCTGGAAAGCATGCTGCCAAATGACGAGCTGAATGTCTCATTCGTATTTGATAGCGAGCCCTCAATTTCGTTCAGCGAGTCGATCCGTGGCCTCCATGATAGCGGATACCTTCCAGGACTAAAGCCTCGCCTTCTGGAAACGAGGTCGGGCTCGTACGTCGAGATACTATCTCTTTCGGTGGTGACCTTGAGCAGCTTGCTGATCTGTCTATCCATGCTCGAAAGAATACTAGACCGCGTTATCTATATCAGAGCTCGCGCCAAGATCCTGTTTTCCCCGCAATTGCCTGCAGTCATCCGGCGGCGCGCGCTCCAACCTGTCGCCGCCCCGTCAGCGACTGTGACGCGCGAGCTGCAAAAGTATCTCGAACTTGCGTTGAATTCACATTCCAGGCGAATTGTCTCCGATCTTGAACAATTCACGCCGAAACTTCTGCGCGTCGAGATAGACCAAGACGCCAACCACTCACTGGGCTAGGTCGCGGTACAGACGGCGCAGAGCCCCGCGAAATCGCGAGGAATCCAGGGACAGGTTGACGCGAAAGCAAAATCCGGCATTGGGGTCAAATCCGCTCCTGTTTCCGGGAATGAAAAATGCGCCTGTACGTTCAACAACGGAGCTCAGATATTTGATGGAGGCACCCAGGCAGGCGCTTTTGTCGGGAAAGTATACCGTTGCGAAATGTCCTGTTGAGCGTTCATCCAATAGTGCCCGGCGGCCAAACTCGGCGATAGTTTCACTGTGCCATCTTCTAACAGGCTTGAGCGCTTCAAGAAAGGCATCTCTGTATTGATCGTACTCGTCGGATAGAAAATGTTCAATGGCAGCGATTGCGGAGATTCCCAAACCTCCTGATAAGATGTCAGCCCAATCTTCGAAAGAGCTTTCGAGCTCTTTGCGAAATGCGACAAGCGAGAACTTCAGCCCATTCACACACACCGCCTTGTGAGGCGTATGAATCGCGAAAAATTGGCCGGAAGAACCTATAATTCTCGCAAATCTTCCCGGGAATATGGATAGCGTCTCATCAGCTACGATTGTAGTGCCCTTGCTCGCCTTCACCGCCAAGGCATGAGCGAACTCGTCTGGTAGATAAAGGCCGGTGTTGTAAATTGGGTCAGTGACCCATATGGCGTGAGAGGGAGTCGATGGAACATCGAGCAACCAATCAGACGAGAACTCCTGCCGCTGCCACTTTATACGGTGAACATGAACGCCGAGACGGCTCAGATTGTGATGCGTCGTGAAGTAGCTCGGATCAAATATGTGCACATCAGTGACGCCCGCCAGTTTCAGCGCGTTGGCGACGGCCGAAATAGATTCGGAGCCATTCTCTGTAAATAGTCCACCGATCTTGCTGGGATCTAATCCCAACTTTCGTAGGACCTCTGCTTTGTTCAGCATGAGGTAAGAGTATCTGTACGGGACCGGATCGAGCGGTTTCGGAAACGGAAGCGCCGCCCGGAGCGTTTGCACGAATTCTCGAGACGGATCCCAATGGGATACGTCCGTCGGTTCGCGCCCGTGATTGCGAGCATATTCCTCGACAATGTCGTGGAGTGCATCCAGAAATGCGTTTTCTTGTACCCGAAAGGTAGGGGCCAAAGAGCGATAATTCCGAGTTATGTGCTATCCCGCGCCACATTGTGAGGGTGTTTACCATTAATGAATCTGAGTCCATCCCAAGCCTGCGGCTACTGCGATAGAGACTGGTCGCGTTTGCGAAGGGAGTGTGGTTGTGATGCTGATCAGCTCAGCGGTTGCGAAGTACTTGCGCTATTGTGCGGTTGAGCGGCAACTGTCCCCGCACAGCGTGCAAGCCTACGCTGTGGATCTGAACGACTTCCATCGGTTCTTGGGCGCGGATCGTTCAGTCGATTCGATAATTGGCGCTGATCTTGGAGCTTATCTTTCTGATCTGTTGGAGCGTCGGAGGCTTTCGGTCTCAACTGCGCGTCGGCGCTTCGCTTGCCTGCGCACTTTCTTTCGTCGAACGGCCGTCTTGGAGCCTGCTGCAGACCCCTTTCGCGGCTGGCGACTGGAACTTCCGCGCCGAAAGAGGTTGCCGCGGTGCCTCTCGCATTCTGAGGCTCGAGACGTACTGTCGGGTCTGACAAACTCCGGGAGAGTGACGTCCGTTTCCTCACGTCCCGTTTCGATCGCTGTGCGCCTGATGATAGCGACCGGAATAAGGGTAGGTGAGCTTTGCAACATACGTATTGCCGATGTGGCTCCCGAGGGGACGCGCGTCAGGATCCGCGGCAAGGGCGCAAGGGATCGGGAGGTGTACATCTCTGACCCGGACCTTCGGTCCGGGCTCCTGCAGCTATTGGAGGCTCGCGCAAAGCAGCCGGCCAAAAGTCCGCACGTTTTCGTAAATCGACTTAAGCGGCCAATGCGGCCTCAGTCGGTGCGCCTCGCTCTTCGTCGCTATTCTGAATTGTCGAGTAGCCGGCGCCGGATTACGCCGCATATGTTGCGTCACACAGCCGCCACTCTATTGATTGAACGCGGCGTCGATATCCGTTTTGTTCAAAAATTGCTTGGACATTCCAGCATATCAACCACGGAAATATACACACACGTGTCTGACGAGGCGCTCAGAGCTAGCTTGGAGAAAGCTGATGTACTGGCCCACCTAGCAGCATAGCTTACCCCAAATCGCACGCACACATTACGAGCCTTCGTGATTGCTTTCGAACTGTCCTCCCAAGGAGGTCTGTATATACCGAGGTATCTCCAACTATACGCTGGTATAGATGCGTAAAAGGCCGGCGAGAATAATTTCTGGCAAGGAAAATCTTAATTGAGATTCGCTAGGATTACTTGTCGGTTCTTAATTGGCGGCTCGCATCATGTGGCACAATCGGATTTCCAGTCTTACCCTTGCATTGTCTGTCCCTGCAGCAGCGCTTGCTGCGAATGCAGATGCGCTATCACTTCGTTTTTGGGGCGGAATCTTTCTCGGGGGATTGATGTTGACCGTATCCTTCGTGACGTCCGGGCGGCGGAATGTGGCGGTCATGACGCCGGACGAAGCGATGACAATCAAAGCTTTTGAATTGATCAAAGACGGGATCACAGTTTATGACGCCGACCGCTGCGTGCTCGGCAACGACGCTGCAGCTCACATGCTCGGGCTTTCCAGCGGAGAAGACCTGAAAGGACTGAGTATCGCCTCGCTTTCCCTGGATCCTCAACCGAACGGCAAGACTGTTGCGCAGATGTTCGAAGAGACTAATGAGGCGGTGATGAGGTCAGGTCACGTCGCAATCGAATGGTGGCTTCGGCGCAAAGATCAGACTTCCATTCCGGTCCGTATAAGTCTCGTCGTTTCGATGTTCGAAGGCCGTCCGATCGTCGTCTGCGTTTGGCAGGACATAACTGATCTAGTCCGCATGCGGGAAGACAAGCTGAGTCTTGCGAAGGGGTTTGACAGCGATGTGTCGCGGGTTGTCGATGTTGTCGCGAGCTCGATGCAAGACATGCAAGTGGTCGCCTCGCAGATGACAGCGTCGACCGGAGATGTCTGTCTTCGCACTGAAGCTATGGCGGCAATCGTCAAAAAGACCGAGGAAAACTCGACGGCAGTGTCGTCAGCCGCTCAAGAATTTTCGGCCTCGATTTCTGAGATCGGCCGACAAGTATCGACCGCAGCGTTCATTTCGCATACCGCGCGGGACAAGACTGCACACGCTGAGGCAACATTATGTGAGCTCGTTACCTCGGTGACAAAGATCAGTAGTGTCGTGCAGATGATCGAGGGTATAGCCTCGCAAACCAATTTGCTCGCGCTCAATGCGACCATCGAGGCAGCGCGCGCTGGAGAAGCGGGGCGCGGCTTTGCAGTGGTGGCGGGAGAAGTGAAGAATCTTGCTGCACAGGCGGCCAAAGCCACGAGCGAGGTTGATGCTCAGATTCTTGCTATCCAGCAAAGGACGGAACAGGCAACTGCTGCGATGGGGGACATCGCCGACATCATCGACAAGGTGCAAGAAATCTCGAGCAGCATCTCGGCGGCGATAGAAGAGCAATCGATCGTGACGAACGACATCTCAAGAAGCATCACGAGCATCAGTGTTGATATGCGCGAAGCTTCCAGAGACATTGACGAGTTGAATGCCGCCTCGCGCGCGTCTGGCTCATCGGCGGACCAAGCCGTTGGGAAGATGGGGCATTTGAGCCAAAATATCGCTTCATTGGAGCGGCAGGTCAGCGACTTCTTGACCAAGATAAGAGCGTAGTGCGGCGCTCTCGCTCCAGGTCCGGGCGGGCCAATGCGCGATGAACGTCTGCAGTCAACGTTGCTGGGGTCGGGCGCCCGAAGGGTGGGCCTCGGCTCAACACGCTGCGGTTCGTAGGCGAGTTCAGACGTCATACATTCGGCGCAGAAAGGCGACGCGCGGGAACGTTTGAGCCTCGCGCGCCCGCCGCCCAGCGTGGGCCAGTGCACCGATGGGGTATTGAGCGCTGCCGGGTACCCCGAGCCGAGATATCAAGCGTCCGTTCGTCGGGCACTGTGGCAAGGCGACTGGCGAATTGAAGGACATCTTCTGGACGATCGTCGATGTCATCTCGTCGCGCTGTCGGACGGAAATAAGGAGTCGTCTGGTTCGCGCCGCGACCGTGAGCAGCGTGGCGGGATTCGCCCCAAAGAACCGGGATCACGATAGTGCGACGACTTTCGGCTTTTGTCCTTTTAGCTTGTGGGAACTGTAAGGGATGAATCTGACGATGTTTCACATCAAGCCGAGAACGGCAGCTCGGCATCCCAAAGCCGGGGGGCAGTTGGCCGGAGAAGAAGGACCTCGTCCATTTTCTCGCCGCAAGCGAGGACTCTTTGCAAAAGGCAGGCTATTCGGGGCTTCAGCCAATCGCTTCCAAGTCTGCCAGGCATTTTGCGATGTTGTCTTTTGCTTCGTTCAGAAGCCTTTTCGTTTCTCCTAACCGCTTGAAATCGGGCTTCATCGGTCCAGCGCTCACCGCACTCAGGTGACCGCAGATGGTCGTGAGGTCGTTCGACATGTCCTCAAGAACGAAGGCTACGTTTTCAAGGGGCACCAGCTCTGAAAAGAAGGTCTTCGATAGGGTATCGTCTTGGCCGATTGGGCCCTCGAACTTTACCTCCACCAGCGGGACCAGGACATCGCGATCGTCGCGAGCAGCTTTGCCCACACTCATGATCAGTGAGCTGAAGGTTGTAGAGATGTATGTCAGTCGACCGACCAAGGCACTTCCGTACAGCACAACAGAGCCGGGATCGCTTTGCGCCTCATCCGGCTTCAAAGCATTGAGATCCTCATTCGGCATGTTCACCCTCTTCGTGCAGATGGAGCGCTCCTACAGGGAAGGAGGCGGGTTTGGGACTGTTTGCCGCCTCAATGGCATAGGAGCCGTGAGCTTCGGCCTTTTTTGTCTGGATGATGGTGACGGACAGCCCTTGGTATGAATTCTTTGTCCTGGCCTTCATGTATCCGGGCGCTGCAGGTGCTGGTCCATGAAAATGAAGCAGATCTTCCATGGCGCGACGGATGCGAAGAGCGTCGGCATTGAGCAGCCCAGTCGTATTCGGTGCAAGCACAGAGTTCTGTACCGCCAGGTCAAAGGAGCGAAGAACGTCATCCGCGGCTAGATAATGGGGGTGAGCAGCTTCAGCTAAAAGATATTTGTCTTCTAGGATTGCGGGCAACTGGCTACGCTTCTTGCCTTCACGCTTTTCGCGATTTTCCAGCTCAAGCAAGCCCTCGCGTGTCAAAGCGAAATGAGCGAATTTCCCCTCCGGTGTTCGTTCCACAAATCGCGCATTCGTCATCAATCGAAGAATACGGCTCAGATTGGCATCTCTGAGCTCTAGCTTCTGGGCGAGCGCGGCCTTCTCCATCTGACGCGACGGCGCGTCGCGGAGCAGTCGAAGGATTGCGACCACGTGCTGACGATGCATGACCTCGCTTGGACGGGCGAGCTTGGAGGTGTTGATCGACATTTGCAGAAGATCGTAGAATGCTCGGAACCGCTCCGCGTAGGCAGCATTCCTTGGCCCAAGGGTTGCGCTCGTCCGTCGCAGGATGTCGAACCATTCTCGCAGCTCAGGATCACGCCGGCGGCTTTCGAGCGCATTCCAAATCCACGCGCCGAGCGTGGCGTAGAGCCGCTGCAGACTTTTTTCGGATCCCTCTTTGAGCAATTCCGAAATGAGCCGCCTGGCCTCCGTCGCCGTCGCTTCGCCCGTCTCTATTTTTTCCAATGCTACGTCAGACATGGGCTAGACCTACATCACAACCGTTAAGGACGTTTTACAACGCTTTACTCTGATTTTAGTCTCCTAATCTAGGTGTCAAGAGCCCCATTTGTAGGCACTCCAAATGGTTTTTTGACCGAGTTCCCGGCCGGAAACCGAGTTCGGTTCTTTCATCAACGGTAGAATTGTACCCAATCGTTCATCTTTGAAGGCCGTGTGGGTCGGATGTTGCACCACGAAACTACGCGTACCGAACCGCACCTCCACTTGGGCTGCTGTGGTCTGGTGGCCTTGCATTGTGCGGTCGTTCCCCATCGAGGGCACAAGCATCACGTCGACATCGAGTTCGCTGAACGGCGTCTGGCAGAGGTCGCAGAAATCAAGGCAAACAGCGACGCCGATCAAGGCGCCTTCTGTGGCAAGGACACATATGCGGTCACCCGCAGTGATGTTTTCCGTGCCCCAGTCATCGTCCGCGTAAGGGGCGATCTTGTCGTAGATCAGGCGCTCCTCTCCATACCCGTCATAGATACGGGCTCGGTTTACGGTCCCATGGTCACCTGCCTCGTGCCAGGTCCCCGGGATCACAATTTCGGGCGCTTCGAGCTCATCAGTGACGTCACGCTCACGGATAAGTTTGATGATCCTCTCCCGCAAATCCGGAGGAACGGTTAGCTCGGGCCAGACAACCGCAATGCAATTTTCCCGCAGTGCCTCGCCGATCTGCACGGAAATCGCCTCTCCTGCAGAATGCGCCTCCAGGCTGGCGACCGTAAAGCGCTTGTCGTCGTCTACCAAAATGAACTCGGGATTGAGCTTCAGCGCCTTGAACAGGCAAGCTCCCATCTTCCACTTGCTAGCATCCTTCGATGCACTATGCAGCGTCCGGCTGTCGACCACCTGGACGGGGTAGCCTTGTATCAGTGCGGGCAATATCCGGTGAAAAAGCATGCCCCGCTTCGAATAGGCTTGCCCCCTTCGGGCAGGTCGCAAGGCGCTGACGCCCTGCCGTGGAATGAACCAGCATCCGAGCTGCTCGAGGTGCCACTCACTTGGCCCGATCGGCCAGTGAGAGCGCCGCTCGGCAAGCACGCGGTCGATTTCCCGTATGAGGCCAGCCATGGTTAGCGCAGCCAACTCGGGCGTTTCATCGGACAGCGAGCAGGAAAGATAACCGTCTCCTATCGAGTCGGTGAAATCTTCCCGCGCCTGCTCGATTCGCTTTTCAGTCAGATTGCGGTAAGCCTTGTGGACGCTTCCAGGCGCAGCGCGAAATAGCGTGTCAAGACCAACCAGAGCTTTTCTGAGCTCGTCTCGATTTGCATTCGCAATCGCCTCATGCCCACGTGCAAGCTCTTGAGCTGCCTTTTTCCAGACAGCAAACGCCTCTCTGTCGGTTCGGTGGTCAGCGGGCGCAGGCAAAATCTTCGTCCAAATCACGCAAGCAATATGCCTCTTCGATAGGCGCGCGCTGACGAGTTTGCAATCAGCTCGACGCGTTGCTCACACTTCTTGGATTCGAATTGTTTGGTGCTTCAGCCCGCTTTAGACGATGTGCCAGCGGCGCGCGGAAAAACTGCGCGAACAGGGTGAGGGACAACGAAAAGCTGCAATGTCCTCACGACACTATTGACGAACCGCTGCGACTGTTTTTCAATCTGGGCGGGAGATCCGCCGCGCCGTCAGCGAGGCGGACGGGGGGCATCATGTGGAAAATTAGCCGCGCCGCGGCATGCGCGGGCATTTGCATTGTCATGGGTGGGTGCACCAGTCTGTACTACATTCATGATCCGCAGACCGGCGTGATCACCGCCGGTGAGCTGCCGCATTTTCTCAAGTCAATCAGGTGTGAGGTCGTGACCTTCTACCAGATCGAGCGCGAGAGGCGGAAGGAATACCTGAAGATTTACAAAACGCGGCCTGAAGAAGCGTTCGACAGGTACGCTCATTTCGACATCGACCCCTTTCTGTATGGCACCTTTTTCCTGGAATTGAAGGTGACCGATACGGGCGGACTCGGCTCCGGGACAGCATTTGACTACAAGCGAATTCTCAACGCGGCAAGCAACGACGTTACTCATGTAGGACCCACCGCTTCGGCCCAGGACACTTATGACCTGATCTGGTCATTCCTCATGAAGCAAAATGCCCAGCTCGCGTCCGATACCACTCCAACGACCGCCGGATCGGCGACCTATGAACGTGGCTGCTATCGTGGAACGCCCTCCGATCTGGCTGAGCTGGAGGCTCTCGCTGAGGACAAATTTCCGGAGCGGGTCGCTTACAAGCGTATTATTGTCGATGGTTCAAAGCCGTTTGCAACGTGGTTGCGGGACAATGCCGTTCTGATCTCCGCCAACAATCTGACTCCGGCTATGCCCTCGGAGAGCGCGGAGCCGGCGCAAATGACATATACTTTCTCGGTTCAGGTGACCGGCGGCATCGAGGCAAAGTACTCCCTCACTTCGGTGCGCTGGACGCCCGCTGCAGTCCAGGCTTCCGCCTCCGCGCAGCAGTTCAGCAATCTCGGGATTTACATAAATGGTCCGAATGCGGTCCTCGCCAACGGAGCCAGATCCGGCTCCGCAGGCTACGCGGCGAAAACGCCGCCGCTCGGATCAAAAGACAATCCCATTTACACCGCGCCCTTGCCAAGCGGAGAGAAATCGCAGGAATTCCCGGGAGGAGCGGGAGCTGGCGGTCGCCGTAGTGGGGGTGGGCCTCGGACCAATGGGTTCATTGTGGCGCCGGTGCCGGTCTTCCCGCCGAGTCCAACTCCGACGCAGTAGAAAGCATGTTTCGTCCTTGGTTAGCCAGACTCCTATTGCTGCTCGCGCTCTCACTGTCTTGGAGCGCGAATGCTCAGCCTGCGCTTCCTTCGGGCGTGTCCGAAATGGAGTTGTTTGGAACGGTCATCCGCGGCTCGAAATGGGACATCAAGGAAATTCCAGTCTGTTGGGAAAACCTCAAAGCGAAGGATGGCGCATATGCGGACCTCGTCCGCAAATCGGTTGCCGAGACTTGGGAGACAGCCGCGCAAGGGGGCGTCCGATTTGCAAAGACCTGGCCCGCCTGCACCGGCGGCGCGCCTGGCATCCATGTGCGCATCGCCGACGAGGGTGCTCACACGGACGTCGTCGGAAAATACCTGGACGGCAAGCCCTCGGGCATGACTCTCAATTTCAGTTTCAATCATTGGAGCAAAGGCTGCCAAGACAAACGCGAATTTTGCATTCGCGCGGTCGCGGTCCATGAATTCGGACATGCGCTTGGCTTTACGCATGAGCAGAATCGTGATGATGCTCCCGAGCAGTGCCGCAACGAAAAGGCGTCCGGCTCGCTCGGCGATTACAAAGTCACCAAATACGATCCCGATTCAATAATGAACTATTGTAATTCAGCATGGAACGGAAACGGACAATTAAGCCCACTCGATATCGCCGCTGTCAGGACGTTCTATCCGTCCTGACATTTAGCATCCTTACGCTGGTGTGCGCGCCGGCGCGAGCTGACCGTGCTGCGGTCCAGATTGCCGCGCGCTACAACGTCAGGACGGTGCACGTCCAATTCGTTGGCGTGATGTTCAACGGCAAGCAGGAAGTCGGTGGCGGCTCCGGGTTGCTGATCGGCGATAGCCTTGTGCTGACCAACAGCCATGTCATCGGACGCGAGGAAAACTACAAGACGCTCGAGATCGACGCACGGTTCGGATCTCGCAATGCCAATCCAATCAAGGTCACGGCCGTGCATCGAGACGATCCACGAGACCTCGCTCTCCTCGAATTGGCGCAACCGGCCGGAAGCAGCGGCGGAGCCTCGCGGTGTCCAATGCCCGTGATCGACAACAATCAGCAGGCCCCGATGGGCACGCAGCTTTATCTGCTCGGCTATCCCCTTGATCTGGATCTCAGCATCTCCAGCGGCCTGATCAGCAACCAAACCAACCCCGATGGCCGGTGGCAGACGGATACGGTGATGAACGTCGGCAACAGCGGCGGGCCGGCTTTCAATGAGTTCGGCGCACTGCTTGGGATCGCGGTCGGCGGTATCATCAAATGGAATGAGGCGCAAGTTTCGGGTGTGAACTTTATCATCCCCGCGACCGTGATCACGGCAAGCCCACTCTACAACATGATCGCCGCCCTTCCGCAGCCTTCCGTCTGCTGGACGAAATGGGTCGACACAACGATCTCGTTTGAGAACTGGAGCAAGCTGAACTCAACACATGTACAGACCCAGGCCAATGCTGGTGTGAAGATCCCCGAGATTCTAGCCGGAGCAATCCACACTCTCGCGCCCGAAGACCGCCGCCTCATCGTGAACGTGCCAGTATCGCAGCTTGTCGAGCCGAAGCAGATCGATCGCTCGTATACGGTCGACAAGACCAAGGACGATCACCCGGTCGTGTTTGCCGAGCACTCGGCGGACTATACCGAGACGTTTCCTGCTGAGCCCGGCTATCGCGTCACAGGATGCAGTTGGCATGTCGAGACCGCAAATGGAGCCAGCAATATCGCTTGCGCGATTAACGACGGCGGAGCGCAGGCGCGATTCACCTACAGGCTCACCAGCGGACCTGCTGTGGACAGGTACCGCGGATGGTTAGGGGCTACGGTCAATGTGTCTCAGGTGATATCGAAGTAGGTGTCGATAGATGGTCATACTTGCATCGCAAATTCACACGCCAAAGAGTCTGCAACCGATTGGGCCAGTCTTGCGGCGGCTCCGGACACTGCTCATTGTCCTGTTCTGCGGCCTTGCCACCGGTTGCGCCCACCAGGGTCCGGTCTCACAGCCGCTCAAGCCGCACGTCCACAAGGTTTCCCAGAAACATGGACATGCATTCAAGAGGTACGGCTACCGCTATGGTCCGGGGTACTATCACCATGTCCGGCACTACCATGCCGATCGGCCTTGGCGACCGACGACCGGTGAAGCGAGCGAGGAGGCGCCTCCTAACAAGAGCACCACTGGAGCCGAGGTGGTGGTCGTCAACAAGGCCGCTATCAAAGGCGTCGTGCCAGTCTACTTTGCCACGGACCGAGAGGTCGCCGGCGAGTCTGGTTTGGAATTGAGCCAGATCTCGTATGGCCGGGCTGCCTCCAACACGTTTGGCTACGTGACGGTTAGCGTTCCCATCATTCACAAGATGGGTGAAGTAGAAGCTCCTGGAACGAACTGGTTCGGTATCAAAGAGGTGGAGCAGGACGGAAAGCACTTCCGAATTCAGAAGCTTGCTCGGCTCTCACGGCAAGAGTTTGCTGCCGCCATAGCTAATCCGGCCGATAGCTTGATGCTCTTCGTTCACGGCTACAATGTTGCGTTTCGAGATGCTGCTTTCAAGGCTGCTCAAATCGCTTTCGACGCGAACTACAAAGGTCGTGTCATGATGTATTCCTGGCCCTCTAAGGGCGGACTGACGGATTATGACTACGACCGCGAGAGTGCTCTGTTCGCTCCGGACGGACTGTTCGATCTTCTCCAGCTCATCAAGAAGGAGGGGAAGGTTTCAAGGGTCATCGTGATCGCGCATAGCCTCGGTAGCGAAGTCGTTTTAGGTGCGTTGCAGCAAGCTGCGCTAAGCCAGACCACGCTCGGGATTACCGAGTTGATTTTTGCCGCTCCCGACGTGGATCGCGACCTTTATCTGCAGCGGGCCAACCAGATCAAGGCAGCCGCCGGCGCAGTGACTCTGTACGCCTCCTCGACGGACCTCGCATTGCTGGCTTCCATGGAGAAAGCGCAATCCAAATCGCGGATGGGATTCGTGACCAAGAACGGGCCAACCCTCGTGCCCGGGATCGAAACAATCGATGTTTCCGCGGTGGGTGGCGAAATGTTCGCTCTTAACCATAGTACGTATTCTACAAGCCGGGCCGTTCTAGGGTCTGTTTGGATTCAGGATTCTCATTCCCGCTTGATTGTGATTCAAGCTTGGAATGAACCGATTCGTTTTGACTGATGCCCAATGGGCGA
>NZ_JACIHC010000011.1:0-250752 GCF_014198205.1 Bradyrhizobium sp. SBR1B
GGCGCGTCCCGCTACAACTTCCAGAACCTCGCGGGCGGCAGCTACTCGATGTTCGGCAGCTCGGGCGTTGCTTACCAGAGCGTCGGCTTCGCCATCGCTCCGGACACCGTGTTCGTGACCGGCAGCTCGCAGGAAACCGTCAAGACCTGGGGCTTCCGCGGCGCTTACACCCATAACTGGGATCCCTACTGGAACACCGCGCTGTACGGTGCCTACGCTCAGGCGCAGTTCGGCTCGCTGGCCAAGACCACGCTTTGCGGCGCTGGCGGTGCAGGCGGCGTGTTCGGTGGCCTGGTCGGTGTGACGGGTTGTAACCCTGACTTCGCTGTTGCGCAGGTCGGTGTCATCACCCGCTGGACCCCCGTCAAGAACCTCACGTTCTCGGCTGACCTGAACTGGACCCACCTCGACCAGAAATACTCCGGTACGGTTGGTTACGCCGGTGCTGGCGCAACGGCCAAGCCGGCCGCTGTGTACGAGCTGAAGGATCAGGACACCATCACCCTGCTCCTCCGCGCTCAGCGCAACTGGTAAGGTTCGCTCTAACGACTACATTGGAGCTCTTGGTAGGAAACTGCCGAGAGTTCCTCAGAGCCCTCGGCGGGAAACCGCGGAGGGCTTTGGTGTTTTGGTAAGAATACAAGATTTCGATCGCCCACAGTCGGACAGCCAGTTCCCGTCCCGCTAGTCATCGTGGCGACCGTCGGACTCCTATCGATCCATTCAGCCTTGGTCGGCGCGACAAGCCGACGCCGCCGGCATCCGATCCGGTTGAGGACGCCAAGCAAGTCGAAGCGTTGCTCGATCAGCGGGATCCGAAGATGCTCGCCCAATTGCGAGCCAATAGGCAGAATGAGATACTTTACTACAGGGGGCGCAACGATCGGAGATCATGAAGGCGCTTGGTCTTCCGCCGCCCGCAGTTCCCGGTCGAAGCCCGCGCCGAAGCCGGAAAACGTCGCTGCCGCCCCATCGCTACCCTTAGGGCCATGCGCTGCAGGAATCGACCCGCTCCTCATCCGGCGCAACCGTCTTGATACTTTCCAGCTTCGAGGAGAGGCCGTTCCGCTTGCCAGAGCAAAGGGCGCGTCGTTCGGAGTCACTCAGGATGATATCGGACATACCACGACCGCATCAGTGAACGCTCGGGTACAGGCTATACTCTACTAGCAAGACCCGCTCACTCCTTGCGTAAACGGCAAGGTCGGAGATCCCTACACGCCGATTGATTTCAGCAACCTTCAGTTCGGTTGGGTCATCGCGCCGTTCGTTGATGCTCAAGGCGCCGAAACGTTTCCGCTGAAGAAATCCGCCACCAGCAATCTACCGGCAGGCGTCGATTTCCAGGCTTCGATCTACGGCGGACCGCTTTTCGGTCATCAGTATCTGATCGCAACGCCGTACTATCAGACCGACTTCCGAGGCGTAGCGGACAGCCAGGGCTTTCAGTTATCTTGGGAGCCGATCGCTCCAGCCGCCCATCTGGGCGGCTACATTGGGTCAACAACTGCTCAAACTACGAGAAAGGGCGACAACCTGTACATCTTCGGCTTCTCGCGGTGGGGCAGTGGTAGCGCGCGCTCTAACAGGTCTACTAATCCCATGGCATTTTGGACGCGAAACACGTGAATATGCTTGCTCACGTCTCGGCTAACTATGTTGGCGTGAGCGAAATCACTGTCCCGGGACTTCCAAGAGGCGCGCCAAATCCGCGCATCACTGCCCTACCAAGACCAATTGGTGGAAGCCAACCCAGAAATCGAGTTTGTAGGTGTCTCCGATACGGTCGTTGGAGGCCACGGCCTTAGGTTGCCCAGAGACTTAGATTGCGCGAGCGCCGGGTGCCGGCGAACGTCAAGAATGCTGTTCAGATTCTCGCGATCCATGAATCCAGAAAGTTCTTTAGGCCCGTCATGTGGACGGCAAGCAGAACGAAACGACTCATTTGGAACAAATATGGGTGCCTGGTGTCCACGCTGACGTCGGGGGCGCTCACAGCCGAGCGACACATCGGCAACATCGGCTTGATTACGATGATCGACAGAGTTATCGCCAAGACGCGCCTCAGTTTCGATCAGACCGGAATACGCACTGCTTGATATCGCGCTGGTAATTCCACACCACTCGTGCAAATTCACAGGTGGTGGTGGCTGTTTTCTCCTTTCCCGGAAGGTCGCTCCCTTGCAGACCTCGAACAGACTATCCACCCATTCGCGAGACGTCTTCACGGCAAATATGTGAAGTACAAGTCTGATCCAAAGCACTACCAGTACTTCCTAACGGATGATTTCCTCGACTTGAAAGACGCTCCGGAATCGATTTCGGGTCTGTTCACGAACTATGCCAAACTTTAGAGCGCGAGCAGCGTGTGTGACTTTCTTCTCAGGCGTGCCTATTGGTTGAACAGTTAGCGTAATCCAGAGGACGTCGATCGATTTCCGTTATGAGTCAAACTGAGAAAAGCTCAACGCGAGAAGTTCGGGCCAGTTAGACCATTGCGAAGCAGGCCTCTAAGGGCTAGCCGCAGCTTCGCCGATGGGCCAATAGGCGACACACTCCGTATGGGCGTATAAGCAGGAATAAGCAGTCGATTAATGTCCGTCCGGTGAAGGCCGTCTTGCCGCGTGAGGCGCGTTGTTGAGAACTGTCCGTATGGGACAGTGATAGGCGCAGTGCCCAAGTCGAATGGCTCGAGTAGTGGACACAGGCCCGAGGCGGGCCTGGTCCGAGCATGAGAAGCTCAAGAGCTCTCATGAGGAAGGAAGGTTCCTAGTAAGGTAGAGATAGCTTTCGTCGAAGCCCGACGCTTCAACAACCTTTTCATAATCCTCGATCGTCACAAAGTTTCTGCAGATCGAGAACCCGCTCCGCACGGAATGCCTGCAAGACTCTGTTGACGTGCACCGTGCTTAATCCGAGCGCTTCCCCGAGCTCGGATTGCGTCACTGGAAACTCGAACTCTTCTCCGTTCGACAGTCCGACTGCGGCCATGCGTTGCCGCAATTCAGCAAGAAGGTGCGCCATACGTGCGGCGGCTGGTCTTACCCCCATGTTGACGATCCACTCGCGGAAGATGGCGGCGTCTACCAACGTTTCCCGCCAGAGCGCGCAGGCGATCGAGGGGTGGGTCCGGACCAGGTGTTCCAAGGCAGAATGAGCGATAAAGCCCACGGTTGCTGGAGACATTGTTGCGAGGTCATGATCCATCGTCTTCAAAAATAGGCTCTGAAGATCCGGGATGTCGCTTGGTATATGAAAGGAAAGGATCTGCCGTTTTCCACTGTTGGCGACCTTGGAGCGGCATGCGAAGCCCATGATGATCAGACAGCAATGGCTGGGACCATCCCCTTCCGAGACAAGACAGGTGCCGCAGGAACGACTCTGGTCTCGACTTTGAGGGAATGAATGGCTTTAGCGTCATTGTCGGAAAGATGGGTATCGACCCGCAATCTGCGGATCAGCATTTCGGTGGGATGCATGGTGGACCGTGCGATGGCGAAGGCCAGGACCATCGACTTGAGGCCGGGTTGAAAAACCTCGGAGCGACGAACCTAAGTCGCTGAAAGGCCGCATAGTGCGGCAAAACGCCAGAGTGCTGACGTGGAACCGGGTGTCCAGAGACGCGGGTGGCATTACAACCAACCCAAGGCACTTGTCTTTGTAATACACGAATGGGTAGTACGTTCCTACATAAGAAAGCTCGTAGCGAAGCAGAAGTTCTAGCTCTGGGATAGCGGTGTAGGGAGTGACACCCCGGGCCATGCGGGCGGGCCGCCTAAGGGCCACTAGCGGAAATGACCCGCTCGGTTCTAGATTCGAAGCGGACGTGGCTTCAGCGAAAACTGAATCTCAATGGAAAAGAGAAAGCAATTGCTGTTTGGTTTGGCCGATCGGCTTGTCGTGGCGGCACCAGACCAGACCGTCCGCGTCGCTGTCGACGGTGTAGACGGGGCCGGAAAGACTACATTCGCCGACGAA
This sequence comes from Bradyrhizobium sp. SBR1B, assembly GCF_014198205.1. Lineage (NCBI taxonomy): Bacteria > Pseudomonadati > Pseudomonadota > Alphaproteobacteria > Hyphomicrobiales > Nitrobacteraceae > Bradyrhizobium > Bradyrhizobium sp. SBR1B. Next base: position 3,979 of record NZ_JACIHC010000011.1, read on the forward strand.
CTCGGAAGCATTGTTGCGATCAAGGGCGGCCTGTCATTCGAGCGTCGGTAGACGGATTTCACAATCCCAAGGCGGTCAGATATCGGCGTGGGCGAGACTGGCCGGCAGGCTTTTTCAAGGATTCGTACAATTACTCGGCATTGAAGCAATACCTGCTGGACTCGCTAAGCCCCTCCTGTAATTCTCGCAGGTGTCGTGAGAGGCATTTTGAGCCCCTTTTCCAAACCAGCTTTCATTGAAATCAAGCAGGTGTTGATTCCGCCATTCGGAGGTTGATCCCTCCCACGCCCAGCCAGCCCTGAGGTCGCGGCTCTATCTTGTAGCTCCACCTCGCCGAGGTCTTGCACGCCGGGCGTCGGCCAGGCGGTCCTCAATTGCGCGGCGTCGGGGCAGCCAAGCTATAGGAACCGCCCGCGGGTGCGCCGGTTTCCACGTCATGAAGAAACACTTAGCGCCCCGTCCAAAAGCTGCACCCGGGCTGACGCCGGCTCTCGAGCGGAATATCCACGCTCTAGTCGAGCGAAGGAAGCGCGAGCAATTCGACGCGTCTATTCAGCAAAAGGTCGCCGATACGATAACTTCGTTTACCGGCAGCATGCAGTTTGTTTACCTGCACTTATTCGCTTTTGGATTTTGGATAGCCGCAAACCTCGGATGGCTTCCAGGAATTGTGCCATGGGACCAGATCTTTGTAGTGCTCGCTATGATCGCCTCCGTAGAGGCAATCTTTCTTTCGACCTTTGTTCTGATCTCTCAAAATCGTATGGCGGCCGAAGCGGATAGAAGGGCGGAGTTGGATCTGCAGATCAGTCTCCTCACCGAACATGAGATCACGAAGGTGGTCGCGCTCCTGAATGAAATGGCCCGCAAAATGGAGATAGATTCCCGGCAGAACGAAGAGCTTCAGGAAGCCGCCTCAGATATCGCGCCGGAGCGCGTTCTCGACAAGATCGAAGAGAGCAAGGACTAAGCGCGCGCAACAGCGCTCCTGTCGCAAGACACCAGAGCCGGAATGAGCGCTTTTGGCTCTCAGCTGGCGCTATTCGGTGCTGAGCAGGCTGCGCGCCAGACCTTTCTTTCGCTGCGCGAGAGCTGGCACGAGCGTCGGTGGCTCGTCCGCGATGCGCATTGCGAAATAGGCGATCGTGGCTTGAAGACCATCCTCCAGTGCCACCCGCGGGCGCCATCCCAACAGCCGCATAGCGGTGTCAATGACAGGCTTGCGGCGCTTTGGATCGTCTTTTGGTAGCGCCTCGAAGCGGAGCGACGAGGCCGAGTCCGTATACATCAGAACCTCTCGGGCTATGGCTTCGATCGTCACCTCGTGCGGATTGCCGAGGTTGCAGGGACCGGTCACCGATGAGGAGCTTTCCATCAGCAACTGGAGGCCTCGCACGAGATCATCGACGAAGCAGAAGCTTCTCGTCTGCGTACCGCCGCCATATATCGTAATCGGCTCCCCGCGCAGGGCTTGCACGATGAAGTTGGAGACGACGCGGCCATCGTTCTCCAGCATGCGTGGGCCGTAGGTGTTGAAGATGCGCGCCACCTTGATCTCGGTCCCCCGCGTGCGGTTGTAGTCGAACATCAGTGTTTCGGCGGCGCGCTTGCCCTCGTCGTAGCAGGCTCGTGGCCCGATTGGGTTGACGTTACCGAGATAGGATTCCGGCTGTGGGTGCACCTCCGGATCACCGTAGACTTCGCTCGTGGAAGCTTGCAGGACGCGGGCACCCTTCCGGTGCGCGAGCTCGAGCAGGTTGATGATGCCGAGCACGCATGTCTTCATCGTGCCGACCGGATCCTTCTGATAATGCCGGGGCGAAGCTGGGCAGGCGAGGCTGTAAATGCGGTCAATTTCCCCGTCGATCTCGATCTCCTCCTGCACGTCATGCTCGATGAAGCGGAAGTTCGGATGGTTCAGCAGTGGCCTGATGTTGTCGATGCTGCCGGTGAAGAGATTGTCGAGGCAGATCACGGCGTTGCCATGTTGCAAAAGCGAATCGCAGAGATGAGAGCCGATGAAGCCGGCACCGCCGGCAATGAGCACGGTCGGCGAGCGGCGGAGCGTAGGGATGCGGGTCTGGAGTTTCATTGCAGGCTCTCTTCGGCGACTTGAACAGGACGGCTGGCGGCAGGCTGCGAGGATTTGCGACGGCGGTGCGCGGCTGCTTCGGCGTAGTAACCCTCCAGCTGGCAGGCTCGGTGATCGGCGGTGTGACCGGTCAGAACGCGCCGGCGTGCGCATTCCGCAATAGTGCGCCGACGCTCCTCGGGCATGTCGCGCAGGATCTCGATGACGTCGCGCGGGCTTGAGGCCAGCAGGATTTCCCGCGACGGTGCGAAGATGGTTTCGATGCCCGGCCATTGGTCAGAGATCACGGGTGTGCCGCAGGCAGCGGCTTCGAACAGGCGAACGCTCGGCGAGAAGCCCAGCGCACGCATGTCGGCGCGGGTCGCGTTGAGGGTGAATCGCTGTTCCGCATAGAACTCCGGGTGCTGTTTTGGCGCGAGGTGCTCGATCCGCACGACATTGTCGGGCCAGACGATATCAGCGGGATATTGCGCCCCAGCGACGGCGAACTGCTCTGACGACAGCGTTCGCGCCGGGGACAGGAGCAGCTGTTCGAGGATGGGCTGCCGGTCCTCACTATAGGTCCCGAGATAGCCGAGGGCCCATCTAATCTCCGCCTGTTGCGGAGCGTAAGCCTCGATGTCGGCGCTGCAATAGAGAACCCGGGCCATCGGGCTGCCATACCGCTCCTCGATCATGTCGGGCACTGGGCCGCCGGCGAATGACAGATAGAGGTCGAAGCGTGGGATCATTGCGGCTGATAGGTAATTCAGGCCTGCGTCGAGTTTCGCGAGCGTTACAGGCGTATCGATGTCATAAAACGCGGTGATTCCCCGCGCCTGACTCGTGATCCACTCGGAAATGGCAATGCCGTCGGGCACATAAGAACCGATGATGACGAGGTCGGCGCCCCGGATCAGCTTGCCGAAGCGGCGAGGCACGTCCTTCAGCGACTGGTAAAGTTCGACCGTCCACGACGACGGCTTGGTCAGATCGCGATGCTCGCGATACCAGGGGACGTCGCGCTCGAGAAAGGTGACACGGTGGCCTCGTTGCGCCAGGGCCTCGATCAGGGCGCGATAGGTCGTGGCGTGACCATTGCCCCACGACGATGTGACCGAAAGACCGACGACGACGATACGGAGGTTCATTCTGCTGCCTCGATGCGCGAGCTGCTTCCGACAAAGAGTTGGTTAAACTGGCGGGCGCGATGCCGATAGGTGTGTTGGCTCAGGACGCGTGCGCGGGCACGGTTGGCGATCGCGGCGGCGCGATCGGCGCTGAGCGCGCCGAGATGGCCCCCCACCTCAGCTCCACTCGCAGCCACCAGCACCTCGCGATCCGGCTCGAGAAAATGGTCGATACCCGGCCATTGATCGGTGATCAGGCACGCGCCGGCCCCGATCGCCTCGAACACCCGCGTCGGCGGCGAGAAGCCGTAGCGCGCCATGCTGTCGCGATTGACGTTGAGGGTGGCAAGTCCGGAGCCGAAGAAGGCGTTGTGCTCGCCGGTGCCGACATGGCCGATCTTGCGGAGATTGCTTGCCGTGTCCTTGGTCTCCCAGCCGGAGCCGCCGAGCAGGAACGACTTGTCCGGCAGCTCGAGTGCGACGTCGAGAAAGAAGTGTTCGACCCGCTGTTCGCGATCAGGCAGGCGGTTTGCCAGCAGGCTGAGATCGCAGGTGAAGTCAGGTCTTGGCGGGAATGGAAAATGCGTCTCAGGATCGAGCGCGTTGTAGATCGGCGCGCAGTCCCGCGCGCCCATGGCGCGGTAAGCCGACACGACGCCGTCGCCGCCGCCGTAGGTCAGGACCATGTCGTAGGAGGGGATCACATCGCGCAGATGATGGCTCTGATCGTTCGCCATCGCTTCGAGGGTGGCGGGGGCATCGACATCCCAGTAGATCCGCATGGTTCGGGAGGGCAGGGCGGCAACCGCGATCTCTAACTCCTGATCGAAGACGCCGACGCCGCTGGCCTTGATCAGCATGTCGGCCGATCGCGCCGCCGTATCGAGCGAGCCGCGCCAACCATCGGACGTTGCGGGATAGACGACGACCCTAGCCCAATCGGGATCGGCGATGTCGCGATGGGTTTGCCGCTCGAACGCGTCGGGCTCGAAGAAGGTGATGTCGTGTCCGAGCGCCGCAATCTGCTTGAGCATGCCGCGATAATAGGTGGCGGCACCGTTCCAGTAGGACGAGACGAGGCTGGATCCGAAGAAGCAGATCTTCATGCGGAGGCTCCAATGTATCTCAGAGGCCGGGACGAATCGTCAGAGGCGCGAATGGCCTCCACAATGCCCACGAGCTGTTGTGCGCGATGACGGCAAGTATGGCGCTCCCGGATCGTCCGCAGCCCGGCGGCCACCATGGCGGCGGACATCTCCCGATCATCGAGCACCGATCGGAGCGCGCGCTTCATCTCTTCGCCATTGGCCGCCTTGAGATAAGCGCCGTCCGGAAACAGGAATTCTGTGTCGGACCAGGGAGCCGAAACGAGCGGGATGCCGCAGGCGAGCGCCTCGAAAACCCGAATGGTGGGGATGCCCGGAAGCGAGCGCACATAGGGCCCGCGAGGAACATGAATGGTCGCCCGCACTCCCGCGAAGGCGACCGGCGCCCAGTGCGCCGGCAGCCAGCCTCCATAGCGGATGCCCGCGGCCTCGATGGAGTGGAGAGCGGCTTCAGAGTAGCGAACGCCGTAGACGCTCGCGCTCAGCTTCAGTTCAGCAACCGGTTCGACCAGAAACTCGTTGAGTTCGGCGCTGCGTTCGCCGTCGCCCCAATTGCCGATCCAGACCAGATCGTCGGTGCGCTCGATATGCGGCAAGGGGTGATACATGGTCGTGTCGGCTGCCTCGTGCCAGGTATAGGCACGATCTGCCCAGCCGAGATTCATGTAGATCTGACGAAGCACTTCGCCGAAGACGAGCACGCCGTCGAACGCCTCGAGGTCGAACTGCGCGAGCTCGTCCGGCGCGGTGACCGCGCGATGATGGGTGTCGTGGAACAGCAGCGTGAAGGGGGCGCCGTGCGCGCGCCTGTATCCGATCTGCCCGATCACGTCGGGCGAATTCCATTCGTGCACGACGACGAGATCGGCACCATCCAGAGCCTCATCGAAATCGAGTGAAGCATCGTAGCGACGAATGGAGATGCCGGGGAAGAGCCGGCCGATGTCTTGCAGGGCCTGACTGCCGCTTTCGCGGATGGCATTCAACCGGCTCCAGCCATCGACCGGCTCGAACACGACGACCTCGTGGCCGAGTGCATGCAGCTCGCGGGCATAGCCGCGCAGGAAATGGGCGTTGCCGTTGTTCCAGCAGGAGGCGAATGCGTGGTAGAACAGAACGCATTTCATGCGCGCACCTCGATCTGACCGGCTTGCGTTGACCTGCGATCGGAGGCCTGCAGCCCCTCGTAGAGCTTGAGATAGGCGTTGGTCGTGCGCGCCAGGGAATAGGTTAGGGAATGTTCATACGCCGCGCGTTGCAGGCGCGTCCGTTCGAGATCATCGGCGCAGAGTTTGACGAGGATTCGGTGCAAGGCCTGACTGTCGCCGGGATCGAAGAACAGCGCCGCTCCACTCCACAATTCCCGGAACGTTGGAATATCCGACAGCACCAGCGCGCAGCCGGCAGCGGCCGCCTCCAGAACGGAGAGGCCGAACGGCTCGTACAGCGCAGGGCTGACGAAGATTGCGGCGTGTCGGAGATGTTCGCGCAGGGCGCTGTGCGGCAATTGACCAAGCCAGGCGATGCCGAGGGGATCTATCTCCGCCGGGCCCGCGACCTCGACCGGCCAATCCAGTCCTGGTGCAGCCTCAGCCAAGACTTCGATATTCTTGGCACGATCCCACAGGCGGCCGGCCGCGAAGATCAGCTCCCGCTTTCGGCTTGGCGCGGCGCCAGCCGCAATCCCGTTCCAGATCACGGCGCCGGGGAAGTGCGGGTGATAGATCTCAACGATGTCATCGTGAAAGGAATGGCTCGGGCAAACCCATGCCTGCGTACTGTTGAGCGCAGCGGCCACCCGGTCCGTGTAACGCGCCCATCGGGGCTCGCCGAGCCATGCCGTATCCTGGCAGGCCAGCGCCCATGAGTTGACGCAGGAATGCGCGACGAGAACGGTCTGCGCATGCCATGGCAGGGTTGCCTCCCGAAAACTGTTGAGGTGGGCGACGTCGGGCCTGAGCCTCGCTTCGAGGCCGGTGAGGACACGTTCGGCCTTGGGAAAGTCGCGTCCTTCCGGATCTTGCCACTCCAAAGCGAGGTCGGTTTCGATGAGGCGGACTCGAGAGTCGCGCAGCATCTCGCGCTGGTCGGCGCGCGCGGGCGGGCCCATGGTCGCCAAGGTAACGTCGGCGCCCGAGGCGGCAAGGCTCGCGGCGAGAGCGCAAGAATAGGTCCATACGCCGCCGACGGTGTCGGTCGTCATCAGGATTCTGATGTCCGCATCTCGGCTCATGGCGCCACCGGATGTTCGAGGGCATCGAGCGGGACCGGCCGGTCGTTCTGTACGTCACTGAACTGGTCGAACATCCCGAGATAGTGTCGATGCGCGCGCTCCCAGGCGAAATCGTCGGCTTCGCCCCACAGCTTTCGGTAATCCGGCGAGCCGGGATAAGGGTAGAGCGGGACCGGGTCGTTGGCCCAGATGCCGGCATCCTGCATCTGGCGGCGCCAGCGCTGCACCCCGGGATCCTCGTCCTCGGGGACCTCGATCAGATTGGCCTGTACGAACGGAACGTGACGGCGAGCTTCGACCAGCCGGTCGGCAAGCTGGTCGGTGGTCATCTTGCAGTTCTTGGCGAGCGCCGCGCGGCCCTCGACGCTGAGGCTCTCGACTCCCGCTTCGATCGAAACGCAGCCGGCGCGGCCGAGCAGCGCTAGCATGTCTGGATTCCAGAGATCGATCCGCGTCTGCACGCCGAATTTGAGGCCCCGCGTGCTCAGCCCTTCCAGCAGTTCCGCATTCGGAAGGAATATCTCGTCGATGAAGTAGATATACTCGACGCCTTGCCCGCGCAGACGGTCGATCTCATCAAGGGTGATCGCGGGAGGCCGCTTGCGATAGGCGTTGCGAAAATTCTCCTTGGCGCAGAACGTGCAGTTATAGGGGCATCCCCGAGACGCTTCGACTTCCGCGCCCGGGCCGACCGGCTCGGCGTCGAAACGGTGATGGTGGTGATGATGACGCCGGATCATCTCGTCCGGCCAAGCGAGCGCCGGCTGATCTCTGAACTCGACGGCTTGAGGACCGCCATTGACGCGGATTGAGTCGCGGTCGGCAAAGCACAAACCGGGAAAGTCTCGCTCGCGGTTTGCGAGCCTCACCAAGGATCCTTCGCATTCGCCCATTACGACCAGGTCGACGCCAAGCTTCTTGAGCGCCGCCCGTGGGGTCGTTGAGCCGTGCGGACCCACTGCGACCAGGACTGGCGCGAGATCCCGCGCCGCCGATGCGAGCTCCTGCGGAACGCGCAGCTCCGGCGGCGCGCAGCGCCAGAACAGATAGGTCGGCGCCGTCGTGATGACGATCAGATCGGGCTTGAACGCGCGTAGCTCGGCCTCGATGTCCCGCAACGACAGATCGAACATGTGCGCATCGAGCAGCAGCGTCCGATGGCCAGCCGCTCTCAGATAATGCTCGGAGATGCCGAGCTCGAGCGGAAGGTGGGGAGACCGGCAGCCGAAATAGATGCTGCCGCCAAAATCCCAATTCGGATTGATTAGGGCGACGCACGTCATGCGAGAGCCTCGCGGTTACCTTGAGTTGCTCCAAAACGACTTTCGAGCCAGGTGTGCAGCGAGCGGAGGCCCTCGGTAATCGAGACTTGCGGTGCCCAACCGAGTGCGGTCGACAAAGCACGAGTGTCGGTGACGTACCAGGGCTGATCGCCCGGACGCCAATCGGCAAAGCTGTAAGCGACCTCACGGCCCGTCAGGTCGGTGATGTGGTCAATGAGCTCGCGAAGGCTGACCGCGTTGGCGGGCCCGCCGCCGAGATTGAACACGCGCCCGCGCGCAAGTGCGATGCGGTCGAGCACAGCGAGCCAGGCCGCGGCGGCATCCGACACGTGCAAGACGTCGCGAACCTGATAGCCGTCACCATAGATCGTCAACGGCTTGCCGCTGATTGCGCTCAGCAGGAAGTGCGCGATCCAGCCCTGATCCTCAGTGCCGAACTGGCGGGGGCCGTAGATGCAGCTCATGCGCATCACCACGGTCTGGAGCCCGTAGACTCGCGCGTAGTCATGGACGTACTGATCGGCGGTTCCCTTGGAGCAGCCATAGGGGCTGTAGAAGTCGAGCGGCGCGTTCTCGGAGATGCCGTCCGCCAGCAGGGTGCTAGTGGGCGTGTAACGACGGCCGGTGAGGGCGATCTCACTGTCCTCGATCAGGCGGCCATAGACCTTGTTGGTGGACGCGAACACGATCGGCGCGGTGCTGTTGTGAAGCCGAACCGCTTCGAGCACGTTCAGGGTGCCGCGTGCGTTGACCTCGAAATCGGCAGCGGGATCGCTCACGCTGTCCGTGACGGCGACCTGAGCTGCCAAATGCAGCACGGCGCGGGCATCGCGTACGGCGTCGATCACCGGGATCAGCTCGCGGACGTCGGCCAGTGCGATGGTGATGAGGTCGCCGTGCCTGGATTTCAGCCATTGGGCGTTCTCGCGCACGCCCGCGCGGGCCAGATTGTCCAGCACCAATACACGATCGCCGCGCTCCGCCAGCCGGTCGGCAAGGTTACAGCCGATGAAGCCGCAGCCTCCGGTGATTAGCACGGGCCTGTTATCTCGCTCATTCATCACGCAACCAACCCTCGTTTCAGCAACTCCTGGGTCGCCCGTTCCGCCTGGTCGTCGGCAATCTGGTCTGCGAGATAATCCGCGAGCTCCTCCAGGCCGTCCTTGAACGCCACGTGCGGCTCGAAGCCGAGAAGGTCGCGCGATTTGCCGATGTCTGCGAAGCAGTGCCTGATGTCGCCGGCGCGGTATTTGAGCGTGATCTCGGGTGCGATGTCGCTGCGCCCCATGACCTGGGCGAGGTCCTCGGCTACCGACAGGATGCTCCTGCTTTGGCCCGAGCCGACGTTAAAGACATCATGCGCATGTTCGGCTTCCAACACGATACGGCAGGCACGCGCGACATCATGCACGTGAACGAAATCGCGACGCTGCTCGCCATCCTCGAACACGAGCGGGGGACGCCCGTTGAGGAGTCGCGCGGCGAAGATGGCGAGCACGCCGGTATAGGGATTCGATAACGCCTGACGGGGGCCGAACACATTGAAGAAGCGCAGCGCGACGGTCGGAATACCGTATGCCTTGCCGGTGATCAGGCACATGCGTTCCTGTGCATACTTGTTCAGCGCATAGACGGAACTGAGTGAAGGCAATTTGGCCTCCGGCGTCGGCACGGGCTCAAGCGGGTGCCCGGCTGTGTCGCGCAACCCCCATTCCCCTCGGCGGAGCTGTTCGATTGATCGCTCGTCGCAGACAACGACGCTTTGATCGGGCCCGCGATAGAGGCCTTCGCCATAGATGCTCATGGACGAGGCGACGACCAGCCGCTCGACGGGGCGCTTCGACAAGGCTTGGAGCAGTACGGCGGTGCCCAGCTCATTCGTCCGCACATAGGGCTCAATGTCGTACATGCTCTGGCCGACGCCGACGGCGGAAGCAAGATGCAAGACCATGTCGGCGCCGCGCAGGGCATGGTCCACGGACACGCTGTCAGTGATGTCACCAACAATGAGCTCGGCATCTTCGGCGAGATAGGAGGGACGCTGGCGGTTACTGCCGTGAACCTGCGGCGAAAGGTTGTCGAGCAGACGGACTTCGTAGCCCGCCGCCAGCAGAATGTCCGTCGCATGAGAGCCGATGAAACCCGCGCCCCCCGTAATCAATACCCGCGTCATTCATTGCTCCGTGCAACCTTAAGGCCGATCCCCGCGGACGGTCGATGATGTCTGGTGAAGCGCACCTTGCTGACTGGTCCAATGACCTGCGCGCCAGTCACGTTTGGAGTCAGAAGCGATGCGAGGAATGTTCGTTCCTCGAAAATGTACAAACGAATATTTCTCTAACCTGGATCAATAACCCAGGTGAATCGGCGGACTGACGACGGCTAGAAATGCGTGCCGTGAAGCGGCTGGGGCAGGTCAAGATGACTTGCCGCGGTGGCGCCGATATCGGCAAAGCCGGCGCGGCGGCCGACAAGAGAAGAAGATTGCGTCGTCCAGGCCAGGATTGGCACCTGCTCGCGGGTGTGATTGGTGCCGCTCCAGGTGGGATCGCAGCCGTGATCCGCGGTGATAATGAGAAGATCATCGCTGCGCAATCGGGACAATAGTTCGGGTAGGCGATCGTCGAAGGCTTCGAGTGCCGTGGCATAGCCGGTAACGTCGCGGCGGTGGCCGTAGAGCGTGTCGAAGTCAATGAAGTTGGCGAACAGCAATCCGCCATCCGCAAGCTTCGCCAGTCCCTTCAGTGTGGCATCGAAGAGCGCCATGTTGCCATCGCCACGCAAGTTTCGCCCGGTCGCGCGATGAGCAAAGATGTCGTCGATCTTGCCGATGGTCACAATGTCACGGCCGGCGCTTGCGGCGTTGTCGAGGATGGTATTTTCAGGGGGCGGCACGGAAAAATCGCGCCGGTGCGCCGTCCGCTTGAAGTCGCTCGCGCTTGTGCCGACGAAAGGGCGGGCAATGACGCGGCCGATGTTGAGGGGGTCGATCAGTCGTCTTGTGATTGCGCAAATCTCGTAAAGACGTTCGAGGCCGAAAGTCTGCTCATGCGCTGCGATCTGGAACACGCTGTCGGTTGAGGTGTAGCAGATCGGCATTCCCGTTCGCATGTGGCGCTCGCCGAACGCGGCGATGATCTCTGTACCGGACGCGTGGCAATCTCCGTGGATCCCGGGTAGCCCGGCCTGATCGCACAATGCGTTCGTCAGATCCGCGGGAAAGCAGGGCTTGGTTCGGGGGAAATAGCCCCATTCGAACGGGACCGGCACTCCGGAGATCTCCCAATGGCCCGACGGTGTATCCTTGCCCTTCGAGATTTCGCTTGCGCAGCCAAATTGCCGGTGCTCGACCGGACCGTCCAGGCCCGGCGGCACGCGACCGTTAGCGAGGCCGCAGGCTTGGCCAAGACCCAGCATGACGAGATTGGGCAGCTGGAGCGGACCCTCGCGCGCGTTGCTGTCGGCCCGCCCGGCAGCGCAGGCGTCCGCGATGTGACCGACGGTGTCCGCGCCATCGTCGCCATAGCGTGCGGCATCCGGCGCACCGCCGATGCCGACGGAGTCCATGACTAGGATCAGGGCACGCATGTTGGCTCTCTGATGGGAGGATCGGCCGGTGCTGGCGAGGCGGCAAGACGGATTTTCGAGCAGTAACGATCGACCATCGATGTGCAGAAATCGGCGAATTCATTGACATCGAGCGGTGGGCTGGTGTGATGCGGCTCGATGCCTCGATGCTCGGGCGTGAAGCAGAACGTGACGGTGACCTGAAATTCCGCCAGCGCCTCCATCTGGCGGTCGAACCAATCTAACGCATTCGGACGGAAACTGTCAGCCCATGACAGGCCAGTCCTGAGATGGGTCACGCCGAGACGGCGCATCCATTGCACGGCATCGTCGAGGCGGTGATCCTCAAAGTGAAACCACTGGCACAGCCCAATTGCCGGGGCATAGGCGCCGAACAGATCGGCGGCAGCCTTCGGCGTGCCATCCTCGCGCAGCAGGCCCATGTGGAAATGCCTGTAATAGGACGAGCCCTCAGCTTCCTTGTGCCGCGTCGTGGCTTCCCATGCGGAGGGAAGGTCATAAAGGCTGTACCAGTGAATGCGCGGCGCGCGGCCGATTAGGAGCTCGGCGGTGCGCGACAGGCCCCAGGCCTGCACCTCTTCGGCGCCGAACGAGGAGACGCCGACCTCGGTGACCCAGACGGGAAGTGCGGTGACCGCCTTGATCTCCTCAATCTTGGCCGGCCACTCGCCGATCTGCCACAGGTTCCAGTCGAGCGGAAAGCCGTGTACGGCGACCGCATCGAAATGGTCGAGCACGCCTCGGCTCTGCATGTTGCGGATGAAGGAAGGGTCGATCGGCGAGATGCCGCCGAGCACGATGGGCAGCGCGGGCCGCGTACTGCGGATCGCCTTGCCGGCCGCAATGGCGAGGTCCGCGAACATGGACCAATCCGGATCGATCTGAAGATCCCAATGTGATTTGTTGTTCGGCTCGTTCCAGATCTTGGCGGCCTCGATCATCAGCTAGTACTCCGGGATGGATAGACGGGGCCGTCGATTTGAGGCCGATCGCTTCGCCTGCAGAGATAGACCTCCTCCTCCGGGTGGGCGGTGATCGCGAAGCCGGCGCTGCGCAGCATGGCCTCAACGCAGGCCCGGTTCGGCACCCACCAATTGGTGGGGTCGTCGGCATATTTGTGCTCGATGAAGTGCAGCTTGGGATAGCCGGCGGAATCGAACTGGTCGGTGGTCCAGAAATCGTAATTGTTGTCGATCGCGTCGACATGGCTGTCGCCGCGCTGCATCGACTGGAACAGCAGGAGCTCGTTGGCGACGTGCTCGTGGATGAGATCCAGCGCCAGCAGCGGATGACGCAGGTGATAGAGCACGCCCATGAAGATCACGAGATCGAATTTCTCGCGGAGCTGCCCGACGTCGTAGGCCGACATCTGGCGGAATTCGATCCTGAGGCCGTTCACCTCGGCGGCGAAGCGCGCCTGCGCCAGATACTCCTCATCTGTGTCGAGCCCCAGCACGCGCTCGGCGCCGCGCCGTTTCATCTCCATGGCGTAGAAGCCGGCGTTGCAGCCGATGTCGAGTACGCTCTTGCCGTCGAGCCGGTCCGGTATGATTCCCGCGAAGCGGCGCCATTTCACGTTGGGATAGTCGCCCAGGAAGTGGGTGGGGGCGGTCGGCACACCGTTGAGGTCGAGATTGTGAAACCACGGCCCGAGCGCGTGGATGCGCCTGCGAATTTCCTCGCGCGTGAGTAGCGCTCTCGTCATGCAGGCGCTCCTTTCTCCATTGCAGCGATCGGTCGAGTTCCATCCGCGGCACCAGCCCGCAATCTGGATCGACTGTCGGCGCCTGTGCTCTCCGCAAGGAGCGCCATTGCCGTGCGATAGCCGCCGACGGTCCCGACATCGACATAGGACTCGCCTGCCTTGATCCCGATGCCACTGCCGCCGGCCTGGAGATAAGCATTGACCAACGTGCCGAAATATTCGTCCCGCTTGTCCCGGTCGATCCAGAGTGCGTGCAGTTCGCGAAAGCCGTGGGCGGACATCCTGAATGCGCCCCAGATCCATCGCGATGTCGGGTTCGGTTGCTTGACCTGGATCTCCCGCACGCTGTCGCCGTCGAGCAAGACGGCGTCGAAGAATTCCGGACGCTCGACGGGGAAGAGCAGAAAGGAGAGGTGGGTCTCGGGCAGCGCCCGCAAGGCGACTTTTGGAAACCACACGGTGTCGGGCAGGCCGACGACGATGTCCTCCTCTTGGCCAACCACGGTACCGGCCCTGAAGACGGCATCACATAGGCCGGATGCGTCGGGCTGGACGACATAAGCGAGCTGGGCACTGCCATAATGATCGCCGAAATATTCCAGAATGTCGGATTTTCCCGGCGAGATCACGAAGCAGATCTTGTCCGCGCCACCGAGGATCATGCGTTCCAGCAGATATTCGGAGACGGCGCAGGGACGCTCCGTGCCGTCGTCGCGCCGGCTGCCGACAGGCAGCAGTTCCTTGGAGAAGGCCAGTGGCTGGATGCGGCTGCCGCGGCCCGCGGCCGGAACGATGCCCCACATGATCAGGCCTCCTCGGATTGCTGCCGATCCGCGCGGCTGGATGACGCCTGCTCCAGCAGCGACACCAACTCACGCGCGCGTTTATCGGATGTGTGCTGATCCATTGTCCGCTCATAGGCGTATCTGGCGATGGTTTGGAGCTCGGCGCCCGACATCGCCAGCGCGGCCAGGGCGTCCTGTGCGCCGCGCGCGATCAGGATCTCCCTGCCGGGCGTGAAGAACTCTTCGATGCCCCGCCAGTCGTCGCTCAGGAGCGGGACACCGCAGGCCGCGGCCTCGAACAGACGGCCGGAGGGGCACCAGCCCATTTCAGCCATGGCTTTGCGCGTGACGTTGAGGGTGAGGCGCGAGGACGCGAAGAACGGCGCATGCTCCGACGGCGGCAGATGCTGCACGAAGTAGATGTTTGGCGACCACGGAAAGTCGTCAGGATATTGCGCTCCGCCGATTAGGAAACGCAGGTCTTGCCGCGCTCGTGCCGGCTCGACGAATAGGGCTTCGACCCCGCGCTGGCGGTCTTCGGAATAGGTGCCGAGATAGGACAGATCCGCGCGGTAGTGCGGTTGAGGCGGCACGGGCCGATGAATATCGCTATCAACGTGGCCGTATAGCGGGCGGATGTCGCGCGCGCCGAGCCGCTCACGGAATTCGTGGATAACGCGCGGTCCGCCCGTGAAGCTGAGGACGAGCGGGAAATCACGTAGACCTCGCGGCCCGATATAAGGAACGGACGCTCCTGCCATGAGCCGCGCCAACGTGATCGGAGTGTCCAGATCATAGAAGACGGGAACGGCGCGCCCTTCCGATATGATCAGATCGGTCGACGCAATTGCATCAGGACAGTAGGACGTCACGATCGCGATATCGGCATCTCCTATGTCACTGCGGGCGAGGGAGCGGGTCTCCTCCCAATTCGAGAACAGCCGCAGTTGGCCGCCCGGCAATTCATTGTAGTCCCGGGCGCCGGCATAATAGGGCACGTCGCGCTCGTAAAAGACAACGGTGTGGCCGAGACGCGTCAGATGCTTGCAGAGGCCGCGCCAGAGTGTGGCGTGGCCGTTGCCCCAGGAGGACGAGATCGTCAGTCCAAAAATGACGATCTTCACGCCGGCACCCGCTGGTTGATCCCGGTAATCCTGAACCCGCCTCTGTCAGCGCTTAGAGTGCTGATGCTGGATGGATCGATCTCTATCGAGAGGAAGTCGTCAAGACGCCTGCGTGCGTAATGCAGCAGCGCCGCACGAATCGGCTCGGCATGACTGACGGCGATGACGGCGCCAGTCGAATGGTCGTTGCGCAGTTGCTCCAAATGATCGACGACACGCTTCTGGAGCGACCGCATGCTCTCGCCTCCGGGTGGGCGGGTGCTGCCGCGCCGCCTGTTCCAGCGTGACCATCGCGGGTCCCGGCCGAGTTCCTCGAACGATCGTCCGGTCCATTCGCCATAGTCGAGCTCGTCGAGCGCGGGGACGATCTCGATCGGCGATCCGAAGTGCGCTGCAAGAATGGATGCCGATTGCATGCAGCGCCGCTGCGGGCTCGACTGGATCAAGGCAGGCTGCGGACTGACGTTGGTCGCACAATGAGCGACTTCCTCGCAACCGATGTCATCAAGTGTGACGCCGTTCATCCGGCCGCACAACGTGTGGCCGAGCAGGGCATGGTGACCATGGCGGACAAGATGGATGATCCCGACCATTAGCTGTATGCCTTGTCATCGATGAAGGCGCGCGTCCGCCGTCCAGCCTCTTCGTCGGTGAACTGCTGCGGCGGCGACTTCATGAAATAGCTCGAAGGACCGATCAGGGCGCCGCCCTGGCCGCGGTCCATGGCGAGTTTTGCGCAGCGGACCGCGTCGATCACGACGCCCGCCGAGTTCGGTGAGTCCCACACTTCGAGCTTGACCTCGGCGCTCAGCGGCACGCCGCCGAACGTCGTGCCTTCGAGCCGGATGAAGGCGAGCTTGCGATCGGTCAGCCAGGGTACGTGGTCGCTCGGCCCGACGTGAATGTTGTCGGGATCCATCGGGACGTCGAATTGGCTGGTGACCGCCTGGGTCTTGGATATCTTCTTCGAAGTCAGCCGCTCGCGTTCCAGCATGTTCTTGAAATCGGTGTTGCCGCCGACATTAAGCTGATATGTGCGGTCCAGCCGCACGCCGCGGTCGCGAAACAGATTGGCAAGCACGCGGTGCAGGATAGTCGCGCCGATCTGGCTCTTGATGTCGTCGCCGATGATCGGAAGGCCGGCATCGTCGAACCGCCGCCGCCAGTCCGGATTTGAGGCGATGAAGACAGGGATGCAATTGACGTAACCGCAGCCGGCTTCGATAGCGCGTGCCGCATACCATTCGCTTGCGCGCTGTGAGCCGACGGGCAGGTAGGACACCAGAACGTCGGTGCGCGACATCGTCAGGACTTCCGAAACATCGGCCTCCGGCACGTCAGCGACCGGAACGTCATCTTCGAGATAATGACCGATGCCGTCCATCACCGGACCACGTTGAACCACCACGCCAGTCTGATCAACATCAGCGAAGCGATGCGTGTTGTTTGGCTTGGCAAAGATGGCATCGGCGACGTCGCGCCCGACCTTGCTGGCGTTGACGTCGAAGGCCGATGCGATCTGGATATCGTTGATGTGGTACCCGCCGAGGTCGACATTCATCAGGCCGGGCACTGGCTCATTGGACTTGGCGTTCCGATAGTAGGTGAGACCTTGGACGAAAGAGCTTGCGCAGTTGCCGACGCCGACGATACCGACGCGTACGCGGCGCCTGTCCTGAAGACGGGAGTGCATGGACGAAAACCTCCGGAAGAACGCGTGGCGTCAGCGTAAGTAGGTCGGTGAACGTGCCGGAAGGTATGTTCGTTCCTGCGTTGGAGTCGCTATGCCTGCGCGCGGATCGATTCCAAGCAAGAAAAATGCAGTGGGCTTAACCTGGGATAGAATCCGGGGCTGCATGAAAGGAACGAAGATCATCTTGGATGAAGATGAAGAAGATGATGCAGGTCGTCTCGCATCACCCGTGTCGTGCCGTAAAGAACAAATCTTGCCGACCCGCGTTTCACGGCAGATGGTTCGATGCTATGACATTGCCGGACCTACCAACACGCGAGGTGCCGCATGACATCCAAAACCCAGAGCAGCGAAGCCCAGCAGACCACCGACCACGCCGCGATCCGCAAATGGGTGGATGAGCGCAGTGGCCAGCCGGCGACGGTCAAGGCAACCGAGGAGGACGGGCATGCCGGCATCCTGCGTATCGATTTCGATCCGCCGGATGAGGGACTCGACCGTATCGGCTGGGACGAATTCTTCGAGAAATTCGATCAGGCTGATATTGCCTTCCTGCACCAGGACCGGACCAGCGACGGCGAGTTGAGCCGTTTCCACAAATTCGTTCGCCGCTAGCCGGATCGCCGGCGATGGCGAACGACTGGGTGGAGGCGATGCGCGCGGGCGATTTCGCGCGCGCCTGGGCCATCAACGACCGCGATCTGGCAGTGCTGGCATATCCGCCAAAGCACACCGGCCCGCGTCATCTCCAGCGAATCTGGCGTGGAGAGCCGCTCACGGACAGGCACGTGCTGGTGCGCTGCTACCACGGGCTCGGCGACACCCTCCAGTTTCTGCGCTTCATGCAGCCTCTCCGCGACTTGGCGCGCAGCGTCACGGTCTGGTGTCAGGCCGGACTGTTGCCGCTGGTGGAGTGCACGACAGGCGTCGATCGCGCACTTGCGCTCCATGAGGGGACGCCCGAAATAGATTTCGAGGTGGATATAGAGATTATGGAGGTACCGCACGCTCTCAAGGTCGGGCGAGAGCAAGTCGAGATACCCGCGCCATATTTGGCCCTGCCGGCGAGGAGCACGCCTGTTTCAGTCGACGGCGAAGTTCTGGCCGTCGGCCTGGTCTGGGAAGTTGGCCAATGGGACAAGCGACGGGCGATTCCGCCCGCAATGCTGCGACATCTCGCTGTCCCTGGCGTAGCGCTTCACTCGCTTCAGAGGGATGCGCCGGCTGAAGATCTCATCCGGATCGGCGCGTGCGACATCAGTATGCCGGACATCCCGACCCTCGGCCATCTTCTGTGCCAGCTCGATCTGGCCATTTGCGTGGATACCATGGTCGCACATCTCGCGGGCGCACTCGGATGCGAGGCCTGGGTGCTGCTGCACGCCGACTGTGACTGGCGGTGGCCGTCATCAGGATGCCGCTCACTTTGGTATCCGAGCTTGCGGTTGTTTCAACAAAAGGCGCCCGGCGACTGGGGCGCTGTCATCTCTGAGGTGGCCGAAGCATTGCGGGGGCGTGCGAATTGCAAGCAAACGGTCGCATAAATACCGTCATGCCGGCACGACGGCGGCTTTAGCCGAGTCCAATTGGGCTGGCCGCCCGCTTTGATCGCGCGGCCGGATGCCAAGATAGTCGGGCTCGAAGCCCGCCAGCCGAATCAGCCCCGGCCAGTCCGTAATCATCAGAGTCTTGCCCTGCCATTGCAACAGGTTGCCCTGCCGTAGCTCCTGGATGGTGCGGTTGGCGTGGACGGGAGAGATGCCGCAGGCCGCGGCGAGGTCGGATTGGGTGAAGGGCGAAGACAACCTCAAATCCTTGGCGAGCCCGACATTTTGCAGTCGCGTGGTGATCTCGCAGAGCAGGTGGGCCACTCGTGTCAAGGCATCCCGGCTGCCGAGATTGATGGTCCAGTTGCGCTGTATGGCGTGGTCACGAACCAGCATCATCAGCAGGGTACGCGACAACGCAGGCGAGCGAGCTGATAGCTCGCGGAAGAAGCGATGTGGCACGAGCGCGACAACGGCGGGGCCGAGCGCAATGAGGTTGCCGTTGATGCGGGGCCGGTAGAGTGTCTGGAGGTCAGCGATGTCGCCGGGCACAGAGATCGATGTGATCTGCCCGTTTGCTCGCTGGACATCCTGCCAGGACAGATAACCCTGGAGCAGCACGCAGCATTGATGGCTGGCGTCGCCGTGGCGCAGGATCGGCTGATGTGAATCGAGGTGCGCGATCGTGCTCGGCATCTCTGCCAGCAGATCGAGATCGTCGGCGGTCACGTCACCGAGACTCGCCAGGTGATCGGCGAGCCTGGAAAAGGCAAATCCAGTCTGCATTGGTCTTCCGATCGCCCGCGCCTCCACCAACTCTGACTCAAATGGAAAAGGGCAGGCAATAACCTGTGATACGTCTATCGATCTATGCGTATGCATCGACGGATACAAACCGACCTTCGACGATCTTCAATGTTCCCACTGAAAGGAGATCACACTAGGAGGCCGCTGCAAACCGCGCGAAAATTAATCTACGGGTCTCGCTCGATCTTTAACAATGTTGAATCTCCCGCCGTCCCCGTTGCCTTAGTCTGGGGTCTTTCAGCTGGAGGCGGCTTCGGTGTTCGACACCGATACGACGCTTTTGCGCGCCGTGCTCAGGCAGGCCGGTTCCAGGGCTTTGTCCGAAGCCTCCGTCGCGCGGAGGTAAAGGTGAGAGGAACGAGCGTCCTATCCGGGGATTTGAGCAAGGTCTCCATCGGAAGACGCTCATGCACGAAGTTGATGCCGCCCCACTGACTGCTACCCTGACGAGGGCCACGGACGACATCTGGATCGCCGACGATGCACCCATCAGTGCAGCGGGCTTGCGCCTGCCTGTTCGCATGACGGTCATCCGGTTGTCGAACGGCGACCTTATCCTGCACTCGCCGGTGAGATATTCGCGAGCTCTGCGCGATGAGCTGGAACGTCTGGGTTCGATCGAATATTTTATGGCGCCGAACGTTGCGCATTGGACGTTTTTGCCTGCTTGGCAGAGAGAGTTGCCGCAAGCACGGACCTTCGCGGCGCGCGGACTTTCGGCGCGGAGGCAGGCACGCGAGGCCGGCCTTCGCATCGATCGCGAACTCGGCGAGACCACCCCTGAAGAGTGGGCGGTCGAGCTCGAGACCGTCCCGTTGCAGGCCCCGATGTTTTCCGAGGTGGAGATATTCGACAAACGGAGCCGCACATTGATCCTGACGGATCTCGTGCAAAATCTCGATCCTCATCATCTTCCTCCCTCAAATCAGGCCGCCGCAAGCCTGCTTGGCATCGCCAAGCCGGTCGGGATGGCACCGATCTATTTGCGGATGTCGTTGCGCTTGGGCGGCCGTTCCGTCCAAGCCGCGGCAGAGCGGCTCGTGGGCCTTGCGCCCGAGCGGGTCATTTTTGCCCACGGCGACTGGTTCGAAACCGGCGGCACACAACGTCTCAGCCGGTCACTGCGATGGCTGCTTCCTAGGAGCACTTCGCGATCGCCAACCCGGTCAATGGCAGGCACGCGCGTGGTCATTACGGGGGCATCCAGCGGAATAGGCCGGGCTGCGGCGCTGGCATTTGCGCGGGAAGGGGCGAGCGTGGCGCTCGCCGCGCGGCGCGGCGAGGTCCTGAGTGGCCTAGCGGCGGAGTGCGAGGCGCTGGGAGGCCGCGCCGTGGAAGTCCCGACCGACGTCAGCGATGCCGAGGCGGTGCAGCGACTGGCCAGGCGCGCGGAGGACGCCTTCGGCGGGATAGACGTCTGGATCAACAATGCCGGCACGGGTGTGTTCGGCGCCTACCAGGATGCCGATCTTGCACTTCATCGCCGGACTGTTGAGGTCAATCTGCTGGGAGCCATGCACGGCGCCTTCGCAGTCCTTCCGATCTTCCTGCGCCAGAAGCGAGGCATCCTGATCAACAATATCTCGCTTGGGGGATGGGCGCCGACACCGTTCGCTGCGGCCTATACTGCCAGCAAGTTCGGCCTGCGGGGATTCACGGCAAGCCTGCGGCAGGAGCTCGGGGCACATCCTCACATCCACGTCTGCGGTGTGTTCCCGGCGATGGTGGATACGCCGGGATTCGTCCACGGCGCCAACATGTCCGGGAAGAGGCTCGATCCGGGCCCGTTGTTGTACCAGTCCGAAGACGTTGCCCAGACCTTTTTGAACCTGGTTAGCGCGCCGCGCGATGAAATGGCCGTCGGGTGGCCGGCCCGTGCCGGTCAGATGGCCTACGCCGTGGCGCCGAAGCTGACCGAGGATTTGCTGGGAGGCGCCTTCCGGTTTCTCTTGTCGCGCGCGCGACGGGCTCCGATCAGCGAGGGAAGCATGATCGAGGCGTCTCCGCCGGGCGCGTCGGTCGACGGAGGTTGGCTGGCGCGGAAGCAGCTTCCGCCGGCTGGGGTCATCAGCACAGGGCTAGCTGTGCTTGGAATAGCAGCGTGTGCGGCCTTCGTAGCCTTGGCAGTTGCTCGTCCGCGCCGGCAGAGCAGGATAAGAGGTCGCCGAGCATACACGCATCGTACCGACGGGCATCATGGCAGCGCGTAGGCCCGCACGTCGTCGCCGAGCTTGGTGCCCGCCATCGACCGTCACGACATATTGCTTGCCGCCTGCCTCATACGTCATCGGCATGGATTGGCCACCGACGGGAAGGCGATCCTCCAGAGCTGCTTGCCGTCGCGAACGTCGAAAGCCCTGATGTAGTCGTCCATCGTCCCCGTGATAAAGACGACGCCGCTCGCGGTCACGGTCGGTCCGCCCAGCATGGGAACCCCGAGCTTGAACGGCAGCGGGAGCGGGGCCTGATCGCGGATCATGCCGATGCGGTGCTGCCACACCACCTTGTGCGTCTTGAGGTCAATGGCGGCGATATTGCCCCAGGGCGGGGCAAGGCAGGGGATGCCGAGCGGCGACAGGAAAATGCCGAGATCGACGCCGTAGGGTGCGCCGTACATCGGCTGTACGCCGAACTCGGTGCCAAGTGGATGCGCCGCGTTCGGCGCGGCGGGATTGTCCTTCCCGCGCGGCACGAGGCGCGAGACGAAGGGAATGGATTGCGGATTAGCGATGGCGATTGGCGCTGCGGGTCGACCGCGATGCCGCCCCAGTCGAACCTGCCGAAATCGCCGGGGAACACCAGGGTGCCTTGCTCCGAGGGTGGCGTGAACCGTCCTTCGTAGCGGAGGCGCTTGAATGTGATGCGGCAGCTGGTCGAACATCGTGCTGCCCCACATCTGCGCGTCCGTCAGCACGCCGGGCGGACGGAAGCTCAGCCCCGAGAAGGGTTGGGTGGGAGGACAGCCTGTCGCCGGCGCGGCGCCCTGCGGCACCGGCTTCTCCGGCGCGGGCACCAGCTGATGCCCGTCGCGGCGGTCGAGCACGAAGATGTCGCCGGTCTTCGCCGGAATGTAGATCGCGGGCGTGGTGCCGCCATTCGAACGGAGATCGACCAGGCTCGGCTGCGAGGGCATGTCCATGTCCCAGAGATCGTGATGCACGTTCTGGAATGACCAGCGCAGCTTCCCGGTCCGCGATGTCGAGTGCGATCAGCGCTGAATCGTAACGCTCCTTGTCAGGCGAACGGCCACCGCCCCAGATATCCGGAGAGCTCGAGCCGAGCGGGACATAGACGAGCCCGAGATTTTCATCGACCGAGGAGATGCTCCACGAATTTGGCGAGCCCGCCGTGAAATGGTGTGAGGCCGACGGCATCTCGTTAGATCGGGATTGCCGGCGTCGAAGGCCCAGATCAGCCGCCCCGAATAGATGTCGAAGCTGCGGATCACGCCTGACGGGACCTCGTCGGAATAATTGTCGATGACGGCACCACCGACGATCAGCACCTTGTCGGTCACGACAGGCGGCGAGGTGCCCTCGTTGAAGCCGAGCGCCCGGACCTCGCTACCTTCCTTGAGGTCGATCTGCCCATGATCGCCGAAGCTGGCACAAGGCAAGCCACTCTGGGCATCCAGCGCAAATATCCGGCCGTCAGGTCGGCACGAAGATGCGTTCCGGACAATCGCCTGGCGCCGTGGCGCCGTTGGCCGTCACGGCGACAGGCTTCGTAGCGTGATAGGACACGCCGCGGCAGGTCATGTGCTGGAAGGCCCTTGTGCTGGACCTGTGGATCGAACTTCCAGCGCAACTGGCCGGTCGCCATCGAGCGCGAACACGATCTGGTGCGGCGAGCAGGTGTAGAGCAGGTCACCGATCTTGAGCGGCGTTGCCTGGTTGGTGATCTCGTCGGGATCATCAGGACCCCTGTGAATAGCAACCGCTGCCGCCATAAGCCGTCCAGTCCTCGCCGGCGGTGAGCGGGGCTGCTTCGGATGAGGCATACGGCGCCGGTCGTTGCGCTGTCCGCGATGGTGCCCGCAAGGTCGTGACGATCGCGCGCCAGGGAGAAAGCGAGCACGCCGGCGGCCACGATTAGCACCAGGCCGAGCGCCCATCGCGCGGTCCGCATCCGCGGTATCAGGCGGCCCGCGATGAACGGCAACAGCAGCCAGACGCCCAGTGGTGCAAGCACGTCGCCGCGCGGCGCGAGCGACCAGAAATCCAGCCCGGCTTCCCAGATCGCCCACGCCAAGGTGCCGAGCAGCAGCGCGGCATAGACCCAGATCGCCTCGGCACGCCGGCGCGCGAGCAGCCAGCTCGTGAGTGATGCCGGCAACGAGATAGTAGACGGAGCCGCCAAGCGCCGTGAGCCACGCACCACCGGCAACGAGACCAACTCCCATGATGGCGACGACCACAATGGTGATGGCCAGCAACGGCGTATCACGGAACAAGTTTGCAGAAGGGGATGTGGAGTTCATATGGTCTACTTCAGCGTATAGAGAAACGCCGCGATGTCGCGCGCGTCCTTCTGCGGAATGCCAATCCTGGGCATGGCGTTGCCCGGCAACGCGCGCTGCGGATCTTCGATCCAGTCGGCCATGTTGTCCGGCGAGTTCTGGATATAGCCGGCGATGTAGGTGCGCGTGCCGATCCGGTGCAGAGGCGGGCCGACATTGCCGTCGGCACCAGCAATGCCGGGAATGTCATGACAGCTGCCGCATTGATATTGCTTGACGAGGTCGCTGCCACGGCGCGCATCCCCGGTGAAATTATCGGGGCCGGCGGCCTTGCCCGGCTCGCAGGCAGCGGCAGTCACGGCGAGCAGCGCGACGATTAGCAATCGTGTCGTTGGACGGACCATCGGCTGCTCCGCACTCCATCAGGGCTTTTGGCCGAAGTTGAAGGTCTTGGTGGCAGACCATGGATCGGTCGTCGAGACCTGCTCGCTCGGGACCTGCTCCACCTCAGGCGACAGGGGATTTGCCGAGAAGGTGCGGCCCCATTGCCGGCTTGGCTCGTTGCTGATCTTGCCGATATAGGTCACGAGGTCCCAGATCACGCTGTCGGGCAGTACGCCGCCCCACGCCGGCATGCCATTGGGCCGACCCTGATAGATCGACAGATAGATGTTCTCGGGCTGGGAGCCGTATGTGAAGAGGTTGTTGCTCAGCGCCGGTCCCATGCCGCCGCCGCCATTCGGAGCATGGCAGCCGACGCAATTGAAATTGACGAAATAGGTCATCCCGCGCTGCTCGGCATTGGGGTCGCCCTGGACCGGGTTCTTGATCACAGGCGGATCCGGCTGTGCGCCCGGGAACAACGTGGTCACGGGGACCTGCATGAATACACTCGGCCTGCCGTTGCCAACGCTGCCGCCGAAGTTCGGCCGCGGCGCCAGCGTCGGCATCTGCGCCTCCTGGGATTGCGGCAGGGTCTGCTGGGCGAGCACTGCGGTGTTCGGCACCACCGCCAGTATTAGCGATAACGCGCTCGCGCGCACTGGTAAAGCAGACATCACTCGTGTCCTCCCGAGGCCGTCACGCGCTCGTCGAACAGAGGTACGCCGTAGCTCCGCAACAGTGCAGCGATGTCAGATCGATGTGCGTCGATGAACGCGTTCAGCTGGTCGCGCAGTGCGTGGTCGCCCTTGCGAACGCCCATCGAAATGGCGAACTGGAATTGTTGAGGTGCGAAGCGTTCGCCGTCCCGGATCGGGGCGACCGACAGCGGCACCTTGGAATGCGCGGCGAAATAGCCGCCCAGCGGACCCCAGGCGGCGGCGACGTCGATCTCGCCGTGTTCGACCGCCTCGATCAGGCGCGCAGGCGGATCGGCCTGACGATAATCGCCATAGATCGAGTATCCCCGGACATTGTCGACGATTCCGAGTTGGCCAAGCGCCTGCGCCGGCGGCGGGTTGTTGCCGTCGTCGCCGACAAGATGGATGCCGATCGTCAGACGATGCAGGCGGGGGTCGAGCAGGGACGAGAGATCGAGATGCTCGTCCCTGCGGCTCACGAAAACATAGGTCGAGCGATAATAGGGCTTTGTGGTCTCCACAAGCTCATAACCGGCAGGCACGCCCATCACGACGTCGCATTTGTCGGCCTTGAGCGTGTTGCGGACGAAACCGCGACGCTGTGCCCACCAGGTGTAGGATACCGACCGCCCCAACGCCTCAGCCACCATCGAGGCGAGCTTGTTCTCGAAGCCCGCATCCGTGTTGTTGGAAAATGGCAGATTGTTCGGATCAGCGCAGACACGAAGCTCGCCATTCGGCGCGGCAGATGCCGGCGAGGCGATCCCGATCAAGCCGGCGAGGGCAAGAGCGAGAGCAACAGTGAGGGCGGCCCAATCACTGCTGAGGTGCATGGCTGCCGTCCTGATTGCTGGTGCCGCCGAGCTTGAACACCAGAAGCTCGCTGCCGCCTGCGGTGTAGAACGGCAAGTCCTGCATGGCACCGGCGAAGCCGAGCGCGCCGTTGCGCACCCGCTGATCGACTTCTGCATTCGCGACCGCGCCAGGCCAGCCGCCGACGCCCGAAAGGATTGCGATGTACTGCTGCCCATCCGAGCCGCGGTAGGAGATCGGTTGGCCGATGAACCCGGAGCCTGCCCGAAACTGCCAAAGCAATTTGCCTGTTTTTGCGTCCACCGCCTTGAACAGGCGGTCCATCGTTCCGTAGAACGCGACATCACCCGCCGTCACCAGCGCGCCGCTCCAGACCGGCAGCTTCTCGTGGATCTCCCAGACCTTTTTGCGCGCGACCGGATCCCACGCCATGAACTCGCCGCGATGGCCGCCCGGGCCGGCATACATATCGACATCGGCACCGACATAAGGCGTACCGGCAATGTAGCCGACCTGCGACGCCTTGAAGTTCATGCAGAGATGCTGATGCGGAACGTACAGGAGCTTGGTACGGGGTGACCAGGCCGACGGCTGCCAATCCTTCGCGCCAGGCGCGGTCGGGCAGATGTTCTCGACCGTCTTGCCGACCAGTGGGGTCTTCTCCTCGTTGGGGATGATCTTGCCGGTCTTGAGGTCGACACCCTTGTAGGCGTTGACGAACTCATAGGCGTCCGCCGAGATCACCTCGCCAGTGGCGCGATCCATGACGTACATGTAGCCGTTACGGCCGGGGTGAATCAGCACCTTCCGCGGCTGGCCGTTCAGTTCGAGGTCGACCAGCACGTTCTCATTGATTTCGTCATGGTCGAACAAATCGTGCGGATTGACCTGATACGCCCATTTCGCATTCCCGTTGTCGGGATCCCGCGCAAAGATGGTCGTGCTCCAGAGATTGTCGCCGCTGCGCTGGTTCGCATTCCACGGGCTGGGATTGGCCGTGCCGTAATAGATCAGGTTGA
The DNA here is from genome assembly GCF_014198205.1 of Bradyrhizobium sp. SBR1B. NCBI lineage: Bacteria > Pseudomonadati > Pseudomonadota > Alphaproteobacteria > Hyphomicrobiales > Nitrobacteraceae > Bradyrhizobium > Bradyrhizobium sp. SBR1B. Next base: position 30,424 of record NZ_JACIHC010000011.1, read on the forward strand.
GATCGGGGTCATAGGAAATCCATCCCCACATGGTGGCGCCGCCGACCTGCCATCGATCGGCAGGCCAGCTCTTGACGCCGAGATCCTTGCCCTTGAGGTTGTCGTAGAACGGCTTGAAGTCGTCGCCGATCAAAACGTCCTTGTCGGGGCCGGTGGCATAGGCGCGCCAGGCTATGGCTCCGGTGTTCTCGTCGAGTGCGGTGACCCACCCGCGGACGCCCATCTCTCCGCCGCTGTTACCGATGAGGACCTTGCCCTTCACGACGACGGGCGCCATTGTGATGGTCTCGCCCTTGTTGATCTCACCCAGTTTGGTGTGCCAGATCTCCTTGCCAGTCTTGGCATCGAGTGCGACCGAGTGGTTGTCCAGCGTGTTGAGGAAGATCTTACCGTTGTCGAAAGCGAGCCCGCGATTGACAACGTCGCAGCAGGCAACGCCTGCTGCGGCGGGTTCAGGCTTCGGTGCATACGACCATTTCAGCTCGCCCGTCGTCGCATCCAGCGCGAACACGCGGTTCGGGTACGGGCCCGCATAGGGGCTGACCACATACATGGTACCGTCGACGACGAGAGGTGCCGCTTCCTGACCGCGATCGACCCCCACGGAGAACGTCCAGGCGAGCCGCAGGCCTGAGGCGTTGCTGGCGTTGATCTGGTCGAGCTCGCTATAACGGGTGTTGGCGTAGTCGCGCGCAGCCATCGGCCATTGGCCGGGATCCTTCATGCGGCTGGCGAGATCAGTCTGCGCAAGGCTGGGTGAAAGCAACGCAAGGCTCACGCAGAGCGTAGTCGGTATTCCCCACAGCAACCGCCTGAGGCCGGACATTAACATAAGTGAAGATCTCCACGGCAGTGACGAGGCCGTGCCGCGTTGCAGGCCGGTTTGCGAACGTACAAACGTTGCACGCGTGCTTGGTTCCTGAGTGCTCGAGAGGGAGCTATCTAACGACATTTCCCGATACGCCCGCGCCGAGGTCGACGGCAATCTGATCCTCCTTGCCGTTGCACTTGGGATGACCGAAACCCGACGGGCTTTTGCCGTCCGGACCGATGTCGTAGATGATCGCATCTTTCATGTTCGGGCTGACGCCGGCCGGAACGTGATCGAGGCCGAGGAAGTGGCGCACGCGCCAGGCCACATTGTGATCCGCACAGGAGCTGTCGCCACTGACGCCGAGCGCGCCGGCGATGCCGTTTCCGTCGTAGAGCGCCAGCCCGCCTCCGAACACGATCGTGCCGCCGACCGGCTTGCCAACCATCGGATCATGAGCGGTGCCGAATTCGTCCGGTGTGCCCGCGTAAATGACCTCAGGAGACGGCGGGTTACCGAGAGCCGCACCGAACAGGAAGCCACCGGGCTGGGCGCCCGCGTAGAGATTGGCGGTCGCCATCGCCTTGTCCTTCAGGCTGAAGGCGTTCGCCGTGTTGGCCTTTTCGGCGGCGATGGCGCGGCTGCCGAGCCATTGCTCGTCGACCTTGCTGCCGCTGTAGGCTACGGCACAGACCACGCCTTGCCGGTTCACGACAGCAGCCCACTCGTTGTTGTCGAGGCCGCCATTGCTGGGACCGCCGCCGGGCTTGACGCTCTTCTTCAAGATGTCCGCGAGCTGATCATGGTCGACCGGACACGACATTCCTGTGCGCGGCTGACCATGCGCGCTTGCGCCTTGCAGCGTCGCAAGAGCGGCCGCGATGATAACGGTCGCTCGGAAGGTTGGTTTGCCCATATGGCCTCCACGCGATGCTCGAGAGTCAGCTGGCGAACGTTGCATCACAGCTGCGGTTCCTATGTTCGCCCTGAGTCCATGATTCAGCCGGCGTGCCGGGCCACCGGCATGGAGGAGCGCGCAGGAATCGTGATAAGCCACCGATAGGCGAAGAACAGTGCTGCGCCGGTGTAGAGCATCCCCATGGGCACCCACATCAAAATGCCCGCGAGCTGCTGATCTTCCAGAGGGGATAAATCGAACTCGCCGGCGAGGGCGCCCTGGCCCGGAATCCATGTGCGGGTCGACAACGTCAAGAGCGCTCCGAGCACGCCGGAATGAAGGACAGTGACGAACAGGCATCCGATCGCGATGCCGTCCCGCAGCCGCAGGCTGCGTCCGACGCCGCGGCCATGGAAAAGTACCCACCAGAACAACAGCGCGGTTACAAAGAAGCTGATGTGCTGGAGGCGATGGATGGCCGTGTTTTCGAGCGCCCACGCATAGAGCGGCGGCGCATGCCAGGCCCAGAGCGCCAGGCCATGCAGGGCCGTCGCGCAGACGGGATGACTGACGGCGGCCCATGGTCGGGCCACAATTGGCCAATTCAAGAGTCGGCCCGCCGCGGGTCGCAGCGAGGCGGGCAGGCTCCACATCACCGGCCCGTTGATCCGGGCGTAGGCCATCAGCGGCGCCCCGACCACCATGAGCAGCTCGTGCTCGATCATGTGTGCGGTGAACAGGCGTTCGCCGAGCCAATGCAACGGCGATGTCAGGGCGAGCGCGACGATCAGCCATCCGGTCCAGAAGGCGCCGACCTGACGGAAGCTGACGCCCCGGCCCCCGCCGGCATGGCGCCAGAGCCGCTGCGTGCCGATGTAGAAGGAAATGCCCACGGCGTAGAGCGGCGCCAGAAGCCAGGGATCGGAGCTCCAGAGCGAGCCCGGGTCGACGTCCGAGATGCCATGCGCTGACGCAGGCGTTGCCGAAAGGCCAAGCAGAAATGCCAGCAGGCTCAGCGCAGACATGGACTGATCATCAGCGATGCCGCGAGTTGGTTGACGATCACCAGCGCGAACAGAACGCCGGAGCTGACGCCGAGCCACGCCATGAACGTCCGCGGGCCGCCGCCTTGGGCATCGGTCCACTCAGCCCCCGCGCCGCGCCGGACTGCGCGTGCCGATATCACCGTGCCAGCGAGGGCGACAACGACCAGGACCGCGCTCATGATCGTGCCGGTCAGCTTCGTCGTCTCGCACGAGAAATGGGCGAGCGCATAGACGCCTTGCAGGTTGATGCCCCAGGCTAGCGGCCCGAGGGCGACACCGGCCCAATAAAGCAGTCTGGTATGTCTTTCGGCGGCGGTCATAGGCGCGGCACCCAGTCGAGCAGGACGTAGAGCGGCAACCAGGCCAGCACGACAAAATTCCAGTAGAACACGTTATCGGTGACGTCGCTGAACCGGCGCGGCTTGGCGTGGCGGGTGAACATCAGCACTGCCAGCACGATCGTGTCGCCAACGTCGGTGGCGAGGTGGGTCGTGTGCAGTCCCAGGATCAACCAGACGATCGATCCGTAGGCCGAGTTGTCCCAGCGCGTGTTGAGATGAGCGAATTCGAAGCCGCGCAGGACGAGCAGGGCAATTCCGATCAGCGCCATCACGATGAGGCCTACGCGTACTTTCGCAAGGTCCTGCCGATGAGCGACGCGATTGGTCATCTCGTTCGGAATGATGCTCAGGAGATAGATGATGGTCTCGGCCGTGCCGGGCCAGAGATCGGGAGGCGCAGCGCCAATCGGCCAGTTCGGATTGACGGCATAGAGATAGAGGTAGGCGCCGATCGCGATGGCAAATCCCATCCCCTCCAGCGCCATGAAGCCCATGGCGCCCCACCAGGGGCCGCTGCGCGGACCGTAGCCGTAGGTAGGCAGCCCCGCGACATTGCGGACGATTGTTTGTCTCACTCTTCGTCCTCCTTGCTGCCGGCCGGCCAGAACCAGCCGATCAAGGCGACAGCCATCGGCGGCGTGCCCCACAGCACTGCCCAAGGCGTAAAGATCGAGCCGATGAAGAACACCGTTGTCGCGATGGCCGTCAGCAGCGGCCAGATGCTCGGCTCGGGAGACGCCTCCCGGATCTGCGGCTCCGCTTCGGCCAGCGATGTCAGGAGCACCTCTCGCCGCTCGACGCTGAGGCCCGCGACGACAGGCAGGCTAGCGTTGTCGAGCCAGAGCGGATCGCGGTGCTTGACCACGGGAATGCGGTCGAAATTCTGCGGCGGCGGCGGTGAGGACGTCGCCCATTCCAGGGTGGAGGCATCCCAGGGATTATCGCCCGCCAGCGTGCCGCTGCGCAGACTGTGGATCACATTGACGAGCAGCAGCGCAAAGCTGAACGCAAAAATAGCGGCTCCGCCGCTGGATAACAGGTTGAGATGCGCCCAATCCATGTCGGCGGTGTAGGTGTAGACGCGACGCGGCATCCCGATCAGCCCGAGAATGTGCATCGGGAAGAACGCGACATTGAAGCCGACAAAGGCGAGCCAGAAGTTCCAGCGGCCGAACCTCTCGCTCAGCATCCGGCCAGTGATCTTGGGAAACCAATAGTAGACCGCGCCAATGAGCGGGAATACGGCGCCGCCGATCAGGACGTAATGGAAGTGGGCGACGACGAAATAGGTGTCATGCACCTGGCTGTCGATTGGGACCGACGCGACCATCACGCCGGACAGTCCGCCGAGCACGAAAATGACGATGAAGCCGATCACGAACAGGAGCGGGGTGCGGTAGACCGGGCGGCCATCCCAGAGCGTCGCCAGCCAACAAAATATCTGTAGTCCGCTTGGCACCGCGATCAGCATGCTGGACGCCGTGAACAAGCCGGCGCCGAGCTGGGGCAGGCCCGTCACGAACATGTGGTGGACCCAAAGGCCGAACGACAAAAAGCCCGTCGCGATCAGTGACAGAATGACAACGGGGTAGCCGACCACCGGCCGGCGCGCGAATGTGGCGAGGATCGCCGAGACCATGCCGGTGCCGGGAATGAAGATGATGTAGACCTCGGGATGGCCGAAAAACCAGAAGAGATGCTGCCAGAGCAGGGGATGCCCGCCCGACGAGGAATCGTAAAAGCGCGTGTTGACGAGGCGATCGAGGATCAGCGAGGTCGATGCGACCATGATGGATGGCATGGCGAACATCACCAGGAAGCTGGTGACCAGCATCGCCCAGACGAAGAGGGGAATACGGTCGAGCGTCATCCCGGGCGCGCGCTGCTTGAAGACGGTCACGACGATCTCGACGGAAATCGCAAGCGCAGCCACTTCAGTGAAGGTGATCATTTGCGCCCAGACGTCGGGCCGTTTGGTCGGCGTATACTGCAACGAGGACAGCGGGACATAGGCGAACCACCCGACATCCGGCCCCACGTTAAGGGCGAAGGACATCCAGAGGAAGCAGCCTCCGAACAAGAACATCCAGTAGCTGAAGGCGTTCAGACGTGGGAAAGCGATGTTCCGGGTTCCAACCATCAGCGGCACGAGGTAGACGGCGAAGGCCTCCATCACAGGCACGGCGAAAAGGAACATCATCGTCGAGCCGTGCATGGTGAAGATCTGGTTGTACTTGTCCGCCGAGAGAAACGTGCTCTCGGGTTTGGCAAGTTGGACGCGCATGAGCACGGCGAGAAGTCCGCCGAGCAGCAGAAATGCGAATGCCGTGACGATGTAGCGGCGTCCCACGACCTTATGATCTACCGACATCAGCGCGCCGGAAAAGCCGGATGGCGTGCGCCAGATGCTCTCCATGCGGGTCGAAAGCTGAAGGCCATTCAGCGCGTCATCGCGCAACTCGCGTTGCTCGGCCACCATGCTCACTTGAGCTGCTCCAGATAATGAATGAGCGCGATAAGCTCGCCCGACTGCAGCGGCATCCTCGGCATGTTATTTCCGGGCTTGATGTGCTGGGGATCGGCAATCCAGGCGCCGAGGGTTGCCGAGGACATCGGCAGCGTTCCGGCTGCGACCGTCGTCCGGCTGCCGATATGCGTGAGATCTGGGCCGACTTGGCCGCCGGCGAGCGTGCCGCGGATCGTATGGCAGAGCGCGCAGCCTCTTGCGCGAAACAGCTGCTCGCCCTGCTTGCCGAGCGGGTCGGTCGGGCTGGTGGCGCTTTGGTTCTCGTGATCGCGCCAGCGGCCGAATTCGTCCGGCGACAGTGCGAGCACGGCGAAGGCCATGTGCGCGTGCTGAAGGCCGCAGAATTCGGCGCACTGGCCGCGATAGACGCCGGCATTTTTTGCCGTGAATTGCAGCTCATTTTTCTGCCCGGTGATGAGGTCCATCTTCCCGGTCAGGCTCGGCACCCAGAAGCTGTGGATCACGTCGGCGGATTCGAGCTCGACTTTCACCGGCTCGCCGGTCGGAATGCGGATCTCGTTGGCGGTCACGAAGCTCTTGTCGGGACTGTCGTCCTCGTAGCGAACCTCCCACCACCATTGATGGCCGATGATCTTGAGCGTGAGGGCGTGCTCGTCCTTGGCAAAGACGGTACGTTGACCGGCATAACTGACGATGGACAGTCCAAGCACGATGACAAGGGTAGCGGCCCCCAAGGCAAAGACGACGCGACCGGTCGCTTGCTCAAAGGGCGCGTCCAGTGCGAGGGGTTGGTCTGCCGCGCGCTTCCGGCGCAGCATGCTCACGCAAAGCACGATCACCACGGCGATCCAAACGACGGCCGCCACGATCAGGAAGATGAAGAGGGTGCGGAGGATCTCGTCAGACTGAAGTCCCTGCGGGTCGAGCGCGGACTGCCGGCCGGCGCAAGCGGCCAGCGGCAATGTGGCAAATGGCACCAGAGCCGTTCGCATCGGGACAGGCATCGATGTTCGCCGTGCTCTCCTGTTGCAGGGCGAACCGGTCAATCCTATGAAGGTTCCTATTGCAGCGAGGCGGCTGGTCCCCCAAGTCAGAAGGGCCAGCCCGTGGCTGCGATGAAGATTGCCCCGTCAGCCACGGCCATCAGGAGCAAGACAAGGACTATGGCAATCATCGCTCCGGGCTGGGCGATCGCGCGAAGGCCTTCGAACATATATCGTCCTCCGCGTTCGATCACCTTGCCATCCGCTTTTGTGGATCATTGCGGCGTTGCGTCGCTTCGGTGTTCCGGTCAAGCTGGGCGTTCGCTGGGACGCAAACTGCAAGCATGCTGCCGTGGTTCCTAAGCGCGGGAGCGCGTGGACGGGACGTCAGGAGAGCGCTGTGATCAGAATTGGGGTGATCTCGGATACGCATGGGCTCCTACGGCCAGAAGTGGAGCGTTGCCTTAACGGAGTCGCGCATATCATTCATGCCGGCGATATCGGTGCCGAGCACGTGCTCGAAGGGCTACGCAGGATTGCGCCTGTCACTGCGATTCGGGGGAATGTCGATACCGGCGATTGGGCCCGGGACTATCGGGATAAGGAGACCGTGCGCCTCGGCCGGTACGACTTCTACATCCTGCATGATCTGAACGAGCTCGGGAGCAAACCTGCGCCTGAGGGCGCCGCTGCCGTGATTTTCGGTCATTCGCACCGGGCGAGCGTCAGGGCGGTTGACGGGGTTCTTTATCTCAATCCCGGGAGCGCCGGGCCGCGACGCTTCAAGCTCCCGATCACGCTGGCGACGCTCGATCTTGACGAGAGTGGCGAGCTTCGACCGATCGTGCACACGCTCGGTGAGTCCTAGCGGCGACATATGGCAAAGGCAAACGCTCAAATTATCAGCGAGAAGGCTGTCAGGATCTCGGCCTCAATGGGGGCCGCTCGCGGATGGGGAGCTCCAATACCTTTCTCGATCACGTAGGCCGCGGTCGCCGCGTTCATTTCGGCGAAGGAACCCCGCGGACTTGTCGGGTTTATCAGCGGAGGAGGGATTGGCAAAAAGAAAATCGAGAATATGAATTATGGGAGCGGAACGGCAAACCGAAGGCAGGGAGCAAGAATTCTGGCCGTTGGCGGCCCAGGAGTTGCGAAATGAGGACATGTCATACCCCCCTTCGCACTCCAGGCAGCCTGTAGAGAGGAGAGCGCTTACCGAATGTCTCATTTCGCAGCAGCCGAAACCATATTGCTGTACTTTGTGCTTCCCCTCTGGTTATTGGCCGGCTTTGCTGATTACCTTTGCCATCGCGCTTCTCGGATTGAGATAACGAGCGGTTATAAGGAAACTCTGCTTCACCTATTGATGTTGATCGAACTGGCGATACCGATACTGGCGGCGATTTTTTTGGAGATCAACGCCCTCATAATTGCGGCTATGATTGCCGGTTTTGTTGCGCATCAGCTGACAGCCCTCTGGGACACAACATTCGCTAGCCATAAGCGGCTCATCACGCCCATCGAACAGCAGGTCCATAGTTTTCTTGAACTGATGCCCCTCATGGCGATGGTTATTGTGATTATCTTGAACTGGCCGCAATTCCTTAGCCTCTCGGGGATGGGCTCTGAGCCCGCACGTTACGAACTCGTGCTGAAGCGAGAGCCATTACCCTGGACCTACGTGGCTGCATTCTTATTCGCAGTCCTGTTGTTTGAAGTCCTTCCCTATATGGAGGAATTCGTTCGAGGTTTGCGGTCGCGGAAAAGAATTTAACTCCGAACGCGGAGAACATCAATGAAGGTTGCCGTCATCGGAGGGACAGGACTATTGGGATCCGCGATCGTGGCTGACCTGTCCTCGCGCGGCCATTCAATTGTGTCTATGAGTAGAAACGTGGATTTTGGGAGTCCGAGTACTATCTCGGTCGACCTTAACCAGGCGACGTCTCCGTCCTATTGGCTGCCCCATCTTGATGGCGTAGAGGCCGTAGTGAATTGCGCCGGGGTACTCCAGGATAGCCCAAAAGATTCCACGTCAATGGTCCATCATCAGGGCATTGCGACCCTTTTTTCCGCCTGCGAGCAACTCAAAATCCGCCGCGTCATCCATTTCTCCGCAATCGGGGTAGACCGGCAAACTCCCAGCGCGTTTTCAGAAACGAAATTATCTGGCGACAAGGCTCTGATGGCGCGTGACCTCGACTGGATCATCTTGCGTCCGTCCGTCGTGATCGGTCGGGCGGCCTATGGGGCCAGCGCGCTCGTGCGAGGCTTGGCGGCCCTGCCGGCTCTGGCGGTGATGCCGAACACGGGACAGCTCCAGATCGTCCTGCTCGAGGACGTCGTGAAAACCGTGCAGCATTTTCTAGAGCCCGGTGCGCCCACACGGACAATTGTCGAACTGGTCGGCCCGCATCGCCATTCTTTCCCCGAAGTCATTGCGCTGATCCGCCGTTGGTACCGTTGGCCTCGGGCGCGCGAGATCCGCTTGCCCAACTTTGCTTCGAGCGTGATGTACAAATTCGGTGACATGATTTCGCTGTTGGGCTGGCGGCCTCCCGTACGGAGCACTGCCGAGCGGGAGATCAAGCGAGGCGCGGTCGGCGATCTTAAAGACATGCGGCGGCTTGGGCTGCATCCAAAAGGGCTTCCGGAGTTCTTGGCCTCCGAACCAGCTTCAGTGCAGGAACGCTGGTTTGCGCGCATGTACTTGCTTAAACCAGCGATATTTATCGTGTTGTCTCTATTCTGGATCTCGACCGCCTTTGTCTCGCTGGGGCCGGGCTGGGGCTACGGTATGGGCCTCATGGGCGAGGGCGGTGTCGAAGGAACGAGTGCGGCGCTCACGGTGGTCGCCGGCGCTTTGTCCGACCTGGTGATTGGACTCGCGATTGCCTATCGACCAACAACCCGGTACGGACTCTATGCGGCCATCGCGATCTCCTTCACTTACGCGGTCATCGGGACCATACTTGTGCCTCGCCTATGGGCCGACCCTCTAGGGCCGATGCTAAAAATTTGGCCGATTATCGTCCTGCATTTCGTAGCGCTAGCTGTTCTTGAAGATCGATGATGCTATACTTCGTTCTTAAGTACTTACATATCGTCGGCGCCGCTGTCTTGCTTGGCACAGGATCCGGCATTGCATTCTTCATGCTTGCAGCTCACCTCGGCGGAAAGCCCTCCGTCATCGCGGGCGTCGCCCGAATTGTTGTGATTGCGGATTTTATCTTCACGGCCACTGCCGTCGTTGCACAGCCCATCACAGGCTCGCTGCTTGTGCTGCACGTCGGCTACTCCTTCTGGGAAGGATGGATCGTTTGGTCGATCGTGCTGTATCTCATCACGGGGGCACTATGGCTGCCCGTTGTTTGGATGCAAATGCGCCTTAGGGACATTGCTTCAATCGCAGCGGCAAAAGGCTCGCCTTTGCCGCCTGAATATCACCGAATTTTTTGGCTGTGGTTCGCCTTCGGCATTCCAGCGTTCACTGCCATAGCCGCTATACTCTGGCTGATGATAGCCAAACCCCAACCTGCGGTTTTTTGAAAGATGGGAGCAATTGCCGAGCTAGACTCAGGATTTGAGTTGCCTAGGCGATACTATGCCAACTTGCTGCAGCCGCCGAGACAACGCGCAGACCTGGCGAACTGGGGCATCACGACCATAGGGCCGCCCGACAACACGGCTGCCGACGAGGGACTCACCCGGTTTCTTCTCGACATTCGCCAGCTTCTTGATCGCGAGGAATAGAGCCGCGACGCGCGGCAGCGGGCCAGCCTGTTGATCGCAAAGCCTATCGATGGGAGGGGAGGCGGTAGGAACCTACGCGGCCGCGAAGGCTGGCACCTCACCAAGGGGTCGGTCGGGGTACAGGATGAGCGAGGCGCCGAACTGTGCGACACCCCTCTCGAACCAGCCCCAATGCGAAGATGACCTTTGCCTTCGGAAGGTAACGGTTACCCAACCCAAAGCTCCTAGCTCGAAAGCGGACGATGATTGATGTCATTGCTTTTAAAATGCTCTTGCTCACTTAAATTGGTCCATGCTGGATTGGACCGGTCCACGAGCGCAGAAACTCGAATTTTCAACGCGCTGTGCTCCAGATTGCCCAATTTGAGCAGCCGGCCGTGCTACACTTTCTTAGCGGGAGGCGCCGACTGAGTTCCGAATCGGCTCCGGCCTCTTCCGAGCCAATCCTGCAACGAACCTTCTAGGGTCATTGATCCGTTTAGGGCAGCAAACACGGCACTGCTGATCGCCTGCTGCTGTCGGCGCAGATGGTCCTCGAGAAGCTTGTGCCGCGTGATGTAGCCTGCGTTTACGCCGGGAATCGCATGGTTCATCAGGAGCTTGGCGTCGACTTCCGAGACGCCGGCCGACGTCGCAATCGTGCGGAAGGTTTGGCGAAGGTCGTTTCCCCATTTCGATAGCACTGCCCGGTCCTCTTTTGTCTCGGCCAAATGTCCCGACGCGCTGTCGGCCGGAAACACCCACTTTTGCGCTTGCACAGGATACATATGTCTGCCGAAACGGGTTGTTCGGACGAGACAAAGGACCATCTGTCGCGACAACGGAATATCGAAAGCCTTCCTCTTACCGCCTTTTGGCTTGGGAATGTGGAGCGTGCGGCGCCGAAAATCGATGTGCTCCAGCTTGGCTTCCTGGAGCGCAGCAGGCCTTGAACCGGAAAGAAGAGTGAAGAGGTGGAACTCTCTGCGGACCGGGTTGTCGAGGGTGGCGAGCTGCGCAAACCAGCCCTTCAGGTCGGCCGATCCCATCCCGGTGTTGCGGCGCTCCTCCTCATTCCAGTCGACCGCATCGGCCGGGTTATCTGACGGCAAGGACCTGTTCGTCTTCCGTGCATGATTGTAGATGGCTCGCAGGGTTCTCATGCTGCCATTGGCCATGTACGGCCCGTTTTCCTTTGTAACTTGGTCGTGCTTCTTGGCCACACGAGCAGGATCCGTTGCAAGCTCATGGAGAGGATTATCGAGCCACTCCGCAAAAATGCGTTCGACGTGATCGCGGTAGCCTTCGATGGTCTTTTCGCTGCGGCTCTTCCGGATCAGATGGGCATCTAGATACCGTTCCCAGGCTTGCCTGAGAGTGATGCTCGAGACCGTCCTACCAATTGCCGTCGCCGGAACGGGATGCGCTCCTTCGGCTTGTTTATCGTCCTTTGGGTGCCGTCCGCGGCTAATCTGGGCCAAGTACTCCTTGGCAGTGGCGCGCGCAGCGCGGGTCGACATCTCACTAGAATCACCAATGGAAACCCTAATGGATGAAGCCCGTTTGCCACCGCGCCTCAGGTCACCTTGGACGGTAAAGGTCCTCCTTCGCTTTCCAATGACCACGAAGAAGCCCTTCAATTCTGTATCACGCGCCAGGTACCAGCCTTCCTTCGGAGTGGGCAATTGAGCGATTGTCTTGTCGGTGAGAGAGAGTCGAATATCGGTCATGACGAGAGTCCACGGTCGCCAAAACGGTTTTCAAACGGTGTTGGCGGAATGAGCAGTTGGAAGGGCTGAGTTCGACGGAACGCGAAGCTATGCGAGAAACACCTATGAACAAAGGGGTTCTCGAAGACTCGTCGTGGGGCGGCGTGCGTTTAGAAACTCCAGCGAAGGGATGGTCTTGAACTCTTAATCAGCGGGTCCCAGGTTCGAGCCCTGGTGCGCCCACCATTTCAATGCATTAGCCAGCAAGACCGTTTGAGCATTTGATTTTTCAAACGGTCTTTCAACCAACGGCGGCCAGCGCGATAAAGAGGTGCATCGCGCGATACCTCAGCAGTTCGTTGTGTAAGTGAGGCCCGACTGGCCACTAGCGGATGACGAGCCACGTGTGGCGTTACGGGTTGTCCAATATGGATTGGAACGAGAGTTCAGGTTCTTCAGATAGTTAAAGGGTGGCGTGTGCACGACGGGGGCACCGCGAGATCAAGAAAAATCCATTGAAGGCTAGCGTCGGGGTCGTCCTTGGACGTGGATTGATCTCCGGAGGAGTGTGACGGCAGCGACAGCGAATCCCTCGGGACATCGCGGGCCGTATGTACATGACCGGATAGCAAGGTCCGTCGTCTCTCGCGAAAGTTGCGCGCTCGATCCTGACGGCGGCGGCCTGGTTATTGGAATTGAGCAACACGATCGTGAATCGTAGGTTCGGCTCCCACTCTCTTCGCCAATTGCGCGACTGTATACGCCAAATTACGATTTCGTGCGCTTGGGTCCGCTTCGCGAGCGACTCGTCCCTCTGCTGGTCGCCCTAGCCACGGCCCGTCTCGGTAGGGTCGCGATCGGCACCGTTGGTACCAGTTCTCACGGAGCTTCGCTTGATAGCCTCAGCTCAACGCGTGACCGGCTAGCCCGTACACCCACGGCTCATTTTCCTTTCTGTTCAGGAATCGCCGGCCCTTAGACATCGTTGTGACGGTGTCGGTCATTCCGAGGCGGCTCTGTTGAAGGAAGTCGGCAAACAGACCCGTCTGCTCCCGCGTATCGACGCGGACGAATTGTCCGGCGAGATCCCTAAGATGCACAGCGGTGAGATGGATCGCGTCACAATCGTTGCTGGCAACGATCGGGCCGATCACATGACCGCGGCCGAATTCGCGCTTCATGGAATAACCGACGGTCTCTCCGCCGCGGCGCAGGACGGAGATTGACGCACCTTCAGAAAGCAATGCGAGCAGCTTCTGCCGGTTAGTTCCGAACGCGCGTTCATCCAGTGCCGCGATCTCTCCGATGTTCGCCGTGGACAGCGAACTCAATTCACCGGCCAGAGCCGGCACCGGCGGAGGTGGTGAGACGATCTCTCCTTGCCACAGATATACGGTGGCTTCCTTCGTGAACCCCAGCGACAGATACAGATGATAGGCGGCATGGGTTGAGTTGAGGGTCAAATTCCGGTCGCCACACCGCTCGAAGACCTGCTCCATGAGCCAGCGACCAGTACCTTGTGCCTGGGTTCGGGGCGATGTGATCACCAGGCCAATCGTTGCGAATTCCTGGCTATAAGGGAACCACATCGCGCTGCCGAAAACGCGGTCTATGCCATCAACGGCGACGATGCCGTGGCCGGCGCGGCGCAGGAAATCCCAGTCCTTGGGGCGATGCGGCCAGCCGACACCGATCGAAAGCGCGTGAAGCAGCTTCACATCAACGTCGTTGATGTCCTTGGCCACCAGTTCAAAGGACTTCACGCGTACCGTTCGTCCCATTCAGCTCATCCATTCCTTCGCGGGGCTCAAAGCCTGCGGCTATCCCCCGCCGGCCTTCTGCTGCGTGCCGCACAAGCCCTCTTTTGCAGCAGCATAGCGCGGAAGGCCAGCAGGTGTCGCCTGTTTGGCGGGCGGTACTCGAAATGTTTCGCCGCCAGTGCAGCTCGATTCAGCAGGGAAAGCTACTGGTTGCGGCCTATCGATATCCGGCAACAGCAGGCAGGGTGACCCCAGTGAACGTTGAAGGCTTCGCTGGAGGGCTCGCCGCCTTTCCAGCCCTCGGTGGCCGGCCATGCCGGTCTCAACGCGCCGCATCCCGGGCGAGGACCTGAGAGGACCACGTCGATGGCGTTCCTTTTCAATTCCGATGCTGCTCGGGCGGCTATATTCCGGCAGGCCTTTGCGCGCGAGCTCCCTGATCTCGAATTCTATCATTCCAGCGAATGCTTCGAGCCGGAAAAGGTACGGTACCTGATAACCTGGAACGCGCCCGACGATCTCTCGCGTTTTCGAAATCTGGAAATGCTCTTTTCCACCGGTGCGGGGGTCGATCAATTCAAGCCGGAGACCCTACCTGGCCACGTCAAGCTCGTGCGCATGATCGAGGATGGCATCATACGCATGATGCAGGAGTACGTCGTGCTTGGGGTGCTGACACTCCATCGCGAGATGCTTGCCTATCGGGAGCAGCAGGGAAGAGGCCTATGGCAGGCTCTTGCAACGCCCCAGGCGGCCGATCGGCGCGTCGGCTTTCTGGGCCTCGGCATGTTGGCGCAAGCTGCGATTGATCGCCTCAAGCCGTTTCGATTTCCGCTTGCCGCGTGGAGCCGCAGCAACAAGACGATCGAGGGTGTCACCTGCTTCCACGGCGAAGATCAGCTTGGCAGCTTCCTGAAAGGTGCGGACATTCTCGTCTGTCTTCTGCCCTTGACGGAGCAAACAAGCGGCGTCCTGAGCGCACAGCTGTTCTCTCTCGTGCCGGCGGGAGCAAGACTGCTCCATGTCGGCCGCGGCCCGCAGCTTGACCAGGGTGCACTCATCGAGGCGCTCGACAGCGGGCACCTTGCGGCCGCCATGCTTGACGTCACCGATCCCGAGCCATTGCCAGAGAACCATCCACTCTGGTCCCATCCGAAGGTGATCATCACGCCGCATATCGCGTCCGTGACGCAACCGCATACGGCAGCACAATCCGTCATAGAGAACATCCGGCGCCACCGCGCTGGACGAAATCCGATCGGCCTCGTCGATCGAGCGCTCGGTTACTAACAGGAAAGATGCCATGTCACTTCTGATTGCCATCGACACCAATCCGGATTTTGTACCGAAGAAGGCCGTGCCGGATCCGGAACGGCTCATTTCGGGCAATCCGTCCTTCAAGACCTGGGCGCAGGACGCCTCGAAGGGTGAGAAAGTGCTGACGGGCGTCTGGGAGGCAACCCCCGGCGAGACCCATTCGATCAAGGGCACCACCTTCGAGTTCTGCCACATCATCTCGGGTCTTATCGAAATCGAGGAAAAGGGTGGCGAGACCAGGCGATTTCGGGCCGGCGACAGCTTTGTGATGAAGCCGGGCTTTGTCGGCGTCTGGCGCACGATCGAGACCGTGCGGAAGATCTATGTCTGTCACTATGACTGAGCACGATGCCTGACGGCGGCCACTAAGCGACGGCCAAACAATCGACTTTCGAGATCCCATCCGACCGGATTCAACGCCGTCAGACGCTTCCTTCTCGATGAAAAATGCGGCGCGCGGTGCTGTATGGCTCGGATGAGACGGCTTTGTCTCGCCAATCGCGTATCCGGAAGTGATGGCGGTTTGACCCCGAAGAGCAAGGGAACAAATACATGGTTGCATTGAAAGACAAGGATCTGTTTCGCCAGCAGGCACTGATCGGCGGCCACTGGCGCGACGCGAGTGCGAAGGCGACGGTTGATGTCATCGATCCTGCCAGCCAGCAAGTTCTTGGCACCATCCCCGATATGGGGTGCAAGGAGACCAGGGCTGCCATCCGCGCTGCGGCCGACGCGTTCAAGCATTGGAAGACCAAGGCCCATGCAGAGCGCGCCGCGCTGCTGGAGCGCTGGTATGAGCTGATGCGACACCATGAGCAGGATTTGGCTCTTCTGCTCACGCTGGAGCAGGGCAAGCCACTGGCGGAATCGCTCGGCGAAATCCGCTATGGGGCCTCCTTCGTCAAATGGTTTGCGGAAGAGGCGCGCCGGATCAACGGATCGACGATCCCGTCTCCCACGGTCGATCGCCGCATTCTGGTTTTGAAAGAGCCGGTCGGCGTCTGCGGGATCATCACGCCCTGGAATTTTCCCAACGCGATGATTACACGCAAGGTGGCGCCTGCGCTGGCCGCGGGCTGCACCGTCGTCATCAAGCCCTCTGAATTCACGCCGTTTTCGGGCCTCGCGATCGGTGTGCTGGCGGAGCGGGCAGGAATTCCACCTGGCGTGATCAACATCGTGACGGGTATGCCGGCGGACATTGGCCAGGAGCTGATGGCCAATGAGTCCGTCCGCAAGATCTCGTTCACGGGATCGACCCGCGTCGGCGCGCTGCTGATGAAAGGCGCCGCCGACAACATCAAGCGGCTCAGTCTCGAGCTCGGCGGCAACGCGCCGTTCATCGTCTTCGACGATGCCGATATCGACCGCGCCGTCGAGGGCGCAATTGCGTCGAAATTCCGCAATGGGGGCCAGACCTGCGTCTGCTGCAATCGCATTCTCGTCCAATCAGGCGTCTACGATGCGTTCGCAGAGAGGCTCGCCGGCAAGGTCGCGAAAATGAAGGTCGGCGCCGGCACCGAAGAGGGGGTCGCAATCGGGCCGATGATCAATGGCGCGGCGATTGAGAAGATCAGGCGGCACGTCACGGATGCCCTGGACAAGGGCGCAAAGATCATCTCGGAGAGTGAGGCAGTGCCGGAAGGTCGGCAATATGTCCGGCCTCTCGTGCTCGGCGGCGCGACGACCGAGATGCTCCTGGCGTCCGAAGAGACGTTCGGGCCGGTTGCACCGCTTTTCTGCTTCGAGACCGAGGAGGAGGCGATTGCGATCGCAAACGGTACGCCCTTCGGTCTTGCGGCGTATTTCTACACTGAAAACCTGAAGCGTTCCTGGCGTGTTGCCGAAGCACTGGAGTTCGGCATGGTCGGCCTGAACACCGGCCTGATCTCGACGGAGGTTGCGCCTTTCGGCGGTGTCAAACAGTCGGGCCTCGGACGCGAGGGATCTCAGCTCGGGATAGAAGAATATCTCGAGAGCAAGGCCCTTCATGTCGGCGGCCTGGATTGAGCGTCCATCGGATCTGAAACAAGAAAAGGGGGGGGTGAACCGCCCCCTTTTCCTTGACCAGCGCAGATCTTTATTGCTGAAGTGCCGCGAGCGATCCCGAAAGAACTGCGCTCAGGCGCTTTTACGAAGAGGCTCCAGGCCGACTGCGGCAGCCAAGCCGCCGATGCCAGAGACCTCGGTGTATTCATAGAAGGGGTTCGCCGGCTCGTGACCGCGGTTCACCCATACCTTGCTTTTGATACCCAGATCGTAGGCGGTCATCAGATCGTAGCGGAACGAGGAGGAGACGTGGGTGATATCTTCCGGGCCGCAGCCCAGCTTGTCGAGCATGTATTCGAAGCCCTTCATGTGTGGCTTGTAGGCGCCGGTTTCCTCGGCCGTGATGACCATGTGGAAGGGGGCGCCGAGCTTTTCGACGTTCGACATGATGAGGTTCTTCATGGAGTTCGACAGGATGACCAGCGGGATCTCTTTGGCAACCTTGGCCAGACCAGCCGGGACGTCGGCATGTGGACCCCACGTGTGGACCTCATCATTGATGCGCTGGGCATGCTCCGGCTGAAAGACGACACCATTGCGCTTGCAGGCGCGCTCCAGCGCGTTGTGCACCACCTCGAAATACGGCTTCCACGCGCCGAGAACCTCGTCCAGGCGATAGGCTGAAAAGTCCTTGATGAGCTTTGCCATCGCCGCGGCAGAAAGCTCCGAGCCATAGACACGGGTCGCGGCGCCGGCCATGTCGAAATTGGTCAGCGTGCCGTAGCAGTCGAAGGTGATGTATTTCGGTCTGAATGTCGCCATAGCTCCAATCCTTGCGATCTCGCACCGCTTGCCGGTACGACACGCACCATAGCGAGCAGCCGACGAGATAAAGCGCCGATGTCGCGGTGGTCGGGAGCAGATTGTGTCGTATCGCATCGGAGCCATGGCAGAGAGTTGCGCGACGACGGCTCTCCTTGTTTGGCCTCAATGCCGTCGCCCCACCATGCCGGCACAAGATGCCGCAATGGTGCCCAATCAAAGTCAAAACGCCCTCCGTCCATGTCCTACCTGGGAGCAAGTGCTGTCTTCGGCAGCTTATGTTGAGCCCAGACGCGACGGGCTGCTCGCACAATCATCGCGGCCGATCTGGAGGACGACATGCTGAGCAACTCGCTGATTGAACTCGATCGAGCGCATCTGATTCACCCGGTCTCGTCTTATCGAAGCCACGAGAGGACGGACGTCCGCGTGCTGAAGTCAGGCAAGGGCGCGACGCTGACCGATGTCTCGGGACGTCAATTGCTGGACGGCTTTGCGGGTCTGTGGTGCGTCAATGCCGGCTACGGACAGGATAGCATCGTTGAAGCGGCTACGCGGCAGCTGCAGGAGCTGCCTTATGCGACGGGCTATTTCGGTTTGGGCTCGGACCCGGCGATCCGGCTGGCGGCCAGGTTGGCTGAATTGGCGCCTGGCGATCTGAACCATGTCTACTTCACGCTGGGTGGCTCCGATGCTATCGACAGTACGATCCGGTTCATCAGGTACTACTATCATTCCAAAGGGCGGCCGCAGAAGGACCAGTTCATTTCCGTCGAGTCTGGCTACCATGGATCGTCGACGGCAGGGGCTGGCTTGACGGCGCTGCCCGCCTTTCATGCGGGCTTTGGAGTGCCATACAACTGGCAACACAAAATCCCCTCGCACTATGCTTATCGCAATCCTGTCGGTTCCCATCCCCAAGCTATCATTGCGGCGTCGGTCGCGGCCTTGCGGGCCAAGATCGCCGAGCTCGGCGCCGAACGCGTCGCGGCGTTCTATGTCGAGCCGATACAGGGATCAGGGGGCGTCCTCGTTCCGCCGCCGTCCTGGCTGAAGGCCATGCACGCTGTCTGCAAGGAGCACGATATTCTGTTCGTTGCCGATGAGGTCATCACCGGCTTTGGCCGTGTCGGTCCGCTCTTTGCCTGTGACGAGGATGACGTCGTGCCGGATCTCATGACTACGGCAAAGGGACTGACCTCGGGCTATGTGCCGATGGGGGCCGTTCTGATGTCCGATGGCGTCTACAACACCATTGCCGATGGTGCCGGCAAGGCGGCCGTCGGCCACGGCTACACCTATTCCGCTCATCCCGTCAGCGCAGCCGTTGGGCTCGCGTGCCTTGATCTCTATGAAAACGGCTTGTTGGAAAACGGCCGGAAGGCCGGGCACCGGCTGATGGAAGGTCTTCGCGCGCTTGCCGATCATCCACTTGTCGGCGATGTCCGCGGTCGCGGCATGCTGGCTGCAATCGAGCTCGTGACTGGCAAGGAGCTCAAGACGCCTCTGCCGGCGGAAGCCGACGCGGCGCGCCGTATCTTCGACCGCGCATGGGACAATGGTCTCGTGATCCGCGCCTTCGCGCAAGGCGTGCTGGGCTACGCGCCGCCGCTGTGCTGCACCGATGACGACATCGACGGCATTATTGAGCGGACAAAGATTACGCTCGACCAGACGCTCGAAGACAAGGACGTCCGCGCGGCGATGAAGGGATGATCACCGCGCTGCCGGTCGGAGATTGTTCTTAGCTATTGAAGATGCTTTCGAGCGGCAGATGGGATTTCACGATCGGGGACTTCAGCACGACGAAACTGAAGTACTTGTCGATACCGATATCCATCTCGACCAGGCGTTCCATGACCGCCTGGTATTCGCTGATTCCCGCGGTGATGAACTTGACGAGATAGTCGTACCCGCCCGAAACCAGATGGCATTCGACGACCGAATCGATCTTTTCGATCGTCGTGAGAAAGCGAGCGAAATCGATCTGCCGGTGATTCTTCAAGGTGATTTCAGCGAAGACCGTCAGAGTTTGTCCGAGCTTGGCAACATCGATCTGGGCGGAATAGCCGGTGATGAAGCCCTCAGACTGGAGCCTCTTGACGCGCATCAGGCACGGGCTCGGCGAAAGGTTTATCAACTCCGCGAGCTCGACGTTGGAAATCCGCCCGTTCTTCTGCAGTTCGCATAAAATCCTGATGTCGATCTTATCGAGCTTCATAGCAATGCCATCAGATGGGGCCGACAAGGGCGTCAAGGCTTTGAGTCTTCAGCGTCATATGCATCTTCATAGCATCAACCAGCAGCTTTTCCCAAAGAGGCGGAAACTGCAATTCAGAACTCGCTGACCTTGCCCCAGGCGCTCATTTTCAGCCGCTCCGGCCTGTAGGGACGCGGGTCGATGATCGGTGCCCGACCGGTGATGATGTCGGCGATCATGTGCCCGGTGCCGGGCCCAATCCCGAAGCCGTGCCCACTGAACCCCGCCGCAAGGATGAAGCCTGGAATGGATTCAACTTCGCCGATTGCCGGAATGCCGTCCGGTGTGCTGTCGATGTAGCCGGCCCAGACGTTTGAGATGGCGAGGTGCCGCAGCTCGGGGACCAGCTTGCACGCGCGTCGATGCGTCAGCCGAATCTGCCCCATGTCGGGGCGGGGGTTGAGCGTTCGGTTCAGCTCCATCGGGGTCACCTCGTCGAGCCTCCATTTCGCCAGGGATTCGTGGCCTTGCCGCATGCCCTCGAAGGCGCCGGGGCTGAGGCTTCGCCAGCGGCGGGCGAACATGGGGAGGAATTCGCGGCCGAACCTGACCTGCTGCGGCGTCGGATCTAGTCGCGCGCGCCCGCTGATGGCCAGCGTGTATCCGCCATCGCCGCGGCGCGTGGCCGACACCAGCCCTGCGTAAAGGGCATCAGGCAGGTCGGCCGCGCCCGGGGCCAGGGCGAGAATCGAAGAGCACACGGATGCCTGCGGGAAGCGAATTCCGAGCTGGTTGCAGAACGAAGATGCCCATGCGCCTCCTGCCATGACCACCGTCTTCGTCCGGATCGTGCCCGCCTCGGTCACCACGCCGTTGACCCGGCCGGCACTGAGCTCGATGCCGCGCGCGGCGCAGAGCTGGTGCACCGTGCCGCCCGCCGCCATGATCGCACGCGCGGCGATGGGGACGGCCTTTGAAGTGTCCGCCGTCCCGTCTGTCGGCGAGAAGACGCCGCCTCTCCATTTGCGGCCCGTCGCCTTGCCGCGCTCGTTCGCTTCTTCCGCACTCAACATGTGCGTCGTGACGCCCACCGTCCTGGCGAAGTCTCGCCACTTCGCCCAGCCCGCCAGCTCATTTTCGTCGTTCGACAAATACAAAAGCCCGCAGCGGCGAAAACCCGTATCTTCACCGGTCTCTCCGGCAACTCTGTCCCAGAGATCGAGGCTCTTGGTTGCAATCGGGAGCTCGCGCGCGTCGCGGTTCTGCTGACGGCACCATCCCCAGTTGCGGCTGGACTGCTCGGCGGCGATGCGGCCCTTCTCGAGCAAGGCAACCTTGAGCCCGCGCCGGGCGAGATAGTAGCTTGTGAACACGCCCACCACGCCGCCGCCGATGACGACGACGTCCGCCTCACGAGGCAGGGATGGACTGGATTCGATATGCAGGAGCGGCGCGCTCATCCGACAGGGATCTCCGGTGGTTGCGTAGCGTAACCGGGGAATTGCGGCAGGCCCCGCGGACTTTGGCCATGAGACCGAATATCCTGCGGTTTACTGCCTTTGACACAGGCTATTATTGCGAAAATACTTTGCTTGGGTCGCAGCTTGCAGGCGGCGAGACTGATGCACGTGCTCCTGCGATCCGTCGCGCGCCGCCGCGGCAGGGCTGGCGGCGCAGACTGAAATGCCAAATCGGACTTCGTTTTCAGAAGTTCCTGCTGCTTCGATGCCGGCTTTCGGCGACTCCAGGGTGATTCAAATCGTCAAGATCGGCAGAACGGATCGAAGGATCGAAGTCCATAGAGGCAACCCGCATGAGCCTTGTCGAGGAGCAGATCTTGGCAGAAGCGATCAAGCTATGAGCTCGGCACCATCCATGCTTCGCTTCGATCGAACTGACCTGTTCGGTCGGCGCCGCACTGCGAAGAAGAGTTCTTGCCTCTTGCGCGGGAAGGCCTGAATCATGTCGCAGCCTCCAATGGAGGAATGGCACGTCGAACGTCAAATCGTCGACCTGTCGAAGAAGCGTGGCAA
Organism: Bradyrhizobium sp. SBR1B; assembly: GCF_014198205.1. Classification (NCBI taxonomy): domain Bacteria; kingdom Pseudomonadati; phylum Pseudomonadota; class Alphaproteobacteria; order Hyphomicrobiales; family Nitrobacteraceae; genus Bradyrhizobium; species Bradyrhizobium sp. SBR1B. The sequence continues at coordinate 52,553 of NZ_JACIHC010000011.1, forward strand.
GGCAAAGAACCGAAAGCGCGGCTCGCAGCAGGATGGCCGAACGAAGCTAAAAAGGGAGGATGTTCCGATGGCCTCTGGCGAGCCGGCTGCAGCCCCCGCCGATGTCGCGCTCTCCGTGCGGGAGCTGAGCGTAAGTCTGCCGCAAGGAATGGAGCGGGCCTACGCCATCGAAAACGTCTCCTTTGATCTGAAGCGCGGACAAATTCTCTGCATCATCGGGGAATCTGGATCGGGCAAGTCGGTCACCGCCAATGCGATCATGGGGCTTCTGCCGAAGGTGATCAGGGTCACCTCGGGGGCGATCCACCTGAATGGGACGAACATCGTAGGCCTCGCACCAGAAAAGCTCCGCAGTCTGCGCGGCCGAGTCGTCTCGATGATCTTTCAAGATCCTCTCTCGGCGCTCAACCCGCTGATGACCGTGGGCGCGCAGATCGAGGAGGTGATGGCCGCGCACGACGTTGGTACGCCGGCCTCGCGCCGCAGCCGGGCCATAGACTTGTTGATTGAAGTGGGTCTGCCTGATCCGCAGCTCATGTATCACCAATATCCCTTCCGGCTTTCGGGCGGGCAGCGGCAGCGGGTCATGATCGCCATGGCTCTGGCTCTCGAACCTGCGATTCTGATCGCGGACGAGCCGACCACCGCACTCGACGTAACGACCCAGGCGCAGATCCTGCAACTGATCCGCGACATTCAGCGCCGCAAGGGAATGAGCGTCATGTTCATCACCCATGATTTCGGCGTCGTCGCGGAGATTGCCGACCACGTTGTGGTTATGGAGAAGGGTCATTGCGTGGAGCAGGGCAGTGCCGCGCAGGTGCTGAAGTCGCCCAGTCATCTCTATACGCGCCGCCTGATCGCAGCCGTGCCCCGCCTGACCGGCAAGGATCGCGTTCCCTCGGAAGCTGGGGAGCGAGCGTCGATCCTGAAGGTCGAATGCCTGGCAAAGACTTATCGCAGCGGCAGCGCGCTTTTCCGTACGCAGCGCATCGTGCCTGCGGTCAATGGGGTCAGCTTCGACCTCACGTCGGGTCGCACGCTCGGCGTCGTCGGGGAAAGCGGTTCCGGCAAGTCGTCGCTCGGTCGGCTGCTGATCAAGCTCATGGAGTGCGACGGCGGCTCGATTCTGTTCGAAGGCCGCGACATTGCCGGCCTCTCCGAAGCCGAGTTTCGGCCGCTACGGCCGAACATCCAGATGATCTTTCAGGATCCTTTCGCATCTCTCAATCCGCGATCGACGGTCGGGCAAATTCTCACTGTCGGCCCGGTCGCGCATGGCATGCCTTATGACAAAGCTTGCGAGCGCGCGCGGGAGCTTCTGTCCCATGTCGGCCTGGATGCAGGCGCCTTTGAGCGCTATCCGCACGAGTTCTCCGGCGGGCAGCGCCAGCGCGTCGGCATCGCGCGGGCGCTGATGTTCAAACCAAGATTGCTGATCGCCGACGAAGCGGTCTCAGCACTAGACGTATCGATCCAGGCCCAGATCTTGAAGCTGCTCGACCAGATCCAGCGTGAGACCGGCGTCTCGATGATCTTCATCACGCATGATCTGCGCGTCGCAAGCCAAATTTGCGATGAAATCGCCGTCATGCATCGAGGACAAATCGTGGAACGCGGACCGCCGTCCCAGATATTCCTCGATCCGAAATCCACCTACACGCGAGAACTGGTGGCAGCAATCCCGGGCGAGCAACCCGGGAGCATGCCCGAACATGCAGATTATAGCGGACAGCACAACGGAGGAGCGACGTTATGACCAAGCATTCTGCGACGACATCGAACTACTCGCGGCGCGATGCTCTGCGCATGGTGGCCGTCGGCGGAGCAGTCGGCATCTTCGCGCCAAACCTGTTGGGCAAGCCTGCGTTCGCTCGCGCTTCGGCAAAGCCAAGTGGCCGCGTGATCGTCGGGCTTGGGCAAGAGCCCACCGTCTTCAATCCGCTGATGGTACACATTGAAGTCGATGATGGCGTGCACTTCTCGGTCTTCGACGCGCTGTTCCGCATCGATCCTCAAGGCGTTATTCAGCCCAACCTGGCCGTGGAAGTGCCGAACCAGAAGAATGGCGGTATTTCGGAAGACGGTCTCAAATGGCGTATTCGTTTGCGCGACGATGTCCGCTGGCACGACGGCAAACCGTTCAGCGCCGAGGACGTGAAGTTCACGCTCGAGCTGATTACGAATCCGAACTTCCGGAGTTGGCGCACGGCCGGCCATGCTCTCGTGCGCGACATCACGGTGGTCTCGCCGACGGAGATCACGTGGCGAATGGAGGAGGCCTTTGCGCCGTATCTGTCGTTCCTGACCGAAACATTCATCGTCCCCAAGCACATCCTCGAGAAAGAGGCCAATCCGAACAACGCCGCCTTCAACCAGGCACCGGTCGGAACCGGCGCCTTCAAGTGGAGCAAGAGGGTTGCTGGTGATCATCTCGAACTCGTTGCGAACACCGAATACTCCGGTGATGGCCCTCACATCGAGAGGCTGGTCTTCAAATACATTCCCGATCTCACGGTCCTCTACACCCAGTTCAAGAGCGGCGACATTGATCTCGTGGGCCAGCCTTACATCACGCCCGATCATTACGGGGAAGCCAAGACGCTGCCAAACCGTGTGGTGACGCTCGTCCCAAGGACCTCGTTCGAATCCTTCTATCTGAACCTCGAGCGCCCGCAGTTCAAGGAGCTTGCCGTTCGCGAGGCGCTCTACGCGGCGATTGACAAGGAGGCAATCATTCAGGGGCTCTATTACGGCGTGCCGACCCCGACAGAGACGTTCATGCCGCGGCAGTCCTTCTTCTTCAACGCCAATCTGCCCCTGCACAAATTTGATGTGAATCGCGCGGGCAAGATCCTCGACCAGGCCGGCTGGGCAAAGGGCGCGGACGGCATTCGCGCCAAGAACGGCGTTCGCCTGTCCTTTACCAATTCGACCACGTCGGGCGATCCCCTTCGTGAACAGGTGCAGCAGTTCCTGCAGCAGACGTTCGCGCAACTGGGGGTCGAGATGAAGATATCGAACCTGCCCGCCGCCGTGATGTGGGGCGATTTCTGGGTGCAATCGCAGTTCGATTCCGTGATCGTCGGCAGCTCGTATCTGATTGGCGCCGATCCGGACGTCACCAATCGCCTCCACTCGCGCTCGATCGCAGCGAAGGGCGGCCGCGGCTCGAACAATGCCCAATACGCAAATCCGGAGGTCGATGCCCTCCTTGACAAAGGCGCCCGCACCTTCGATCCCGAAGCGCGGCGCGCGATCTACTCTCGCGTACAGGAACTCGTGCGCCGCGATCTGCCTTTCCTGCCGTTGTATCAGAGCAACTCGGTCCAAGGTCTCAAGAAAGGGATCAATGGATTCGTGCCGAATGGCAACACGCGCACGGAGTCCTGGAACGCGCTCGCCTGGTATTGGGCGAGCTGATGTCTCGCCGGACGGACCGCGTCGGACGGTGTTGTCACGCTAATGGAGGACTCGAATGTCCGCCTTCCTGCTGAATCGTCTCTTGCAGAGCATCGTGCTGCTGGTGATCGTCTCGATCATCGGCTTCACGGTTCTCAACCTCATGCCGGGTGGTCCTCTGGCGCAGTTCGGGCTCGATCCGGGGATGACCCAGAAGGATGTGGAGCGGCTCGCAGCGCAGCTCGGGTTGAACCGGCCGCTATGGATGCAGTATCTCGATTGGGCCTGGCGGCTGCTCCAGGGCGATTGGGGACACTCGTTCCGCGATGGCTCTTCGGTGCTGACGGTGATTGGTCGACACTTGCTGGCGACGCTACTGCTTATGGGTACGTCCACCGCATTTGCGATCGGGGTGGGTGCCTGGATCGGAATCCGGGGCGCCACCCACCGCTATTCGCTGTTCGACTACTGCGCGACTGTCGGCGCCATGGTGGCGCTGTCCGTTCCGACGTTCTGGTTTGGCCTGATCGGCATCTACATCTTCACCCTGAAGCTGGGTTGGGTGCCCGCAGGCAACATGTACACGATTGGCGACGGCTCGGTACTGGACTATCTGCATCACCTGATCTTGCCGAGCCTGGTGCTGTCCCTCGTTCATGTCGCTATCTGGAGCCGTTACATGCGGACGGCAACGCTCGATGCGCTCAGTCAGGATTTCGTCAAGACGGCCCGGGCCAAGGGCGTGAGCGAACGCCGCATCTTGCTGAAACATGTCATCGGCAATGCGCTGTTGCCGATGATCACGCTGGCAGGGATGCAATTGCCCAGCGTTCTCACCGGCGCGCTGGTCACGGAGACCGTGTTCACCTGGCCGGGCATGGGGCGGCTGTTTCTCGACAGCCTTGGTTACAGCGACTATCCGGTCGTGATGGGGCTGTTGATCTTCTCGGCCATCCTGGTCCTGTTGGGTAATCTGATCGCAGACATCGTGATCGCCACCGTCGATCCGCGCATTCGCCTGGCCTGAGCCTGCAGACTCACGACAGATAAGAGGAGCGAGTAGATATGACCGCCATCGTCGCGCACGCAGCTCCGGCCCGCTGGTGGCACAGCCGTGCCGTTATCCGCTTCATGCGTCACCACCTGGCGCTCTTGGGAATCGCGATGATCACCCTGCTCGTGCTGGCGTGCGCCATCGGTCCCTATGCCTTGCCCTACGATTCGCTCCACATCGATCTGCGCGCCCGCTTTGCTCCGCCGCTGACAGGCAACCATTACTTAGGCACGGATCCCTTAGGGCGAGACCTCGCGGTGCGGCTGTTGATGGCCGGGCGCGTCTCGCTGGCGGTGGGGTTCTCCGCCATGTTGCTGTCGACGTTGATCGGCACGCTCATTGGCGTGACGGCCGGCTATCGCGGGGGTTGGGTCGGGGCGGCATTGATGCGGACGGTCGATGGCTTCCTGTCCTATCCCTCGATCTTTCTCGTGCTGGCGCTGGCCGCAACGCTGCGGCCGAGCCCGGCGATGATCACCGTGATCATTGCCGTCACGAGCTGGATGGAGACTGCGCGAATCGTCGAGGCCGAGGTCCGTTCCCTGCGCGAGCGCGAGTTCGTCCAGGCCGCGCGCATGGTCGGGCTTCGCAGGGCGCACATCATGTTCCGCGAGATCCTGCCCAATGCCATGGGTCCCATCATCGTCGCCGCAAGTCTGGCCGTCGCGCGCGCGATCCTTCTGGAGGCCTATATCAGCTTTCTCGGCTACGGCATCCAGCCGCCGCTGCCCAGCTGGGGCAACATGCTCAATGGCGCCCAGCAATATCTGGCGAGCGCTCCCTGGCTTGCCATCATTCCCGGTGCCGCCATTACGATGGCGGTGACGAGCTTCAACTTCATCGGCGATGGCTTGCGAGATGCCCTCGACGTTCGAAACGACCACATCTGAACGATTTCAACTGAGTCGCGGCTGAAACCAGCGACCATACGAGAAGCAAAGCCATGCACGCGCCGAGAGTTGCCGAGAAGGCCACGCCCTATTGGTGGGAAGCCGCGCCGCTTAAGCCGCCGCCTCAGCAGCCAATAGCCAGGAAGCTCGACGTGTTGATCGTGGGCGCGGGCTATGCAGGGCTCTCGGCCGGTCTGGTGCTGGCGCGCGAGGGCCGCTCGGTTGCGGCCTATGACGCCATGGACCCTGGTGAAGGAGCTTCGACGCGCAACGGCGGTATCACCAGCGGATCCATTCGGCCCGATTACGCGACGCTCACGCGCCGGTTCGGAGAGGAGAGGGCGCTGGCGATCGAGGCGGAAGGCAAGGCCGCGCGCGAGTTCCTGTACGATTTCATCAGGACGGAAGGCCTCGCCTGCGACTTCCAGCCGGTGGGGCAGTTCAAGGGCGCCTTCGGCTACGAGCAATACGAGGCCATGGCGCGCACCGCGGAGAGGCTGGCAAAGAAGCTTGGGATCGAAGCCTACGCAGTTCCCTATGCCGAGCAGCGCCAGTATATCGGCACCGATGTCTATCGCGGCGGTACGGTTCGGATGGACATCGGCGGACTGCACCCGGCGAAGTTTCACGCCGAACTGCTGCGGGTCGCGCTCGCTTCCGGATTGAGAGTCCACGCGCGGACGCCCGTGATCTCGATTGACAGAGATGGCTCCGGTTTCCGCGTCGTCACCGCGGCCGGTCCGGTGCAGGCGCGTCAGGTGCTGGTGTGTACCAACGGTTACACCGATGGCGCCGTGCCCTTCCTGCGCCGTCGGCTGGTCCCGGTTCGCAGCCGGATCATTGCGACGGAGGAGCTTGCGCCCGAAGTCATGGCGCGGCTGATGCCGAAACGCATGATGATCACGGAGAATCGGGAGGTCGGCTTCTACTATCGGCCCTCGCCTGATGGCAAACGCATCTTGCTGGGCGGCCGCGACAGCTCTCGGGTCGGCGACCCCGTCGCTCCGAAGCTGCTTCTGCGCAAGGGCCTGGTGAATCTGTTCCCTGAGCTGGAGGCCGTTCGCCTCTCACACAGCTGGTTCGGCCATGTGGCCATGAACCGCGACATGATTCCGCGCATCTTCGAGAAGGACGGTATCGTCTATGCCAGCGGCTTCTGCGGGTCGGGCGTGGTCTGGGCGCCATGGGTCGGTATGCACGCGGCCCACAAGCTCATGGGGCACGAGGAGAGGGCGCGCACCGCGTTCGACTTCAGGCCTCCGGCCTTCATCCCGTTCTATCGAGGCAATCCGTGGTTCATGCCTGCCTTCATTCAGGGCTACCGGATGCGTGACCGGATCGCGATGTGGCGCGCCAGCCGTTGATGGCCGGCAGCATAGCTTACAGCCGAGGGTGTGAGTTCCGGAGGCACTTCCGCCTCTCGAAAGAAGATTGCGATGCAGTACGTGTCCACGCGCGGCCATTCAGGCCGCAAGCAATTCTGCGAGGCATTGCTTGAAGGCCTCGCCCCGGATGGCGGGCTGTACGTCCCGGAAAGCTATCCTCGTGTGGACCACGCCACGCTGGATGCGTGGCGTACGCTGTCCTACGCCAACCTGGCTTTCGAGATCCTGTCGCTCTATGTCGGCGATATTCCCTCCGCCGACCTGAATGCCATCTGTGCAAAGACCTACACGCCGGAGATATTCGGAAAGCCTGACATCGCGCCGCTGCGAAAGCTGGAGAGGGGACTTTACCTCCAGGAACTGTCGAATGGTCCCACGTTGGCGTTCAAGGACATGGCCATGCAGTTGCTCGGCAATCTGCTCGAGTACGAGCTGGCGCGCCGGCAGGAGAACTTGAACATTCTTGGTGCGACCAGTGGCGATACCGGAAGCGCGGCAGAATACGCCATGCGCGGCAAGAAAGGGGTGCGGGTGTTCATGCTCTCGCCCCGCGGACGAATGAGCGCTTTTCAACAAGCTCAGATGTTCAGCCTCCAGGACCACAACATCCACAACATCGCGATAGAAGGCGTCTTCGACGATTGCCAGGACATCGTCAAGCGGGTGGCGAGCGATCTGGAGTTCAAGCAGAAATACAAGATCGGTGCGGTGAACTCGATCAACTGGGCGAGGCTCCTTGCGCAGGTCGTCTATTACTTCTCCGGTTATCTGCAGGCGTCCGAACGGGGGACGACAAGTGTAAGCTTTGCAGTGCCTTCGGGGAATTTCGGCAACATCTGCGCGGGGCATGTTGCGCGCATGATGGGGCTTCCAATATCCCGGTTGGTCCTTGCGACCAACGAGAACGACGTGCTCGACGAGTTTTTCCGTACCGGGGTGTATCGCGTCCGAAGTCGCGCAGACACGCTCGAAACCTCAAGCCCGTCCATGGACATCTCCAAGGCTTCAAATCTCGAACGCTTTGTATTCGACTTGTTAGATCGGGACGCAGAGCGAACGAAATCGCTGTTTGCTGATCAGCTCGGGGAGCGAGGCTCGTTCGATCTGAGTGGAGAATCCAGATTTGCAGAGGCTACAGCCCGTTTCGGCTTCCGTAGCGGAAGGAGCACACATGCCGATCGGCTCGCGACCATCCGTGACACGTGGAAGCGTCGGAACACCGTGATCGATCCACATGCGGCAGATGGCGTGAAGGTCGGGCGCATGCACGCGAGTCCCGAGATGCCGATGATTGTGCTCGAAACTGCTCTGCCGATCAAATTCGCCGCGACGATCAAGGAAGCTCTGGGCCGTGAGCCCGATCGCCCGCAAAGCTACGATGGCATTGAGAAGTTGCCGAGGCGGGTCAAAGTCCTTCCCGCGAATGCCCAGGCTGTCAAGAACTACATCACCGAGATTGTGCGCGATAAAGCCTGCTGAACGGCAGATATCGGAACGAAGGTCGCGTCAACCCATGGCCGTATTCACGGAGCTGTCATTCGACCAAGTCACAGCGTTCTTTCGAGCGCGGGGTCTCGGCGCGCCTCGCTCCGTTCGCGGGATCTCCAGCGGAATTGAGAATACCAACTACTTCGTCGATACGGATCGGGAAGGGTACGTGCTCACCATTTTTGAGCGCCTCCCCTTCGAGCAGTTGCCGTTTTACCTCCACTTCATGAAGCATCTTGCGGTGCGGGGCATGCCCGTCCCCAATCCGGTCGCCAACCGTGACGGCGAAATCCTTCACTCACTGAAGGGGCGGCCTGCCGCCGTCGTTACCAGGCTTCCCGGTGCAAGCGAGATGGAGCCTACGGTCGCGCATTGTGGTGCCGTCGGAAAATTCCTCGCGCAGGTGCACCTGGCTGGGGCCGATTACCCGCGACAACAGATAAATCCGCGCGGCCTCCAGTGGTGGAACGAGGTTGTGCCGGTGGTCAGCCGCTATGCATCTGCTGGACAGCGCTCGCTGCTCGCGAGTGAATTGGCGTTTCAGAACCAGGTCGCTTTGTCCTCGACCTACCGGCAACTGCCCAGGGGACCGGTGCACGCTGATCTCTTTCGCGACAACGCCTTGTTTGAGCGGGGGCAACTGTCCGGCGTTCTTGATTTCTATTTCGCCGGGTGCGACGCGCTTCTGTTCGACATTGCAGTGTGCGTCAATGATTGGTGCATCGATGGTCCCGCCGGCCGTTACGACGAGGAGCGAGTCATCGCCTTCCTCGACGCATATGAGAGCGTCCGGAGGTTGACTCCTTCGGAGCGCTTGCTGCTTCCCGCGATGCAGCGCGCTGCGGCATTTCGGTTTTTACTGTCGCGCCTGTGGGACGTATATCTGCCCCGCAAAGCTACGCTCCTAAAGCCACACGATCCGGGTCACTTCGAGCGCATGTTGCGCGTGCTGCGTGGAGAGATCCCCATGATGATCGCCGAAATGGCGCCCTAGCGGAGATTGGAGGGAATTATGACGCCGACTCTCGAAGGCCGCGCCGCGGCGCCCGACGCGTCGGCGCGCGACACGTCGTGATAACCGACGTCAATCCGCACCGTCTGGCGCTTGCAGTGGTGCTCCCGCCGCATGTGAGGCGTCAGCTCTGACGGCCCGCTTTCGAGCGCCGTCCTGGCGCGCCCGCCGCTGACGGCAGATTGGCCGCGTCGAGCCGCGAACAATGAAATTCTATGCCGAACTTTGCTCCAGTCCAATTGTGTAATGCTGTCTGGTGAAACGTACAGTGCGGACGATGCGAGGATCAGGTGGACCTCGCCGTCAATCAGGTACTGGCGACAAGTACCGCGAGCAAGAGAAACGTCGACCAATGATGAAGCCCGCAGCTTACCAGGCCGGAGATCGCGACGATCGAGCCGCGGTGCTGGTTCCATTCGCCAGATCACACCTGGAAGGCGCCCTGAAGCTCTCGCAGGAGATGTCCTGGCCCTATCGGCTCGAAGATTGGGATGTCGCGCTGCAGCTGGGCAAAGGCTTTGTTCTGGAACACGCTGGGACGGTGATCGGGACCGCGGCATGGTGGCCGTATGGCGAAACCCATGCTTCCGCTGGTATGATCATCGTCGCGAAGACCGCTCAGGGCCGTGGCTATGGGGCCCGGCTCATGGATGCGTTGCTGACGTCCGCGCGTCCACGAAGCATTGCGCTGAATTCGACCGCCGAAGGCCAAGCGCTTTACCAGCGGCGCGGTTTCGTCCCCATCGGGGTCATCCACCAGCATCAGGGAATTCCCAGAGGACGCCATGAGTCGCCGCCGGGGCTCGTCAGGCCAATGGCTGCCTCGGATTTCGAGGTGATCATGCGACTCGATCGCGACGCTACGGGCTTGGAGAGACGACAGATGCTCGAAAAGCTGCTCCAAAGCGGTGATGGCTATGTCCTGCAGCGCGACGGCATGGCCCGCGGCTACGCCATCTCCCGGCTTTTCGGCCGCGGGCATGTCATCGGTCCCGTCGTCGCCGAAACCGCGACCGATGCACAGGCGCTGATCGAGGCTGCGCTCGCGCGGCTCGGCAGTGTTTTTGTCCGCATCGACACCTCTGCCACATCGCAACTCGGGGATTGGCTCGAAGGCATCGGCCTGGAGCAGGTCGGCGATGCCACCACCATGATCTTGGGCACGCCGGCACCATCGAGCGGGTCGGCGCGCGTGTTTGCGATTGCCAATCAGTCGTTCGGCTAGGAGACATCGACGTGCGACGCGAGGAGATGAGCGGAACGGATCACCAGAATTCCGAGACGGCTGCAATGCTCGGCACGCTGGCAACGCCGGCTCTCCTGCTCGACGAGCGTCGGCTCGATCGCAATCTCGCCCGCCTGTCCTCGCGCATGGCGGAGCGAGGCGTCGTGCTGCGTCCCCACATGAAAACCGCGAAATCCATCGACGTGGCGCGACGGGCCTATCCGTCCGGATCGGGGCCGATCACTGTCTCTACCCTGGCGGAAGCCGAGTATTTCGCGCGGCACGGTTTTCGCGACATCACTTATGCGGTGGGTCTGGCGCCCCACACAGCTGAAAGAGCAATGCGTCTGCGCAAAGCAGGCGTTGACCTTAAGGTACTGCTCGATTCGCCGGAGCAGGCGAGAATGCTCGGCGCCGCCGGTCGTGCCGCTGGTGTGACACCGACCGCGTTCATCGAGATTGACTGCGATGGTCACCGCGGCGGGCTGACCGCGAACGACCCAAAGCTCATTGCAGTCGCGGTCGCGCTGGGCGAGGCCGGCGTCAAGCTTGCCGGCGTTCTCACCCATGCCGGCGAATCCTACAGCCTCTTCACGCCCGAGGCTCTCGTCGCGGCCGCGGAGAATGAGAGAGCGGTGGCGGTTGCCGCGGCGGAGGCCTTGCGGGCGGCCGGGCACCAATGCCCCATCGTGAGCGTCGGCTCGACCCCGACAGCGCATTTCGCCGAAGACCTGACCGGCGTCACGGAAATGCGGGCGGGCGTCTACATGTTCTTCGACTTGGTCATGCACGGTGTTGGTGTCTGCACGACGGACGACATCGCGATCTCGGTGCTCGCCACTGTGATCGGCACCAAGCCCGAGAAGGGCTGGATTCTGGTCGATGCCGGGTGGATGGCGCTGTCGCGCGACCGCGGCACGGCGGCGCAGCGGGTCGACCAGGGATATGGTCTGATCTGCGACGTGGCCGGCAAGGTCTATCCGGACCTGATCGTTTCGCAAGCAAGCCAGGAGCACGGGATCCTCGCCATCAGGCCCGGGTCGGCGCACGCTTTGCCCAATCTTCCGATCGGCGCGAAGGTCAGGATTCTCCCCAATCACGCCTGTGCGACGGCGTCGCAACACGAGTTGTACAACGTCGTCTCCGCCGGCGGCGACGCCATTCACGCCCGATGGCCCCGGATGCGCGGCTGGTAGCACTGGCCGGGCCATTCCCAGCCCCTGGTTCCCGCCGCCGATCGGCGCCTATTCCCGGATCAAGGATCGCTTCCAATGACCTCGCCCCTTCGACATTTGACGGAAGCCGGCTTTCTCGGAAAATTCTACATCGACGGAGACTGGCGGAAGCCGATCGGATCAGTCACGGCAGCCGCAATTGTCGTCAACCCGGCGACGGAACAGCCGATCGCCGACGTCGCGCTCGGCGACGACGATGATGTGGACTGCGCGATCGCAGCCGCCAGAGGAGCCTTCGCCGCCTGGTCCATGACACCGCCTGCTCAGAGAGCGGCGCTGCTCGACCGGATGCACGCCTTGCTCCTTGAGCGGCTGGAGCTGTTCGCGCAGGCGCTTACGTGTGAGATGGGAGCTGCGATCACCTATGCGCGCCGCGCTCAGGTGCCGTTGGCCGCCGAGCATATCCGCGTCGCCCGGCACAATCTCGCGAATTATCCGTTCATCGCCGCGCGCGGCAGCACCGCGATCATGCGCGAGCCAATCGGCGTCTGCGGCCTCATCACGCCATGGAACTGGCCACTTTATCAGATTACTGCGAAGGTGGCCCCGGCGATTGCGGCCGGTTGCACGGTGGTGTTGAAACCGAGCGAATTATCGCCGCTGAGCGCTTTGCTATTCGCGGAACTGATGGACGATGCCGGTTGCCCACCCGGCGTCTTCAACCTCGTCAATGGGACAGGTCCGATCGTGGGCGCCGCTCTCGCGTCGCATCCGTTGGTCGACATGATCTCGATCACCGGCTCGACGCGCGCCGGCGTTCTCGTCGCGCAAGCGGCAGCGCCCACCGTCAAGCGCGTTGCCCAGGAGCTCGGCGGCAAGTCGCCAAATATCATCTTGCCGGACGCCGATCTCAGCCGTGCTGTTCCGCTTGGCGTCGCCGCCGCCTTCCGCAATCTCGGCCAATCCTGCAGTGCGCCGACGCGCATGCTCGTGCCCCGTTCACGGATCGAGGAGGTCGAGACCTTGGCCGCGGCGGCCGCTTCTGAACTGGTGGTCGGCGATCCCCTTGCGGAAAGCACGACCCATGGTCCGATCGCCAACCGGCCGCAGTTCGAGCGCATCCAGACCATGATCGGCGTCGGACTGGAAGAAGGCGTCAAGCTCGTCATCGGCGGGCGAGGGCGGCCCGACGATCTCCGGACTGGCTTCTATGCGCGGCCGACCATCTTCTCGAACGTCCGTCCCGACATGAGGATCGCGCAGGAGGAGATCTTCGGCCCGGTGCTGTCGATCATTCCCTACGACACCGTGGACGAAGCGATCGCGATCGCCAATGACACCGTCTACGGCCTCGGCGCCCACGTGCAGGGCACTGATATGGAGACGGCGCGAACCGTCGCCGGGCAGATCCAGTCGGGTCAAGTCCATCTCAATTATCCTGACTGGGACCCCAACGCACCTTTCGGCGGCTACAAGCGCTCCGGCAACGGTCGCGAATACGGCATCGAGGGCATGGAGGAGTATCTTGAGACCAAGGCCGTTCTCGGATTTTACCACTCTCGCGCTTGAGCAGCTCGTATCGCTCAAACGGCCAGAAAACCGAACATCTTGCGAAGTCCTGGATGATTTCAGCACATTCTACCGAGCGCACGATGCGATGAAGGGCTGATCGGAAACTTTGCTTCCGTATTCTTGGCAGCCGAGGTTCGTTGGAACATGTCGCCCCACGTCGAGCGCATTCACAGCGATGAGCGTCTCCCGGCCGAGGCCGACGTCGTCATTGTCGGCGGCGGCATCCTCGGCTCTACGGCCGCCTATTACTTGGCGAAGCGCGGCCTCTCCGTGGCGCTCCTCGAGAAGGGCCACGTCGCCTGTGAACAATCGAGCCGAAACTGGGGTTGGTGCCGCCAGCAGAACCGCGACCGCCGCGAACTGCCGCTATCGGTGCTCTCCATGCGGCTGTGGGACGAGCTCACGCGCGATATCAATCGGGACCTTGGATTTCGTCGCTGCGGTCTCGTCTATGCGACCCATGACGAGGCTGTGCTCGCGGGCTGGGAAAAGTGGCGCGAGGTCGCCAAGGAATACGGCGTCGATACCCGCGTGCTCAGCCGGGCCGAGGTGGCCGAGCGCGTCCCCGAAGCGCGCGACAAATGGGTCGGCGGGACCTATTCGGCGCGAGACGGCAAGGCCGAACCTGCGCTCGCCGCGCCGGCTATCGCTGAGGGGGCTAGAGTTCTGGGCGCCACGATCCACCAGGGATGCGCCGCGCGGGCGCTCGGCTTGGCCAATGGCAGGATTGCGGGCGTGCACACGGAGAAGGGCTACATCAGAACCAGTGCTGTGCTGTGCGCCGCCGGCGCCTGGTCCTCGCGCTTCCTTCGGCCGCTCGGGATCAGTTTCCCCCAAGCGAGCATCCGGCAGACCGCGCTGCGTTCCACGCCGACAATCAACATAGGCGAGGCGGTCTCCACACCCTATTGCACGATTACGCGCCGACTGGACGGCAGCTACACGCTTGCGATCAGCGGCAAGGCGAACCTCGAAATCACGCCCCAGGCCATCCGGTATAGCCGGGAATTCATGCCGCAGTTCTTGCGTCGCCTGAAGAACGTCAGGCTCGGCATCGGCCAATCGTTCGTTTCGGGGCCGGATTCATTGCCGGCGCTGCTGACCAACGACGACCGGATCTTCGAACAGAATCGCGTGCTGGACCCTCCGCCCTTGAAATGGCTGGAGAGCCAAGTGGTGGAGAGTGTCCGGAAAACCTTCCCCCAACTCGGCGAAATAGAGATCGATAGCGCCTGGGGCGGCTTCGTCGATTGCACGCCGGACGCAGTGCCCGTGGTATCGCAGGTGGGCGGGGTGGATGGCCTCGTCCTCGCGGCGGGCTGCTCGGGTCACGGCTTCGGTCTGGGCCCGGGGCTCGGCTATCTGGCCGCAGAGCTTGTCGTCAACGACACGCCTTGCGTCGATCCGACGCCGTTCCGGCTGTCGCGTCTGGTCGATGGTTCCAAGCTGGACATCGCCGCCATCTGAAGATCGAGCCGGACGTCAGGCCCGACGTACCGTGGCGAGCAAAGGATTCGGAGCTGTGCTCGAAGATCCTTATCCGCGTGCGGGACCTGATCGCGATTTAGCAGTCCCTAAGGGGCGTTTCCTCCCCAACTTGAGCCACTCCTTCGGAGTGGCTCTTTCTTTATGGACAAGACGATTTGGCTGATCGAGGTGCATCGGCCGAAGACCCACCGTTTGGAAAGGATCGCCAACTCGCCGGCCGATGGTTCAACGGGCAGACTTCTCTCCCAATGGGCAGACGATCGCGCCAGCGTTCATGATGTCCGCCGGATCAAAGGCGGTCTTGATCCGGCGCATCGCCGCGATGCGCCCGAGATCGCCGTACCGCTCCAGAAGATGCTTCTTGAATCGGCCGACGCCATGCTCCGCGCTGAACGTGCCGCCGAGCGCTGCGGCTGTATCGTAGAGTTGCAGAGACAGGCTGCTTTCGATCCGCTTGGTGAACTCGATGCGGTCGACGCCGGCGGGAACGAGCACGTTGTAGTGCAGATTGCCGTCGCCGACATGGCCGTACACGGAGAGCTCAAGGTCGGCGTCATATGCTCGCACCTGTGAGCCGGCCAGATCTAGGAAGCGCTGAATGGAGGAAAGCGGTACCGAGATATCGTGCTTGACCGACCCGTTCCGGCGCTTCTCGCCCTCGGGGATGGTCTCGCGGAGCCGCCACATCGCGGTCCGCTGCGATCCGCTCTGCGCCAGCAGTGCGTCCTCGATCCATCCGGACTCGATCGCCTCGGCCAGTACGGCTTCCATCAGTTCGTCGAGATCGAGATGACGTGAGGAAGAGGCTAACTCGACGAGGACGGCGCCAGCTGGGCCCGCTCCAAGGGAGCGCGGGTCGGTCATTGCGTCGGTCGCAAGCGCGATGGATCGGGCCGCCATGAATTCGAAAGTGGTCAGCAGGTCCGCGGATTCGCGACGGACCAGAGCGAGAAGCTCGGCGAGCGGCGCGCCGCTCGCGAGCTTCAGCCAGGCAGTCGCGCGGCGGGTCGGCAGGGGCGCGAGACGCAACACTGCGCCCGTAACGATGCCCAGAGTCCCCTCGCTTCCGACGAAGCACTGTTTGACATCGTAGCCGGTATTGTTCTTCCGCAGCTTGCGCATGTCGGAGACCACCGTGCCGTCCGACAGCACCGCCTCAATTCCGAGCAGCAGATCACGCGTCATTCCGTACCTGACGACCGATAGCCCGCCGGCATTCGTCCCGATGTTACCGCCGATCCGGCAACTGCCTTCCGCGCCGAGGCTGAGCGGCAACAGAAGTCCGGTGGCCGCCGCGGCGTCCTGTACGTTCTTCAGGATGGCGCCGGCGTCCACAGAGATGCTCATGGAGACGGGATCGACTTCGCGAATCCTGTCCATCCGCTCGAGGCTCACGATAATCTGGCGTCCGGAAGCGTCCGGTGTCGCACCGCCGCAGTAGCTGGTATTGCCGCCCTGCGGAACGATTCCGATACCATGATGCGCCGCCAGCCGCACGATGTCGGCGACTTGCTTCGTCGTCGCCGGCTTCAGCACGGCAAACGTCGAGCCCGTGGAGAGCTGGCGTTGATCCGTCGTGTAGGTAGCCATCCGCTCCGGGTCGTCAACGACGCCTCCGTCGCCGACAAGGTCGCGAAAGGCCCGAACGTGTACTGACTGGGACATGCTCAGCTCCCGATTGGCATCGGGCCATCTTTGCGCGTTTGTGCCGCATTGGCTGCCGTTGGAGGGTCATTCAGAAGAAACCAATGCTGAATTACTACGATTGTCGGCAGCTTGCGCCGCCGTCGAACACTTTCTCGCGAGGCGTCTGGGACTTGAGAGAAGTAGTCGATGACTTCACGGGTCATCTATCCCTGATGCTTGAAGTGGGGCGTCGCTACCGTAGCCAAGATCGTAGGTTGCTCTGTGCTGAATTGAAAAACGGTACATATTTCCATGGGGGTTGACTGACACTCTCTCCGCCGTCTTTGATCGGTTGCGCAGATTACTTCGGCATCTCCAGATATTTCGATATCGACCGGCGTTTCCTGCCGATCGTCTGGCTCGACCCGGGAGCTTCTGCCGCGACTTGTCTTCGCCATCTGCTTGACCTCAGGTTCTAGATTACGACCACCCGTTGTTCCTGGCGCGATGGATGGTCCGAGAGGCGCCTCCAGCCGCGCAGTTCGGTTTGCGCTGGTCGCGCGATGCCGAACACTGTCGCGCCGGAGAGAGCCGTCGACTGGACGCCTCCGATGTCGATCCCGACCGCGGGGCGCGAGTTGACCGGAATGATAGCCTCTAGCGCCGTTTGCGCCGACACGGACCATCCGCCGGCGATGGTCGACACGGTGACGTTCTTGATCTTGCCGGCGATCGGTCGATGGATCGCGATCGGGATCCAGCCGGCCTCTGGCAAGAAGATGCGGTCGGACTCGATCTTGATCTGTGGGATCGGGACGGCCTTTTCTTGCGGCGGCGCTTGCCTGCCATTACGTCGCGCGCCAGCTCAGTGGTTTCCCCGTTGCATGGCCAATCCGTTGTGTCGGCCAGGCAGACCATGAGGAATGGCTCGGCCGTAGGTCAATTCCCGCCCATCGTACGATCAAGCAAATAAATGAATTGAATTGACATTTTGCTACATCGATTATGCTATGGAAACGATGGATATCGAACTCGCCAGAACTTTCATCGAGATTGTGTCAACCGGTAGTTTCATCAAAGCTGCCGACCGTTTGCATGTCGCGCAGACCACGGTCAGCGCACGTGTGCGCCTCCTCGAGCAGCAGCTCGGGCGCCCGCTGTTCGTTAGAAACAAGGGCGGTGCGAGCCTCACGCCGGCTGGCGAACAGTTCCTTCGTTTCGCACCGACTTTCGTACAATTGTGGCAGCGCGCAAAACAGCAAGTGGCTGTGCCGGAAGGACACAGCGCTGTCTTGACGATTGGAAGCGAAGTCAGCTTATGGCGGCCGCTTTTAATCGAGTGGGTCAGGGCGTTGAGGCGATCACACCCGGACATTGCGCTTCGCGTTCACGTCGACGTTCCTCAGGATTTGATTACGCACGTTGCTGCCGGGCTTGTAGATATCGCGATCATGTACGCTCCCCAACATCGACCAGGGTTGGAGGTCGATCTGGTCATGGAGGAAGAACTCGTTCTCGTGACAACCGATCTCGCGAAGTATCACGAGAACGATCCTCGATATGTTCACGTCGAATGGGGTTCTGAGTTCGCTCTTCATCATGCAGTGAGCTTTCCGGAAACCGTGCCGAGTCTCGTAACAAATCTCGGTCCGCTTGCGCTGAGCTATATCCTCGTGGAGGGAGGTTCCGGGTACTTCCGAATGCATGCGGTTCAGTCATATCTTGCCGAGGGCTCACTTCACCTGGTTCCTGGCGCGCCTCGGTTCTCATTCCCCGTTTACGCCACACACGCGACAAATGTTGATGCCGCGGCGTTGAAGGCGGCACTCGTCGCGCTGCGCAAGGCTGCAAGCGTCGGGAAGTAGCTCGACAGGAAAGCGTGGCGACTCGTTCAGCAAGAGCACGTGCAATCGCGTCAGCATTGGCGAAGCGCTAATGCCGACGGTCACCAAGACCGCCACCGTACATGGACGCGCTGTGCCGCCGATTAGGTCGGCGGTGATACTTCGCTCGCTCGCACTTCAAGCACCGCGAGGCTTCGTTCCCTACCACGCTCGGTCCAATGAATTGACTGCCCAGGTCCAAGTCCAATGAGGGCGGTGCCAATCGGACTTAGAACGGAGATGCAGTGATCGGTTCTGGTTTCGTCCGGAAGAACGAGACGACCGCGACAAAGATGTGAGGTTCCAAGCTCGACGAACTTCACCTCGCATCCGAGTCTGACGGCCGAACACCATGCGGCGGTGTCGGAAATCATATCGGCGCGATCAATCTCCTCTCGAAGAAGGCAATCGGTATCGACGCTCGTCGTCGGCAAGTCTTGAAGCAGCCTGAGGAGCTTTTGTCGGTCCATTCTCGTCAGAACTATGGACGGTCGGTCAGGACGTCTCTGTCCAGCGTCGGTCATGGTACTCTTCTCCCGGAGAGCAGCATCTTCCCATCGGCCGCCCTCAACGACAAACGAGTTTATTTGACCGTTCGATGCAATGGAAACGCTGGGCTGAGCGACACAGATCCAATGCGGCAGCGTGGCAAAAGTCGCAACGATAAGAGCTACAAAGCGCGCCGTGCAACTGCTGCAGGGCCAACGTGACCGCACGACCGTGGGGTCCTCTGCGTTCGCCGAATGATGCGCTATCCAGATCACGAATCCGCGCTTTGTTGTCTGAGATGTCAGGCGAGAGCTACCTCGTTGGTTGTTGATTCAGGCCTGGGTTTCACGCGCAGGACCAACTTGATCCGCGATGGGAATTCAAGCCCGTATCTCATCGCGGTTCAATTCCGCGGAGATCGGAAGGTGTCTAAGTATGGAGGTACGAAGCGGTTCGCGACAAAACGGCGCGGACAAACTGAGTATCTTGATTTAGCGGACCGTCGCGTCAAGTATGTGGGCATGACTATCATTGCGCTCGATCAACAACATCGCGTCGAGGGCCACCTGCAAATTGGCAGGTGACCCGGCAGCCTTAATGACTGTCCGGGCAAAACTATTTTCACAACAATCTTTCCTGCTCTGTCACGAGGTGCGTAGCACGCGCCGCGCGCTCGTTTGACATGAGCCTGTCGGCGATGGTGCGCCGCGATACGAAGCTTGCTCAGTTGGCGACCGGCAACTGGACGCAATATCGAGCTAACACCGAAGGAGTCAAGCGATGACAGAGGCGAGAGAGTACGGGCGATTGTACATGAACGCCGCGAACGACGCAGTTGCGACCATTGCGGACCATAGTCGCAAAACCGTGCAACTGGCCGGTAACAACACGCTGCAGTCATTCGCATATCTTGCCCGACTTGCAGGCGCCAAAACTGGAATGGAAGCGATCGAGGTTTCAGACGCGTATTATCGAAATCAGATAGGTGCGCTGGGGCAGCACGCGAACAATCTGATCGACCTAACCCGGAGGATGCGAAGCATATGTCTAGCCCCCTTTGAACGCCAAGAGGCGGACGAAGGCGTCTTACCAGCTCATGAAAGCTGAGGAGTATTGCGCGATGTCAAACATCCGATTCGATTCCACCGAGCAATTGCCCTCGATCGTCATAGCGCGACGAGACCATGCGCGCCTTGAACGGTTAGCCGATGATGCCGTGAAAGAACGTCATCCGGTTGGCAGATTCCTGATGTCGAAGATTCGTCGGGCCGTCGTGTTCGATACGAACCAGGTACCGGATGGTACTGTGCGTCTCAACGAGTGGGTGACCTACAGGGTCGATGGTGGTCGGCAGTCCGAAAGCAAAATCCTGGTGTGCCCGCACGATCTTAGAAACGGTCTGACGGAACTATCGGTTCTCTCACCGCTTGGTGCTGCCCTTCTCGGAATGAGCGTTGGGCAGCGTATGAAGTTCTTCAGTATCGAGGGCGGGCTTCATTCCGTCATTGTCGAGGGCGTCCTGGCACCGGCGGGAGCACCCGTGTTGCTTCCGGCACAATCCCGCCGCAGCGCCGGTCGGGCTTCCACTAGCTCTCCGGAGCCCGATGACGACGGCCCTCAGGCGGCTTAGGAGCGGATGTGTTGGCAGAGAGCTGGATCGCTCGATAAGACTTGAGGAGTGGGAAATGCAGCGCGACAGAGTAGCTGAGATGAGACCGCCGATTGCCATAGATGCTGATCATTTCACCAGACTATCGGCGCTCTCGTCGATGGCAAGCAGGCCGCTAGCCGAGGTATGCGAATATCTTCGGGAGGAATTCGAGCGGGCGCATGTCCTCCCGGCAGACAAATTGCGTCCCGATATCGTCAGTTTCGGCAGTAAGGTGAAGTTTCGGGATGAACAGACCGGAAAGGTTCAAGAGATAGTTCTAGTTTATCCGCTTGATGCCGATATTGCACGCCGACGTGTGTCCGTGCTGACGCCGGTCGGCGCCGCACTTCTGGGGCTTTCGGTCAAACAGATGATCTCGTTCCGCACCAGAACCGGCGAAAGTCGCGAGCTCGCCGTGCTCAAGGTCGGCCGCGAAGAATAGTCGGGCGCTGAGGAGAGAACGTGGGCGCGATGGATGCCATCGCGCCCCCTTTGATCCAATCAGCTCGTTGCAGGGTTGCGATTGGCTATACCTAATCCGACCGATGTCTATCGTGTCTTGGATTCGCCTCGTGCTCGATCTCCCAAAGGGTCCACACGAGGGCAATGCCCAGGCAGACAATAATTGCCAAAAGGAGCAATGTCAGTTGGGGCGCTGTGAGCGCGGGGGTGCCCATCGCATGCTTGGCGAAATTTTCGAGCGGCAGAGGCATTGCATCCGTTTCGATTGTCCGCGTTCGGCGTCCCCATGGGGCCTCCTGAGTTGTCGTCCATTGTGCTAGTCTTGCAAACGAAAAATGTTGTCAGTTCTGATCGACAAGAATGCTAGGTGCGACAGCCGGCAAGTCGTGCGCCTATGGTCGTTTAGACTGAAGAAGTCTTGCGCCATTCTCATTCGGCCAATCGGCATCAACCGATGATGGTTTTCGTTTGTCAAATGTTGATCTGTAGGTTGACCTCAGCGTGGTGCGCGCGCCAGGAGCGGGAAAAATGCCGACAAACCATGCACCCGAGGAACCATTGCGGGGCCGTCGTTGTTCCGAGCTTCAACGTATGTCAAACGAAGGACTCTGATGTACCGAAGGATTCTCCTGGCTTTTGATGGATCACCGGATGGCCGCGACGCACTCGTTCATGCCCAGAATGTGGCAGTCGCGTGCGGTTCGACAGTTCATCTCGTTGCGATCGTTGACTCGCCCGAGCGAATGCTCACCGTCGAGGGAGCGGCATCGTTTTTCGTGAATCAGGGGGCTGAAGCGCGGGCACTGCTCGACGAGGCCGTGAGGCAGCTCAGGGGCACCGGATGCGCCGCAGCAGGCAAGCTGAACTATGGGAGGCCGGCAGAACAGATAATGCTCGCGGCCGTTGAGATAGGCGCGGACCTGATTATCGTCGGTCGCCGAGATCAAGGACCGCTTGCCCGCTACTTGAATGGCCTGGCAGATGGATCGACCTTGCCTCAACTGCCATGCAGCGTGCTTGTGGTGGCGAAGTCTGAGCGCACGCAAGCAGCTTAACGCCCATGAGCATCAGACGTGGCTACCGAGCGCGCAGCCTCAGCATTTCCGTTTGTCGAACCCCGGCGCACCACCAACCCCTCCTGGTCTGACGCCGATCGATGATGCTCGCCTGAATCGAATTCTCAGTAGTGTGACTGTGCGGCAAAAGTCCACAGCTGCCTTGGGATCGCGTCTTTAGAGCATACATGAGAGCAATGATGTTTGATGGAGCATCCAATCATTCTCGCAGCTCGGGGTGTCGACAAATCTGCTCGTGAACCGGGCGTGCGCCGCATCGCGTGCTCGCGCCTGGGTGTCCGAAGCCCCCAATCTGGGCCCGCAGTGAAACAGGGGGCCTCGTCTTGCGCTGACAGCCCCCGAGGATGTTGAAATAAATATTGCGACAGACGTTTCCACCAGCTCGAGTCGTGCCTTGCGGCAGCCGGGCATGCTCGCACAACCCGGCAAAAGCACGACTGCACATCGTCCACGTCGCGGACGATGACCTCGCGAGAGGGTAGCCGCAGAGCAAGCCGCGCATTCAGCGCGGTCGCGGAGAACAGGTCAGCGGGCGTCGATGCCCGCCGAGATAGGAGAGATTAACCGTGACAAGAGAAATCGAGACCCGAGAACAGCGCGAGAGGCGGGAACTGGATGATGGAATTGGACAGGCAGCTGGAACAAACATTCCCCGCGAGCGATCCGCCGAAAATCACGCGCCCTGCTCCAGCTAGGAAAAGCAGGTAGGCTAGAACGGTCCGGCCCGCGTGGCTTCCGCGGCCGCGGATCATTGGCGCCCTGACGGTTCTTCCCCCATTCTCTCCGCGCAGACGGCTGGCGCCAATGAGGGTGATCAATGTGATCGGCGTCGTGCGTGAAAAGGATGTGCGAACGGATCGCGGCGCCGAATAGGAGCACTCGGTCGAGGTTTTAGATGCGGCAGCAATCAGCACTCCGACGAAAAGCAAAATTCGCCGGCCGATGTGACAAGGCGTGAACTAGGCGGCAGCATTGGCGCGCGCGAATGTCGGCATCACCATGAGCGTCCCACTCGGAAGCGGCGCGCCCGGCGGCTCACTGTAGCGGGCTTCTTTGAATTCCCACTGCCGGCGGCGGTGCTGGGCCATGAGGACGGCGCAGTCATAGCGGTTCTTGATTGCCGGAGACGCACCGATACAGGTGGGCGGGCGCTGCGATTAGGTGTTTCTTAAATATCCGCCGCGCGAACTTGGCTTTGATCCATCGAGGTCGCGAGAAAGCCTTGCTAGTCAGGAGTAGTCATGGCTCGCATCGCGTTCGGTTACGGTTTGAATGCGAGCGAGACTAAGACGCTCCGGAGGTGCTCCGGCCGAGCAAGAGCTCCCTAAGAACGACGGCATCGTTGTGAGCAGCATCATGCGCTGCGAAAACGAGCGTAATACGCCCCCGTTGGGCATGGGCGCGTAACTCGTCAAGCCGCTCGCGGTGCTGGCGCATCTCTTCCGAGTAGCGGCGGCGGAACTCGGGCCAACGATCGGGATTGTGCCCGAACCACTTCCGCAGCCCGGTGCTAGGCGCAATATCCTTGGCCCATAGGTCGATCGCCGCGTCCACTTTCCTGACACCGCGGGGCCAAAGTCGGTCTACCAGAATTCGCGTGCCGTCACCGGAGTGAACATCATCGTATGCGCGCTTCAACTTGATGTTCTCCGCGACAATCTTGCTTCCCATCGATGTCTCTCCCTTCTCTCGACCGGTCCGTTCGATTCCGAACGACGATCTAATCTGTAACGATTCTACTCGATGATCGTGCGGCCGTATCCGCCTGTGCAGTCTTGCTGACGACGTTGATCGGCTCGCCGGATTCCCTGGTCGAATTCCGCATGTTGTTTCCCGAAATGGCGATCGAGATGAATAGCGCCCCGACGACCACCCACACCGTCAACCCACCGATTCCATCTTCTGCCCAGGGCGCGGCCGATGAGGGACGGCCATGCGACGGCAATAGATCGATCAAGCGACCAGCCAGCACGATAGCGTCCGACGGAGACCATCGCTCGCTCTTCGATTGTGAAATCGTCGCGGCAAAGCTCTGTATTGCCTGAGCCTTTGAAAGGTTGGTTAGGCGAGCCGCCTCCTGCCAGGGATCGACGTCCTGGCGCGCGAGTAGTGACAAGACGCTCAAGTTGCTCTGGTCTGTCTCGCATATGGAGGCAAACAGGAATGCGTCGTATTGAGAGTCGAGACCGCACAGTCCGGCCATGATATCCTCCCATGACCTCATTGCCTCATCGGCGCTGCGGCGTCCTGCGCGCCGTCGGCGGATTTTGATTGAACATCACAGCAGTGATCTGTGCTTCAGTCGCAACTTGGGCACACGGGCGCCCCGCCATGTATCGTCCGTGGCGACATGCGATTTCGCGCAAAAGCGGGTAATCTTGGGGGGATCGCTCGCCGGAAATGTGTCCTCCAGCTCCCGATTCAGTTGACGGTCAATCTCTCTCTTCTCCCGCTGTGCAAAAGAATCTCTGGCGGTCACGACAATCTCCCTTCGTTTTTGCATGTGTAGCGCGACACGAAAGACCTGCTGGCCCCACGCGGGCTATGCGGCCATGGCTTCAAGCTGCTCGACTTGTTTGCGGTGTAGCAGCAGCAAGTAGATGAGCTTCGCATTCAGTTTGGAATCGAAGATATCCACGACGGCATCCTCGATCATGTCGGCCAGCATGGCCTGATTGCGGCTTGCAAATCTGATCCGGCTTCGGAGGCTGCAATCGATATTGGGAATTGCGTCCGCCGCCCTTGCGCGAAGCATGCCGGTCCCGCCTCTCGCGGCAATCTCCTTTCTGAGCAGGATGCAAATCGCTCCCTGGCCCATTTCGGCCTCCAAGGCCAGGTCTGCAAGACGAGTGCAGGCCGCACGACCGATCGCCGCGTATGCGGCCGAGCCGATGTGTTCCCATTCAAGCAGTTGCTTGAGAAAACTCAGTATCTCCTCTTTGGACCAATAGCCGAAGTAGCTGGAGTCGAGTGCATTCACCTTGAGAGGAGAGGGCGCAAGCTGCCGGATTGTGACGTCTGCGTTTGTCTGTTGGGGTAACCGGGCTTTCCGCATAATGTCGTTTCCCTGCGAGAACGAGAAGGATCTGCAGTCCTTGGCTCATTGGGCCATCGATGTCTTGGGCTGCCGCGCATCAGTACCGGGCATTCGGCCGAGTTCTACAAGCGAAAAGTATTGTAAATTTGCATCAAGAATGTTGTTGGCTTGTGAGAGCGCGGGGGTGCGCTTGTGCCAGGCACATGTCGCGCCTTCTTGACTTTGCCCCCATGAAGCGAAGATGAGATCGGCTATGACGGTCGAAGTCAGGTCGTGCGCGCTGTAGAACGCTCTCGCTCGATGCGTTCGGTCACGTCCCGGGCCATGGCGACCGCGCCAAGCACGTTGTCGTCGTCGCCCTTCACGAGGGCAAAGGTGATCTCGACGTAGAGCTTGCGTCCGCTCTTATGCAGGGCTCGCGTCAAGGTCGGACGACCTTGCAGCTTCATTACGCCCGTTGACATCGCTGCGTCGAAGCCCCGCCAGTGCGGAGCGCGGAGATGCTCTGGAATGATCAGATCGAGACGTTGTCCGAGCGCCTCTTCCGAGGGGGAAGCCGAACATGGCCACCGAAGCGCGGTTCCATCGCGCGATATCACCCGATCGGTCTGCGTAGATGACGGCATCGGCAATTTGATCGAGAATTGCCTCAGACAACAGTTCGTTTTGCATGGGGCCCTCTGGTGAACGATATCGTCTAGCCCTGATCGGGCGGTCGGTCGTCAACTCTCGCGAGGCGCCGGAGTTCACGGTGGCGGCGCTTGAACCGTTGAACACATCGGAGGCGACGCTCTAGCGTCAGATTCAGGAGGATAGATCAATTTTCTTGATCGTGATGCGCAATGTTTTTCGCTTGTGTTGAGCGAGCCGTGAGCGAAAATTGCGACATTCGACCCGCCAGGAGTTCGCGATGAATACGCCCGACGGCCATCCGATTGCACTTCCTCCAGTCATGCTTTCAGAGGCGGACCGAGACAGGCTGTACGCAATCGCCATCTCCGCGCTGACGAACTGCCGTATGGAGTCGTCCGCGTCGAACGTACTACGGGAGATATCTCGGGCGAAAATCGTCCCTGATGACGAGCTTCCAAAGAACGTCGTAGCAGTCAATTCGCATGTGGACGTGCGCGATAATGTTACCGGCACGACAAGGCAGGTCGTCCTCGTCATGCCCGACGAAACGTCGAGACAACCGAACGCGGTTTCGGTATTGAGTCCCCTAGGAGCAGCCTTGATAGGACTGTCGGAAGGCCACTCGGTCGAATGGTGTTCAACAATTGGCGAGCCGTGCAGCGTGACTGTCCTCCGGTCGACAGCGAGTTCGGCAAGATCGCCAGCCCGTGCTGATCGGCATGTATCGCGCAGTCAGTCCCGTTCATGAAGGGTTCGGTTCCGTGCGACACAATTTCAGCGTCGCATGGCCGCGCATGATGTCCGTGCTGTCGAGGTCGCGCTTCACATGCGATTGAACGCCGTTTCGTTCGAGCCGACCCCGCAGGGCTCGGCCCGTCTCTTTGGCTAGTTCTGGCCCCTCGTGCCGGCAAGAATGGATCGCGGCAACGAGCAGTGCTTCTCCGTGCTCGTTGTCTGCGTGGAAGGTCAGGAGAACTTCTCAGCAAATTGCTTTGCTAGAGCGTCGGCGGTGGCTTCTGCGATTTGATAGATGTGAGTCTTCATCTCTTCCCAGGTTTGAGCCTCGGCGTCGTACTGGTGATCGGTCAATTGCTGGATCTGCTGGATGTGATGACTACCGTGGGCCTGGAGCAGGCCGTTCACTGCATCCTTCTGCAGATATGGGTTTGCCTTGCTCAGAAAGTTTGCAATCTGCTCAGCGTTCGAAGTCAGAGATTGAGTTGCCGCGCCTTGCCTGGTGGCGTCGCCGGCGACCGTCGCTGTAAGATAGGCTTTTACGGCACCATAGTGCCCCGCAAGGAGCTTGAAGAAGGCGTCCTTGGCCGCTGCGCCGTAGAATGGCTCGATGGCCGCAGCGAGGGATTGAGCGTTGGCAACGGCTTGTCGTTCTGCCGTTTTTGCGATCGTTCCCTGCTTTTCGATCGTCGCGAGCGAGACGGCTCTTACCCAGAAAATGTGTCCGATCCAAAGATCGCGAAGCGTGGCCGCCGTCTCGGAAGTCTTGTCGGTTCGCGTTTTTCCCTTGTTGAAGCGCGAGCGCCTGCCGGCCGCGAACGCGCTGTTGGAGAGAGGCAGAAGACCGGCGATAGCGGCGCCGACGGTGAGAAGCTGACGACGATGGGCAAGCTGGCGTACTACGTCTCGCGACATCGAAACCTCCTTGGGCGGACCTGAGCCGCTTTGTTGTGTGCTTGCGAGAACTGTATTCATCCGTGGTTGAACGACGCAAACGAAATTCGTTGACAGTTCAATGCAAGTTCGATGCAGGTGGCTGTTCAAACGGACAGCGTCGACACCCTTGTCGCTTCGTCACATGTCACGTCTTAGAGCATTCTCGGATTGTGCGTTGTTGTCATGCGAGACCCCGCAGCAACAAAACCGATATCAATTGTTGATACTTTTCGTTTGTCAAACTTGATCCCAGACATACGTTGATTACGGCTTGATCGTGCAGATCGTTGGCGCCGACCGCGTGCTGCAGAGGAATGCCGAGATGACGCAAACTTCAGTAGGTGCTCTTTTCAGAGCGCTTCTGCGGACCTTCGACGGTCGATGGTGTCGACACTGTCCTGAAGGCTCAATGGCTATCGGCCATCCTTGCTCCAGCAGCTTGAACGTGTCGATAGGGCGCCCGCCGCTCGCGCCGTCTATAGGGCCAAGATTGCCGGATGCGTCGGCGGTCAGGCGTGTCGCTTCTGGCCGCGCACAAGTATGGAAAGGAAACCCCACATGTATAAGAAAATCTTGTTGGCTTTCGACGGCTCGCCCGATGGCCGCGAGGCACTGGCGCAGGCCGAGACGTTGGCATCAAGGTGCGGTGCGACGGTTCATCTTCTGGCGATTGTCGACGCTGCCGAAAGCATGCTCATCGGGGAAGCGATGACTTATATCCCCCAAAATCAGCAGTTTGTGATGCAGAAGGTGCTCGACGAAGGCGTCAAGCGTTTCCAGCGCGCTGGCTGCATCGCGACCAGCGAGATCCGGTATGGAAGGCCGGCCGAGCAGATAGTGCTCTCTGCCCGGGAAATGGGCGCCAAGTTGATTGTTGTGGGCCATCGAGATCAAGGGACCCTTGCGCGCTGGTTGAACGGGTCGGTCGGCGAATCGATCTTGCATCAACCACCCTGCAGCGTTCTCATCGCCGTTAAGCCCCAGCGGACGGCGAGCAGCGTCGCGCCGATATCGCAACCGAAGGCGAGGAGGAAAGCATGAACTCCGTGTTCAAAATCTCCCGTCTGTCGGCTCTCTTGCTATTTGCCGCAGCCGTCTCGATGCCGTCGGGCGAGGTCCTTGCAAAGGAGATCGTCTTGGGAGCGTCGGTACAGCTGACGGGACCCGTCGCCAATACCGGCCGCTACTATCGCGACGCCTATCAGCTCGCGGTCGATCGCGTTAATGCCGCGGGCGGCATCAAGATCGGCGATGAATCGTACAAGCTCGCGCTCAAGCTCTACGACAATCAGTCCGACGTGAACTTGAGTGTGCGTCAGTACACGCAGTTGGTTTCGCAGGACAAGGTCGATTTCCTGCTGGGGCCGTTTGCGAGCAATTTCGCGCTTGCGGATTCGGCCGTGTCCGAAAAATACAGGATTCCAATGGTGCAGGGGGGCGGCGCGTCCGACCAGATCTTCTCGCGCGGCTTCAAGTACATCTTCGGGACGCTGGCGCCGGCCAGCAACTACTTTGGCTCGACAATCGAGATGTTGAAGGGGCTCGATCCCGCGCCCAAATCGGTCGCGCTACTGTACGCGGACGATGCCTTCGACGTTTCGGTGGCGGAGGGGACTCGACCAAAATTGAAGAAGGCGGGTCTGACGATGGTCATGGACGAGCGATACAGCACGAACGCCACCGACTTCAGTTCGCTTCTGTCGCAGATCAAAAGCAAGAACATCGATGCGGTGCTGGTCGCCGGTCATGAAACCGAGATCCTGAACTTCGTGCGACAGGCGAAGAGCCTGGCGGTCGCTCCGAAGATGTATTCCTTCACTGTGGGCGTTCCCAGCGAGGATTTCCGCAAGGCGCTGGGCAAGGACGCCGATTACGCCTTCGGCATGACGGCCTGGCTACCTTCGGCAGACCTGAAGGACCGCTGGTTTGGCGATGCCGCGCAGTTCGCGGCCGTCTACAAGGCGAAGTTCGGCTACGACCCCGATTATCATGCCGCCTCGGGCGTCGCCGACGTGGAAGCGCTGGTGCAGGCCGCAGAAATTGCAGGCTCGACGGATCCCGCGAAGGTGCGCGACGCGCTCTCGAAAGTGAAGTTCGACAGCCTGTATGGTCCGGTTGCATTCAATGAGAACGGCCAGATCGATCTGCCCCAGACGGTCATTCAGGTCCAAGGGGACCGCTTGATCGCGATTTACGGCGGCAATGGCAAGATCGCGCCGCCGAAATATCCCATGCCGGCCTGGGACGCGCGCTAGGCACACTGCGAAGCCTTCGACTGAGAAGGGGAAGATGTGGACCTGCTTGCGCAAGTTCTTGTCAACGGAATGCTCCTGGGCGGTCTGTACGCCGTGATGGCGCTCGGTCTCGCCCTGGTCTGGGGCGTCCTCAATATCGTCAACCTTGCGCATGGCGCGTTCATCATGCTCGGCGGCTATGTGTCCTGGTACCTGTACACTTATGCCGGCATCGACCCGTTTCTGGGGCTGCCGCTGGCTGCCGTGGTGATGTTCGCGGTGGGATACGGCGTGCAGCGAGGCCTTTTGAACCTGATTGTCAGGGCACCGATGTTCAACACTCTGCTGGTGACCTTCGGGATCGAGGTCGTGCTCACCTACCTGGCTCAGTTGGCGTTTTCAGCCGACTTTCGTACCATCAACCCGCCCTATGCCGGCAACAGCATCGCCTTGGGGACGGTGGTACTGCCGGTGTCACGTCTTCTGGCGTTCGGCATTGCGATCCTGCTGACGGTCAGCATGTGGCTCTTCTTGCTGCGCACACAGCTCGGTCGTGCGATCCGCGCCACCGCGCAAAATCTGGTTGCGGCCCGGCTCTACGGCGTCGAGCCCCGGCACCTCTACGCCATGACGTTTGGAATTGGGATTGCGCTGGCTGGCGCCGCCGGAGGCCTCTACGGAACGGTATCGCAAATCAACCCCTATATCGGCGCGGCGCTGACGGCCAAATCCTTTGCCATCTCGATCATCGGCGGACTGGACAATCCGCTCGGCGTGATCGTCGGCGGCTTGTTCCTGGGAATCCTGGAGTCCCTGACCGCGCTCTATATCGGATCGACCTTCTCCGACGTGGCAAGCTTCGGCGTGCTGGTGTTGGTGCTGATCGTGCGCCCCAACGGTCTGCTCGGGAAAGCGGCATGAGGGCGGCACGCACTATGCTACTTCTGGCCGCGCTTGCCGTCCTAGTGGCGGTGCCGTGGTTCGGTTCGGACGTGCTCATCCAGTTCGGCATCAATGCCCTGCTTCTCGCTGTTCTGGCGCAGGGCTGGAACGTCATTGGAGGCTATGCGGGCTATGCCTCCTTCGGCAATTCGGTTTTCTACGGGCTAGGCAGCTACGGCGTGGCCATTGCGATGGCGCAGTGGCAATTGCCTTTCGGGGGCGGCCTCCTGTTCGGCGCGGCGCTTGCGGTCGTGTTTGCCGTGCTCATCGGGATGCCGGTGTTGCGGCTGAGGGGACACTACTTCGCCATCGCGACGCTGGCGCTCGCCCAGGTCATGGCCGCGATCGTCTCCAACGTGAAACTGGCGGGGCGGAACGTTGGACTCGTCTTGCCGCCCCTCAACAACGACCCGCTGTTTTACGAGTTGTCGCTGGTGCTGCTCGTGCTCGCGACGCTGACCGTCTACTGGCTGACACGCAGCCGCTTCGGCTTTGGATTGATCGCTATCCGCGAAAATGAGGAAGGCGCGGCGGTGATGGGTGTCAATACGACCCTCTACAAAACCGTGGCTTTCGCCATCTCGGGCGTATTCAGTGCGCTGGCGGGCGGCATTCACGCCTATTGGGTTACGTTCATCGACCCGGAAAGCGCATTCGATATCGGCCTGAACGTCAAGATGATCATCATGGCGGTATTTGGCGGACCCGGGACGGTTTTCGGCCCCGTCGTCGGGGCGCTTTCGCTTTCGGCGGTCTCCGAGCTTCTGTCGAGCGAGATCACCAGTCTCGCGGGTCTGTTCTTCGGCGTTATCGTCGTCGTCGCGGTCGTCTTGATGCCGCGCGGTCTGGCCGACGTGCTGCGGCGCTTTCGCAACACGGGCTGGCGCTACTTCGCCGAAAATATTCGGAGCCACCAGCTATGACGGCGATGCTCGAAATCAGCCACGTCACCCGGCGCTTTGAGGGCTTGGTCGCCGTCGACGACGTCAGCTTCATGCTGCTGCGCGGCGAGATCCTCGGCCTGATCGGTCCGAACGGTGCAGGCAAATCTACGCTAGTCAGCCTAATAAGCGGAACGCTGGCTCCCAGCTCCGGCGACATCCTCTTCGAAGGAAGGTCCATCGTCCGCTTGCCTGCATATCGCCGTGCGAGACTGGGTATAGGCCGCACCTTCCAGGTCATGCGTCCCTTTCCCGGTTTATCGGTTCTGGACAACGTCGCCGTGGGGGCGCTGTTCGGACGGGGAGGTGGACAGGTCCAAATGGCGAGAGCCCGCGAGCAGGCCCGCGCTCAGCTCGATTTCGTCGGACTGGCCAAAAATATCGATCAGCGAGCCGACGAATTGGGGGGGCCGGGCCGCAAGCGGCTCGAGCTGGCAAAGGCGTTGGCAATGAAGCCGAAGGTTCTTCTGTGCGATGAGGTCATGGCGGGTCTCAATCAGGTCGAGATCGAAGACGTGATCGAAGTGATCCGCAAAGTTCGCAATGAGGGGATCAGCGTCCTTGTCATCGAGCACGTCATCAAGGCCATCAGGAGTCTGTCGGATCGGCTGCTGGTGCTGAATCATGGCGTGAAGATCGCCGAGGGCGATCCGGGCCGCGTCCTGTCGAACCAAACGGTCGTCGAGGCCTATCTCGGCAAGAGGCGGGCATGAAATTGGACCCGGCAGCCAAAGCGGTCCCGCTGCTTGACGTGCGCGGAGTAAGTGCGGGCTACGGCGGAATGCCGGTCTTGCAGGACGTAACCCTGAAGATCTACCCGGCCGAGGTCGTGGCACTGGTCGGCAGCAACGGAGCAGGCAAAACCACCCTGCTGCGCGCACTGTCGCGCGTGCTTCCCTGCCAGGGCAGCATGACCTTAAATTCCCGGAACCTCTTGCCGATGACGTCCGACGGTGCCTTTAGAGCCGGCCTCGTGCAGGTTCCTGAAGGTCGTCAGCTCTTCGACCGCATGAGCGTACGGGACAATCTGTTGATGGGCGCGTTCGTACGCGCGGACAAGTCTGGAATAAGCCGAGACCTGGACAGAATGTACTCTCTATTTCCGCGCCTGGCGGAGCGCCGGCGTCAGCTTGCCGGCAGCTTGTCGGGAGGCGAACAGCAGATGTGCGCGATGGCCCGCGGATTGATGGCCGCTCCGATCCTCTTGATGATCGACGAGATGAGCTTGGGACTGGCACCCGTGGTCGTCGAGCAGTTGATCGATGCGCTGGTGGCGATCCGCAGCGAGGGCGTGACAGTTCTGTTGGTCGAACAGGACGTCAATCTGGCTCTGTCGGTTGCCGACCGAGGTTACGTCATGGAAACCGGACATATCGCTCGCAGCGGGTCCGCCAAGCAGCTCGTCCACGATCCAGAAGTCCGACGTGCGTAT
Organism: Bradyrhizobium sp. SBR1B; assembly: GCF_014198205.1. Taxonomy (NCBI): domain Bacteria; kingdom Pseudomonadati; phylum Pseudomonadota; class Alphaproteobacteria; order Hyphomicrobiales; family Nitrobacteraceae; genus Bradyrhizobium; species Bradyrhizobium sp. SBR1B. The sequence continues at coordinate 85,321 of NZ_JACIHC010000011.1, forward strand.
CTCGGGCTTTGAGACCTCGGCCTGCGACGGAACGACCGTATCGAGGAAGGTCGATTCGATGTGAAGGCGCGGTGGAAAGACAGTTTCGTGCCATGCCGGAAAGGGGAGTACGTTGAAATGCCGGTTTTGCCCAAACCGCAATTCGAGCACACTGTCATCAAGCATGATACGATCGCTAAACTGAAATCGCTGCAACCGAGCAACGACGGCTGCAACGTGCACGGTAGCGCCGAAACGGTGATCTGCGACTTCCTCGACGCAGTCGGCTACGAAGAGATCGCACGCGAATTTCGGAAGGTCCACGAGATGTATCCGGTGGTGGTTCCCAGATACTCGAGGCCTTCCTGGCGATCTTAGGCGAGTGACACGAGCGGCGGGCGCAAAGGCTCGCTTGGTCTGAAGCGGACATGGCGCTCCGCTGCCGGCGAAGAGGTTGGTCCCGCTCCTTTGGCCCAAGTCTTCCATCGCCAGAGAGCCACATGTGACATCGCGCCATCCAAATGGACCGTGGGCCGCAACGTCTCTGACGTGGGCCTGGAAGAAGGACGCGAATTTCAGCGATCAAGAATCATGCATTTAAGCTGCAATTAAAATCGATTGCCGCTCGGGTGCTCTGATGGAAGATAGATGCAACCACTTGCTTTGAAGGTCGTGAGGCAAGCAGGTCTAGCGTTCCAAGCTTGATCGGAATTGGCGATGACAACCATGTCGACAGTCGGTGACGCGCACGATGGGGGGCAGGCACATCCAGGCGGCTGGCGTCGCTATCTCTATTCGACTAACCACAAGGATATCGGCACGATGTACTTCGTGCTCGCCATATGTGCAGGTTTTATCGGCGGAACCTTTTCGGTTTTGATTCGGATGGAATTGCAGCATACCGGCCTGCAGATCTTCACGGACCCGCACGTCTACAACGTATTCGTAACAGGCCACGGTCTGATCATGATTTTCTTTACGCTGATGCCTGCGATGATGGGCGGATTCGGCAACTGGATGGTGCCGCTCATGATCGGCGCGCCGGACATGGCGTTTCCGCGCATGAACAACATTTCATTCTGGCTGCTGCCGGCGTCGTTTGCTCTGCTCATCATTTCGATGTTCGTCGAAGGCGCGCCTGGATCAGATGGCGCCGGCACCGGGTGGACGCTCTACGCCCCGTTGTCGACCGCTGGTCATCCGGGACCGGCAGTCGATTTCGTGATCCTGTCGATGCATCTCGCGGGTGCGTCGTCGATTCTCGGCTCGATCAACTTCATCACGACGATCTTCAATATGCGAGCGCCCGGCATGACGATGCATATGATGCCATTGTTCGTCTGGTCGGTCCTCGTCACGGCCTTCCTGCTGCTGCTGTCTCTTCCTGTACTGGCCGGCGCCATTACCATGCTTCTCACCGACCGTAATTTCGGAACGACGTTCTTCGCGCCCGAAGGCGGCGGAGACCCAATCCTGTATCAGCATCTGTTCTGGTTCTTCGGTCATCCCGAGGTCTACATCATGATCCTGCCGGGTTTCGGCATCGTGAGCCATGTCGTTTCCACGTTCAGCCGCAAGCCGATCTTCGGCTATCTGGGGATGGTCTATGCGCTGCTTGCGATTGGGGTTATCGGATTCCTCGTCTGGGCCCATCATATGTACACCGTCGGCATGTCCAGCAGCGCGCAGGCGTATTTCGCCTTGGCCAGCATGGTTATCGCTGTGCCGACGGGCATAAAGATCTTTTCCTGGATCGCGACGATGTGGGGCGGCTCGATAGCCTTTAGGACGCCGATGCTGTGGGCAGTTGGATTCATATTCGTCTTCACGATCGGAGGAGTCACCGGCGTTGTGCTTGCCAATCCGGGCATCGACCGATCGCTGCAGGACACCTACTACGTCGTTGCGCATTTCCATTACGTCCTGTCGCTTGGTGCCGTGTTCGCAATTTTTGCAGGCTGGTATTATTGGTTTCCGAAAATGACCGGATACATGTTTTCGGAAACCCTCGGTAAACTGCACTTCTGGCTGACGTTTGTCGGCGTCAACATTGCGTTTTTCCCTATGCATTTTCTCGGATTGTCGGGAATGTCGCGACGAATAGCAGACTATCCAGACGCATTCGGTGGCCTGAATCAGATTGCCTCCGTCGGGTCCTATCTCTCCGCCGCCGGTCTGATCACGTTCTTCGTGACCATGGTGTATGCCTTCGTCCGGAAAGAGACGGCAGCGGGCAACCCGTGGGGGCCCGGCGCGACTACGCTGGAGTGGACGCTTTCGTCTCCGCCGCCGTTCCACCAATTCCAAGTATTGCCTCGGATTTCGGGAGATCATTAGGAACCACTGCGCACGTTGGCGCGAAAGAAGCAGGCGGCTCAGATCGCCGCGGAAGCAAGAGGCATGACAGGACGAAGAGCGCTCTTCATCGATGGAGCCAATCTGGATCGGACAGCGAGAAACCTTGGCTTCGAGATCGATTACAAAAGATTATTGCTGGAATTCGAAAAATCCGGGACCATAGTCCGTTCTTACTTCTACTTGACGATAAGAGAAAGCGCGGCCGGCGACGTTCAGCGTCTCACTGACTGGCTCGAGGTCAATCGGTTCACCGTCCGTACGAAGTTGATCAAGCGCCATGAGGATGAGGGTAGGAGGTCGAGACGCAGCATTGGTATAGACCTCGCCATTGACGCGCTCGAGATCGCTCCGCAACTGGATGAACTGTTCCTTTTCTCTGGCGACGGCGATTTTCGTGCCCTCGTCGAAGCGCTTCAGCGTTTGGGGGGGCAGAGTCACGGTCGTGTCGAGTGTACAGACCACACCGGCGATGGCATCCGAAGAGCTGAGACGGCAAGCAGACGCGTTCCTCGAGTTGGCAACGCTAAGGAATTCAATCCAGAGATAGACGCGCTGGACGAATGGAGAGAGTTAGCAGCGCAAACTCGATGCAATATCCAAGTCATTTTCGGGGCTTTGAAATGCCCCCGCTGGCGACCCGCGAGCGCGGCGGAAATCGGCGTAAACGTAAAGGTGAAGCCCGATGGACGCTATTTCGTCGTGCGCAGTCACCCATGGGGGATGGCCAATCCGGATATCGAAGATGACGGGCGCTTGACGTGCGTCAAGCGCCCGATGACGGCCAAGCGGCCGGTCCGGGATGCCAAGGGCCGGCAAGGACCAGAATGCCGAAGCTCCTGCGCATCGAGCCGTGAATGAGGTAAAGCAAGCACCGGGTGGGGCGGGCCGGTCTGGTGGATGAACAGGGCGCCCGACCTCAATTGGCATAAGGCGAAAAACAGGCTCTATCAGGTCTGAGTGAATAGCACTCCATGCGATGCGCGAGAATGGCGAGATACAAGCGGCGCTTGAATAGGTCTTGCGGGACCGCGATCGCCGATCGAGCCGCGGCGCCGCGCACGGGCACGGGATAGGCTGCAGCTTTATAGAAAGGCGGGGCATGGCGCGGGTGACCGGCCTAATGCTCCCGCACAAAGCCTGGTGTACGGGACGTTATAACCGTCTACGTCAGCTCGCTTTGCGGATCGCGATCCCCTTGGAGTTGATACGGCCCATCAAATCTTTCCAAGACTTGACGAAAGACTGGTTTCCGTCGTTCTGCAGCTTGGCAGCGAGTAGGTCGATATCGATGCCGGCCTTCAGGAATTCGGCGAGAACCCTCTCGCAGTCTCCTCCGTCAGGACCGAGCGTCGTGTCGACCTCGCCGTGGTCTTCAAAGGCCTTGAGGGTAGCGTCCGGTATCGTATTGATCGTGAAAGGTGCCGCGAGTGCTTTGATGTAGAGGATATCGGAGGCGCGCGGATCTTTGGTGCCGGTGCTGGCCCATAGCAGGCGCTGAGGTAGTGCGCCGGCGTTGGCGGCGCGCAGGAAGCGCGGGGAGGCCAACAACTCTCGATAAGCCTTGTAGGTCCGCTGAGCGACGGCTATGCCGAGCCGGGTTGTCAGCGCGCCCGGAACCTTGTCGGCGACTGCGACATCCCAGCGGCTGACGAAGAGCGAGGCGACCGAGGCGACTGCCGGATTCAGCCCCGCCGCGATGCGCCGCTCGACGCCGCGCAGGTAGGACTCGGCAGCCGCGACGAATTGCTCGCGCGAAAAAAGCAGCGTGACGTTGATGGGAACGCCGGCAAAGATAGCCGCCTCGATGGCAGGCAGCCCTTCCGCAGTGCCGGGAATCTTAATGAACAGGTTGGGCTTGCCGCCACGCCGGTGAAGCTCGAGCGCCGCCTCGACGGTCTTGTCGCTGTCATGAGCTAAGGCGGGCGAGACTTCCAGCGACACCCAGCCGTCGATCCCATTTGTCCGGACGAAAACAGGTTGAAACAACTCGGCGGCGCGGGTCAAATCTGCCAGAGCCAGATCGAAAAAAAGATCCTCAGCCGATTTTGTCGGCAACGCTTGCCGGGAAATTTCGACGTCATAGGTTGCGCTGTTTTTGATCGCATGATCGAAGATTGCGGGGTTCGACGTCAGTCCCGTTACCGAGAGCTCGTCGATGTAGCGTTGCAAAGTGCCGTCGTTCAGCAAATCGCGAGTGATGTTGTCGAGCCACAAGCTTTGACCGAAATCGTGAAGCGTTCTTGTCGGATTCATTGCGCTACCTCCGTGCTGAATGCGACGGGCATAGACGTCGGCGCCAGGCGACAGATGTGCTCCGGTCGTCCGGCGACGGATTGGATGACGCCGTTGTTCACACCGAAGCACATTAGATATTCAAAGGTCGCGCTTAACGTCACGCCGTTAGTTTTGTCTCTTGTGCGCATTTGACAAGCGACAAACTGTCTGACGCTCTATCGTGAGCCTGACGCTTACTTCAGACAAACGAATTTTCCTGAGAGTTAAGAACAAACTTCATGCTTAAGGCGGCGGAGGACCTTTAGCGTCCAAGGCGACCTGATGCGCGCGGCAAGCGGGCTTAATCCATTAAGATCTCTATTGGTGATGCTAGTGAAGTCGACTCGAACTGCGCCACTGCGAAAGAGTACTTGGCCCAGATTAGCCGCGGACGGCACCCGAAGAACGACAAACAAGCCGAGGGATTGGATCCCGTCCGGCAGACGCGCTGATCGAAATGAGAGAGTTTGCAGCGCAAAGTCGATGCGTTTGTTGATGTGCTACCAGACGGTCCATCGCTGCGAACCCGATTGCCTCGGCATCCTGCCGATCAAGCACGGGTGAGGTCGGGCCGAAGCTGGCGCTCCGGCCTGGCGCGGTCGTCACCCTTTGGAACGCGAACGATCGATTCGAGGAGGGCTATCTGCAGCGTTACGCCTGCTACCTCATCACGGCCGACGCCGGATACCCAGACAGGACGGATACGTCCGGGTGGTCGGCTGCACCGACTACGTCATCAGCGTCGCCGGGCACCGGCTTTCGAAGGGCGCGATGGAGGAGGCCATTGCGTTGGCCCCGGCACTGTTGGGCCCGATAGAGTGCAAAGACTCAACGGGCGTCCTTTAGTTTCAGAGAGTCGAATATTTCTCCTCCGTGGCGACTGTCTGGCCGTCTTTGAGGGCACGATACGACTATCGGACCTGTACCTCTATCCGACGGAAGGGGTCAGCCATATCGTCGTGATCGCTGCGACTGCTGAAAAACATCAGAGCCATCAGCCCGCAACCGACTAGCAGGGAGAAGAATGTTCCGAGGCCAAGAGCTATCCAGCCATGCTTTCCGATTTCCACACCGGTGGTCGCTCCCCACGTAACAAGAGTTCCAGCGCCGGTGAGCAACAATATGGCTGTTAGAATGGTCAACAGAGCGATTTCCGCGCCTTTAATCTTCCTCATATCCTGCTCCCGTTCTTCCGCCCGACGAGCCTTTAAGTGCGTGGGGCTGCAAGTTTGCGGCGGCCGGACTGATCCGTGGCATTTACGAGGGAACAACGTGCTCTAAGCCGCGCTCGTATGGTGGGTCCTGCATCGCCGATCCACCGATCTGTCTGGCTGTCATTCCGAAACCGACAGAACGGTCAGATCTCCTTTTCGCCTGCCGGGTGTCTCGAAGTCGATCCGCTGACGCTTCTCGGCTTCGAAATTGGCCATTGATCTTTGCTATGCCCCAGATGGTCCTGGGTCATCATCAAATGGCTTGCGCTGCCGACGCGCCGCCCTGCGCACGAGTGGGACTACCTTGGCATCTGACTGGGTCACATTTGCACCCTGACAACGTTCAAACAGCCGGCAACGAAGTATAGCATTCGGTCGCCGACCTGGAGTCCGATCAAAGCTGCACCTAGCGGTCAAAACTGAAATGCGGGCAAGATCCGATTGACACTCTTCGGGCCAGACCAGTTGGACCCTCCGCCGAGGAACGCCCCAGTTGATGGAATAGGTGATCCAGGATCTTAGTTACGAATGAGGCGAGATCTTCCGACTCTTCGGGTACGATCTCGGCCCTGTTGATCTCACCCATAAGGAAGATGCCGTCCAAGTCTCCTTGTTGGGCGGCAAGGCGGGCGAGTTGTTCGAGCCGTGGATAGTCAGATGCGGTGAGCGCGATTTTTTGAAAGGGCAGCATGACAACTCCTTCTGCTTCAATACGATCTCTCGGGTGGAGATCGCGAAAGCTGGAAAAGAGCCCGGACGGCGCGCACACCGTCCGGCTAACCGCCTGCGTGAAAGAGGCCGGCGTGAAGATCAAAGCGTGCCGCGCGCGTATCAATGTCTGCCCGTCGTGCGGCACCGCGATGACCGGCTGTTCCCGGCGATGCCGCGGCTCCTGCGGCAGCGCTATGGTCTGCCTAAACGCGCTCGCCCGGCGACAATGAAATGGCGCTCGTACCGCAGCGACGTGGCGTAGGTGGTGGCGACCGCCGCGGTGATGAGGGAGGAGGGGTGTCTCTGTGCCTCTTCGACTCGAATTGGACGTCGATTGCTGGAGTTAGCTCAAACTTGCCCATGATGGACCGGACTGGCTGATCTCGGACCCCGTTGCACGATACTTGATCATTTGGATGGGCGAGATATTTGGACCGCGGATTGCGCCAGCAGGCAACAGCTCCTGTGCGATTGCCATCAAGCGTTCGGCAATTTTGAAAGTTCGCGGGTTCAACGCTGTTGTCGCGCATTTCCTGTTCGTCAAGCGCGCTCTGCTGGCAACACGTTTCAGTCCGTGTCCGGGGCGCTCGGCTACGAGTCGGGGAGCGCGTTCATCACCATGTTCAAGAAGGCGCTTGGCAAGCCGCCGGCGCGCTACTTCTCCGAGCGCGAGGCCGGCCAGACTGGGCCGGGGAGATCCGTCGCGAGACGAACTGCAAGCTTCGCCGGATGCCTGAGGTGCGGGACGCGCTCAATGGACTTTCGAAACGCGGATGGCTGGAGTTAGAGCGCTTCGTTTCGGACGATCTCGATGCCGAAGCCTGACAATCCTTTGAAGTGATGCGTCGACGACGTGAGGTGACGGATGGAGCTGATCTTGAGATCCCGCAGGATCTGGGCGCCGACGCCGATCTCGCGCCATTGCCGATTACGGTCGTCTTCGCGCGAACTGATCGGGCCTAGCGGCGCAGGCGGAACGCCCGCCGCGCCGTCGCGCAGATAGACGAGCACGCCGCTGCCATTATCCTTGAAGCGTTGCAGAATGACGTTCATCTTGGCCCGTTCCTGACCCGAGAACAAATCGCGCAGGATGTTGGGTTTGTAGAAGCGCGTGAGGACGTTGGTGCCGTCGCCCAGTTCTCCGTAGATATAGGCGACGTGATGAATGGGGTCGAACGGCGAGCGATACGAATAGCCCTGGAGCGGGCCGATCGAGCTCTCCGCCGTGACGCTCGAGACGCGCTCGATCAGCGTCTCGCGGGCCTGCCGGAAGCTGATGAGGTCTGCGATGGTGACCTGTTTCAGCTTGTGCTTGTCGGCGAACGCCGCGACTTGCGGACCCTTCATCACCGAGCCATCGTCGTTCATCAGTTCGCTGATGACACCGACCGGCTCGAGACCTGCCAGTCTGCACAGGTCGACGGCGGCCTCGGTGTGACCCGAGCGCATGAGTACGCCCCCTTCTTTTGCGATCAGCGGGAAAACGTGTCCCGGCCGGCAAAAATCGCCGGCGCCAGCGTTGGGGTTGGCGAGTGCACGGCAGCACGATGCCCGCTCTTCGGCCGAGATGCCCGTACCGTTATCCGGCCGGTAGTCCACTGACACGGTGAACGCCGTGGTGTGAGCCGAGTCGTTGTTGACAACCATCGGGTCGAGCCGCAGGCGTCTCGCGTCTTCGAGGGTAATCGGAGCGCAGACGATTCCCGATGTATGGCGAATGATAAAGGCCATCTTCTCAGCCGTACACCGCGAGGCGGCAACGACGAGGTCCCCTTCGCCCTCGCGATCGTCGTCGTCGGTGACCACGACGATTTCGCCGTCGGCGAGCGCCTGCAGGGCCGCTTCGATCGATCCCGTCATCTCGGTCGCTCTGCTCGCTGGAACCGACGGGTGCTCGCGTTGGGTCGTGTGCGGATTGTCAGGCTCGCAGCGCCGCTCGAGCACTCTGCCGATCTTAACTTCACCATTATTGCCAACTGGCCGGAGCCCATGGCGGGGCGCCTCATAGCCTTTCCACGCTGTAGCTGGGACGATTGGTGTCGAGCCCGATCGGCGCATCGGACAGCAAAGGACCGGTTGGGTCGTATCGGGGTCTTCGTGAGCGCTCCAGAGGGCGCGAGGGGGTGGCGCAAGCCTTGACGGTGACCGGCCGATTGGCGTCGATCGGCAGCACGGTCTTGTGCGAAATGCGCTTGAGGGCCAGATTTGATCGAATGCTGCTGACGCCGGGAATGCGGGATAGTTTGTTGACAATCAGGTCTTCGAGATCTTCGATGTCGGCCGCCATGACGCGGAGCATGTAGTCGCTCTCACCGGTCATGAGATAGCATTCCATTACCTGGGCCAGCCGGTCGATGGATCGGGTGAAATTCTCGAGGGACGTCTGGACCTGCTTTTCCAGCTTGATCTGGATGAAAGCCGTTACACCAATGCCGAGCACGGCGGGATCGAGAAGGGCGATCCGTCGATCGATCACGCCGAGCTTTTCGAGTGTTCTGACGCGTGCCAGACACGGCGACGGCGAGAGATTGACGCGTGATGCGAGCTCGACATTGGTCAAGCTCGCATTCTGCTGGAGCTCGTTGAGGATCTTGATATCTATTCTGTCGAGAGAGGTTGTCGACATCGCGTATCTCCCAAGTATGGCAGTCTTCTGCGGCGCGTATCACCGTCGTTTGCGGGTTGATGACAATCGCGTGGTAAAAGCTAACCGCAATTGCGCTTGTGGGATTTCGACAAATCGTCGATTTGTATCGAAAAACCGTCAACCTTCGCATTGTGCATTGCGATCAGGAGGTTAGTTGCCTACTTCCGATACATTTTTGCCTATGCGATATGCAGGCCGACGTTGATCCACGGATTCGGTCAAGATGTAATGCCCGCCGCTCCATCGATTGGCTCCCCATGTCACTTGACGGGACGTGCAGCAGAGCTCGATGTCGAGAGCTGCCCTGTTTCGTACAACCGCCTGTCGTCGCGTGTGGCCCCGGTCCCACGTCGCTGACCACGCCGCGGGCGTTGCGCGAGACAAAAGGTTCGGCAGCAACGACGCCCACCCTCGTCAACCAGAAAATGGCAAAGATCGGCCGGATGCAGAGTTGGATCTAGCGACTCGACAAGTCGTTACAGCATAAAATGCTGATGAAGCTTCTGTGACAGGCGTTGTTCAAGCAGTAATGCTGTGAGGCTCGGGCGACTATCCACCCACGATCGCACTTGGGTAGCGACGGTTTGGATGTCGAGCGTGAAACTGAAGCAAGTCTATTTGACAGCGAACGATCCTGGACGCCTGGCCGAGTTCTACGAAGGCCTGGGTCTTAAGGTGCGCTTCGCTGATCCCGGCAAGTGGATCCAGTTCGTGAGCGATGCGGCTGCTTTCTGCGTCGCCGGACCGACGGAGTCGGTCTCGGACCAGCTGCAAGATGCCGTTCTTGTCTTCGATGTCGATGACCTCGATGCCGCCGTGGAGCGTGCCGCAGCCATGGGGGCGCAAGTCGGCGCGGTCCGGGACATGGAAAGTCACGGCCGTGCGGTGAAGGTGCGGGATCCGGGCGGCAACGTCATCCAGTTCTATCAAGCAGCCGGATAGCTCAGACGTTCACCGGGGCAGCGCTGCATGCCCGGACTCACAACCAGACAAAGAGGGCGCATCCATCCCATGAATCCAAGGGTCGTAGCCATGCCGTCCGCAACACCGCCGATGTCCGAAACGAGCCCACTCGATGCCGCAGCATTCCGTGCTGCGATGCGCAGCGTGCCGGGCACCGTGTCGATCGTCACGACAGGCCGGGCGCCGAACCGCCATGGTCTGACACTGACGGCGGGCTGCTCGCTGTCGGCGGCTCCGCCCAGCGTGCTGGTTTGCGTCAATCGATCTGCCGGTGCGCACGACATCATTCTCAGCAGTGGGTCGTTCTGCTGGAATATTCTAGGGGTCGAGCATCGCGATCTGGCGCTCAAGTTTTCCGGGCAGGACGGCAGCAAGGGCGATATCCGCTTCGGTGACGGTTTGTGGTGCGATCTCAAAACCGGAGCACCAAGTCTGGTCGGCGCGGTCTGCAGCTTCGATTGCCGCGTGGTGAATGCTTACAGCGACAGTAGTCACACCATTTTCACCGGAGAGGTGGTGGCTCAGACCACGAGGGCCGGATGTGAGTCGCTCGTCTACATCGACGGATGTTTCGCCGCGCCAAAGGCGGTCTGAAACACAGGACGACGTCAGGCGCCGCTACGTTTCCGCTACAGCCAAGATGGAACCGATCAGCATGCAAGGAAGACGAAGACTTTCTATCGCGCATCCATCGGCGGTCGGTCGCTGATGCTGTCGCTCTGGCTCAATGTCATCGCCGGCGGGGTGCTCATCGGGCTGGTTTACGGGCTCGTCGCGCTCGGTCTCACGATCATCTTCGGCGTCATGCGCGTGGTCAATTTCGCTCATGGCGAGATGGTCGTGTTCGGGATCTACATCGGATACTGGACCGTTCGAATCTGGGACATCCCGATCGTTTTAGCCGCCGCGATCGCCGCGGTTGTCATGTTCGTGTTCGGCTATCTGCTGGAGACGCTAGTCGTGAAGCGGTTCGTCAATCGGCCGCATCATTATCAGTTCATCGTCTTCATCGGCCTCTCACTGCTTTTCAGCGGCGTATTGCTGATGTCGTTCGGTCCGGATCCGCGGCCGACGGCGTCTCAGTTGTCCTTCCAGACCGTGAGCGTGGGACCGCTCACCTTGGATTGGGCCCGCATCCAGGCGGCCGCTACGGCCGGACTGCTGATCGCCGCACTGGGAGCCTATCTGAAGTACTCCGCATTCGGCCGATCGCTGCGGGGCGCCGCCAATAATCGACTGGGCGGACTGGTGGTCGGGCTGAATATCCCTCGGGTCTATGCGGTGACCTTCGGCATCGGAGCCGCCTCCGCTGGCGTCGCCGGCGCATTGATCTCGCCGCTGTTCGATGCGCAGCCCTATCTCGCCGTCGACTTCACGCTGCTGGCCTTCGTGACGGTGATCGTCGGCGGTCTCGGCAGCTTCGGCGGCGCTCTTCTGGGCGGCCTGACGATCGGGGTCGCCGAAGCGATCGCGGCCTTGATGTTCACGCCGTCGATGAAAACAGCACTCCCTTACGCGCTCCTGATCATTATCCTGATTTTCCGTCCGAGGGGGTTTTTCGGTGCAAAGGACATCTGATCAAGCCAGCGACATCAAGCGTTGGGGCGCCGGCGCTCTGGTCTTCGCCGCCCTGGCCGTGGTGGGTGGCATGTCCAACGCATACGTCATCTCGCTTCTGACGATCGTCCTGTTGTTCACCTTCATGGGACAATCGTGGAACCTGATGCTCGGGATCGGCGGGCAGCTATCCATCGGTCACGCGCTGTTCGTTGGAATCGGCGCGTATGCGGTGGCGATCCTCAACATCAAATACGGCGTCACCCCGTGGATCGGTCTGCTGCTGGGCGCGGTGATTGCGGGCTTCGTCGGCGCGGTGCTGGCGTGGCTGAGCTTCCGCTTCGAGGTGCGTGGCATCTATTTCGCGTTGCTCACGATCGCAGCCGCCGAATTCGCCCGAATCATGTTCGGCGGGTGGGACTATGTCGGCGGCATGCAGGGCCTGTTCTATCAGGCGCCGAGCGGCGCGATCGACCTCGGGATGCTGCGCGGTGACGCGCGGTTCTACTACTTCGTCGCGCTCGCGCTTGCGGCCATCGGCGTCGCGGGAACGGAGCTGATCTCGCGGTCCTATTGGGGCTATGTCTGGCGGGCGATGCGGGATGACGACGAGGCCGCCCGCGCGCTGGGGGTACGGACGTTTCGCCACAAGGTGCTGGTGGTCTCGATATCGGCCGCGACGGCCGCGATCGGCGGCGGCGTGCTGGGCCTGGTGCAGGGCGCGATCTTTCCGGATTCGATCATGGGCATGGCGATCTCGGTCGACGTCCTGATCGGCCCCGTGGTCGGCGGATTGGGCACGGCGTTCGGCCCCCTGGTCGGCTCGATGGCCGCAATCCCGCTGCATCACGCCATGGGAGCTCTCGGCGACGCCCTGGGGCTCCCCGGACTGAACAGCGTCGCCTACGGGGCGGTGCTGATCCTGGTCGTGTGGTTTCTGCCCGACGGCATCTGGCCGTCGATCGTCCGGCTCTACGGGGCGATCCAGCTGCCGGCGCGCGGCCGGATCCCACAACTGCGGAAGGTCGAGGAATGACCGCGCTGCTCGAAGTGAAGAACCTGACCAGAGCGTTCGTTGGATTGGTCGCGGTCAATGACGTCAGCTTCTCACTGCAGGCGGGCCGCATCACCGCCCTGATCGGGCCGAACGGCGCCGGCAAGACCACCTGCTTCAATCTCGTGGCCGGGGCGCTGAGACCGACCGCCGGGCAGGTGCTGTTCGAGGGGCGTTCGCTCGAGCGCGAGCCGCCCGAAGCGGTGTGCCGCATGGGCATTGCCCGCACCTTCCAGATCGTTCGGCCGATGAAAGATATGTCGGTGCTGGAGAATGCCATGGTGGGCGCCTTCAGCTGGACGACGAACGTCAAGGAGGCGCGGGACAAGGCGTATGAGTCGCTCGACAATGTCGGGCTCGCCGGCAAGGCGAATGCCCGGACGGATCAGCTGACGTTGCCCGATCGCAAGATGCTGGAGATGGCGAAGGCGCTTTCGACCCGCCCCAAGCTGCTGCTGCTCGACGAAGTGATGGCGGGGCTGCGTCCGACCGAAGCGGCCGGTGTCGTCGGCGTGCTGCACAGGCTCGCCGAGGGCGGACTGACGATCCTGCTGGTCGAGCACGTGATGCGGATCGTGATGGAGGTGGCATCGACCGTGGTGGTGCTTCACCACGGCGCCAAGATCGCCGAGGGCAAACCGTCAGAGGTGGTGGCGGATCCTGCGGTGCTGGAAAGTTATCTGGGAGCCGGCTTCCATGCCTGACGACGCGCTTCTCGCCATCGACGATCTGTGCGTGGCCTATGACGGCTCCAATGCGCTGAACGGCGTGTCGCTCCGCGTCGGCAGGGGTGAACTGATCTGCGTGGTCGGCGCCAACGGCGCCGGCAAGACCTCTCTGATCCGATCAATCGCGGGGATCGTGCCGTCGTCGGGCGGTTCCGTCAGGTTCGACGGAGTCGATATCTCCCGGCGACCGCCGTGGGACATCTGCGAAATGGGCATCGCTCAGGTCGCCGAGGGCCGCCAGATCTTCGGTGCGCTCTCTGTCGAGGACAATCTGCTGATCGGAGGCTCGCTGAAGCGGGCCAGGCACGACCGGGCAAACACGCTTGATTCCGTCTATCACCTGTTCGGGCTACTTCGCGAACGCCGCGACCAGCTCGCCGGCACGCTCTCCGGCGGCGAGCAGCAGATGCTGGCGATCGGTCGCGCGATCATGTCGAAGCCGGAAATCGTGATGTTCGACGAACCGTCGATCGGGCTGTCGCCGGCGCTGACCGACGTAATGTTCGGCGTCGTCAAATCCCTCAACGAGCAGGGCATCACGGTCCTTCTCATCGAGCAGAATGTCGCCAAGTCGCTCGCGCTGAGCAGCCGCGGCTATGTGCTCGAGAACGGCTCCGTGGTGTTACACGGATCGAGCCGCGATCTGCTCGAGAACCCCGATGTCCAGCGCGCCTATTTGGGATTGTGAGGCGCGCCGTCTCGGCGAGGCGTCGGACATTGCCGCTCTCGTTGCCGCCGCTTGGTCCACCGTTCCCCGGCTGTTGCAGCCGCTCTCGCTTGGGTCTCACTTATGAACACTGCCACTGCTCTCCTGATCGAGCGTGATCAAGACCTGGTCACGGTCACGATGAACCGGCCGCCGGCCAATGCGCTGAATGCTCAACTCATCGTCGAGTTGCTGGAGGCGATCCGGCGCTTTGCCGATGACGAGAAACCGCCCGGCATCGTGCTCACCGGAGGCGGCGACCGCTTCTTCAGCGCAGGCGGCGACATCAAGGAAGTCGTCGGGATCGATGTCGCGAGGCCGCGCATCCGGTTCTTCCACGAACTTCTCGTGGCGATGGAGAACTATCCGGGTCCGATCGTCTGCGCCGTCCGCGGCTATGCGGTCGGAGGCGCCCTGGAGTTTCTGCTGCATGCGGACTATGTCGTGGCCGATGCGGCGTGCAAGATTGGGTTCCCGGAAATCAACCACGGCCTGCTGCCGGTGACCAAAGGCATGCGCCGGGCCGTCGAGAAGCTCGGCGTGCGGGCGGCACAAGAGCTGCTGTATTGGGGCGAGCTCGTCGGCGCGGAGCGCGCCGTGGCGATTGGCGCTGTGAACGAGATCGTCGCGACCGAGGAGGTCGCGTCCCGAGCGCGAGACGTGTGCGGCGCGTTGCGGCAGAAAGACCGCAAGCTGTTCCACGCCATCAAACGATCGCTCAACCTCACCAGGCAAATGAGTGATCAGGCGCTCGAAGAAATGACCGTGGCCGACCTCGACGCCTATGTCACAGACGAGAGCTCGATTAATGTGCGTGCGAGGTTTTTGTCAAGGAACAGTAAGGGCTGAATGATGGCGCGTGGATATCCCGATCAGATCTATCTGGAGCAGATGAGCCACGAGGAAGTCGCCGCGGCGCTGGCCGATGGGTGCACGACGGTGGTGATCCCGCTGGGGGCCGTCGAGCAGCATGGACCGCATTTGTCTTTGGGCATGGATGCGGATCATGCCGATGCTCTGGCCGAGCGGATCGCGCGCAGCCGCGGCAACACGCTGGTGGCGCCGACCATCAGGGTCGGCTGCTCGTCTCACCATCTGCCATTCCCGGGCACGATCTCGCTGCGGCCGGAGACGCTAGAAGCGATTTGTGTCGATTATTGCACGAGCCTGGCGCGGCACGGCTTCAAGCGCATCCTGATTCACTCGGGCCACATCGGCAATTTTCCGGTCCTGAAGGACATGCTCGGTCGCTTGCGTGGGGCCGTCCCCTCGGATGTTGCGATCCAGGCATTCGTCGACTCGACGAAATGGATCGACACGTGGCGCGATGCGGTGCGCGAAGCCGGAGGAGACGTGTCGGCTGTCGGCGGCCACGCCGATATCGCCGAGACGTCGCTGATGATGGTCATTCGGCCCGACAGCGTCAGACCGGACCGCTTCGAGGTGGGCCATCTTGGCGGCTTGTCGGAGGCTGACCTCGAGCTGATGTGGAAGAACGGCATCCGATCGGTTTCGCATAACGGCGTGATCGGAAGTCCGTTCGGCTCGAGCCACAGCATCGGCGAAGCGTGCCTCGCGGCGGTCGCCGAGTTGCTGATCAAGACCTTCGATAGCGAGGCCGGAGACGACAGCGCCCGCCGTTGACGGTCAGCCCGTCCGCTGCGCGGCGAAGATTCCCCCGGCGTCTGCCATGTTGCGAATACTGACAGCATAAAATTCGGAAAGCTTGACTACGGAACGCGGCTTTCGGGCGAAAATATCGCCCCGCCTATGAAACCCTCTGGCATCTCGAAAGCTAAGAGGATTGAGACATGGCACTTACGTTCGGGTTCTGGTCTGAACAGGAAACCCAGGTCGGCCACAGTTACTCGCGCAGGCTTCACGAACTCGTCGACGAAGTCCGTCTGGCCGAGAAAGTCGGCTTCGACTGTGTCGCGCTCTCCGAGCAGCACGTGGCACTGGGCGGGATCTCGAGCTCGGCGCCCGAAGTGGTGTTCGGCTATCTGGCCGCGGTGACGTCGCGCGTCAAGCTGCGCGCAGCCGTGACGCTGATGCCGCAGCGCATCAACCACGCCTTGCGTTCGGCCGAGCGGCTTGCGGTGACTGACATCCTGTCCAACGGCCGCATGGAATTCTACGGCGGCCGCGCCAACACCACCATCGCGATGCGGGCGTTCAACGTCGATCCGAACGAAACGCTGGCGCAGATGGAAGAAGGACTGGCGCTGCTGAAAAGGGCGATGCGCCAGGACATTTTCACGTTTGACGGCAAGTACTACCAGATCCCTCCGCGCCAGCTGGTTCCGAAGCCGCTGCAGAAGCCGCATCCGGTGATCGGGATCGCGGCGACCAGCGAGCGCAGTCACGTCTGGGCGGCCTCGCAGGGCTTCGCCGTGATGAGCAGCAACATCTATCAGGGCTGGGAAGCGCAACAGAAGCTGATCGGTGCCTATCAGAAGAACTGGAAACGCGACGAGGGGGGACCGCTGCAGCGTCCGCGTATCGGCATTCCGCTGTTCATCGGTATCGGGAAAACGGACGAGCAGGCCAAGGCGGATTATGCCGGCCCACTGATGCACTATGCCAAGATCTCGACCGATGCCTATCCGCGTCTCGCGGCGATTGCCGATGACTACAAGTACATGGGAGAGAGCGTGCCGTCGATGGAGCGTGCCGCCAACGACTGGGACTATCTGGTCAACGAGTCGGCCACGACGGTGTGCGGCAGCCCCGATACGGTCATTCGTCAGATCGAGAAGTTCGAGGCCATGGGGATCGACGAGGTGCTGCTGCACATGGACTCGGTCCCGCACGAAAAGATCATGGAGGCGATCGACATGGTCGGTCGCTACGTCATCCCGCATTTCAACGACGGAAACAACGTCGTGCGGCCGACCGAGGAGATCCTCGGGCAGATCCGGCTGATGCGGACCCAGAACAAGTAATCCAGCGGTGAAATCAATGTCGCAATACGGCTACAAGTACCTGATCGTCGAACAGCGCGCCACAGGCGTCGCGATCGTCACGATGAACCGACCGGAGATCCTCAACGCGATCAACTGGGAGATGCACGAGGAGCTCGAAGACGTCTTTGTCAAGCTGGATCACGACAGCTCTGTCAACGCGATCGTTCTCACCGGTGCGGGCCGCGGATTTTGCTCCGGTGGCGATCAGAAGTCGCTGGATAAGGGGACGCTGCCGTCCCCGACGCGCAGCGGTCGCCACCTCATCCGCAACATGCTGGAAGTCGAAGTGCCGATCGTCGCGGCCGTCAACGGGGTCGCGGTCGGCCTGGGTGCCACGCTCGCGCTGTTCTGCGACGTGATCTATGCGAGCTCGACAGCTCGTTTCGCCGACACGCACGTTAATGCCGGCGTCGTCGCGGGCGATGGCGGCGCGGTGATCTGGCCGCTGCTGATGGGGCCGGTTCGTGCGAAGCACTATCTGATGACCGGCGAATTCATCTCCGCCGAGAAAGCGGCTGCTATCGGCATGATCAACGAGGTGGTCGCGGACGGTAACGTTCTCGATGCCGCGATCGAATACGCCGAACTGCTGGCAAGCGGGCCGAAGGAATCGATCGTGTGGACCAAGTACAGCGTCAATAAGATCATCAAGCAGTATGCCCACCTGCTGCTCGACACTTCTGCGGCGCTGGAGATGTTGACCTTCAAATCGCCCGAGAGGGCCGAGGCGGTAGCCGCCTTCGCGGCCAAGCGCAAGCGTTTCGCGGAGCGATGAGATGAACGTCGCTGCGATTACATCCGGCGCCCAGTTGGCCGATACGACCATCGCGCAACTTTTGGCTGCGCGACTTGCGGAGCGGCCCGACAAGATCGCCGTGCAACAAAAGCGTCACGGCGCCTGGACCGCCATGACGTGGGGCGCCTATGCGCAGCGTGTCGTGAACCTGGCCAGCGC
The DNA here is from genome assembly GCF_014198205.1 of Bradyrhizobium sp. SBR1B. Taxonomy (NCBI): domain Bacteria; kingdom Pseudomonadati; phylum Pseudomonadota; class Alphaproteobacteria; order Hyphomicrobiales; family Nitrobacteraceae; genus Bradyrhizobium; species Bradyrhizobium sp. SBR1B. Next base: position 103,433 of record NZ_JACIHC010000011.1, read on the forward strand.
GCTGCAGCGTGCTGGTCTCGAGCGCGGCGATCGGGTCGCGATCATGGGCGATTCGTCCGAGGAATGGTTGATCGCCGACATGGCCACGATGTGCGCCGGCGGCGTCATGGTAGGCGTGTACTTCACCTCGTCACCTGAAGAAGTGGCTTACTGTCTCACGGATTCAGGCGCGAAGTTCGCGTTCGTCGGCGGGGAGCAGCAGCTTCGCATCGTGATCGCCTCCAATCAGGCCGAGCAGCTCCGCGGCATCATCGTGCTCGACCCGGATTGGACCGGCGAGGCCACGGCGTCGATCAAGTCGCTGGCCGACTTTGTCGGAGCACACGATGTCGATGCGCATGATTATCTGCAGAAGGAGAGCGCGACAGCAAAGGCGTCCGATGTCGTCAGCATCGGCTATACGTCCGGGACGACCGGGAACCCCAAAGGCGCCATGCTGACGCACCTTTCCATTCTCGCCGGCGTTCATTGCATCACCCTGTTCGGCCCCAGCATGCGCGAGGAGGAACATCGGGTGGTGGTGCATTTGCCGATGTCGCATACCGTCGCGCGCGGGCAGGCGACGACGTTGCCGCTGATCGCCGACGCAGTTCCTTATTTCGGCGAGACGACCGCGGACTTCGCCCAGACGATCAAAGAGGTGAAGCCGACCTACTACATGGCGCCGCCGCGGTTCTACCAGCGTTTTGCGACGCAAATTCTCAGCAAGGTGCATCCCGCCGGCGGCGCGGGAGATCAGAGCTACACGCTCGCCATGACGATCGCGCGCAGGGCGCTCGAAGACCGCCAGGGCGGCCACGAAGACGCCTTCGTCTCGAAACTATTCGCGGCCTGCCGCGAGCAAGTGTTCCTGCCGCTGCTCGCGGAGGTCGGTTTCGACGAGCTGAAGGTCGCGTTCACCTCGTCGGCGGCGATGCCGTCCGAGCTGATGTCGCTGTGGCAGCTGTGGGGCTTGCAGCTCAAGGAGTGCTACGGCCAGACCGAATTGGTCGGTGCCAATCTGGTGCAGATGGCGGAGTGGCCGAAGGCTGGCAACGTCGGGGTCCCGTTGCCGGATCCGGCTTGGGAAACCGCCGTGCTCCAGGACGGCGAGATGATCGTCCGTGGACCGGGATTGTTCGCGGGCTATTGGAACAAGCCGGACGAAACGAAGGCCGCGCTTCGCGACGGCTGGCTCTACACCGGCGACATCGTCGAAGTGTCGCCGGAAGGAATCTTCAAGCTGGTCGACCGGAAGAAGGAGATCATCAACACGTCGAACGGTAAATCGATCAGCCCAACTCAGATCGAAAACGAGCTGAGGCACAGCCCCTTCATCTCCGAAGCGGCGGTCATCGGCGAGGGGCGAAAATATCTCACCGCCCTGATCGAAGTGGATGCTACCGCCACACTGGACTGGGCGAAGTCGCGCGACGACAAGATCACAGGTTACGCCGACCTGGCAGCCTCCGAGATCGTCAACCGGCTGATCGAGGCGGAGATCGGCAAGGCCAACGGAAGGCTGGCGCGAGCCGAGCAGATCAAGGCGTTCCGCATTCTGCCGGAGGAGCTGTCGCTCGAGAACGGCGTGATGACGCCGACGCGGAAGAAGCGTCGCAAGCAGATCAACGAGCGCTATCAGTCGCTGATCGCATCTCTCTACGACGAAACCGAGGAAAAGCTGATCAAGGCCGAGATGGGCCTTTGACGTCGGCGGTCGCTCCCCAAACCTACGAAGCTACTAGTCAAGATACAGTTCACTCCTTCAGCAACAGGACATCGAGATGACCAAGCGAAGCGGAATCACGCGGCGGACGATTGTCGGAAGCGGATTGGGAATTGCGGCAGGCCTGGTATCAAGGCCATCGTTTGCGGCGACCACGAAAGTGAAGGTCGGAGCGATCATGCCCAGCAGCGGCGTGCTGGCGTTTCCCGGTCAGGCCTGCGTGCGCGGCATCGATCTCGGCGCCAAATTCGCGCGTGAGAAGTTCGGCCTCGACATCGAGATCGTTCACGCCGACACGCAAAGCCGTCCGGAGAACGGCCGGATTGCCGCCGAGAGCCTGATCCGGCAGGGCTGCACCGTGCTGATCGGCGCGTGGGATTCCGGCGCCACCATTTCGGCCCTGCAGGCCTGCGAGGCCGCCAAGGTGCCGATGGTGGTCCACATCGCGAGCGCCACCCAGGTGACTTCGCAGGGCTTCACCCAAGTGTTCCGCTATTACCCCACGTCGCTGACCATCGTGCGGCAATCGCTGGCCGAGCTGAAGTCCGTGCTCGGCACGCTGAAGGATCCGCCGAGCAGCGCCGTCGTTCTCCATCTCAACAACACGATGGGGCAGTCGACGGCGGCCAGCATCGATCAGGCGTGGAAGGAGGTAGGTGTTCCGCTCAAGATCGCGCAGTATGTTGCCTATGACGAGAAGGCCAAGGACCTGTCGGTGGAAGTAGCCAAGGCGAAAGCGTCGGGTGCCGATGCCTTGATCTCGGTCACGCGCGTCAACGACGCGATCATGATCGCGCGCGAATGCATCAAGCAGGGCTGGGATCCCAAGATGGTGTTTTCGCCTAACTCCAACGGCGTGTCGGACAAGGCGTATCACGACGCGCTCGGAAAGTACGGTGACGGCCCGGTTCTGTCGGCGTTGTGGCTCAATCCCAAGGGCACCGAGACCGACAAGATCATGAAGATGTTCGCGGCCGACTACCCGAGCGACTGGTTCGATGCCAATGCGGGCTGCGCGTTCGAGGCGGTGCAGATCGTCGCAGATGCCGTGACGCGGGCGGCGTCGCCGGAGTCACCAGCGATTCACGGCGCGCTCAAGACGACCGACATGAAGCCTTTCCTGATGTACGGCGACAACACCAAGTTCGACGAGACCGGCCAGAACATCCACTGTTCGATGGTGATGCTGCAGGGTTTGAAAGGCAGGCCGCGGGTGGTGGCTCCAAAGGCCATCGCGGAAGCGTCGCTCGAATATCCGCTTGCGCCTTACAGCAAACGCTGAGCTCGTCCCGTGCGGCCCCGCGAAAGTGTCGTGGGGTCGCGGTCGTCAAATACCGAGGCAGGGACGTGCGAGCTAGGGCAAACTGTCCGAATTTATCAGGCGCGACCGCTCGGCAAGGAAGCGGCGAGGGCTCTGTCCCATCGTCTTCTTGAACATCGTGATGAACGCGCTGGGCGTTTCGTAGCCCAGTTCCAGCGACACGGCCTGGACCGAACTGCCCGCCGTGAGGCGTTGCATGGCGATCAGAATGTGGAGACGCTGGCGCCAGCGCCCGAAGGTCATCCCTGTTTCCTTGGCGATGAAGCGTGCGAACGTGCTCTCGCTCATTGCGTAGCGCGAGGCGACTTCGTCCATCGTGCTGCGGTCGCCCGGATTATTCAACAAGGAAGTGGCGAGGTGTTGAAGACGGGCGTCGGGGGAGATCGGCAGATACATTTCATCCGTCGTCGGCATCTGCACGAGTTCGTCGAGCAATACCCGGCCGAGACGGCTGGTCGGTCCTTCCAGCGGATAGAGCGGTGGGAACACCGAGAGGCGGTGGATCAATTCGCGCACCAGCGACGTGATCATCAGCGTGCAGCAGGTCCGCGGCAGCATGCTGACCTGTGGATCGATGAACACGGTGTAGAGTTTGCCGAAATCGGCCACGCAATTGCTGTGCTGCACGCCGGCCGGGATCCATACCGCGCCTTGCGGAGGTACGATCCACAAGCCGCCAGGCGCCCGGCACATCACCGAGCCATGAGATGCGACGACCAATTGGCCTTTGCGGTGTGAGTGCAGCGGTAGGTCGTCGTTGTCTTTGCTGGTTTCGAGACAGAATGAAGTGACGGGACGATCGAACTGATCCGGATCGACCGGATCATAGTTGATCCGAAGATCGGGCAGATCCATTCGCGCAAAATCCGGATCGAACTCGGTCTCGGGCGGCATTTCAATCCTGCCAATTCGTCAAGTCAGTCAAGCCTTGATGCAGATCCTGCTGTTAACTGAGGTTAGCTGTTTTGAAAGGTCAGGTCACTAGTCGCGGCGAGCCGTTGAGTTCGCTGATCTGCGACAAGATGCCCGCTCCTGCGGCGTGAGCGCTTAGTGATGCGTCATGTTGCGCCGTGACCAAGCGGAAGCACCTGTCAGGCGGCCCACGGTTCGATCACTTGCTGATTAAACCAACAGCAGAGAATGCTGCGACGCGAGCCTCGGCGTCCCTCCCGAGTCGGGTAATCCGTCGGAACGCGGCCGTATTCAGCAGCACGTGCCATAGCACCCGATGCTACCAAGTGCGGGCTTTCTGGAGCCCGACGCATGACTGCACACATCGATCCGCCACGCAAGGCGGTCAACGCCGATCAGGACACGGTCGAAACCGCCGATTGGCTCGCATCGCTTGGATCGCTCCACCGCAGCGCCGGTGCCGAGCGCGTGCGATACATCCTGGCTGCGCTTGATCGGCGTGCGAAGGAGCTTGGAGTTCTGCCGGACTCTCCGCCGTTTTCGCCCTATCGCAATTCGATTCCGCTCGAGCAGCAGAAGCCCTACCCCGGCAACATCGCGATCGAGACGCGCCTGACGGCGATCATTCGCTGGAACGCGCTCGCGATAGTGGTCCGTGCCAACAGGGCCTATGGGGAACTCGGCGGGCACGTCGCCAGCTATGCCTCAGCCGCGGAGATTTTCGAAGTCGGATTTAATCATTTCTTTCGCGCGTCAAGCTCCGAGTCGGAGGGGGACTTGGTGTATTTCCAGCCGCATTCGTCCCCCGGAGTCTATGCACGAGCGTATCTCGAAGGCCGTCTGTCGGACGAAAATCTCAAGCTGTATCGCCAGGAACTGAGCGGTCCCGGTCTGTCGTCCTATCCGCATCCCTGGCTGATGCCGGAGTTCTGGCAGGTGCCGTCGGCGTCGATGGGCCTCGGCCCGATCAGCGCGATCTACCAGGCACGGTTCATGAAGTATCTGCAGCATCGCGGCCTGGTGCAGACGGCTGGTCGCCACGTCTGGGGTGTGTTCGGCGACGGCGAGATGGACGAGCCGGAATCGATCGCCGGGCTCGCCCTGGCGGCGCGGGAAAATCTCGACAACCTCACCTTCGTCGTCAATTGCAACCTGCAGCGCCTGGATGGGCCGGTCCGCGGCAACGGCCAGGTGATTCAGGAACTCGAATCTCTCTTCCAGGGCGCCGGCTGGAACGTCATCAAGGTGTTGTGGGGATCGGACTGGGACGATATCTTCGCACGCGACAGCAAGCATGCGCTGCTGCGCAAATTCGCCGACACCGTCGATGGCAAATATCAGACGCTCGGCGCCAAGGATGGCGCCTACAACCTCGCCAACTTCTTCAGCGAGGACCCCGAGGTCCGGGCGCTGGTTGCGCACATGTCGGACGCGGATATCGACGGCCTGAAGCGCGGTGGCCACGACTTCAAGAAGCTGTTCGCTGCCTTTGCTGCCGCTAAGGACATCAAGGGTCGGCCGACCGTCATTCTGGCGAAGACCAAGAAGGGCTACGGCATGGGCGGCGCCGGCGAGTCGCGCATGACGTCGCACCAGGCCAAGAAGCTCGACGTCGATGCGCTGTATGCGTTCCGCGACCGGTTCGCTCTGCCGCTCAGCAACGAGCAGGTCGAGAATCTGGAGTTCTTCACGCCTGCGGAAGACAGCGCGGAAATTCAGTATCTGCGCGCCCGTCGCGCGGCACTCGGCGGCTACATGCCGGTGCGGCGACGCGCTTCGGCGACGCTGCCGGTGCCGCCGCTGCAATCCTACGCGGAGTTCGCGTTGCGCGGCGACGGCAAGGAGACGTCGACGACGATGGCGATCGTGCGGCTGTTCACCAATTTGCTCAAGGACAAGACGCTCGGCCCGCGCATCGTTCCCATCGTCGCCGACGAAGCCCGCACCTTCGGAATGGCGAACCTGTTCAGGCAGGTCGGCATCTACTCGCCGGCAGGGCAGCTCTACGAGCCGGAAGATGCCGGCTCGATGCTGTACTACAAGGAAGCGATCGACGGTCAATTGTTGGAGGAAGGGATCACCGAGGCGGGGGCGATTTCGTCCTGGACCGCGGCGGCGACCTCCTACAGCATCCATAACTTCCCATTGCTACCGTTCTATATCTACTATTCGATGTTCGGCTTTCAGCGGGTCGGCGATCTGATCTGGGCGGCGGCGGACCAGCGCGCGCGTGGCTTTCTGATCGGGGCGACGGCCGGCCGGACGACGCTCGGTGGCGAAGGCTTGCAGCATCAGGACGGGTCCAGCCATCTGATGGCGGCGACCGTTCCGAACTGCCGGGCCTACGATCCGGCATTCTCCTACGAGGTGGCCGTCATCGTGGATCACGGCATGCGGTCGATGCTCGAGCAGGGCAACGACGAGTTCTATTACCTCACGGCGATGAACGAGAACTATGCGCAGCCCTCGATGCCCGACGATGCGCGCGACGGCATCATCAAGGGACTCTATCGGGTTCTGCCGAGCGCTAACGGGCCGGCGAAGATCAGGCTGATCGGCTCGGGCGCCATTCTTCCGGAGGCGCTCGCTGCCGCGGCGATGCTGCAAAGCGAATGGAAAGTGCCCAGCGAAGTCTGGTCGGCAACGAGCTTTTCCGAGCTGGCGCGAGAGGCGCGTGAGGTGGAGCGAACTAATCGGCTCTCGCCGCTGTCGACCCCGGTCGAGAGCCACGTCGCACAATGCCTCGGCGGCAAGGTGCCGATCGTCGCGGCTTCGGATTATGTCCGGGCGTATCCGCAACTGATCGGTTCTTACATCGAGGCCCCCTATACGGTGCTGGGCACCGACGGCTTCGGGCGCAGCGATACGCGCGCCGCGCTGAGATCTTTCTTCGAGGTCGATCGCAAGCAGATCGTCGTTGCGGCGCTGTCGGCGCTGGCAAAATCGGGTGACGTGGCGCGTGAGCAGGTCGCCGAAGCCATCGCCAGCTACGAATTGCCGACCGGCGTTGCATCGCCTTGGTCTCGCTGACAGAGGGCGGAGCGCGCATGTCTCATTCAATTGAAGTCGTTCTGCCGGACATCGGAGACTACAAGGATGTTCCGGTAGTCGAAATCAATGTGTTGGTCGGCGACGAGGTCACAATCGACATGCCGTTGCTGTCGATCGAGTCCGACAAGGCGACGATGGAGGTGCCGTCCCCGGCCGCAGGCACGGTGGCCAAACTGATGATCGACGTCGGGGCGCGGGTTTCAGAAGGTTCGGTTCTGATGATCCTCGAAGGTCGCGGTGAATCCACCGCGCCTTCGCCGGCGGCTGCGTCGGCGCCACAGGTGGAGCAACGGTTCTCGCAGCAGGAGGCGCTGTCACAGCCGGCGCCCGCCGCTCCAGTCGATGGTTCGCGAGCACGTGCACAACAGCCGCGGCCCAGCGGGGCTGCGCATGCGTCGCCGTCGGTGCGCGCTTTGGCGCGTGAGCTCGGCGTGGCGCTGGACTCTGTCGTGCCCACCGGCCCCAAAGGCCGGATTCTGCGCGAGGATGTGGCGGCCTTCGTCAACGGACTGGCGCGGTCGGGACCGGCGATGGCGCTTGCGCCCGACGCGCCGGTCGATCGGCCCAAAGTGGATTTCGAGAGGTACGGCGCGGTCGAGCGCCTGCCGCTGACGCGGATCCAGAAGCTGACCGGCGCGAACCTCTCGCGCAACTGGACCGTCATTCCCCACGTGACGAATTTCGACAAAGCGGATGTGACCGACGCTGAAGCCTTCCGCCAGCTCGCCAATGCCGAGGCCGCGAAGGACACGGCGAAACTCACCATGGTGTCGCTGCTGATCAAGGCCGCGGCCTTGGCGCTGCAGAAGCACCCGCGCTTCAATTCATCGCTCGATGGCGACGAACTGATCCTCAAGCACTACGTCCACATCGGCTTCGCCGTCGACACGCCGAAAGGTCTGGTCGTGCCGGTGATCCGGGACTGCGATAAGAAGGGCCTTCGGCAGATCGCCGCCGAGATGCGCTCGCTTGCCGACAAGGCGCTCGCGGGGCAGCTCGCGTCGGGCGACATGCAGGGCGGCTGTTTCTCGGTGTCGTCTCTGGGAGGCGTCGGCGGTCAGGGATTTACGCCCATCATCAATGCGCCCGAGGTGGCAATCCTCGGAGCCGGTCGTGCCGCCACCGAGGCAGTCTGGAATGGGCGCGAATTCGAACCGCGGCTCGTCCTTTCCCTGAGTCTGTCGTGGGATCACCGGGTCGTCGACGGCGTAGCCGGGGCCCGGTTCCTGGGCTTCGTCGCGTCGGTGCTCTCCGATCTGCGGCGTTTCGCATTGTGAGGACGCAGATGCGGACAGAGGAGATCCGGGTCCCCGACATCGGGGACTTCCGAGACGTCGAAGTCGTCGAGATCCACGTCAGGGCGGGCGACGTCGTCGCGCGAGAGCAGGCGTTGATCACCGTGGAATCCGACAAGGCGACGCTGGAGATTCCGTCGCCGATTGCAGGGGTGATCACGAGCATTTCGCTACGCGTTGGAGACAAGGTGTCTCAAGGCACCATGATTGGCACGGCGTCGGCGTCGGACAAAGCGGGCCCGCAAAGCGAGGCGGTCTCGGCGGATCAGGCCGATGCTGGCCAGCGTGCAACAGATCATGCACGCTACGATCTCGTCGTGATCGGAGGCGGGCCGGGCGGCTATTCAGCAGCTTTTCGGGCAGCAGATCTTGGACTGAGGACCGCGATCGTCGAACGCTACGGCACCCTGGGCGGAGTTTGCCTGAATGTCGGATGTATCCCGTCGAAGGCGCTGCTTCATGTTGCGGCCGTCAAAGAGGAGGCCGAGCGGATCGCTGACCTGGGCATTCGCTTCGGCGCGCCGCAGATCGATCTGCAGGCGCTGCGCGCCTTCAAGGACGGCGTGGTCACGAAGCTGACGGATGGGCTGAGCCAGATGGCGGCGGCGCGCCGCGTCACGGTGATCCGCGGCACCGCGAAATTCATCTCCGCGACGCGGCTCGAGGTTGCCGGCGAAGGGGCAGGCTCGCAGCAGATCGACTTCGGACAATGTATCATCGCGACGGGCTCGCGCGCGGTGCAGTTGGCGGTGCTTCCCAAGGACGAGCGGATCGTGACCTCGACCGGCGCGCTCTCGCTGCGAAGCATTCCGGGCTCCATGCTCGTGATCGGAGCCGGGATCATCGGGCTGGAGATGGCGACCGTCTACAGCGCGCTCGGCGCGAAGATCGATCTTGTCGAAAGGCTTCCCGATATCCTGGCGGGCGTGGATGCCGATGCGGTGAAGATCTGGCGTTCGCGCAATGCGCATCGCTTCGAGCATATCGACCTTGAAAGCAGCGTATCAACTGCCGCGGTGACGCCCGACGGCGTGACGGTTGCTATCACGGGCGCGTCAGTTCAGACACGATCCTACGATCTCGTGCTGCAATCTGCGGGCCGCGTTCCCAACAGCGGCGAGCTCGGCCTCGAACGGATCGGCGTTGCAATCGATCCGAACGGCTTCATTCAGGTCGACGAGCAGATGAGAACGACGGTGCGCAACGTCTTCGCCATCGGCGACGTCGTCGGCGGTTCGATGCTGGCCCACAAGGCCGTTCACGAGGGGCACGTCGCCGCGGAAGTAGCCGCCGGGAAGCCGGCGGCCTTTACAGCGAAGATCGTCCCCAATGTCGCCTACACCGATCCTGAGATCGCATGGGTCGGCAAGTCCGAGCGTGATGTCGCCGATTCCGGAGGGAAGATCCGTTCGGCAAAATTCCCATGGGCCGCGTCCGGCCGGGCCATCGCGTCGGGCGCGTCCTATGGCATGACGAAGCTGTTGTTCGACGTCGAGACCGATCGCATCGTCGGGGGCGTGATCGTCGGGCCGCATGCCGGCGATATGATCGGGGAAATCTGTCTCGCGATCGAAATGGGGGCTGTCGCGATCGATATCGGCAAGACCATTCACCCGCATCCGACCCTCGGCGAGACGATCGGCATGGCTGCCGAAGTCTTTGAGGGCATTTGCACCGACCTGCCTCCAATCGCCAGAAAGCGGTAGCTCAGTTGGCCCAATCGATGTCCGTTATCGAAGCTCTTGAACAACGTCGCGCCGGTGCCAAACTCGGCGGCGGCGAGAAGCGCATCGACGCGCAGCATGCGCGCGGCCGCCTCACTGCGCGGGAGCGGATCGACCTGCTGCTCGACAAGCATTCGTTCGAGGAGATGGACATGTTCGTCCAGCACCGCTCGACCGAATTCGGGATGGAGAAGACCAAGATCCCCGGCGACGGTGTCGTCACCGGCTGGGGCACCGTCAACGGCCGCAAGACTTTCGTCTTCGCCAAGGACTTCACCGTGTTCGGCGGCTCGCTGTCGGAAACGCACGCGCTGAAGATCACCAAGCTCCAGGACATGGCGATGAAGGCAAGGGCGCCCATCATCGGCCTTTATGACGCCGGCGGCGCCCGCATCCAGGAAGGCGTCGCCGCGCTCGCCGGCTATTCCTACGTGTTCCGCCGCAACGTGCTGGCGTCCGGCGTGATCCCGCAGATCTCCGTCATCATGGGCCCCTGCGCCGGCGGCGACGTCTATTCGCCTGCCATGACCGACTTCATCTTCATGGTGAAGAACACTAGCTACATGTTCGTCACCGGCCCCGACGTGGTGAAGACCGTCACCAACGAGGTCGTCACGGCGGAAGAGCTTGGCGGCGGCTCGGTGCACGCGACGCGCTCCTCGATCGCCGACGGCGCCTTCGAGAACGACGTCGAGACGCTCCTGCAGATGCGGCGCCTGATCGACTTCCTGCCGTCGAACAATTCCGACGGCGTGCCGGAATGGCCGAGCTTCGACGACATCGAGCGGGTCGACATGTCCCTGGACACGCTGATCCCCGACAATCCGAACAAGCCCTACGACATGAAGGAACTGATCCTGAAGGTCGTGGACGAGGGCGATCTCTTCGAGATCGCGGAGAGTTTTGGCAAGAACATCGTCACCGGCTTCGGCCGTATCGCGGGCCGCACCGTCGGCTTCATCGCCAACCAGCCGATGGTGCTGGCCGGCGTGCTCGACAAGGATGCCTCGCGCAAGGCCGCGCGCTTCGTCCGCTTCTGCGATGCCTTCAACATCCCGATCGTCACTTTCGTGGACGTGCCGGGCTTCCTGCCGGGCACCGCGCAGGAATATGGAGGCCTGATCAAGCACGGCGCCAAGCTGCTGTTCGCTTATTCGCAGTGCACCGTGCCGCTGGTGACCATCATCACCCGCAAGGCCTATGGCGGCGCCTTCAACGTCATGGCCTCCAAGGAGATCGGCGCCGACATGAACTACGCCTGGCCGACCGCCCAGATCGCGGTGATGGGCGCCAAGGGCGCGGTCGAGATCATCTTCCGCAGTGACATCGGCGACCCCGACAAGATCGCCGCGCGCACCAAGGAATACGAGGACCGCTTCCTGTCGCCGTTCATCGCCGCCGAGCGCGGCTATATCGACGACGTCATCATGCCGCATTCGACGCGGAAGCGGATCGCGCGGGCGCTGGCGATGCTGAAGGACAAGAAAATGGAAGCGCCGGCGAAGAAGCACGACAACATGCCGTTGTGAGAAGAGAAGTGTTCAAACGCATTCTGATCGCCAATCGCGGCGAAATCGCCTGCCGGGTCATCAAGACCGCCCGCAAGATGGGAGTTCAGACGGTTGCGGTCTGTTCCGAGGCCGACCGCGATGCCCTGCATGTCGAGATGGCCGACGAGGCGGTGCTGATCGGCCCGCCCGCGGCGGCCGAGAGTTATCTGGTGATCGAGAAGATCGTCGAGGCCTGCCGCAAGACGGGCGCACAGGCCGTGCACCCCGGCTATGGCTTCCTGTCCGAGCGCGAGGCGTTTCCGCGCGCGCTCGAGGCGGCCGGCATCGTCTTCATCGGCCCCAACCCGGCCGCCATCGCGGCGATGGGCGACAAGATCGAATCCAAGAAGGCGGCGGCCAAGGCCAAGGTCTCGACCGTGCCGGGCTATCTCGGCGTCATCGAGGACGACAAGCACGCGGTCCGCATCGCCGACGAGATCGGCTATCCCGTCATGATCAAGGCCTCCGCCGGCGGCGGCGGCAAGGGCATGCGCATCGCGCATTCCAAGGCCGAGGTCGCGGAGGGCTTCAACCTCGCCAAGGCGGAGGCGAAGGCCTCGTTCGGCGACGACCGCGTCTTCGTCGAGAAGTTCATCGTCGATCCCCGCCATATCGAGATCCAGGTGCTCGGCGACAAGCACGGCAACGTGATCTATCTCGGCGAGCGCGAATGCTCGATTCAGCGCCGCAACCAGAAGGTCATCGAGGAGGCGCCGTCGCCGCTGCTGGATGAGGAAACCCGCCGCAAGATGGGCGAGCAGGCGGTCGCGCTGGCGAAAGCCGTGAACTACGATTCCGCCGGCACTGTCGAATTCGTCGCAGGCCAGGACAAGAGCTTCTACTTCCTGGAGATGAATACGCGCCTCCAGGTCGAGCATCCCGTCACCGAGCTCGTCACCGGCATCGATCTCGTCGAGCAGATGATCCGAGTGGCCGCCGGCGAGAAGCTCGCGCTGGCGCAGAAGGACGTCACGCTGACCGGGTGGGCGGTGGAGTCGCGCCTCTATGCCGAAGATCCGTTCCGCAATTTCCTTCCCTCGATCGGGCGCCTGGTGAAATACCGTCCCCCGGCGGAAGCCAGCCAGGACGGCATCACGGTGCGCAACGACACCGGCGTGCAGGAAGGCGGCGAGATCTCGATCCATTACGATCCCATGATCGCCAAGCTCGTCACGCACGCGCCGTCCCGCGCTGCTGCGATCGAGGCGCAGGCGACTGCGCTCGACTCGTTCTACGTCGACGGTATCCGCCACAACATTCCGTTCCTGTCGGCGCTGATGCATCATCCGCGCTGGCGCGAGGGCCGGCTGTCGACCGGCTTCATCGCCGAGGAATTCCCCAAGGGGTTTGCGGTGCGCGTGCCCGAAGGCGAGGTCGCCCGGCGGATCGCCGCGGTCGGCGCCGCCATCGATCACGTGCTCGGCGAACGCAAGCGGCAGATCTCCGGCCAGATGGGCGGCCGCATCGTGCAGCGCGAGCGCCGCCGCGCGGTCTGGCTCGACCGCCAGGAGATCTTGCTCGAGGTCAGCCGCGAGGGCGACGCCATCGCGATCCGCTTCGTCGACTCCGAGGGCAAGGCCGGCAATGCCCATCTGCTGCAGTCGCCATGGAAGCCCGGTGACCCGGTCTGGCAGGGCACCATCGACGGCCATTTCGTCGCCGTGCAAACGCGCCCCATCGCGAACGGGATCCGTCTCGCGCATCAGGGCGTCGAGGTGCCGGTCTATGTCTGGACCGAGGCCGAAGCGGCCTCGGCGCGCTTGATGCCGGTGACGACGGCCTCCGACAGCGGCAAGAAGCTGCTTTGCCCGATGCCCGGCCTCGTGGTCTCGATCGCGGTCAGCGAGGGGCAGGAGGTCAAGGCCGGCGAGACCCTTGCGGTGGTCGAAGCCATGAAGCTGCAGAACGTGCTCCGTGCCGAGCAGGACGGTACGGTGAAGAAGATCCACGCCAGCGCCGGTGCGACGCTGGCGGTGGACGCGCTGATCTTGGAATTTGCGTAAGCAGGCCATGTAGCCCGTGATGCGTGGTTGACAATTAGGTCGGTAACCGGTGCGAGATCAGGAATGTCGATGTCATTTCCAGATGAATGGAAGAGGATTGCCGAGAAGGAACTAAAAGGCGATCCCATCGCGCTCGTGCGGAAGGTTCCGGAGGGCATTGAAGTCAAGCCAATCTATACGGCTTCTGATTTAGATGGGATCGAGCATCTGGACACGTTACCTGGCATGTCGCCGTTCGTTCGCGGTCCTAAGGCGACGATGTATACTGGCAGACCGTGGACAATCCGCCAGTATGCGGGATTCTCGACTGCAGAGGCGTCAAACGCATTCTATCGTTCCGCCCTTTCCTCAGGACAGAAGGGCTTGTCGGTTGCATTCGACTTGGCGACCCACCGCGGCTATGATTCTGATCATCCTCGCGTCCTAGGTGATGTCGGGAAGGCGGGCGTTGCCATCGACTCAGTCGAAGACATGAAGATCCTCTTTGACGGCATTCCCCTCGGGGAAACGTCGGTGTCGATGACCATGAACGGAGCGATAATCCCCATTCTCGCAACCTTCATTGTCGCCGGTGAAGAGCAGGGAATTCCGCGCGAAGCTCTCTCGGGAACTGTCCAAAATGACATTCTGAAGGAGTTCATGGTCCGCAATACATACATTTATCCGCCGGAACCATCGATGCGCATTGTTGCTGACATTATAGCGTTTACCGCGCAGAACATGCCGCGCTTCAACTCCATCTCGATTTCAGGCTACCATATGCAAGAGGCGGGGGCGACGCTCGTCCAGGAGCTGGCCTTTACGCTTGCTGATGGACGTGAATACGTCCGGTCTGCTCTTGCCAAGGGCCTTAACATCGATGACTTTGCAGGGCGGCTTTCATTCTTCTTCGCTATCGGAATGAATTTCTTCATGGAAGCGGCGAAGTTGCGCGCTGCTCGGCTTATCTGGTCGCGTGTTATGGCGGAATTCAATCCTAAAAAGCAGTCGTCCTTAGTGCTTCGTACGCACTGTCAGACGTCGGGAGTGTCGCTCCAGGAGCATGATCCGTATAACAATATCGTGCGGACCGCTTATGAGGCCTTAGCCGCCGTTCTGGGCGGCACGCAATCGCTGCACACAAATTCGTTCGACGAAGCCATCGCATTGCCTACTGAGTTTTCGGCTCGGATTGCCCGGAACACCCAGCTGATCCTTCAGCATGAGACGGGCGTCGCCGACGTCGTCGATCCCCTCGCGGGATCCTACTATGTCGAGCGCCTGACGGACGATCTCGTCAAGGCTGCCTGGCAACTCATGGAGGAGGTCGAAGAGCGGGGAGGGATGGCGAACGCGATCGCGACAGGGTGGCCTAAGCGATTGATCGAAGAATCGGCGACGCGCAAGCAGGCCGCGATCGATCGCGGCGATCAGGTTATTGTCGGAGTTAATCGGTTTCGGCTTGAACAAGAGGAGCCAATCGACATTCTGGAGATCGACAATTCGACTGTGCGCGCTTCGCAAATTCGCCGCCTGACCGATATCAAACGGTCGAGAGATTCTAAGGGCGTCTCCAGTGCGTTGGCTCGGCTAACCCGGGTCGCGCAATTAGGTGAGGGAAATCTGCTGGAAGCCGCGATTGAGGCCGCTAGGTCTCGAGCAACCGTCGGCGAAATGTCTGATGCAATGCGGCAGGCTTTTGGAGATCACCAGGCGATACCCGATGTTGTTTCGAGTGTCTATGGCCCTGCTTATGGAAACGATCCCGAGTTCACCAATCTTGTCTCGCGGCTCGACGAAGTGTCACAAGTGATTGGCGTGAGGCCAAAGATTATGGTCGCCAAGCTAGGACAAGATGGTCATGATCGAGGTGCGAAGGTTATTGCGTCGGCATTCGGCGATATGGGGTTCGATGTTGTTGCCGGTCCTTTGTTTCAGACGCCAGCCGAAGCTGCCGCGATGGCCGTTCAGGCAAAGGTACATGTTCTGGGGGTCTCGTCGCTCGCGGCCGGTCACAGGACGCTCGTTCCTCAGGTTGTCAGGGAGTTGAAGCTGGCTGGCGCTGGCGGCATCATTGTTGTTTGCGGGGGCGTCGTGCCACGGCAGGACTACGAGGAATTGCTTCGGAGCGGAGTGGCAGCCGTGTTTGGACCTGGTACCAACGTACTTGAGGCCGCTATGGCAATTCTCGATCTTATCGAGGGACGGCGAAGAAATCGCTGATCGAGGCCCGGCCGCTTTGAAGTTGCACGGGCTTCGATCAGGATCCGTTCTATTCATCCAAGCACTAGCGCGCGCCGCGAGCGTACGGACCGCGGGGGTGATGGCCACTTCGGTTAGCGGCACGTCGAAGACGTCATGGAGAAGAAAAGCGGCCCGCTCCAGAGGAGACAGACGCTCGAGGGCCAGCATCAACGTGACCGTGACGTCGTCGGCGACCGTCTCGTCTGGCTCCATGGAACCCACGAGAGGATCTGGCAGCCAGGGTCCCAGGTAGGCTTCCCGGCGCGCCCGCGCGGCGCGGCGTCGTCAGGGCACAGGCGTGTGACGATGCGGGTTAGATGGGCGGGAGGCGAATCGACGTAATCCTCCACCCCGACCCACCGCAGCCATGCGTCCTGAACGACCTCCTCCGCCTCGGCGAGCGAGCCCATCATCCGATAGGCCAGGCGTGTCAGGCGCCTGCGCTTCGCTTCGAACTCGGTGTCGCCGACTCGATGGAAACCCGTTGGCCAAAGAGTTGGCTGCCGCCGAACGGCTGCCGAAATCGCTGCCGCCTGTCATCAGTCGGGGAGGAAGCAATAGCCTCGGCCTGGTACATTGGAAACATAGCCATCGCACTGCGACGCTGCCATCAGCGGCGACGACGTCGTACGAGATCCGCCCCGCTGGCAAATAGAACAGCGCGCCCGCTCGCAAGGGCCTTCGAGCCGCTGCTCGGCTCATTAGCCGCCCGAATAACGGGCAATCGGAAAGGGCGCTTTCTCGTCCGGTGTGGGATACCGGATTGATCCAGCGAAACGAGAAGCGCTTCTGCAGGCGATCGCCGGCTTGGAGCAGCAACGACGGTGCGACGGCGCTTACGCGTGGGATCTCTTCGAGGACGCGGCTGTGAACGGCCGCAACCTGGAGGCTTTCAAGGTCGCCTCGTGGCTCGAGCACCTGAGGCAGCCCAGCGCGTGACAAACGCTGACCGTGCATCCAGGATGCGATCGGCGGCGTCAACGCATCAGCCGCTCCAACCATTACGCATTTCATCGCCACCGATCTTCGGATGCGCGATTAAGCGGGCTCATTCCCCTGCGGCGATCAGAAGCCGAAGGACCGGATTTGGCCAGAGTTGGCTTCGGGGAGCCTTATGGGGTCCGATCTGAAACCCGTCATTTTTTAAGTGGGCCATTTTTGGCGGGTTGAGTGTTACGGCTTCTCGCCTACGCGCCGTGTATCGCCAAGACGGACTCACAGCGGGCCGGAAAGCCCATCATGAGTCTGCGTTCCGCCGACAGCCACCACCTGTCGCAAGTCAGCTCATGGCGCAAGGCTGACGTGATGCAGTACCCGCCGAAGTCCGCTCTCAAGGCCAAAGCAGGCAAGACGATCCCTTGCAGTTACATATTCAGCGAGCAGGTTCAAATTTGACGAAGGTCGCGCTCTAGCTGGCGACCAAGGTGGCTAGGAATTGCTCCATGGATGGCTGTGCAGCTTTCTGCATCTTGTGCAGATCTTCGGGCTTGAGATTTGTATATCGGCGCAACATTCGCCAGTCTTTATGGCCTGTCACCATCGCAACCTGCTGTATCGAAAAGCCCGCTTCGAAGAGTCTACTTGTTCCTTCATGGCGCAAATCGTGAAAGCATAGGTCATCTATATCGATAGCGTTGCATGACCTGCGGAAGGCAGCTCCTACCGACTTCGAGTGGTATGGAAAAACGCGTCCGAGGCCGCGCGTGAGAATGCGCTGCTCGAGCATAAGCTGCCAGGCATCGTACCCGGTCGAATTGAGGAGAGGAACGACTTGGTGGTTTCCGTCTTTGCGTCGAGGATCTTTGCGGTCGCGAATAGTGACGGTTCGCTTTGACATGTCGACATCAGTCCACTCGATGCGGCAGATCTCAGCTTGGCGCATTGCTGTCGCCACAGCAAAGCGAACAATTCTACCGAGTGGTAGATACTGTTGGGCGTTAGATTCGGAGTATCCGATCAGTCGATCGAGTTCGTCTTGGCTAGGGCGCCGATCTCTCTCGTTTGACTTTCCGACGAGATCCAGGTGCTTTAGCGCAGCTCTGGCCAGCTGTACGTTCTCGACTGAAACGTTAATGCCGTGGACTGCGGCAGCGTGAAGTAGGATCGTTCGGATGAATGAGAAATCGATCGCAAGGGTCGCCGGTCCAGCGCCTTGAGCAGCTCGCTTTCGCCCGAACTCAATCAATCTCTCCCTGGTCAGCTCTTTGAGGTTTGTTCGTCCAAGCGAGATCTTGAGGGCCTTGAGCACCATCGACTTGGATCGTCGTACGGGCTTGCCGACCTGGGCAAGATCGTCGAGATGCAGGGTGATCAAATCGGAAAAAATTCGAGGCTGCTCAAAAGGCCGGGAACGTCGAATTGGGGTGCCGCGATCGATAGAGCGCTCCACATCAAGCGCCCATTCTTCAGCATCGCGCTGTCGCACGAACGTGTTTGCGATGTACTCGTTTTTCCTCCTGACCTGAACGCGCCAGCTTCCCGATCTGAGTTTTGTAAACGTCGGCATTGCGTGTGCACTCCACCCCGATTTCGTGTGCGCTACGTGTGCACCGGGAGATCAAATGCGGTACAAACGTGTGCAATTTGGGCTAGTTTGAGTGCACACGTGTGCACCTGGTTCACGTTCTAGTCCATTGAAAGAATAGGACAACTTATTGAAATATCAAGACTATCGCTTTTCCGTGGCACCCATGATGGATTGGAGCGAGAGTTCAGGATTTTCAGTTGATTAGAGCGCGACGTCATGGACTATGCGGAGGCCATGAGCCGGACGCCGCCGACGGTAACTGACGAAATGTCAGCGCGCCTGCTCGAAGTATTCATCCAAGGGTGAGCGGTGTTTCGGATGCGATCCGTGTCAGCTTCTCTGGGTTTCGAACGTAGTAAAGACCGGTGATGCGCGCGTCCTCGACCCGGACCGCGAGGACGCCGTCGATTTTCCCATCAAGGCGCATGACCAGTGCCGGGTTGCCGTTGACGACAGTGTGCTCGCCAGTGAGTGCACCTTCGATCTTCGGGAGGCCGTGGACGAACATCCCGACAACCCTTTGTGCCCCGATGATCGGGCGCAGTGCAGCCTGCTTTACGCCGCCGCCGTCGCTCACGAGGACGACGTCAGGCGCAAGCACGTTGATGAGGTCCTGGGGATTTCCGGATTCGAGTGCACGGCGAAATAACTCCAGTGCCCTCCTCGCCTCGGCTGGGGAGACCACTTGGCGAGGGCGGCGCGCATCGACGTGCAGACGGGCCCGATGCGCGCTATTTGGCGGACGGCCGCGGGAGTCTTGTCGACGACGGCGGCGATCTCCTCATAAGTTACATCAAAGGCGTCGCGAAGAACGAAGACAGCGCGCTCGACCGGTGACAGCGTCTCAAGGACGATCATGAGCGCCATGGAAACACTTTCGGCGAGTTCGACGTCTTCCGTCACGTCCGGCGCAGTGATCAACGGCTCAGGCAGCCACGGCCCGACATATTCCTCCCTGCGCCGCTTTATCGTGCGGAGCCGATTCAGCGCCTGCCTAGTTGCAATTCGGACAAGATAGGCGCGTTTGTTGCGCACCTGTCCCAAGTCGACCTTCACCCAACGCAGCCAGGTCTCCTGAAGGACGTCTTCGGCATCAGATGCCGATCCAAGCATCTCGTATGCGACCGTGAAGAGCAGATCACGGTGCTCTGTGAAAGCCTCCGTCGCCACATCAATGGCATGGTCGTTAATGGCATGGTCGATCAAATCTCGATCCCTCTCATTCAGCGCCGTCACTCCGCCCAACCGCTCGGAACGCGTCGAATTCTCAATAAAAGGATAGCGCACTAAATGGCCTCGCCTGTGCCGCAAGACTACCACCAGAACGCCACCGCCTCACGCATGCCGTCTGTATTAGGGCATGGTTGATGCACTCGTCTCAGATCTCGAAAGCTCACGCCGAAGGGGTCACCGATCTCTTGATTGAGCTTGCCCGTGAGCCTCCACCGAGAGGTTCTGCCAGTCGGCCCAGGACTTGAGCCTGTCGGCGTAGACTTGCTGGAGCATTTGGTAGAAGCCCTGGCCGAAAAGCACCCGCAGGGGCGGGGTGTAGGAATCGACGATCTTGAGGAGTGCCTGGGCCGCAGCGGCCGGATCGCCGGCGGGCTGCTTTCCCACGAGCACGGTAAGGCGCTGGCGGAGTCCGTCGTAACCCGGTTAGCCTTGGCCATGTGACCGTTGGCTAATGGATTCGGATTCTTGCCGGACCTAGTGGCGAAGCCGGCGGGCTCGACCACGGTCACCTTGATGCCGAAGTCGGCGACTTCTTGGACAAGGGTGTCATTCAGAGCTTCGAGGGACCACTTGGAGGCCTGGTATGCGCCGCCGAGCGGCATCGCGATGAGCCCGCCGATCGAGGACATTTGGATGATGTGCCCTGCACCCTGCTCGCGCAGGTAAGGCAGCGCGGCCTGAATGACCCAAACCGCGCCGAACACGTTGGTCTCGAACTGGTCACGCAGTTGTTGCTCCGTCAGTTCCTCGATTGCGCCGATCTGCGCGTAGCCGGCATTGTTCACGATGACGTCGAGACGGCCGAAGTGCTCCTTGGCCCGCTTCACGCTTTCGAAGACCGCGACCCTATCGGTCACGTCCAGTTCGAGCGGAAGCACGGCGTCGCCATAGGCATCGGCCAGTTCTTCAAGACTCGCGGTGTTTCGGGCGCTCGCGGCCACCCTGTCGTTGCGAGACAGGGCGGCCTCGACGAAGCAGCGGCCCAAACCGCGCGACGAACCGGTGACGAACCAAGTCTTACTCATGATGTCTTCTCCTTCTTTCTTTGATCTCCGCCGAACATTCGATTTGCATCGTCGAATATGGGTTCCGGTACCCTTGTCATATGCGCCAGTTGTCACTCGTCGCGCTGCGTAGGTGGTTGCCGTTCGCGGACCACGTCAGAACTGCCGGCTCACTATTGAAGAGTACGCGGCGCGCGGACAGCTTTGCGTAAGTCGGTTGCTGGACCTTGGCGATCACCTCGGTCGCAGACAGCAGGGTGCATTCGCCGGATCGTTCGCACGCTTAGGCAAGCTCGGCCTTGTCGAGACCGAATTCCCTATCGTACTTGCCGGGCGGGGTGCGGAAGGCCACATTGGCGCGGTTCGCCGCGTTGATGCCGATCACGCGGAAAGTCAGCGTCGAGAGTTCCTTTTCGCTGAACTGCTCGCGCAGCTCGGCATAGAGGTCATCGGAGAGGCCCGTCGGCGCGATCTGGGTCAGCGCCTCGGTCCAGGCCAGCGCCGCGCGCTCCTTAGCGGAAAACAGCGGCGAATCGCGCCAGATCGCGATGTGATACAAGCGCAACTCTCGCTCGCCGCTTAGCTTTGCCTGCTTGACGTGCATATCCAGGCAGGCGGCGCAGCCGTTTATCTGTGAGGCACGGATGTCCACCAATTGGCCCAGCCCCGGCTCGATATCGCTGCTTTTGACGATCGCAATTCCGAGTTCCTGGAGTTTCTTGAACAGATCGGGCGATTGCTCCATGAAGTTCAGGCGTGATTGGGCATTGGGGTGGCTCATTATCGCTCTCCTTCGCGTGAGGGTGTTGGGTTGATCACATCCTTAAGACACCCCGGCCTTGCGCCCTGTGACATCGCCGCTGACAAAACTTAGTTCGCTTGCCCCGTGCGACATTGTTGGACCAACAGCGCTTCCAGCGCCCATAGCCCTTCAGCATTTGATTTCAGGAACGTAAGAGCTAGGACCTTGGGCGGACGAGCCGCTCAGATCGCAATCGAATCTCAACAGCAGCGGCATTGCTCAATTTGATCGCCGCAAGCTACCCCTCAAGCGCTGTTTTCATTTGGAAACGGCGGCCAAGCTATTGAAATCGCTGGAGCACGTTTTAACCGATTTTTCCAAACGGGCCTTGAAATCGTTGAATAATCAAACTGATTTTGATTCCGCCATTCGGAGGTTCGATCCCTCCCGCCCCAGCCAGAAGCTTAGGCTGCTGTCTTGCGCAAGGCGGACGTTAGCTTCGATCGTTTGGCCACGAAGAGCCGAAAACCGCTTCAATAAGCGCTTCACTGCGACCGCATTTTGCGTGGCCCTCGTTTCTTTGGCCGACTGGAAGGATGCAGACCCCGCACCTCCTGTTGTTGAAAAAGTTCCGCGCAGATGCCACGCAGCCATTGGCTTGCCGGGTCGTGGTGGAAGCGGGCGTGCCAATATTGCTTCACCGTAAAGCCGGCGATCGCCAGCGGGCAATCAAGCACGCGCAGTCCGTAATAGTGAGCCAGCGTTTCGCCAATGTGCCTTGGCAGGGTGGCGATCAGGTCGGTCGTCCCCACGATTGCGGGCAGTCCCAAAAAGCCGGGTAGCTCAAGCGCCACGTCAAGGACTATCCGCTGCTCCTGTAGCGCGGTCGCGAGCAACTGATGTCCAGTGCCGGAGCGAATGAGGACGTGGGCCTCCCGCCTGAAATCCCTTGCGGTGATGCGGTCGCGGATCCGGGCATGTTTGGCGTTCGCCAAACAGACCCAATCCTGCGGAAAAAGTGCCTGTTGGAAATGTCCGGCGTCGAGACCCGAGATGTAGCCGAGGGCCAGATCGGCTTCACCGGATTGCAGCATCCGTGGGGTGTCCGCGCCGATCTGTGTCGCCTCGATACGAACGCCCGGGGCGACGCGGCGGATGTGAGCGAGGATGGACGGAAGCAGCGTGACGTGGCTTCCATCCGTCATGCAGATCGCAAAACGGCGCTTTGCGGTTGAGGGATCGAAGTCGGTGCGAAGCTCAGCCAGACGACGCAGCGTTTCCAGCGCCTGCCTCGCCGTGCCGATGAGAGCCTCGGCGCGCGGCGTTGGCAGCATTCCCTCCGCCGACCGGATGAAGAGCGGATCGTCCAGTTCCTTACGCAGTCGCGCCAGCCAGATCGAGATGGTCGGCTGACTTTGACCGAGCTTTTCTGCGGCCTTGGTGACGCTGCCCGTGGCGAATAACGCGTCGAAGAGCCTCAGCAGGCGCGGGTCCAGCAGATTGGTCTCGACATTATCCAGGTGCTTCATTGCGATTCACAATATCGGATATAATGATCATATCATATCTTAATATCGATCGGCCTGCTACCACACTTCCAGCGCCAAGAAGGGCGCGCGGGGAAGCGTTGGATGAGGATCTGCTTTATTGGAGCGGGAGCCTTGGGCTCGACCATCGGCGGCACGCTGGCGCGCGGCGGTGCCGAGGTGTGGTTGATCGATCCGTTCCAGGCTCATGTCGACGCCATCAATGCCACGGGCCTTCGGATGCTCGAAGGCGACGCCGAAACCATCGTGAAGGTCGCCGCTTGCACCTCCGCGGCCCAAGTCGGCGTAGAGGCCGACCTCGTCATCGTCCTTGTCAAATCCTACTACACGCGGGATGCGATCCGCGCTGCAGCGCCGATCATCGGGCCGCAGACGGTTGTGATGTCACTTCAGAACGGTCTTGGTCACGAGGACATCCTTTCGGAGGAAGTTGGTCGTGAGCGGGTGATGGCGGGCAAGACCTACGTTGGTGGCGTGCTGCTTGGCCCCGGTCATGTACGCTCCGGGGTCGTCGGCAAGGAAACCATCATCGGTGAACTTGACGGACGCTTGACCGAGCGCGCGCAGAGAATCTCCGAGGCTTTCAATCGTGCCGGCATTCTCACGCTGCTCAGCGACAACATCCTGGGCACGATGTGGGACAAGCTTTTTATCAACGTCGCCGGCGGCGGCGTTACTGCCATTACCGGCCTGACCTATGGCGGCCTCTATTCGCTCCCCATCCTGAAGGATTGTGCGCTGGCAGCGATTTCAGAGGGCATCGCGGTAGCGCAGGCGGCCGGCGTGAAGATCTCGATTACCGACCCACTCCGCGCCTGGACAATGGCATCCGCCGGTCTGCCGCCCGAGTTCAAGACGTCGATGTTGCAGAGCTTGCAGTCCGGCAATCCGACCGAGGTTGACTACATTCACGGCTCCGTCGTGCGTTGGGGCGCAAAGCTCAACGTGCCGACCCCGGTCAATTCTACCCTCGTCGCGTTGGTCAAAGGGCTCGAATACGCCCGCAGCGACTATCCTGGAAAGAGCTGAGACGATGTCGTTGCCTCGCGCTTATATCGAGCACGTCGCGATCCGTGTGCCGGACATTGATCGTCACGTTGACTTCTTTCGCGAGGTGCTTGGTCTCGCCATTCGCGACGAGCAACCCGCCGATGGTGCGCGCCCGCGCCAGGTGTGGGTGCTCGGAAGCGTGCAACTCATCGAAGATCCGAATTTTGTCGGACCGGAGGGGCGTCTCGCCCATCTCGGCATCATGGTCGACGACTACGAAGGCGTGCTGGTCCGCGCTGCCGCCTGGGGCGTCAGGGCGTTGCCCGCGGGGCCGAACTGGCTCGAACTGCCGGGCGGGCTCAACGTCGAAATCTTGCAAGCCAGCGCAGGCGCTGTGGAAGCCGCCCTGGCGATCAATCCACGGGCCTGAGGAAAACGCGACATGATCGATGAGCGCTACTGGGACGATGCCAAGGTCGGTGACGAATGCGTCACCCCCTCGGTGACGGTCACCGAGGCGATGGTCAATGCCTATGCCGAGTTGACGGGTGATTTCACCCCGGTCCACGTCGACGAGGAATACGCCAAGACCACACCATTCGGCACGCGCGTCGCGCACGGGCTGTTTGGTCTGTCGCTGGCCGACGGTTTGAAGACCCGTGCCGACTACCGTTTTCTTCCGGGAATGTCATTGGGCTGGACGTGGGATTTCAAGCTGCCGATCAAGCTCGGCGACACCGTGCACGTGAAGTTCCGTGTCGGCTCGATGCGCGCCACGAAGCGTGATGGGTGGGGCATCGTTGTGCTGCCCTCGGAGCTGATCAATCAGCGCGGCGAAGTGGTGCAGCTAGGCGAGCATCGGTTGATGATTCCGATGCGCCCGAAGAACAACGCCGCAGGAGAGCAGGCATGACCGCGCAAGAACTGCCGCTCCAAGATCTGCCGCTCAAAGGCATTCGCGTCATCGACTACAGCCATTTCCTGGCAGGCCCGTTTATGGGCCGTTGCCTCGCCGCGATGGGCGCGGAGGTCATCAAGGTGGAGCGCCCTAGGGAAGGCGATGCGGGACGCGCCCACGGATATTTCAAGGACGGGCAATCCGGCTATTTCCTGCAGCAGAACATGGGCAAGCAGGGGCTGTGCATCGACCTGCGCGACACGCGCGGTCTCGACATGATGATGAAGCTCGTCGACACGGCCGATGTCTTCATCGAGAACTACCGCCCCGGCGCACTCGAGCGCCTCGGGCTCGGTTACAAGGCGCTGTCGGCACGGAATCCCAGACTTATCTACTGCTCGGTCTCAGCCTATGGCCACACCGGTCCCTATGCCGACCGTCCGGGCTTCGGCCTGATCGCAGAGGCGATGTCGGGCGCCCTGGCGCAACTGGGCACTCCCGGTGAAGCTCCGCCGTTGCTGCGGATGCCGCTGGCAGACATGTATACCGGCATCCACGGCGTAGCAGCCGTCAACGGGGCGCTGGTCGGTCGCGTATCGTCCGGCCGTGGCCAACACATCGATCTGGCGCTGTACGACTGCATGGTCTCGATGCACGACTATGCGGTTCAGCGTTACTTCCTCTCCGACGGCGCCGACATGCCGAAGCAGACCGGCAGCGGACAGCCGGACTCGACCGTCTACGGCGTCTTCCCTGCCAAGGACGGTAATCTCGTCATCGCCGCGCAAGTCGATGATGCGTGGCGGCGATTGGCGACGCTGATCGGAGGGAACGCGTTGGCATCCGACCAGCGCTTCGCCCAACCTGCCGCACGCAACGCCCATTATGCCGAAGCCATGGAGATTGTGCGTAACTGGACGCTGTCGCAGCCGTCTCGGGATGCGTGTCTGGCGGCACTCGAGCAAGCAGGTGTGCCGTCCGCTCCCGTGCAGACCATCGGAGAAGTCGTGAAAGACCCGCAGATCCGCGCGCGCGGAATGCTGGTCGAGCAGGAGCATCCCGTGCTCGGCAAGGTGACACTGCCGAACCTGCCTTTCCGCTTCTCCGACTGCGACACCACGATACGCATGCCGGCGCCACTACTCGGTCAGGACAATCGGCGCATTGCCGCGTCACTGGGGCTGTCGCCTGAAACCGTCGACGCAATGGTGCGCGACGGCGTGCTGTACAACGAAGTCGCAGTGCAGGAGTGAGCGATGAGCGATCGTTATGCGGTGATTGGCAATCCGATCGGCTTCAGCAAGTCACCCCTTATCCATGGCACTTTCGCCAGAATGACGGGACAGGACCTTATCTATGAGGCAATCGAGGGACCCCTCGATGGTTTCAACGAGCGGGTTGATCAATTCCGGACCGAGGGCGCCAAGGGGCTGAACATCACCGCCCCGTTCAAGCTCGATGCCTTCGAGTACGCAAATGAGCTTTCGGAGAGCGCCGAGCGAGCTGGCGCCGCAAACTGCCTGAAGTTCGTCGGCGATCGGATCATTGCCGAGAATTTCGACGGGATCGGCCTCGTCCGTGACATCACCGTCAATCTCGGCGTCAAAATGGCCGGCCGCCGCGTCCTGATGCTCGGCGCTGGAGGAGCGGCCCGCGGCGCGATGCTGCCGTTCCTGCGCCAGGACCCCTCGGAGCTGGTTCTCGTCAACCGAACGCTGTCGAAAGCCGTGGCTTTGGCCGACGAGTTTGCCGGCTGTGGTCCCCTGATCGTCAGCGGCTACGCCGAGCTGGCCGATCTCGCGGAGGGCTACGACGTCGTCGTCAACGCGACGTCTGCCAGTCTGCGCGGTGAAATGCCGCCGCTTCCAGGCAATGTCTTCTGGGGGGCGGAGCTGGCCTACGAACTCGCCTACGGCAAGGGGCTCACGCCCTTTCTGCACACGGCCCGCGCCGAAGGCGTCGCCAAGCTCGCCGACGGCGTCGGCATGCTGGTGGAACAGGCGGCCGAAGCTTTTGCCTGGTGGCGCGGCGTTCGACCGAGCACGGCTCAGGTCATCGCCGAGCTGACCGTCCCATTGCGCTGACCGGCGGTGCCGAGCATGCAACCCAAACCCAGCTTCCTCGTCGGCCTGATCGGCAGCGGCATTGCTGCGTCCCGCACCCCGCCCATGCATGAAGCGGCCGCTGACGCTGCGGGCATCCGCTATCTCTACAAGAAGATCGATCTGTCCGACTTGAAGCTCGGTGCGGAGGCATTGCCGGAATTGCTCATGGCCGCGAGGCGGATGGGCTTTGACGGGCTGAATGTGACCCATCCCTGCAAGCAGGCGATTATTTCACTTCTGGACGAGCTCTCGCCCGACGCGGAGGCGCTTGGCGCCGTGAACACCGTGGTCATCAGGAATGGCCGAATGACCGGCCACAACACCGACTGGTTCGGCTTCGCCGAGAACTTCCGCCGCAACATGCAGGGCGCATCGCTCGGTCGGGTCGTCCAGCTCGGCGCGGGCGGCGCAGGCGCGGCAGTTGCTTTCGCGCTCATGAAGCTCGGCGTGCAGGAACTGACAATCATAGATCTCGATTTGGCCAAGGCACAGAGTGTGGTCGACGCGTTGTCCCCTCGGTTTGCAGAAGCGCACTTCAGGGTCGGCCGGGATGTCGCAGCGGCCGTGGCTGCCGCGGACGGCATCGTCAACGCAACGCCGATCGGCATGGAGAAGTATCCGGGCACGCCGCTGCCGACGGCCTTGCTGCGTCCCGATCTATGGGTCGCCGAGATCGTCTATTTCCCGCTGGAAACCGCACTGCTGCGCGAGGCCCGCGTGCTCGGCTGCCGCACCGTCGACGGTGGCGGCATGGCGATCTTCCAGGGCACCGAAGCTTTCCGCCTGTTCACGGGCATCTCACCTGATCCGGACGTTTTCTTCTCAACTTTCGCATCCCTGGGAGGGTGACACCCGGCCGATGGGCGAGCGGCACGCACAACGCCCGAGAGGAAACGCAAGATGGGCTATACGCTCGATTTCTCGGTGGTCTGGCAGGCGCTCCCAGCCTTGTTGTGGGGGTGCGTGGGGACGCTGGGGCTGGCGCTTGCCGGCATGACACTGGCGATGATCATCGGCGTCGCCGGCGTCGCGGCACGCGATTCGAAGGCGGCCTGGTTACGTGCCATCGTGATCGGCTTCGTCGAGATCGTGCGCAATACGCCTTTCCTGGTGCAGATCTTCTTTCTGTTCTTTGCACTGCCGCTCATCGGATTGAAGCTCAATCCGACCGCCACCGCCATTATCGCACTCGGCGTGAATGGAGGCGCGTACGCCATCGAGATCATCCGGGGCGGCGTGCAGTCCATTCACCAAGGACAGGTTGAGGCCGGCTACGCGCTCGGTTTGCACAAAGGACAGGTGTTCCGCTTCATTGTGCTCAAGCCCGCGCTTCGCGCGATCTACCCGTCGCTCACGGGGCAGTTCATCATGCTGACGCTGACCTCGTCGATCTGTTCGGCCGTCTCCGCCTATGAACTGACATCGGTTGCGCAGCGCATCGAAAGCGACACATTCCGCAGCTTCGAAGTCTATTTCTCCGTCACCTTCCTCTATCTCGCGATCTCCTGGCTGCTGATGCTCGGCTTTGCGGTCATCTCCCGCCGTTTCTTCTCTTATCCGACACGCTGAGGAGAGATCATGACACCGCATTTTGGCCTTCCGGAGTTCGGCTTCCTGTTACGTGGTCTGCAATGGACCGTGCTGCTGACGCTGGTCGCATTCGCAGGCGGCTGCACGGCGGGGCTTGCCGTCGCATTGATGCGGACCTGTGGTCACAAGGGCGTGGAATGGATCACCAGCGTCTACATCGGGATATTCCAGGGCACTCCGCTGCTGCTGCAGCTTTTCGTCGTGTATTACGGATTGGCGCTAACCGGGCTGAAGCTCGATGCCTTCGTCGCGGTAGCGATTGGTTTCACCGTCAACGCTTCCGCCTTCCTCGGCGAGATCTGGCGCGGCGCAATCCAGGCCGTTCCGCGCGGCCAGTCCGAGGCGGCAATGGCGCTCGGCCTGCATTATTCCTCCCGCATGCGCGACATCGTGCTGCCGCAGGCGATCCGCATCTCGCTGCCGGCGACCATCGGCTATCTCGTGCAACTCATCAAGGGCACCTCGCTCGCCGCCATCGTCGGCTTCATCGAACTCGCCCGCGCCGGTCAAATCGTATCGAACCAGACCTACCAGCCGTTGCTGGTCTTCGGCGTGGTTGGCGCGATGTATTTCATCCTCTGCTGGCCACTCTCATGGTGGGGCAGCCGGATGGAGGCCAGGCTCGCCCTGGCCAATCAAAGGTAGGAATGGCGCACCTACCCAATCAAATACAGCCATCACCAGGAGGAGGAGAACACCAAATGCTATTTTCGATCACTCGCCGCCGGCTCGGCATCGGGCTACTCGCACTGGCGGCTGTCGCCACGGCGGGTAAACTGCAGGCCGCTACGTTGGAAGACGTGAAGAAGAAGGGCGTCGTCGTCATCGGCATTCAGGGCGATAATGCGCCTTGGGGCTTTGTCGATAGCTCGGGAAAGCAGGAGGGCATCGATGCCGACATGGGGCGTGCCTTCGCTGAATTCCTCGGCGTGAAGGCCGAGTTCTCGCCTCTGGCCGTGGCCAATCGTATCCCGGCATTGACCACGGGCCGTGTGGACATCCTGTTCGCGACCATGGCTATGCTGCCGGAGCGTGCGAAGGCGGTGCAGTATTCCAAGCCGTACGTCGCCAATGAGATTACGCTCGTCGCGGCCCAGGCAACGCCGATCAGCAGCAATGCCGATATGGGCAAATATGTCATCGGTGTTCCGCGCTCCTCGACGCAAGATACGCAGGTCACCAACAACGCCCCGTCGGGCACCGAGATCCGCAGATTCGACGATGACGCGGCCACGATACAGGCACTGCTCTCTGGCCAGGTCCAGGCCGTCGGTGCGAACTTGTTTTACCCGCAGCGTCTGAACGCCGCGAAACCGGAGCTCGGGTTCGAACCGAAGCTTCATTTCTCCGCTCTGTACAACGGCGCATGTACGCGCCTGGGAGACAAGGAGTGGAACGAGACGGTCAACAAGTTCATCGACCAGATCAAGTCGAACGGCAAGCTGGCCGCCTTCTACGCCAAATGGATGAAGGTGCCGGTCCCGGTTTTCCCCGACTCGGTCCCCGGCGTCCCTTTCACCGTTCAGTAGTCCCTGCGAGCGGCCGACGCGCGATCCGCGTTGGCCGCCGCCCGACAGCGGAGGCCAGCATGCAGGACCAGATCCTAATCGAAATGAAGCGTGTGCAGAAGTGGTACGGCGGGTACCAAGCTCTCCGCGATGTCGATCTCACCGTGCGCAAGGGCGAGAAGATCGTGCTCTGCGGTCCGTCCGGTTCGGGCAAGTCGACGCTGATCCGCTGTATCAACCGCCTGGAGGCGATCCAGCAGGGCAGTATCGTGGTGAACGGTCATCGGCTGGACGACAGCATCAAGGCGATCGATGTCGTACGTCAGGACGTCGGCATGGTTTTTCAGAGCTTCAACCTTTTTCCGCATATGACGGTGTTGCAGAACTGCATGCTCGCCCCCATTCGCGCGCGCCGCATCGGCAAGGCCGAGGCAGAGGCGACCGCGCGAAAATACCTGGAGCGGGTACGCATTGGTGACCAGGCCGACAAATATCCGGCTCAGCTTTCGGGCGGCCAGCAGCAATGTGTCGCGATCGCGCGTGCTCTCCGTATGCAGCCCAAGGTGATGCTGTTTGACGAGCCGACCTCGGCTCTCGATCCTGAAATGGTCAAGGAGGTGCTCGATACGATGATTGGCCTCGCCAACGACGGCATGACCATGATTTGCGTCACCCACGAGATGGGCTTTGCCCGCCAGGTTGCCGATCGTGTCATCTTCATGGCCGAAGGGCACATCATCGAGGAAGGCGCGCCCGACGTCTTCTTCCGCAATCCACAGCACGCCCGCACCAGGCAGTTCCTCGGCGAGATCCTTGCCCATCACTCTTCCATGAGTCGTCTTGTCTACGTCCTCAACGGGCCAAATCTCAATTTGCTTGGCAAACGCCAGCCTCACATCTACGGTCACGAGACGCTTGCGGACGTGGAGCGGGATTGCCGGGCGCTGGCCGCGGAGCTCGGCCTGGAGATGCGCTTTTACCAATCGAACAGAGAATACGAGCTGATCGACTGGATCCACGAGGCGCGCGAGACGGCTGCCGGTATCGTGATGAATCCCGCGGCCTTCACCCATACGTCGGTCGCCATCCTGGATGCCTTGAACACGTTCGAGGGGACAGTGATCGAGGTGCATATTTCCAACGTGCACAAACGCGAGGAATTCCGCCACCACTCGTTTGTCTCCAAACGAGCTGATGGGATCATCGCGGGCTTCGGCACGCAAGGTTATCTGCTCGGCTTGCGTCGCGTGGCCAAGCTGCTCGATGAGAAGAAGGGCTAGTATCGCATGAGTGCACCCGTCCGCCTGTCAGTGATGGGAGCGGGTCTCATCGGCGAGCGACACATCGAACACATTCTCGCGCGGCCGAAGGCGTTGCAGCGGAAACCGGAGATCTCGTGTCGGTTTGATACTGGAAGGTGAAGCCGGCCTTGTTCAGACCCTTTGGCTGGTCCTCGTTACGGCGTTGCGGCGGCCCAGGGCCGCCGCAGCCGCATCGGGACGCCGCCGCCGGGCGGCGGGTCGTCGTCATCATCATCGAGCTTCCGCAGCGCGGCGAGAATGTCCGCGAGCCGGATCGGCTGATCCATGCCGGGAATCTCGCGCAGCGCTGGATGGGATTCGACCGCGTACATGTCCGAGGCCCAGGACGACAATATGATCCGCTTCTCCGCTGTCGAGAGCTTGCCATCGTCGAGGACGGCGCTTGGCGATGCATAATGCGCAGCGGGATGGAACAGCGCGCCGAGACCGCCGGTGGTCGCATTGGCATTGGTCATCACTCGTCTCCCTCTACACTCCTTTCGAAGGGATGGTCCGATCGGCGGATGGCGATCCGGTCGCCATCCGCCAGGGTGGTCGCTGTCGAACGCGTTCGACCGGCCTAAGCCGCTTTCTTCTGCTCGATCTGCGGTGACGCAGCACCCGCGATCTGGATCCGGCGCGGCTTCATGGCTTCCGGAATCTCGCGCAGCAGATCGATGACCAGGAGACCGTCCTGGAAAGCGGCCTGCTTGACCTGGACGTAGTCGGCGAGATTGAACACGCGGCGGAACGGACGCGCGGCGATACCCTGATAGAGATATTCACGCGTGGCGCTGTCCGGCTTCCGGCCCTCGATGGTGAGCGCGTTCTGTTCGGCGGTCACGCTGATGTCGTTGACGCCAAAGCCCGCCACGGCCAGCGTGATCCGGTATTGGTCTTCGCCGGAGCGCTCGATGTTGTAGGGGGGATAATTGTCCTCGCCCGCCTGGCGCAGCGTGCTGTCGACGAGGTCGGCCAGATGGTCGAAGCCGATGGTGGAGCGCCACAGCGGCGCGAAGTCAAAGGTGGTCCTCATACCAAGTCCTCCAAAGAGCAAGAGGATACGAAGGAGCGCCGTTAAGGAATCGGGAACGGATCCGAAGACCCCGGCCCGGCGCCCGCGCCGGACCCGATCGGGCATCCGGCACACCGCTCTCGCGGCGAAAAACGACTTAGAGCGCCGCAAGGCCCTTGCAAGAGGGATGCGCAAAATTTTTTTCGGGCACCCCCAACTGTGTCAAGGAAGCGGCGAAAGAGGATCTTGACAGCAAAACAAGCCTGAATATTTTTTGCGCCGGAAGATGTTTCTTCCCGCACCGCAAATTCGAAAAGGACCGTGAAAGACCGTCAGGAGTGACGACGATGCTCGATCAGGATTTCGCCCGCATCCGCGCGCACCGCAACAACCTCTCTCGTTATCGACGCTTGCTCAAGACCGAGCTGTCGGACATTGAGCGCCAGTTTATCGAACGACGCCTCGCCGAGGAGCAGACCGCGCTCGAGGCTCTCGCCGCCGATGCCTTCCCGGCCGCATTCACCGTTCCGAACACGCCATCGGCGATTGCCACGACCGGAGCGGAACGATGAGTGACGTCCGCAATCTCCTCATCAGCGGCAGCGAGAAGGTGATCGGGCACTATCGCGTGTTGCTGGCCGGTGCCAGAAGCGAGAGCGAACGCGAGCTCTATCGCGCCCGGATCGAGCGCGAGCAGCGCCTGCTTGACGCCCTGCGGGGCGGCCTGCCGGATCGATCCGCGGCATGAACCGGCGGGCACGAGTCATTCCGGAAATTTGCTGGCGAGCGTGCGGCCTTCCTGCACCAGCATGGCCACGAACGCCGTGATCTTCGGCGGCCGGAACCGGGCCGCGGGATACACGGCATGGATGCCGCCAGTCGGCAGGCTCCAGGACGGCAGGACATGGACCAGCCGGCGGGACTTCAAATGCTCCGCGACCAAATAGTCGGGCAGCACGCAGAGTCCGCCGCCGGCAAGCGCGGCGCCCAGCACCGCAGGCGTCGTGTTGATCGAGATCGACTGCCGCATGCGGATCGTGCGGCTGTCGATATCGCGTCTGGTGAAGCGCCAGACCAGTGGCTCGTCGAGCGCGCCGTTGGCGATGAATGGCAGAGCGGCAAGCTCGTCGGGCGTCTTGCTCCGGAACGCCGCCGCCACGTCCGGCGCGGCCACCAGCAATTGTCGAAACGATCCGATCCGCCTGGCCTGCTGACTTGAATCGTTCAACCAGCCGACCCGGACAGGTCGATCTGGTTGGCGAGGAGGTCCGTTCGCGTGTCCGACAGGATCAGCTCGACGGCGCAAGCGGGATATTTGCGCGCAAACTTCGCTGCCAGCGGCGCGATCATCGTTGCGCCATAGTCGTTCGGCGCGGCGATCCGCAGCATGCCCATCGGCTCGGCATTGGTCTGGGCGAGCTCGTCCACGGCATCTTCCGCCGTGCGCAGGATCATGACGCAGCGGGCATGCAGCAACCGGCCGGCTTCGGTCGGCTCGACCCTCCTGGTGGTCCGCAGCAGCAGAGCCGTTTTCAATTCTGCTTCGAGCCGTGCCACCTGCTGGCTGACGACGGTCTTCGTGATGCCGAGGCGCTCGGCAGCGCGTGTGAACGAGCCGGCATCGACCACGGCTGCGAAATAGGCGAGGCGGTTGAGGTTGATCGCTTCCATGCGGTCGCCATTGTCAGCTAATAACAAACAATATGTACCATTATCTGATATTTATCAAATAATGATCGGCCGCTAGGTTCTCCGCATCGAACATTGGCGGCCCGAAAATCATGCAAATCACCTATCTCTTCGACCCTCTCTGCGGCTGGTGCTACGGCGCATCGCCGGTGCTGGAGCAGCTTGCCGCGCACGGCGATGCGACGCTGGTGCTGGCACCGACCGGCCTGTTTGCGGGCCCCGCGGCGCGGACCATGGACCAGCATTTTGCCGCCTATGCCTGGCAGAACGACCAGCGCATCGCACGGTTGACCGGCCAGCCGTTCAGTGAGGCCTATCGCACCGGCATTCTCGGCAATACCGGCAGCCTGTTCGACTCGGCGCCGGCGACCCTTGGCGTCGTCGCCGTAGGCCTGGTTGATCCGGCTCGTGAGCTCGAGGCGCTCAAGCTCTTGCAGCGCGCCCGCTATGTTGATGGCCGCGACAATTCCAACCTTCAAGTCGTCGCCGATTTGCTCGACGGCGCGCAACTGACCGATGCGGCGCGG
Source organism: Bradyrhizobium sp. SBR1B (assembly GCF_014198205.1). Lineage (NCBI taxonomy): Bacteria > Pseudomonadati > Pseudomonadota > Alphaproteobacteria > Hyphomicrobiales > Nitrobacteraceae > Bradyrhizobium > Bradyrhizobium sp. SBR1B. The sequence goes on from NZ_JACIHC010000011.1 coordinate 137,893, forward strand.
CGCCTGCGGGCGCCTGACGATGCATTGATCGCGGCTTACCAGGCGCGGACCGCGGCCGCGCGCGCCGACATGACGCGATTTGGGGCCGGTGGCGTGCCGGCCCTAGTGGTCGGCGAGGGCGCGGGGCGGAGGCTGCTCGACGGCAGCATGCTGTTCGGGCGGTTCGATCTGCTGGCCGCGCAACTCCGTGCCGCCTGATCATCCAAACCGATTTTCCCTGCAGAGTTCAATGGAGAGAGCCATGTTGTCGAGGAGACAGATCATGAAGACCAGCCTTGCCGCGGGTGCCGCCGCATTATTCGCACCCGCCGAAGTCGGTCATGCCGCGGAGGGCAAGCTGAGCTGGAAACATTTTCCCGCAGGCCCCAATGGATTTTTCCGTGCGCCCGTCCTGCTTTCCGGTCCGACCGAGGCGGTGCTGATCGACGGCGGCTTCTCCTATCCGGACGGACGCGCGCTCGTCGAGGCGATCAAGGCGAGCGGCAAGAAGCTCACCACCATCTATGTCAGCCAATCCGATCCGGACTATTATTTCAGCCTGAAGCCGGTGCGCGAGGCGTTCCCGACTGCCAAGGTGCTGGCGGCGTCCGCGACGCTCGCGGCCATCAAGGCGAATGTGGAGAAGAAGCTCGCCGTCTGGGGACCGCAGCTCAAGGAGAACGGTCCGCAGACGCTCGCCGATGTCGTGCTGCCGGACGCGTTCGATGGGGCTTCTCTTGCGGTTGACGGCGAGGCGATCGAAATCGTCAACGCCGAAGGTCTCGCCAACCGCCGCTATCTCTTCGTTCCGTCCTTGAATGCCGTGTTCGGCGGCGTGATGATCTTCTCCGGCGTGCATGTCTGGACCGCCGATACGCCGACCAAGGAGCAGCGCGCAGCCTGGGTCGCCAACCTCGACAAGATCGCGGCCCGCAAGCCGTCTCTCGTCGTGCCGGGCCACATGGCAGCGGGCGTCGCCGTCGATCTTTCCGCTGTCGATCACACCAGGAAATATCTGCTCGCGTTCGACGAAGAGCTGGCCAAGGCCGCTGACAGCGCTGCGCTGAAGGCTGCCATGGAAGCGCGCTTCCCGAATCTCGGCATGGGCGTCGCGCTCGATATCGGCTCCAAGGTCGCCAAGGGCGAGATGAAGTGGGGCTGAGGGGAGAAGCTACGCCAACGCGGCCGACAATTTGCGCATTACCCGGTCGAGCACCGCCACTTCCTCGGCGGTCAGCGCCCCAAGCAGCTTCGTCTCCCGCGCCAGCGCGTAGGGCACGATCTTGCGATAAAGCGCGCGACCGGCTGGGGTCAGCGAGACGATCAGCTCGCGCCGATCGTCGGGATGGTGCTTGCGGCCGGCGATGCCGCGCGACTCCAGGCCCTGCACGGCGCGGCTGACCTGCATCTTGTCGAGCGTCGTCAGCGGGCCGATCTCCTTGGTCGCAATCTCCGGGCGCACGCCGAGAATGGCGAGCACGCGCCATTCCTGCCGTGTCAGCGCAAAACGTTCGGAATAGACCTCGGCAACCGCCAGCGACACCTGCTCGGCAAGGCGTGCCAGCCGGTACGGAAAATATCGCTGCAGGTCCAGCTCGACGCCATCCTGCGCCGTGGCGGCTTTGGCCGCTTCGCCGCGCGCCACGCTTGAACGTCCCATCACGCGATTCCCGTCGCCGACCCACTCGAAAAATTCTTCGGAGTGGATTGATCCAGATCAAATTCAGGAAATAGTAACATCTGATACTAATTTCGCAACCGCAAATCCAGGGAGCGAAACGCCATGAAAATCGAGAAGATCCATCACGTCGCCTATCGCTGCGTCGATGCCAAGGCGACTGTCGAGTTCTACAAGACCGTCATGAACATGGATCTTCTCGGCGCCATTGCCGAGGATCGGGTGCCTTCGATCAAGGCGCCCGATCCCTACATGCACATCTTCCTCGATGCCGGGAACGGCAACATCCTCGCCTTCTTCGAGCTGCCGAACTCGCCGCCTATGGGCCGCGATCCCAACACGCCGGAATGGACCCAGCACATCGCCTTCCAGGTCAAGGACCTCGCCGAGCTCGAAGAGGCCAAGGCGCGCGCGGAGGCCGTCGGCCTCGACGTCGTCGGCATTACCGACCACACCATCTTCAAGTCGATCTATTTCCGAGACCCGAGCGGCCATCGCCTGGAGATCGCGGTCTGGACCGCGACGCCAGAGCAGATCGACCGCATGAAGTCGGTCGCGCACGAGATGGTCGAGGAATGGTCGCGCACCAAGCGCCCGCCGCGCCACACCGCCTGGATGCACGAGAAGGAATTCGCGGACCCGCATTGATCCCGGCACGCGCATCAGGAAGCGAACATGACGAGCTACATCTATCCGAAGTTCGGCTATCGGCGTTCCCAAGAGCAGGCCGAGGGGATCGTGAAGCGGCATCCGATCGTGGTGATCGGCGCAGGTCCCATCGGCCTGACCGCGGCGCTCGATTGCGCGGCGCGCGGCCAGCCGGTCGTGGTGCTCGACGACAACGACACCGTCTCGATCGGCTCGCGCGCGGTCTGCTACGCCAAGCGACCGCTCGAAATCTGGGACCGCCTCGACTGCGCGGCGCCCATGGTCGAGCGCGGCGTGAGCTGGAACGTCGGGAGGGTCTTCTTCCAGGACCAGCTGTCCTACCAGTTCGATCTGTTGCCCGAGGCCGACCACCAATGGCCGGCCATGATCAATCTGCAGCAATATCATCTGGAAGAGATGCTGGTTGCCAAATGCCGGGCCAATCCGCTGATCGAGCTGCGCTGGAAGCACCGGCTCCTCAGCCTCAAGCAGGCCGCCGACCACGCCACGCTGGCGGTCGAAACGCCCGACGGCATCTTCCCCATGGAGGCGCAATGGGTGATCGCCTGCGACGGGGCCAACTCCGACGTGCGCAAGATGGTGGGGGCCGAGTTCACGGGACAGTACTTCCAGGACCGCTTCCTGATCGCCGACGTCGCCATGAAGGCGGATTTCCCGACCGAGCGCTGGTTCTGGTTCGATCCGCCGTTCCACCGCGGCCAGTCCGTGCTGCTGCACCGGCAGGCGGACAAGATCTGGCGCATCGACTTCCAGCTCGGCTGGGAAGCTGATCCCGATGAGGAAACGAGGCCCGAGCGGGTGATACCGCGCATTCGTGCCATGCTCGGCGAGGACACCGAGTTCGTGCTCGAATGGGTCTCGATCTATCAGTTCGCCTGCCGGCGCATCGACAATTTCCGCCAGGGCCGGGTGTTGTTCGCCGGCGATGCCGCGCACCAGGTCTCGCCGTTCGGCGCGCGCGGTGCCAATACCGGCGTCCAGGACATCGACAATCTCGCCTGGAAGCTCGCGATGGTGCTGCGCGGCGAGGCGTCGGAAGCACTGCTCGACAGCTATCACGAGGAGCGCGCCTATGCCGCCGACGACAACATCCTGAACTCGACGCGCGCCACCGACTTCATCACGCCGAAGACGAAAGCGAGCCGCTATTTCCGTGACGCGGTGCTGGAGCTCGCCCGCCATCACGCCTTTGCGCGGCCTCTGGTCAACAGCGGCCGTCTCTCGACGCCGACGCCCTATGTGACGTCGGCGCTCAATACCCCCGATGACGACGCGATGATGGGCGGCGTGCGGCCCGGCACCAATGCGGCCGATGCGCCGATCACGGTGGATGGCAAGCCCGCCTGGTTCCTCCATTGTCTCGGCGATGGCTTCACGGTCGTGGCCTTCGGCAAGGAGACCGACAAGACCGAGATCGCGATGGGTCCCCTCAAAGCGAAACTCATTGTCGTCGGCCGCGACATCGCCGATCCCTCCGGCCTGCTTGCCGAGCGCTACGACGCTTCGGCCGGGACCACCTACCTGTTCCGGCCCGATCAATACGTCGCGGCACGCTGGACCGGATTCGACGAGGCTGAGATCGCGGATGCGATGTTGCGGGCCTCCGGGCACGACACCGCCGGACGGAAGGAGCTGGCAGCATGACGCTCAATTTGTCACCCAACATCGCCGATCCCGACGACTTCTACGCCGAGCTGATCGACAGCCAGCGAGATCTCGACGAGGAGCAGGCGCTGCGGATGAACGCACGGCTGATCCTGTTGCTCGCCAATCACATCGGCGACCGCAAGGTGCTCACGGAGGCGATCGGCTGCGCCCGCACCGGCGGCAGCGTCGAAAAGCCATAGGGGCCAAGCTGGAGCAAAAGCCGCTTTTTGATTTGGCTCAACGTAAACTCGGTGAAGTTCGACACCTTGTAGGCCCACCCCAAGGACGGAGGAAGCGCCATGCCAGGTCGAACCATTGCTGCAGCGTTGCTGCTCGCCACTTTGGGCCAGCCGGCTTGGGCTCAATCGCCAGCGGACCATCAGAGCCACCATCCCGGACAGGAGCAGGCGCCGGCCTCGCCGCAGTCGAGTTTTTCTGCAAACCCATCCGCCGAGCGGCAGAGCCCGATGCGCGGTGGAGATATGATGGGAATGATGGGGCGCGGAATGATGGCACAGGGAATGAAGGGGCATGGTGCGACAGGCGGTGACGCCATGGGACCGCCGGTCGCCTTTCGCATCATCTTCGCGCTGATGGATGCCGATGGCGACGGAACCGTCTCGTTGCCCGAGTTTCAGGTCGCGCACGAACGAATTTTCAAGGCCATGGATCGCGACAAGGACGGGAAGCTCACTCCGGACGAGATGATGGCGTTCATGCACGGGAACAAGAGCGCCGTCCCGCAGCAATAGCGAGTGGAAGCCGAAGGGCGGGCGCGCCAAGCCATGTCGTTTGATCGGGTCCTGCGATGGGCTCTGGTTGCGATCGCAATCGCAGGATTGATCGCAGGTATTCTCGCGCGAGCCGCGGGCCGGCCTGATGTAGCCAACTTCGCCTGGGCGCTCGGCACGGCGCCCGTGATTGCGGGATTGGCGGTCTCGATCGTCAAGGATCTCTTGAGCGGCCGCGTCGGCGTGGACGCGATCGCGCTGCTGTCGATGAGTGCGGCGTTAGCGCTCGGACAGCCGCTCGCAGGCGCTGTCGTCGCGCTGATGTATTCCGGCGGCAACGTGCTGGAGGAGATCGCGGTCGCACGGGCGGAGCATGATCTGCGATCCCTGGTTGATCGGGCACCGCGCCAGGTCCATCGCAGATCCGGCGAGCGGATCGAGGATGCTCCGGTTGAAGACGTCGCGGTCGGCGAGGAGCTTCTGGTTAAGGCCGGCGAAATCGTGCCGGTCGACGGTGTGGTTGCGTCGGCCTCTGCCACCATCGACGAGTCCGCTGTGACTGGCGAGCCGATTCCGGCGGACAAGACACGCGGAAGTGCCGTTCTCTCCGGTTCTCTGAATGCGGGTGAGACCTTCCAATTGACCGTGACGGCGATGGCCAGCGAGAGTACTTACGCGGGCATCGTGCGCATGGTGACTGCGGCGCAGACTGCGAGAGCTCCCTTTGTGCGGTTGGCCGACCGCTATGCGCTGATCTTCCTGCCGGTCACACTCGTCATCGCCTTTGTGGCATGGCACATCTCCGGCGACTTGACCCGCAGCCTTGCCGTGCTGGTGGCGGCGACGCCTTGCCCCCTGATTCTGGCCGCACCCGTCGCCTTCATTGCCGGGGTGGCACAAGCGGCCCGCCGCGGCATCCTGGCCAAGGGCGGAAGGGCGCTGGAGGCGCTGGCCCGCGCGCACACCGTGCTATTCGACAAGACCGGTACCCTGACGGTGGGCGGGGCGCGGCTGCTGTCCGTAGAGGTCGCGCCGGGCGAGGATCCGGACGAGGTCCTCAGGCTCGGAGCGTCGCTCGAGCAAGCGTCGCATCATGTGCTTGCGAAGGCCGTCGTCGCTGCGGCGCTCGCCCAGGGGCTCGAGCTGAGGCCGCCGGAACATGTCAAAGAGATCATGGGATCCGGCCTCAGCGGCCAGATCGACGGGCGCCACGTTGTGGCGGGCTCGCGGGAAATGCTTCTCTCGCATGCCGATCTGTCGCCATGGGAGTTGCGAGCGATACGACGTGCCTCGTGGCGCTCGGCGCTGATCGTCTTTGTCGCGGTGGACGGCCGTCTGATCGGCGCGCTGCTGCTGGCCGACGAATTGCGGGCCGACACGCCACGCGCGATCCGGCTGCTGCGCGATGCCGGCATCGCGCGGATGGTGATGGTCACGGGTGATCGCGCCGCGGCGGCGCAGGCCATCGGAGCTGCGCTCGATCTCGATGCCGTGCTGGCCGACCGCGTTCCCGCAGATAAGGTCGAAGCGGTGCGTAGCGAACAGCGGCTGCATCCGACCATCATGGTCGGCGACGGTATCAATGACGCCCCGGCGCTGGCCGTGGCTGACACCGGGATCGCGCTCGGCGCGCGTGGTGCAAGCGCCTCCTCCGAGGCGGCAGATGTGGTGATCCTCACGGACCGGCTGGATCGGGTCGGCGAAGCGATCATCATCGCGCAGCGGGCGCGACGCATCGCCCTACAGAGCATCTTCGCCGGTATGGGATTGTCATTGGTAGCCATGGTCGCTGCCACCGTTGGCTGGCTCGATCCCGTGCCCGCCGCCATCGTCCAGGAGGTGATCGATGTTGCCGTCATTCTGAACGCGCTGCGAGCGCTCAATCCGCCTCTCGTCAGGAGTGGTCCGCGCCTCACCGCAGAGCAGGGGCTGACGTTGCATCACGATCATCAGGCCCTGCTCAGGGATCTCGACCGCTTGCGCCAGATCGTCGATGCGCTCGACGACGCGGTGCCCGAAGCGATCGCTGCCTTGATTGGCGAGGCCCATCGACTGGTCCAGAGCAGCGTCGTGATGCACGAACGCGAGGATGAAGACAGCGTCTATCCGAAGCTCACGGAGGTTCTGCGCGACCGCCACGGACTCTCCGCCATGAGCCGTGCGCATCGCGAGATACTGCATCTCGCGCGGCTGCTCGCCCGGATCGCGGAGGATCTGCCGTCAGAGAAGATCGACCGCTACCTCATTCGCGACGCCCAGCGCGTGATCGAGGCGATCGAGACGCTGGTGCGCATGCACACGGCCCAGGAGGAGGACATCTACGAGGCCGTGGCGGCATAGGACGCAGCGGCAATCGACCTCAATGCTGCAGCGGTTGCCAGCCGGCGTGGTCAAAATACTTGCCGTATTGAGCGAGCGCCCGCACGATCTTCATGGCTCCCTGATCGCGGCTGGTCCCGGTCTTCATCGTCGCCGCGCCATCGATGATCTGCTCGAGGACGAGGTGAAGCTGCTGATCGGCCTGCTCGGGCAGCTTGCAGTTTCCGACCACGTCATCGACCTGCGCCTGGATTCGCGTCGCCAAAGCCTCGTATTGCGCAGGCGTAAACACGTTGCTGTGAATGGGTGCCAGCGATTGCCTCATCGCGAGACTGATGTCGTCCATGCCGCGGCGCAAGACATCATCAGTCGGCCACTTCTTGCCGTGGTCGAGCTCCGGCCGGGCGGTCGTGGTTGGTCCTTCATGGCTGTGGGGTCCGGCGGCGAGAGCAGGCTGCCCCAGCACGAAACAGAGCGCGAGGACTGCCATCAGGAGTGACTTGGTTGAGATGATCACGGGACTTCCTCCGAAGAGCTCTTTGCCTTCAAGTGGGAGATTGCGACATCCAGGAGTTTGCGCTGGAGCAAAGTCGTGGACGGAATGAGCTGCGGCCCCGCGACGCAGGATGCGTCGAGCCAGCCATCGGGCAGTCGTCAGGCGGCTGCTTAGATGAGCCCGTGCAGCTCATCACGAGCAGGCTTGAGTCAGCTCAATGCAACGCAGCTCCATCGGTGGCCAGAGTGCGCCAAAATGCCCGTTTGAGCTTTTGCATGCCGTCCTTCCCTCGCGATGCTACGGCGCACCTTGAGGCTCTCGTCTTGCTGCGGCTGGTCCTGGCGATCGGCTGAATGAGCATGGCGATGATCCTTGCGCTGCGGTCCGGCGGGTTTCGGGGAAGCGCTCAGACGAGACCTCAGCGCGCACGGTTTCCCTGTCGAGAAGCGTTTCATCAGGAACTGTTCGCGATGCGATGATGAAAGTCGCGCGTGCATCCCGCTTCCCAACTTGCCCTGGCAGCCAGTCCCTGTAATCTGCGGAAAACAACAGGGAAGGAATCGATGGGAGGTGTTCTGGAGGGCGTGCGCGTGCTCGATTTCGGGCGCTATATCGCAGGGCCCTATTGCGCGACATTGCTGGCCGAATTCGGCGCCGAGGTCATTCGCGTGGAGAAGCGCGAGGGCAGCGAGGATCGGTTCGTCGCGCCGGTCGGCGAAGGCGGCGAGGGCGCGTTGTTCCTCCAGGTCAACCGCAACAAGAAGTGCATCACGCTCGATCCGATGAAGCCGGAAGGGCAGGAGGTGATGCGCCGCCTGGTTGCGACCGCGGACGTCGTCGTCGCCAACCTGCCGCCGCAGACCCTGCGCGCGATGAAGCTCGACTACGAGTCCCTGAAGGCGATCAAGCCCGACATCATCCTGACGACCGCAACCGCGTTCGGCGGGCCGGGCCCCTGGTCCGACCGGGTCGGCTTCGACGGCGTCGGGCAGGTGATGTCGGGATCGGTCTACATGACCGGCACTGGCGATCCGCCTTACCGGGCCGCGGTGAACTGGGTCGATTTCGGCACCGCGCTGCACTGCGCGTTCGGCACACTCGCCGCGCTGATCGAGCGCGGCAAATCGGGGCGCGGGCAGATCGTCGAGGGCGCGCTGCTCGCAACCGCGCTGTCCTTCACCAACGCGACGCTGATCGAGCAGGCCGTCATCAACGTCAATCGCGTGCCGACAGGCAATCTCGGCCAGACCGCAGCGCCCGCCGACATCTACCGCACCCGGGACGGCTGGGTGCTGTGCCAGGTCACCGGGCATCCGCTGTTCAAGCGCTGGGCGCGACTGATGGGCGAGGAGGAGCTGTGGCTGAACGATGCCCGCTTTGCCGACGACATCAGCCGCGGCAATAACGGCGCCATCATCAGCGAGCGGATGGCGCGCTGGTGCGCCGAGCGCACCACGCAGGGAGCCGTCGATGCGCTGGGCCAGGCCATGATCCCGACCGGGCCGGTCCTCTCACCGCAACAGGCGCTGGATCATCCGCACATCCGTGCCGCCGGCTTCATGCAGGACGTCGATTATCCCGGCCTGCCGAAGCCCGCCCCGGTGACGCGTGCCGCCGTCCGGTTGTCGGAAACGCCGGGCGAGATCGCAAGCCGCCCGCCGACGCTCGGCGAGCATACGGATCGCGTTCTCGCCGAGCTCGGCTATGATGCGGCCGCGATCGCGGCGCTTCGGCAAGGCGGTGTCATCTAGAGCAGTTGCTTCAACGCCTTGGCGTCCGCGGGCGCCGCGCTCTTCTGGTCGTTGTCGAAATAGACATAGACGTCGCAGCCCTGCCGCTTCCACGACTTGATGCGCTTCGCCCATTGCGCCAGTGCCGCCCTGGTATAGTGCCCGTGATAGCGCCCGCCCGGCCCGTGCCCGCGCACATAGACGAAATCCGCCGTGCGCTTCCATGGCGCGGGCGCATCGTGATGGTCGGACAGGCAAAGCGACATGTTCTCGTCGGCCAGCATTTTGAGGATGCGCGGCTGATACCAGCTCGGATGCCGGAATTCGAAACTGTAACGCCGTTTCCGCGACAACAGCTTGAAGAACGAGGCGAGGCGGTCTGCGTCCACCTGGAATTGCGGCGGCAGCTGGAACAGGATCGGACCGGCCTTGCCGCCAAGCCGTGAGATACGGTCCTCCAGCAGCTCGAGGCTGTTGACCGAGCGCTCCGACAGGCGCTTCCAGTGCGTGATGAATTTCGACGCCTTCCAGGCGAAGACGAAATCGCGGCCGGTCTGCTCGCGCCAGCCTTTCACCGCGTCAGGCGTCGGCGTGCGGTAGAACACGCCGTTCAGCTCCGTCGTGTCGAATTGTCCGGCGTAATAGCTAAGCTGCTGCTTCAGCGTCACGCCTTCAGGGAAGAACGGGCCGCGCCAGGAGTCGTAATGCCAGCCCGAAGTTCCGACCAGAACGCGCGCCATGGTTTCCGTGCCCTCGGTTGCCTTTGCCGGAAAGGAACGTCCAGACAGCCGATACGTTGCTGGTGAACCCGCCAACGCAAGGACCGGAACCGATGTACGCGCTGTTCGAAGGCAACAAGCAGATCGGCGATCCCTTTCCGACCGAGAAGGAGGTGTGGGAAGCCGCCTTGATCGAAGGCCTCGTGACCGACGTTCCGGTCGCAGACGAGGAGGGCGGCCGGCTTCTCCCTGCCGGATATCACGTGGCGCCCGTCGAGGAGACGTTCGCGCCGCGGTCGGATTGGAAGCTGCCGCGCGAGATCTCGTGAGCTAGTTCGACGCCAGCGCCGTCTTGGCGACTTCCGCCATCCAGCCGGAGGCGACGGGCAGGATCGCGTCGTTGAAATCGTAGCGCGGGCCGTGCAGCTCGGCGCCGTCGCGCAATTCGCCATTGCCGATCCAGACGAAGGCGCCCGGCCGCTGCTGGAGATAGTGAGCAAAATCCTCGCCGGCCATGCTGGGCGCGAGATCGCGCCGTACCTCAGCCTGCACCTTCTCGGCGGCGATGCGCGCAAGGGCGGCCTCATCAGGCGTATTGACCACGACGCCGACGCCCATCACGATCTCGGGCGTGACCTTGACGCCAAAGCTGGTCGCGATGCCGGCGCAGGTCCGTTCGATGCCGTCGAGGATGACGTGCTTGACCGCCTCGCGATGGTACCGCAGCGTGCCGCGGATGGTGACACGTCCGGCGATCTGGTTCGGCGCGGTGCCGCCCTCGATGGTGCAGAGTGACAGCACGGCGGTGTCGAGCGGATCGACGCCGCGCGAGGCGATCGATTGCAGCGCCACGATCAAATGACCGGCCGCCATCACCGGATCGCGCGTCAGATGCGGCATGCCGGCGTGGCCGGCGTGGCCCTCGATGGTGATGGTGATGCGTCCGCCGGAGGCCATGACGACGCCGTCGTGCACGGCGATGGTGCCGGCGGCAAGGCCCGGCCAATTATGAAAGCCGAACACGCGTTCCATCGGAAAGCGGTCGAACAGCCCGGCCGCGACCATCGCGCGCGAGCCGCCGAAACCTTCCTCCGCCGGCTGGAAGATGAAATCGACCGTGCCGCTCCAGCTGGTATCAGCGGCGAGCAGCGCGGCGGCACCGAGCAGCGAGGCGGTGTGCCCGTCGTGGCCGCAGGCATGCATCACGCCTGATGTCCTGGAGGCGTAGGCAAGCCCGGTATCTTCGGTGATCGGCAGTGCATCCATGTCGGCGCGCAAGCCGACGCGGCTGCGCGCATGCCCGCGCGTCAAGGTCGCGACGATGCCGTGGCCGCCGATGCCCGCCTCGAAGGGAATCCCGAGCTCGATGAGCTTGTCCTGCACGAAGGCGGCGGTCTCCTTCTCCTGGAGCGACAGCTCCGGGTGCGCGTGGAGGTGCCGGCGCCACGCGGTCAGTTTCTGGTGCAGCTCGGGTGTCAAGGCAGGGGATCTTTCGCAAGGTGGTGGTTGCCGCCACCATAGCGGATTATCCGTGGCCTGCATCAAGCACGTTGGAATGCCTCGCGTGCAGCAACGCGCTTCGTCGGCGTGAGATCAGGTTCGACGGTGCCGCGGGGAAAGGTGCGCCCCTCTCCCGCTTGCGGGGGAGGGTCGGGGTGGGGGTGCCTCCGCGGTGGGATTCCCAACGAGGAAAAAGCCCTCACCCGCGCCCTTCGGCGCGACCTCTCCCGCAAGCGGGAGAGATTAGGACACCGAGTCTAAGGCGCCAGCTTCGCCAGCCCCGACCAGTCGAAGCTGATGCCGTGCCCGGGCCGGTCCGGCGCCAGCGCCTTGCCCTCCTGCAGCACCAGCGGGTGCTCGATGTACTTGTCGAGCCCGAAGCCGTGCGCCTCCAGATAGGATCGGTTCGGGCAGGCCGCGAGCAGGTGCACGGTAATGTCGTGCGCGCCGTGGCTTGTGACGGGCAGGTTGAACGCTTCCGCCAGCCGCGCGATCTTCATGAAGGCGGAAACGCCGCCGCAATTGGTGACGTCAGGCTCGGGATAGGACACCGCGCCACTGGCGATGTAGCTCTTGAACTCCCACAGCGAGCGCAAATTCTCGCCCGCCGCGATCGGCACGCCGCCTGCTTGTAAGATGCGCGCGTGGCCGGCGACGTCGTCGGGGATGATCGGCTCCTCGAGCCAGGTCAGGTCGTAAGGAACGAACGCCCGGGCGGCGCGGATCGCCTCTTCGACCGTCCATTTCATGTTGGCGTCCACCATCAGCGGGAAACCGTCGCCGAGATGCTGGCGCATCGCGGAGACCTTCGCGACGTCGGATTTGAGATCGGGCCGGCCGACCTTCATCTTGATGGCGCGAAAGCCCTTGGCGAGATTGCCGTCGGTCTGCTTGAGCAGCGCCTCCACGGAGAGATCGAGGTCGATGCCGCCGGCATAGCACGGCACGCGCGCGTCGAACCCACCGAGCAATTGGTACAGCGGCAGCTTGGCGCGCCGCGCCTTCAAATCCCACAGCGCGATGTCGAGCGCGGAGAGCGCCAGCACCACCGGCCCGCCACGGCCGCCATAATGCAGCGCCCACCAGACGTGATGCCAGATCGCCTCGGTGTCGTTGGCCTCGCGTCCTTCGATCAGCGCGGGGATCTCGCGCTTGAGGATGTCGGCGACAGCGCCGCCATTGCGCCCGACCGTGTAAGTGTAGCCGACGCCCTCGGCGCCGTCGGCATCGCGGATGCGGCAGGTGATCAGCTCGAACGCCGCGATCTCGCCATGGGTGGAGTCGGACAGCGTGACGGGGAGGGGGATCCGGTAGAGCCCGGTCTCGATATTTGCGATGTGCGGCATGTGGCCTCCCTTCTTGTTCTTGTTTCGTAGGGTGGGTTACGCCAGCGGACTGCGCTTCGCGCAGCCCAGGGCTAACCCACCGTACAGACCGAACTCACCGCATCGTCGCAAGCTGCACGGCCAGCGCACACGCACGGTCGTATTCGTCGAGATTGATCCATTCGTCGATGGTGTGGGCCTCGTTCTGGCCGGCGCCGAAGGTCACGGTCGGAATGCCGTGGCGGACCATCCAGTTGGCATCGAGGCCGCCATTGGCGGTGCGGACGTTCGGCGTGCCGCCGACCGCGGATACGGCCTCGACCGCGCGCTTGATGACGGGCTGGCTGTCCTTCATGCGGAACGGATAATAGTCGGTCTCGGCCTTGAACTTGACCTTGCCGGACTTGCCTTGCGCGTTCGTCACCTTCTTGGCCGCCTTCTCGAACGCGGCCTTGTAGGCCTTGGTGATCTCCTTGAAGAACTTTCCGTCATGGCTGCGGCTTTCGCCGCGGACATGCACGTAGTCGGTGACGACATTGGTGGCATCGCCCGCGGGGCGGCCCTCGCCGCCGGTGACGGGGCCGACATTGCTGGTGCCTTGCTGCTTGCCCTTCACCACCTTGCCGAACCAGCCGCCGGCCTTCACATCTGCAAGAGCGAGCGCCATGATCATGGTCGAGGAGATGCCGCGCTCCGGCGCGACGCCGGCATGCGAGGCGCGCCCCATAATCTCGACGGTCCAGCGGTCGGCGCCGACCGCGCCGATCACGACGTTGGAGGCCGAGCCGCCGTCATAATTGAAAGCCATCACGGGCGAGCCGAGCTCGTCCAGCTTGACGTGGCGCGCGCCGTAGAGCCCGCTCTCCTCGCGCACGCAGAACAACAGCGTGATCGGCGGATGGTCGAGCTTGTGCTTCTCGAGCTCGGCCGCCAGCGTCACCAGCACGCCACAGCCGCAGCGATTGTCGCCGCCGAGCGCGGTCTTGGCGGAGTTGACGATCTTGCGGCCCGATTTCTTCGGCTTGGCCCCAGCACACAGCGGCACGGTGTCCATATGGGTCATGAACATGATGCGCGGCTGGTTGTGCAGCGCGCCACGGCCGGGCAGGTCGACGATCAGGTTGCCGGTCTCGGTCGGCACCGGAATGCGGGTGTTGGCATCGTCGAGCCGGATCGCCTTCGCCGCCACGCCGCTCTCCTTCAATGCGGCGGTGATCTCACGCCCGATCGCCGCCTCCTGTCCGGTCACGCCCTCGACGGCGAGGAAGCGCATGAGGCGGTCGGTGGCGGCTTTGGTGTCAACAGGCATGAGTTCATTCCCTTGATGCGCGATGCTTGTCAGCATCCCTTGCAGCGCGCCGTTGTGCAAGGCGGCCGCGACGCATGAGGGACGGCGCTGCGTTGCCATGCGCGCATGGTCCCGCAGCGTCGCGCGAACACAATGTGTCCGGATGTTGCTGTCAGGTGACAGCGTCGGCTGCGATTCGCTTCTAACTTAAGGGTGTTTCTTGGCGCCGCGGCACGCCGATACTTGCCGAAATGTTGGGGACGACGATGCGGATCGCGGCCATTGCCGGAAGTGCCTTATTGTTCGGTGTCGTGGCGGCAAATGCCGCGGATATGGCGGTCAAGGCGAGACCCGTGCCGGTCGCTGCGCAGATCTCCAGCTGGACCGGCTTCTATGTCGGCGCCAATGTCGGCGGCGCCTGGACACCCCGCACCGGTGACAGCGATTTCGGACCGCTGTTTCCCGCTTTCGGCGTGCCGCCCCCGGTCGCACCCGTGCTGACGATTGTTCCCGAACAGAGGGGCATCATTCCCGGTGACGGCCGCCACAGCGGCGTCATCGGCGGCGGCCAGATCGGATACAATTGGCAGGTCCAGCAGTTCGTGCTCGGCGTGGAAGCCGACGCGGTCGGCACCGGCTTGAGCGGCAGCAGCGGCAGCGCTTCGCGTACCTTCGGCGCCCCGACATTTGCGCCGCCGGTGACGCAGACCGTGACCGTCGATTTCGGTCATATCGACTGGATGGCCACCTTCCGCGGCCGCGCCGGCGTCACGGTGGACCGTGCACTGTTCTACGTCACCGGCGGCGCCGCCGTCGCCGAGATCGGCGGTTCCAGGACCACCGTCGTCAACGGCCCGGGCATCGGCATTCCGGCGGGAACGTTCGCGGCAACGAACGGCTCGACCACGCGCTGGGGCTGGACCGTCGGCGGAGGCATCGAGTGGGCGTTCACCCCGAACTGGAGCCTGGCCGGCGAATATCGCTACACCGACTTCGGTCGCCGCAGCGTCGCCTTCACCGTTCCCGATGGGTTCGGCGGCGTTTTCGCGACGGGGACGTCAAGCTCGCGGCTGACCGTCGAGCAAGCGACCCTCAGGGTCAATTATCGCTTCGGCGGGCCGGTGGTCGCCAGGTACTGAGCTTGGTCGCGGGGATGCTCTGAGAGCGTGGAAGGATGGGGTTGAGCGAGGCGCTCAGCCGGTCCCGCGTAGCGGCAGCGTGTAGGTCAGGAAGACCAGCACGCCGATTGCCAGCATTGCTGCCATGAACAGCAGCACCGCCGGCAATCCCGCGAGCGCCGCCACCGCGCCGGTCACCGACTGCACCAGCGCCGCGCCGAGGAAGAAGGCGAGGTTCACGGCCGCCAGCGCTTTGCCGGTAGTCTGCGCGTCGACCAGCTGCCGCGACATGCCGAACAGCAGCGGCTGGGCGGAGGTCGCAAGGCCGATCAGCACAAACAGAACGAGGTCGTATTGCGGCGGCATCACGGGCACGCCGAACAGAACGGACACGGGGTAATGCGGCGCCCCGAGCGCCATCAGCGCCAGCAGCACCGCCCCGGCCATATGCGTGCCTGCCACCAGCGCGCGGCGGCGGCCAAGCCTGCGGTCGATCATGCCGATGCACAGGGGCCCGGCGATCATCGCCAGAGTGAATGCGCCGAGCTGATTGCCGGCCTCGACCCGCGACAAGCCCTTGACGTCCATCAGCCACGGCCCGCCCCACAGGCCGCGCAGCACCAGCGAGGTTGCCAGCGAAACCAGCGCGAGCGCGATCAGCCCGCGCAACGGACGTGATAGGCCGAGCCTGAGCACCTCGATCATCTGCGACAACGGAGAGGAATCGTCCTTGTGCTCGGCCGGCTGCTGCGGCACCAGCGCGAACACGGCGAGCGCGACTGCAACGCCGCCAGCCGCGGATATCCAGAACCCGGCGCGCCAGCCGTAAGCGTCGACCACGAAGGCGAGCGGGCTCGACGACAGCAGCATGCCGATATTGCCGATCGAGAGGATCGCGCCCGACCACAGCCCGAAGCGGCCCGTCGACAATTGCTTGGCCGCCAGCGTCATCGGGCACATCAGCATGCCGGACGTGGCAACGCCCAGCATGAACTGCCCGACCGCAAAGCTCGCAGCCCCCGTGGCAAAGCCCGACGCCACCGCGCCGAGTACGGTTCCCGCAAGCAGGCTGAGCGACACCGGCCGCACGCCGAAGCGATCCATCGCCGCGCCGACCGGGATCTGCGCTGCGGCAAAGGCGAAAGGATAGATCGAGGTGAGGCTGGCGAGAGCTTGCGGCTCGATGTGGAAATCCGCGGCCATGAGGTCGAGGCTGACGGCGGGAATAGTGCGCAACAAGGTCGAGAGCATATGGCCGCAGGCGAGCGCGAGAAGTGCAAAGATCAGCGTGCGGGTGGCGGTGCCCGCGTCGTCGGTGGTGGCCATGAGCGTCCCGTCCCGGAAGGTTTGGATGGGCGTACATGATGACGAGGCGGGCGCCAATGGCGGCAGCGCGACCCCCTCATTCCGGATTGTGGCGTCTCGGGATCAGCGCGCGGAAAGACGAGATACAGGCAGCCGGCGGTTCGCATCGTCAGTGATGGGCAAGATGGAGCCGAACTGATTTCGCCAGCTGCCGACCCAAGCGATGTCAGTTGCCATGCCGGCCCTCCTACGCTCGCGCACTCGGCATCGCGCGCAGCCGGCGCAACCTGCTCAGCTCCTTCGTTGCGTCCTTCATCAGGCCGTCAGCGGCCTCGCGTTCCTGGCCGACGACGACGCCCGATGCGAAAGCCTGGGCGCGGCGGTGTGCAGGTGGCGCCGTCAGCGCCGCCTCCGTTGCCAGCTCGCGGTGCGCCATGAAGTCGTTCAGCGATCCGAGCGCGGATTGAATCTGCTTCAGGCGGTCGGACAGGGCTGCAAGCTCCTTGCGGTCGCGATCTGCGTAGAGGCTTTCGAAGAAATCGACGGCGTAGCGGATCTTCTTGACCTTGATCCGCAGCTTGTGGCGCTGCATCGGATCCAGGTCGTGCAGGCGCTTGCCCTCCTTTCGCGCCTTCCTGATGCGCCGGTCGAGCAACGCCGCGGCGTAAGCGGCGATCGAACGGTCATCATCGCCGTGAGGCCGTCCGCTTCCGATCCACTCGATCACGTCGATCAGCAGGCGGCGGTAAGGCGCCGACATGACCGCATCGCGTGCCCGCTCGAATGCCGCCACCCGTTGCCGGGAGAACCTCTTGCGGATCGCGCGGGCGCCGCGTCGCGGCACGTCCCGTTCGGTGATCGGCCGGATGCTCTCGTTCAGGAATACGTCGATTTCACGCGCCGGCGCCAGCTCGCTCGTGAGCCATTTCAGCTCGGCCTTGATCCGCGCGGTGCTCGCCCGTGGAAGGATATCAGCGAACAGCGAGATGGCCGCACGCAGACGCCGCAAGCCGACCCGCATCTGATGAACCCCTTCGGCGTCCATCTCACGCACCGGATCGGCATTCGCTGTGACCTGACGCAACGTCGAATGCGCGATGACGCGGAACGCCTCGCGCGGTGAGAGTCCGTCCTCCAGTGCGATCGGCTCGGCGTGCTGTGCGCCGCCGCCACTGCCGGCGACGAGCAGGTAGCCGCGCTCGGATTTCGAACGCAGATCGAGCTCCGCCCCGGTTTTGCGTTCGAGATCGCGGGCAAGGCGGAACAGGTCCGCGACATGCCCGGACTTCAGTTCCAGCTCCAACTCGGCAACGGGCCGCGACCGGTGACCGGCGCTGATGCGGCCACGGTCGACCGCCAGTTCGATCTGGCTCTTCCGGACGCGTCGCGCCTGCGCCAGGCGATGAATGTCGGTCTGGAAGACCGGCTTCAGCTTGCGAGGAAGCTTTCGCGTCGCAAGATCCCGGAGCGGCGTGTGTCCCGTCTTCTTCAGGTCGGGACGTGCACCGGAAACCTCGTGCTCCCATTCGCCCCGCTTCACGCCATCCGTGCCGCCGGCTTTCACGGTCTGCACGTAGCGCCCCTCGATCTTGCGGACGCGCAGCGTCAGGCCATGGCGCCTGAGCTTGTGCTTGGTCGTATCGTAGTAGGTCGACACGAGCGACTGCTCGGACTGGTCGCCGCGCCGCCCACTCAAACCGCCCGTCCGCAACACTGACGACAATTTTCGCGCCGCAACGCGGAATTTAAGTTCCGTTTCGGAGGCCATGGCGAATTCTTTCGTTTGCTGAATTCAAAGTGGTGCCGGCTCGGGAAGTTCCGGGCCGGCCAGCTTTTCAACCCGCACGCTGCTGCGGGAGCCGCAAAGGCACGGAAACTTCACGCGATTGAAGGCAACGCCATGAACTGAAGCGGCGCCCTGGGCCGAACCAACGCAATCGCGATCCTCGTCACCGTTCGCGCGTACGGACCAGGCCGGCCGCCAGAGATTGTTCCCGGGAAAACGTGGTATCCTGCGGAACAGGGAGAACCCCGATCTGCGGTTGGCGGCGGCCATGTCTTCGTCCGAGAGTCCGAGTAAAACGACCAGTGAGGCGGCCCGCCGCGAGCGGAGAAGAAGCAATTCCTTACTGTTGGTCCTCGCCGTTGGATTTCTCATTTTTGCCGCCGCAGCGGGCGCGCTCTATTATGCGTTGCGGCCGGACGTCCTCCGGATCGCCGTTGGACCGCCCGGCAGCGATGACGACAAAGTCATTCAGGCGATGGCCGATGCCTTCGCGAGCGAAAGCCGTACTGTCAGGCTGCTTCCCGTCAAAACCGACGGGGCGGTGGAGTCTCTCGCCCTGCTTGGGGCAGGCAAGGCCGACCTTGCCGTCGGCCGCGGCGATCTGGACATGCCCGCCGAGGCACAGACCGTCGCCGTCGTGCGCAAGAACTTCGTCGTGCTGTGGACTCCGTCTGGAGCTGCCGGCAAGAGCTCGAAAAGAAAGCCCGCGCCGAGAATCAAGGAGGTCGCCGATCTCGCAGGGCGCCGTGTCGGCGTGATCGGCCGGACCCCGGCAAATGCCGCATTGCTACGCGTCATCCTGAGCGCCTCCGGAGTGGAGGCGGACAAGGTCGTCGTGACACACTTCGGCACGGACCAGACCGAGGAGCTGGCACGCGATCTGACCATCGATGCCTTCATGGCGGTCGGGCCGCTCGACAGCAAAATCACGTCCGATGCCGTGGCTGCAACGGCGCGCCTGCGCGGCGAGCCGAGGTTTCTCGCCATCGAGACATCGGAAGCGATCGCCCTGAAGCATCCGCGGTATGAATCGGAGGAAATTCCGCCCAGCGTCTTCAAGCCGGATCCGGCCTGGCCGGGTGACAAGGTCGAAACCGTCAGCGTCAGCCACCTCATCGTCGCGAGAAAGTCCCTGCCTGAAACGACAGTCGCCGCCTTTTTCCGCCAGCTCTTTGCCGTTCGCCAGGCGATTGCAAGACAGGTCCCAGGTGCTGCGCATATTATCAAGCCTGATGTCGACAAGGACACGGAGCTACCGGTGCATCGGGGAGCGGCGGCTGTCATCGACGGCAACGAACGTACCTTCCTCGACCGATACGGCGATTACTTCTGGTTCGGGCTGCTGCTTCTTTCCGGGATCGGCTCGGCCGCCGCCTGGTTGCGTCGCTATTTGAATCGCGACGAAAGAGAGGAAACCAACGACCATCGCAAGAGAATCCTGGCCATGGTGTCCAGCGCGCGAACCGCGGGATCGAGCCAGGAGCTTCTGGTTCTGCAGCGCGAGGCCGACGCCATCATAGCTGAAACGCTCGAATGCTACGACGACGGCGCTATCGAGGAGGAGGAACTCGCAGCATTCGGTCTGGTGCTTGGCCTGTTGAGCAGCGCCATCGCGGAGAGACGAGCCGCGCTGCAGCGTGCCAACTTCGAAACCGTTCGAGGCGCGGCGAGCGCGCCGCGAGGATGAGGCGCCCTCTGAAGCTGCCGCTGTCGATCTGTGCGACGCATCGGCCCGCAAATGCCAACGGATCGAGGGGAGGAGCCGCCTGGATCAACTTCTGCTTGTGTGCATGGGCTTCCGGCGCGGTCGAAGTTCTCCGCCCCGACTACACATCCTTCTGTCGATCGTGACGCTCTCGTCGCCGTTTCGCTTATTCCATCATTCGGTGCCGGCGCTGTTCGGGAAGAATCGGAACAAAACGGACATCATCGCTCTTACTCTAGCAAGGAGAGCTGCTCATGCTGTGCTCAAGGCCGCCACGGGTCATTCGCACGACGCTTGATCTTGCGGACGCAAAGCAGGTCAAGTCCGTTCGAAGGCGCCTCAAGATCTCCGATGCCGACCTGATCAGGATCGTCGAAAAGATCGGCAACTCTCTGACGGCGATAGAGAAGGAAGTTCAGCTCGAAAAGCTCGAACTGGTGGAGCAGTGCAGCGCCAAGAGTGGCCTCACGTTCCCAGGATAGATTCAGTCATTCCATAGAAAAGGAGAACTGCAATGAACGGCCTGATTTACCTCATAGGATTAGTCGTCGTGATCGCGGCCATTCTGTCATTCTTTGGCTTGCGTTGACCGCTTTCTTTTCTACTAGCCGACGCGCCACCCTGTCTGGGTGAAGCATTTGGTAACTTCGCGTGCATCAAATGGATGATTTGCACCAGGTGAATACCATCATCGCCACGACCATTTGCGCGTTCTTCAAGGGACATCCCGACGCGCAGATCGGGACCGAAGAGGCAAAGCTGCTGGCGAAGCAGATTGCCCAGGCGCTGGATGAGGCAGGGCTGCAGATTTCCCCAGTCGATCCGACAAGCGCGCCGCGCTAGCTTTTCGGCTGGCAACCGGTGATGTGCGGGGTGAACGCCTCGCGCAATTGTTGTCGACGGCAAGGACGGGCGCCCAAGGACGGGCGGCAATGGCGGCAACGGGACCCGCTTCCTCGTGCTTCAGGTCCGTTCGAACGTATCGACGTTCGTTGTCACGGCGCGCCACCAGTTCACTGGTTTGAGCTTCGCCGGGTCGCCCTCTCTGGACGCGCTCAGCGCTTGGTCTGCGATCACGAACCAGGCGGTCTCCATCTTTCCGTGACGCAGCAATCCGGTATAGGAGACGGCGCGGTCGCCCGTCACAGACGAGCCCACTGCGACAAAGGCGATGCAATTGCCTTTATGAAACCCGGTGATGGGCACTGCTTGGCCGTAGAAGCCGCTGTCGTCGAGCGCGGTCTCGAAATTCCCCTCGATGCGGCCGTTCGCATCATCGGTGATGCGTAAGATGGAGCCGAATTGATTTCGCCAATCGCCGACCCAGGTCATGTCGGTTCTCCTACGCTCGTCGATTTGGCTCGGCGCGCAGCCGGGCGGCCTGTGCAGTTCCTTTGCGACACAGTCCGATTGCGGTTGATCTTGCTGCGGCCTACGTACGGCTCGGGGCGCCGGCATTCCAAGGCGCGACGGCCTGCTTCAGCCGGAGATCGCGCCTGCGTGCTGTCCGCCTGCTCGCGAAATTCCGTGCAGCGCCTTCGCCGCACCGTCGCCGGGCCTGCACCCGGCGATATCGCCGAGCGCGATGATGCCGACCAGCCGCTTGTCTCGATTGAGCACCGGCAGGCGCCGCACCTGAATGTCGGCCATGTTACGGGTGACCTCTTCGATGTCCTGGTCCTCGTAGCAGTATTTGACGTCTGTGGTCATGACGTTCCGCACTGGCGCGTCCGGCCCCAGGCCCATCGCGACCCCTCGCGTTGCGATATCGCGGTCCGAGATCATACCGACAAGGTGGTCATATTCAGCCACGGGCAGCAGGCCGACATTGAGCGCCGCCATCGCCTCGGCTGCGTCCTTGATGGTGTCCTGTGGGGTGCAAAGCTGCACGTCGGGAGTCATAACATCGCTGACTCTCATGGAAATCTCCATCGCTGATAGGCCGCCAACAAAATGCGCCGGCGGTCGTTCCTCAGGAACAGGTCGCAAATGGGCGACGAATTCATGAAGTCATGATGCAGTGCCGCAGGCAATGATTGTCCATTGACGGCACGCTTTTGGACTAAGCGGTTTGATCCCTCCGATCGTCTGACGCCATCTCCTCCAGCAGCTTTCCCGCCTCATCGAGCAGCTCCCGGATCGCCCTTCGCTCCGCGATCCGCTCCTGTGTGAAGGCGCCATGCTTCTGCGCATTGCGGTTTCCAGGTGGCGCGCCCGATCCGGGCGCGGCACCGTGCATACGGCAACGGAGCTTGCCGCGCATGGCCGGCGCGCGGCAGGGGAGGCCGCTGCGGGTACGGGCGCCGCAGCGCGGGCTCGCCGCCATCGCGCGCGTGTTGCGGATGTGACCGGCCCTCATGCGGTGGTGCCTCGCAACGCCTCGGTCCGGTCGCGTTCGCCGGCGTCGCGGGGCGGGACCAGCCCAGCCTCTGTCGCGGTGCCCGGCTCGGCAGCGATCAGATGTGCCTGTTGCGTGACATTCCCCACGATCGCGCTGCCGCCGTCCTGCACCGACAGATTCTGCACCGTGATCGGACGTTCACCGTTGCCGCGATGGCGGTTGAGGGCCTCCATCTGGGCTGCGAACGTGCGAGCCAGCCGGGTCAATGTGCGGGCGACGCCTTCCTGCTGCGGGATGCCTTCGGCGAAGGCGAGGCGGCAGGCAAAGCGCATGGTCGCGACGTGGACGGACACCATCTGCGCCGTCAGCATGGTTTCGAGGGAATCCCGCGGGGCGATGCTTTTCATCATCGAGATCATGAAGGCGAGATTGTCCTCATCGGGCTTCTGCAGGATCACGCTGGCTTTCATCAATTGCTTGAGGATGCCATGCAGAGCGTCTTGATCGACGGCACCGAGCGCCTCGCCCAGCAAATGCTCGCCGGTCTCCGCGTCGGGATGTTGAATTGCGATCCGTTGTCCGGTGAGCTTGACCCGCGGGGCGGGCCTGCTGCCGTACCTGACGACTGGCGTCGTGCTGTTGCGTGTCATGGCTGTTGTCATGTCGATGTCTCCCTTGAGCCCACGGCACGCGCGAGCAGGCCTCTCTGGTGCGAGAAGACCTCTCAGTTGCCGTGCGGCGGTTGCGTATTCAAATGTCGATGCTGGGCTTGTTCGCGATCGAAGCGAGGCCCACATGGCTGTGGAGGCCGATTGCTCACGCGGATCGCGATGATGGCATTATGCCCCTGTTTTGCCCGACGAGTCAAAATCGATTTCGCAACATCCGAAGGTCTCTGCCTGGCGTAAGTCGTTGTTCGGACAAGGGCCGTCTACTGTGCATGGGGTTGTTTTCGCATTTTTTGTCTGTAGGCGATGCAACACGTGCCGTGGGGCGGAATGCCGGCGACCAAACGCGATTGCGAAATCCGGGATGGCCGCTATTCATGATCTTCACATGCGTCGCACCAACAAGCCTGCACAAGCGGCGCTGCTGATGTCTGGGGAGAGAACCAATGCAACGAACCGCCCGCCTGCTCGCCGTCGTCGCCGGATTGTGTGCGTCTGTACTGTCGACGGAGACCATGGCGCAGAAATATCCGGTGCGGCCGGTCAAGGTCATGGTCGGCTTCAGCGCCGGCGGGCCGGTCGACGTCGTCGCGCGCATCGTCGGCGATCGCCTGGGCAACAAGCTCGGGCAGCCCTTCGTGGTCGAGAACCGCGCCGGGGCCAACGGCATGATCGCGGCCGAAGGCGTCGCCCATGCGGAAGGCGACGGCTACACCATGCTCGCCTGCAACTCGTCCACCATCACGCTCAACAAGACGCTATTCAAGGATATCCGCTACGATCCGGAAAAGGACTTCGCGCCGCTGACCACCGTCGTGTCGGCGCCGTTGGTGCTGGTGGTCAATCCGGAGAATCCAAAGACGGCTAGTATCAAGACCGTCGCCGATCTCGTCGCCGCGGCGAAGGCGGCACCCGGCGCGCTGGCTTACGGTTCGGGCGGCAACGGCAATCTTGCCCATCTCGCCATGGAGCTGCTGAGCCAGAAGGCCGGCATCAAGCTGATCCACGTGCCCTATCGCGGCGGTTCGGCCGCCGAGGTCGGCATCCTCGCGCAGGAGGTGCTGGCGGTGTTCGATCCGCTCTCCGCCGTGCCGCTGGTCAAGGCCGGCAAGCTGCGCGCGCTCGCGGTGTCGTCGGCCGAGCGGCTGCCGTCACTGCCCGATGTGCCGACCGTCGCGGAAGCCGGCTTCCCCGGCTTCGACATCTCGTTCTGGGTCGGCTTCTTCATGCCGAAGTCGACCCCGGCGCCGATCCTGGAGACGCTGCACCGGGAGATCGCCGCGGCGGCCAAGGATCCGGCGGTCGCGGAGAAGCTCGGCTCGCAGGGCGTGGTCAGCGTGCTGACCCCCGCCGAGTACGCCGCGAAGATCGTGAAGGAGACGAAAGAGCTCGCCGAGGTCGTCGCAGCCGCGGACATCAAGGCGGAGTAGGGAGCGCACCTGCTTCCATCGCTATTCGCCGCCGGCCAGCTGCGCCAGCCGATCGAGCAGCGGGCGTTGTCCTGCGTTGATCTTCCCCCGCGCCTCCTCGAGCGTGAACCATTCGGCACGGTCGACCTCCGGGAAGACTTGCCGTTTGCCGCTGCGCGGCGGCCATTCCATCTCGAACGTGTTGCTGCGGATGCTGCGCACGTCGATATCGAGCTCGGCGGCGAACGCGGTGACGACCTTGCCGCCGCGCTGCTTGACCTCGCCAAGCGAGACCAGCGGCACGGACAGCTCCAATCCCAGCTCCTCGGAAAATTCCCGTCGCGCGGCGGCCTCCGCATCGTCTTCGTCCGCATATTCGCCCTTGGGAATCGACCACGCGCCGAGATCCTTGTTGCGCCAGAACGGCCCGCCGGGATGAACGAGGAGGATCTCGATCGCCCGGCGTTTGCGATAGGCAATGATCCCCGCACTCTTCGATGGCATCGCAGGTTCCGTGCAGAAGCGGTCCGCTTTGTCTCGGGAAAAAGTGGAACCGGCCGTTTTAGCGCAGGTTAGTCACCAACGTTCATTTGATAAAAGGGAGTGAACCATGATCCGCCTGTTGGCAACCACCGCATTAGGGCTGGTGCTGGCGAACGCCGCCTTCGCGCAATCGCCCACCAAGTCCAAGCAGACGCCGCAATCCCAATCCAATTCCACAGCGCCTGCGACGACCTCGCAATCCGGCGCGGCCGGCACGCAGCAGACCACATCGCAGCCGCAGCAATCACCGTCGACAGGAACCTCGGCACAGACGACGCAGAGCACCGCGCCATCCTCCGGGGCCGCCAATTCCGGCACATCCAACAATGCTGCGAACAGCACGGACACTTCGCGGCCGCAGAGCGGCACGGCAAGCTCGAACACGACCGGTAACCAGCCCGCCACCCAGCAGGGCGCCAACCCGCCGCCGGCAAACACGAACCAGGCGCAGGATCGGTCCAATCCGCCACCGGCCAATAGCAATCAGGCGCAGCCCGCTGCATCCGGGACCAACCAGGCTCAGCAGGCGCCGACGGCGCCAGCCAGCAATCAGGCGCAGGGCGAGCGGTCCGGAACCAACTCTCAGGCGGCCGCGCAGACCAACGTCAATCTGAACCGCCAGCAGGAGACGAAGATCAGCACCTCGATCTCGCATCTGAACGTCCGGCCGCTGACCAGCGTCAATTTCTCGCTGAATGTCGGCACGGTCGTTCCGCGCGACGTGCACCTCTCGACTCTTCCGCCTGATGTCGTCGAGATCGTGCCGCAATATCGCGGCTACAGCTTCGCGCTAGTGAAGGATGAGATCGTCGTGGTCGATCCGGCGACCTACAAGATCGTGACGGTGCTGCCGTATTCGGGGAAATCCACGGCAACGACGACGTCGACCACCCGCGAGCGCAGCGCAAGCAAGTTCTCCGACCGCGATCGCGATGCGATCCGCAAGCATGCGAAAGCGCGTCCCGAGAGCAGGAGCGAACGGCAGACCACCGGAAGCACAGCTCGCACCGAGATCCATGTCGGCGATCGCGTCCCTGATAGCGTCGAGGTCGAGGAATTTCCGAGCACGGTTTATCGGGATGCGCCCGACCTGCGGGAGTACCGCTACATCCATCGCGATACCCGGACTTATGTCATCGAGCCTCGCGAACGACGCGTGATCGAGGAGATCGATTAGTTCACAGCCGTCGGAAGCCGCCCATCGGGCGGCTTCTCGATTTGTGCGTCAGATCGCCGAACGTTCGCGCGCCGCGATGCGGATGGCGCGAGCCTTGGTGCCCTTCGCCGCGCGCGCTGCAATCATGCCCCTCGCCTTGCCACGGGCCGAGGCGTTCTTGTGGAGCAGGGATACGAACCGCTTGCGCGCCCGGTTTGTCGACAGGCGCGCCGCAAGCTGTTCGGCCTTGCGAATGATGGTCGCGACCGAGGGTGTCAGGTTGACCGGGACCCAGGCGATATCCTTCGCCTTGGAGAGGCTGCCGATGCCCTCGCATGGCGCCTCGCGCGGCAGGTCGATCCTGATCGCGAGGGCCTCGGACCGCTCGGTCCAGTCCTCAGCCTTGGTACCGGTGATGATGCGGACATAGTCGCGCGTCTCACGCGGCAGCTCGCTCTCCTTGGCGAGCCACTTCTGAACGCGGCCGGGACCGGCATTATACGCAGCCGCGGCGAGGCCGAGATTGCCGAAATCGTCGCGAAGCTTGCGCAGGAATTTTGCCGATGCGGGCAGCGCCTTCATGGGATCGAAGGGATCGTCGAGCCCGACTTCGGCGGCCGTCCCGGGCATGAACTGCGCCACGCCCTGGGCGCCGGCCTGGCTCACCTCGTTGGACCTGAAGCGGCTCTCCTGCCAGAGCAGGCGGGCAAAGAATGGCACGGGAATGCCGCTGGCCTCGGCGGCCTCGCGAAGCGCGTGGCAAAATCGCTCGGTCGGGGAAACCGGTGCCTGTAGGGCTGGCTCGTCCGCCCGGGGCGGCTCGATCACCTGCTCATAGGCGGCGCGCGCGTTGGCGAGCTCGATGGCCTGCACACTTGCGAGGAAGAGCTCGACCACCGGAACAAGTGGGGAGGCCCGATTGTTCTGAATAACGGCGCGGTCGAAAGTTGATGTTTGCCGGGACGCCGACGGATCGAGGTCGCACATCAGAATCATGAACGCGGCGCAAGCCGCGATGACAAATCGCATTTGCGGAGACAACCTCGAACTGTGGGATGAACGGCCAGCGGTGCGCCGGCGATAAGAAGTTCTTAACCGTCTGATTGCGGCAAAGCTGCGGTCTCGTTGGTTCCTTCGGTGTTACTACGGTGTTCCCGAACAGAAACTCCCCGCGGTTTTTGCGGATCATTATTTTTAGAATGGGACGAGCGATCATGAGGCGGTGGCTGCTTGGCGCGGTGATGTCGATGTGGTTCGTCTGCCCGGTGCTCGCGGGACATCTCGATGCGAAAGCGGTGAACGAGGCTGCGCGGCCGGAAAAGCAGCCGGCCGCGGACAAGGTCGACGCGCCGGTGACGAAGCTGCAGATTCTGCTCGATCGTGCGCAATTCTCTCCTGGCCAGATCGACGGCAAGTTCGGCGAGAACGCGCAGAAGGCGATGAAGGCGTTCGCTGAGCAGAACGGAATGGCCTTCGACAAGGTCGTTGCCCCTGAACTCTGGGACAAGCTGACCGCAGCGAGTGAGGGGCCTGTCGTTGTCGACTATAAGATCACCGACGCGGACGTGAAGGGGCCGTTCCTCAAGAAGCTACCGGCCAAGCTCGATGACATGAAGTCGCTGGAGGCGCTGAGCTACACCAGCCCGCTCGAAGGGCTCGCGGAAAAATTCCACATGAGCGGAGAGCTGTTGAAGGCGCTCAATCCGGGCAAGTCATTCGACAAGGCTGGCGAGGCGATTGCCGTGGCCAACGTGCCGGCGCGGCGGGAGCTGCCGCGCATCGCTCGGATCGAGATCGACAAGACGCGCGCGACGCTGAAGGCTTACGAGGGCTCTGGTCGTCTGGTCGCGTTCTACCCGGCATCAATCGGCAGTCCGGATCGCCCGACGCCGACGGGGACGCTGAAGGTCACCGGCACCAACGAGCAGCCGACCTATCACTACAATCCGGAGTACAAGTTCAAGAGTGTGAAATCCAAAAGACCCTTCGACATCAAGCCGGGTCCCAACAATCCGGTGGGATCGTACTGGATCGGGCTGTCGGCGCAGGGTTATGGCATTCACGGGACGGCGGAGCCCGACAGGGTCAGCAAGTCGGCGTCACACGGCTGCATCAGGCTCACGAATTGGGACGCCCGTGTGCTCGGCGAAAACACCAAGCGCGGTACGCCCGTCGTCTTCCTCGATGCGCCGACGGAATCGTCGTCGAAGCAGAAGGGCAAGACGGCCGGCAAGCGCGCCGCGAATTAGTCCTTGCTAGTCCTTGGGGAAATCCTTGCGCATCGCCATCTCGGCGGCATCGCCCGGCGACAGCACGGTCTGATCGAAGGCCGCTTGCGGCTTCGTCATGATGTCGTAGAGCGAGATGCCCTTGATCGGCTTGCCCATGAGCTCGCGGACGCAGTCGGCGAGCGTGCCGTTGTAGACGAGATAAGGCGGACCTCGGTCCTTCTGCCTCTCGCCCTTCAGCGACGGCCACTTCTTCAGTTCGGCCGGCGCGTCATAGGCGATCGGCGATCCCTCTTTGAACATGCGTTTGGCCCCGGTGGCTTGGATTGCAGGGAATCCTAGAGCCGCCGGGTAAACACGCGTTGAAGAATTAGTTCAAATCAGCCGGCAATGAAGGCGAGCAGGGTGCCGTTCGCCTTGGCCGGCGGCACACAGATCGCCGGCCCGCTGCGCATCGCTGCTGAACCCAGCGCTTTTTCGGTCGAAGCCAGATCTCCGCTGACGAGCACCAGCGCCGCGCCGCCGCGCTCGGAGAGGCCCGCGAGCGGCACGCCCGGATAGCGTTTGGCGAGCTGGTCCAGCGTCAGATAGATGAAGTCGGCACGATCGCCGCCGGAGGGCACCGTGACTGCGCCGTCGGCCTCGGCGGCCGGTTCGCGGTCGATCAGCCGGCCGAGATGCGCGGCGTCCTTTGCCGGCTCCGGGGTTGCGATCAGCGTCTGCCTGATCCGCTTTGCCGCATTGGCGTGCCTCATCAATTCGGGAATCCACACGGTCTCGCGCGTCTTGTGCTGGCAGGCGAAGATGCGCACCCCGCCGGGCGCTTCCGCGGTCGGCCACATGAAGGTGCGGAATTTGGCCGCCGAGACGGTGCCATCAGGCAGCGTCACCGGCCGTTCGAAATCGGTCGGGCCGATCGGCGCCAGGCCGCGCGCGCGGATCTCTTCCGCGCCGGCGGCGGAATCGACCGCGGTGAAGGCGATGCGCTCGATGCCTTCGCCGCGCTTGTCGAGGAAGGCGCGCGCCGGTGCGTTGTGCTCGGTCGCGACGAGCACGCCGAGCAGCTCCATATAATCGGGGTCGAACATGATGGTGTAATTGCCGGTGCCCATATGCGCGCTGTGGGTGCCGCGCGGCGACACGGTGAAGCCAAGCTGCCGATAATTCTCGGCAGCCTTGTCGAGGTCCTGAACCATGACCACAGCGTGGTCGATACCGATGACGTTCTTGAGGGCCACTGTTCTTTCCCCGTGCATGCAAATGACTTTGGGCCGCGTCGGCGGCCGCTGGTCCTGTCTACGCCGGATAGGCGGTCAAGTCATTTTCAATTCAGGAGGAGATGCGGAATTTCATTCCGCGAAATGATCTGTCGCCGCGCGGGCAGCATCAGCGGGCCTGCTCAAGATAGGCGGCGAGGATCGCGCGCTCCTCGCCGGTCATTTCGGTGATGTTGCCGGGCGGCATCGCGCTCGACCAGGCCGCGACACGGCCGATCAGGCGGATGTTGCGATGGATGTGCTCGGGCGCATCGAGCAGGATGCCCTTCGGTGCGGTCACGATGCCGGCCCAGACCGGCTCGGCGGCGTGGCACATGCTGCAACGGGACGTCACGATCTCCTCGACAGCGGCAAGGGTCGGCTGTGTCGGCAGTGCGCCGGACTTGACCTCGCGCGGTCCGGCGGCGGAGAGGAAGAGGATCGCAATCACGCCGATTGCCGCGACGCCCCACACCCACCATGGCGATTTCCGTCCCGCGTGGCGCTCGTTGAAGAAGTGGCGGATCACCGGCCCCAGCGCCAGGATGATGGCGACGATGATCCAGTTGAAGCGCGTGGCATAGAGCAGGGGATAGTGGTTGCTGATCATCAGCACGACCACGGGCAGCGTCAGATAGTTGTTGTGGACCGAGCGCTCCTTGCTGGCCTTGCCGAGCTTCGGATCCGGCGCCTGTCCCGCGATCAGGCTGGCCACGATCTTCTTCTGGTTGGGGATGATCAGCGCAAAGACATTGGCCACCATGATGGTGCCGATGATGGCGCCGATCTGGTTGAAGGCGCCACGGCCGCTCAGCACATGGGTGAAGGCATAGGTCAGCGCGACCAGGAACAGATAGCCGCCGATGGCGAAGGGCAGCTCGCGCTGGGCGAGCCCGGTGCGGCAGGCGGCTTCATAGAGCAGCCACGCCAGAGCCAGGCTCGCGAGGCTGAACAGGCCGGCCTGGAACGGCGTGAGATCGAGGATCGACTTGTCGACCAGGAACAGATCGGCCTCGAGATAATACACCACCACCATCAGCGCGAAGCCGGACAGCCAGGTGGTGTAGGCCTCCCATTTGAACCAGGTCAGCTCGTCCGGCATTTGCTTTGGAGCCACCAGATATTTCATGATCCGGTAGAAGCCGCCGCCATGGACCTGCCAGGCTTCGCCCTGGACGCCGTCGGGCAGGTCACTCGTTCGGTTGCCCTTGGGCCTGAGGCTGAGGTCGAGGGCGATGAAATAGAAGGAACTGCCGATCCAGGCGATCGCCGCCACCACGTGAAGCCAGCGCAGCAGCAGGCTCGCCCATTCCGATATGATGGATCCCCACATGATCATCCCGTCGATTGCGACAGCGATGCCGCAGCTTTGATGACCGCAACCCCCGCCCATACAATGTGTCGCACCTATCCGCGGTGTTTTCCAGTACGATGGGCGCAGCTGATGCACATCGTGCGGGCATCAGCTGACGTGGGATGCGGCAGAGCTTCGACCTGCCGCGGTGGTATCGATGGTCGAGATTGCAGGCCGGGAGGACAATTTGAAGAGCAGAATTTTGTCCGTCGCGATATTCGCGGGGCTACTGATTGCTACCGGTGCGCAGGCCGAGCCGGTGTTGCAGGGCAAGGACGCTTATGGCGATTGGCGGGCCGACAAGCCCGGCACGGTCAGGCTGATCCGGCCGCGGGATCTGGTCAGGCCCGGCGCCACGCGGTCGGTTGCGAGCTCGTCGCGCGTGGTGCCGCGCCCGGCCGAGGCTGCGCTTCGGGTGCCGGCGGGCTTCAAGATCGAGCTGTTCGCCGAAGGACTGCGCGCGCCACGCATCATCAGGGTTGCGCCGAATGGCGACGTCTTCGTCGCGGAGACGCGGGCCGGCACCATCCGTGTGTTGCGGGCCGGGGAGGGCAACAAGCTCGCGACCAACGAGGTGTTTGCTAGCGGCCTGAGGCAGCCGTTCGGCATCGCCTTCTTCCCGAACGGGGACAATCCGCAATGGGTCTATGTCGCCAACACCGATAGCGTCGTCCGCTTTCCCTATCAGGCCGGCGATCTCAAGGCGCGCGGCAAGGCCGAGACGATCGTGCCGAGCCTGCCGCATGACGGCGGTCATTCCACCCGCGACATCGTCTTCACGCCCGACAACAAGCGCATGCTGGTCTCCGTCGGTTCGCTCAGCAACGTTGCGGAAGGCATGGGCACGCCCCCGGGCGGGATGGAGGCGTGGGCGAAAACGCAACCGCTCGGCGCAGCCTGGGCCAGCGAGACCGAACGCGCGGCGGTGCTGGCTTTCAATCCCGATGGCAAGGAGCGGAAGATCTACGCCACCGGCATCCGCAATTGCGTCGGCCTTGCGATCCAGCCGCAGACCGGTCTGCCCTGGTGCTCGACCAACGAGCGCGATGGCCTCGGCGACGATCTCGTGCCCGACTACGTGACCAGCGTGAAGGAAGGCGCGTTCTACGGCTGGCCCTGGTTCTATATCGGCGCCAACGAAGACCCACGCCACGCCGGTGCGCGGCCGGATATCAAGGACAAGGTGACGGTCCCCGATGTGCTGGTGCAGCCGCACTCGGCCTCGCTCGGCATGATTTTCTATCAGGGCACGCAGTTTCCGCCCGAGTATCAGAGCGACGCGTTCGCCGCGGAGCACGGCTCCTGGAACCGGTCGAAGCGCACCGGCTACAAGGTGATCCGCATCCGGATGAAGGACGGCAAGCCGACGGGTGAGTACGAGGATTTCGTCACGGGTTTTGTCGTCAGCGACACGGAAGTGTGGGGGCGGCCGGTGGGAGTCGCGGTGGCGAAGGATGGATCGCTGCTGATCTCGGAGGATGGCAACGGCACGATCTGGCGGGTGACGTATTCGCGCTGAGCGAGCTCTCTAAGCCTCTCCCCGCGTGCGGGGGGAGGCCGACGCGCTCGGCAGCGCAATTGCGCGCCAGAGCGCGGCGGGTGAGGGGGAGTCTCCGCGAGTCCTTCTATTGAGTTTGCGGAGGTGGCCCCTCACCCCGGCGCTCTCAGCGCGAGCGAAGCTGGTCGCGGCCCCGTAAGAACGGAGAGGGAGAAGACCTACCCCCGTCTCACGCTGGCTCCACCATCCACCGGCAGCGTCACGCCCGTAATGAAGTTTGCCTCATCCGACGCCAAAAACAGGGCAGCGTTCGCGACGTCCCATCCGGTGCCCATTTTCTTGCGCAGCGGCACCTTGCTGTCGCGTTCGGCCTCGACCTCGGCGCGGGTCTTGTGCCATTCGCGGGCGCGGGTGTCGACGGCCATCGGCGTGTTCATCAGGCCGGGCAGGATGACGTTGGCGCGGATGCCGTATTCGGCGTTCTGGTAGGCGAGCTGTTCGGTGAAGGCGATCATCGCCGACTTCGTCGCCTTGTAGGCGACATAAGGATAGTTCGTGATCGCCGCCATCGAGGAGATGTTGATGATGGCGCCGCTTCCTTGCGCGCGCATGATCGGGATCACTTCTTTTGCCGCCAGGATGCAGCTTTTCAGATTGATGGCGACGACGCGGTCGAACGCTTCCTCGGTCAGTTGCAGCAGCTCGGCATCGCCGCCGGACAGGCTGACGCCGACATTGTTGTGCAGCACGTCGATCCGGCCCCAGCGCGACTGCGCGTCCTTGACCATCGCCTTGATGTCGGCCGACTTCGTGACGTCGGCCTTGAAGGCCGCGGCGGTGCCATGTTTCGCGGTGATCATCGCCACCGTTTCCTGCGCCGATTCCAGATGATGATCGACGCACAAGACCTTTGCGCCCTCGCGCGCGAAGGTCAGCGCGGTGGCGCGGCCATTGCCCATGCCTTCGCCGGGGCTTTGCCCGGCTCCGACGACGATGGCGACCTTGTCCTTCAAGCGCATCTCGGTTCACTCCCTGATCCCGTATTTCTCATTATTTTCGTGCAGATTAGCAATCGGCCCGACCGGGGAGAAGGGCGCGGCTTTTGCGTTCATGTCATTGACATCGCATGGAATTGCATGTTGCGCCGGCCCAACGCGCATGGCTGGCCCTTGCGGTTCAGGAACCGTTCTGAGGCCGCCGCGTTTGTTGCGGAGCCTTTCCCGCGCTAGGCTCTGTCCCGGGGCTTCCCAACCGCCAGTGGCTTGCCGATGAATCTGCTCGACCCACAAGGGCCCGTGGCTGCGGCCAACAGCACCATTCTGGTCGATTCCGTCTTCATCATGCTCGTGATCGTGGTGCCGACCATTTTCGCGATTCTCGGCTTTGCGTTCTGGTTTCGCGCCTCGAACCCAAAAGCGCGCTACCAGCCCGACTTCGTCTATTCCGGCCGCGTCGAGATGGTGGTGTGGGCGATCCCTGCGCTCACCGTCATCCTGCTCGGCGGCGTCGCCTGGATCGGCTCGCATCAACTCGATCCCGCAGCACCGGTGCGGGGGACCGGAAGCCCCGTGCGGATCCAAGCGGTTTCGCTCGACTGGAAATGGCTGTTCATCTATCCGGACCAGCGCATCGCCACCGTCAACACGCTGACCGTGCCGGCCGGCGCCGAGCTGAACTTTCAGCTGACGTCGTCGGGCGTGATGAACACGTTCTTCATCCCGCAGCTCGGCAGCATGATCTACACCATGAACGGCATGGTGACGAAGCTGAACCTGCGCGCCGACAACGAAGGCAAGCTGCAGGGGTTGTCCGCGCATTTCTCCGGCGACGGCTTTCCCGACATGATGTTCGACGTCAACGTGGTCTCGCCGCTCGCCTTTCCTGAATGGGTGGCGACCACGGCGAAGACCGATGCCGTGCTGAATGAGGACAGCTACAAGAAGCTGATGCAGCAGGGCGTCGAGAAGGGCAGGCCGATCTATCGCCTGGAAGATCCCCGCCTGTTCGACCTGATCGCGACCCAGCACATCCCGCCGGGACCGGGGCCGGAACTGCTCTCCGATGCAGGCCGTCCGCACAGTGGAGGCCACGATGCTCGGTAAGCTCGATTGGTCGGCCATTCCGTTCGATCAGCCCATCCCGCTGGTCGCGGGCGCAGTGGTGCTGGTCGCGATCCTCGGCGTGCTGACCTGGGTCGTGGTGAAGGGGCATCTGCCCTATCTCTGGAGCGAATGGATCACCAGCGTCGATCACAAGCGCATCGGCGTCATGTATATTCTGCTGGCCTCGGTGATGCTGCTGCGCGGTGGCAGCGACGCCATCATGATGCGGATCCAGCAGGCCGTCGCCTACCAGTCGCAGGGCTACCTGCCGCCGGAGCACTACAACCAGATCTTCTCGGCGCACGGCACCATCATGATCTTCTTCGTGGCGATGCCGTTCGTGATCGGGCTGATGAACCTGATCGTGCCGCTGCAGCTCGGCGTGCGCGACGTCGCTTTCCCGACGCTCAACTCGGTCGGGTTCTGGCTGACCGCGACCGGTGCGCTGCTGGTCAATCTCTCGCTCGTGATCGGCGAGTTCGCGCGCACCGGCTGGCTCGCCTTTCCGCCGCTGTCGGAGCTGTCCTATTCGCCGGGCGTCGGCGTCGACTATTACGCCTGGTCGCTGCAGATATCCGGCGTCGGCACGCTGGTCGCCGGCATCAACCTTGTCACCACGGTGCTGAAGCTGCGCACCAGGGGCATGAATTATTTGCGCATGCCGATGTTCTGCTGGACCACGCTGGCCTCGAACCTCCTCATCGTCGCGGCCTTCCCGATCCTCACCGCCACGCTCGCGATGCTGCTGCTCGACCGCTACCTCGGCTTCCACTTCTTCACCAACGAGGCCGGCGGCAACGTCATGATGTTCATGAACCTGATCTGGGCCTGGGGACATCCGGAGGTCTACATCCTGGTGCTGCCGGCGTTCGGCATCTTCTCCGAGGTGGTCTCGACCTTCTCCGGCAAGGCGCTGTTCGGTTATCGCTCGATGGTGCTTGCGACCATGGCGATCTGCGTCATCTCCTTCATGGTCTGGCTGCATCATTTCTTCACGATGGGGGCAGGGCCGGACGTCAACGCCATCTTCGGCATCGCCAGCATGATCATCGCGGTGCCGACCGGTGTGAAGATCTACAATTGGCTGTTCACGATGTATGGCGGCCGCATCCGCTTCGCGACGCCGATGCTGTGGGCGGTCGGCTTCATGGTGACATTCATCATCGGTGGATTGACCGGCGTCCTGCTCGCGGTGCCGCCCGCAGACTTCATGCTTCACAACAGCATGTTCCTGGTGGCGCACTTCCACAACGTCATCATCGGCGGCGTGTTGTTCGGCGCCTTCGCCGGCTTCGAATATTGGTTTCCCAAGGCGTTTGGTTTCCGCCTCGACGAGCGCTGGGGCAAGCTGGCGTTCTGGTTCACCTTTCTCGGCTTCTTCATCACCTTCATCCCGCTCTACATCGCCGGCATGCTCGGCATGACCCGGCGCATGCAGCATTATGACGTCGCGGCGTGGCGGCCCTGGATGATCGTTGCAGCAATTGGCATGGCCGTGCTCACGATCGGGGTGATCTGCCAGATCATGCAGCTCGTGGTCAGCATCCGCAACCGCGAGGCGCTGCGCGACCGTACCGGCGATCCCTGGGACGGCCGCTCGCTGGAATGGGCGACCTCGTCGCCGCCGCCGGTGTTCAACTTCGCCTTCAATCCCGATGTGCGCGGCGAGGACGCCTATTGGGACATGAAAATCCATGCCCAGCAGCAATCGCTCGAACGCGACAGGCCGGAATATCAGGACATCGAGATGCCCCGGAATTCCCCGACCGGCTTCGTCTGCGCGTTCTTCGCCACCGTCATGGGCTTTGCACTGATCTGGCACATCTGGTGGATGGTGATTTTGGGCGGTCTCGGCGCGTTCGCGACCTTCGTCGTTTTCGCCTGGCGCGACCATGACGAATACGTCATTCCCGCGGAGGAGGTCGCAGCGATCGACCGCATCAATCTCGAGGAACGACGCAGCCTCGTCAGCATGGCGGGGACGGTCTGATGGCGATGACTGCGACCGCCGGCCACGCGCATGCCGATCCCCATCACATCGGGCTCGTCATCGAGCACCCCGGACCCGCTTCGAAGCGGATCGTGACCGCCTACGGCTTCTGGATTTTCCTGCTCTCCGACATCGTGATGTTCTCCTGCTTCTTCGCGGCCTACGCGGTGCTGTCCGGGCAGACGGCCGGCGGCCCGAAGGGCTCGGAGATTTTCGAGCAGAGGAACGTCGCGATCGAGACCGTGTGCCTGCTGTTGTCGAGCTTTACCTGCGGCATGGCCAGCATCGCGGCCGATGTGCGCAACCGGTTCTGGTTCTATCTCGGGATGACCGTGACCTGCGTGCTCGGGCTGATCTTCCTCGTCATCGAGTTCCGCGAATTCGCCGACCTCGTCGCGCGCGGCTATGGCCCGTCGCGCAGCGCCTTCCTGACCGCGTTCTTCTCGCTCGTCGGCTGCCACGGCCTGCATGTCTCGGCCGGCGTGCTGTGGCTCCTCACCATGATGGCCCAGGTGTTTGCCAAGGGCTTCCGCGCCGACGTCCTGCGCCGGATGATGTGCTTTGCGCTGTTCTGGCACGCGCTCGACATCGTCTGGGTCGGGGTATTCTCCGTCGTCTATTTGCTTGGGAGTGCCGCATGAGCGATCAGAGCCACGCGCGGAGCGACCACGACCTCGCGCCGGGCGAGGAAGAGCAACACAGTGTCGGCACCCGTATTCTCGGCTACGTCGTCGGCCTTGTCCTGGCTCTGCTGCTCACGGCGACGTCGTTCTTCATCGCCGGCACCGATCTGGTCTGGCAGCCCTCCATCCCGGTTGCGTTGATCGTGCTGGCGATCGCGCAGATGGGGGTGCATCTGGTGTTCTTCCTGCACATCACGACCGGTCCCGACAACACCAACAACGTGCTGGCGCTGGCCTTCGGCCTGCTGGTGGTCTTCCTGGTGGTGGGCGGCACGGTCTGGATCATGGCGCATCTGAATGCGAACATGCCGCCGATGGACCAGATCATGCGGATGCAGTGATAGCACCGCCCAAAAAAGAAGAGCCGCTTGTTGTGACAAGCGGCCCAAGTCTAGGGAGGAAACGCCCAAGCAGGGCAATCAGGCCGGAGCCGGATTGCTGCCAAGGAAACGCCCGCGCAAGCGCTTGCGTACCTTTATGAGTGCAGCAACTCGCGAAGGGGTTCAATTCCGGATCAATACGGTCATGGACTACTACTCACGGATGCGTGAGGGAATTTTTCACTTCGGCCGGCGGCAATTGTAGGCCTTGCGGAAGCCGGCCGCCTGGGCGTCGTCCTCCGAGCAGAACCAGCGGTCCGGCTTGGTGGTCGCCGGGTAGCTCGGGCAACCCCGCAGATGATAGATGCCGATGTTGCCGGTGACGCGTGCGCGCACCGCGAGCTTTCCCTTGATGCTGCAACTCGGCGGCATCGTCAGCTCCTCCGGGAACAGCACGGCGCGAATTTCCTTGTCGCGGTCCGGACGGCAGGCGGCACCCAGCAGTGCGCCGTCCTTCTTGCCCGCGCGGAAGTCTTGCGGCGCAACAAAACACCCCTTCCAGATCCCGGCGGCGGCCGACTTGGCCTCGGCCACGGCCGGCTTGACGTTCGCCTTGATCGGCTCCCGCGCGACGGCAAAGCCGAGCTTGACCAGCTGTTCGTTCAGGCTGGCCTTGTCGCCCTCGGCCGTGCAGATCGCCCGGTGCCGCTTGCCAAAGCTCTTCTCCGGCCCGACATCGTCACAGCGCACGGAGCGCTTGTTGATCAGCTTCGCCAGCTGGTCGCGAGCCTCGATGCCGCAGGTCCAGGAATCGGCGTGGTCGTCGATGCAGACCTGGTCGAGCTCGGGCGCGTCGACGCCGTCGAGCCGGTAGGTGACGTCGCCAAGCTGGATGGAGTTGCCGTCGCGGACTATCGCGGCGGCGGTCAGCGCGGAAGCCGGCTCGGAAGACGCCAGGACTCCGGACAAGGCGAAAAACAAAACGAGCGCAAAAGCGCGGGCGGCGGCAAAGACATTTCGGAAGGACATGCGGTCTCGCTATCGATTGCTCGTGCGCCTGTTCCTAGCATCCGGATGTGGCGATACCAATGGTCTGCACCCTGCGAAGTGCGACATTCCGGCCCCGCGGCTTTACTCCCCGCCCGCTCTGACCCTATCGTTCGCAGGCCTTGCGGACCGTGCAGGCTGAATCGCCCGGGAAGCGGCGAGGGCGGGAGGAAAAGGTTGCGATGAAAGACCCCGTGGACGTCCTGATCATCGGCGCCGGCGCTTCGGGCGCGGCGGTGGCGTGGTCGCTGGCCGAGACCAAGATGCACATTCTCTGCCTGGAGCAGGGCGGCTGGATGAACCCGGCGGAATATCCCAGCACGGGCCGGGACTGGGAGGCCAAGTTCTACGGCGAGTGGTCGTCGAGCCCGAACGTGCGCGGCCGGCCCGAGGACTATCCGATCAACGACGACAATTCGCCGATCAAGGTCGTGAACTACAACGCGGTCGGCGGCTCCACGGTGATGTACACCGCGCACTGGCCGCGGCTGCATCCCTCCGATTTCAAGGTGAGGACGCTGGACGGCGTCGCCGACGACTGGCCGATCGATTACGACGCGCTGACCCCGTTCTTCGAGGAGAACGATCGGATCATGGGCACGTCGGGCTTGTCAGGCGATCCGCTCTCGCCGCTGACGCATCCGCCGATGCCGCAACAGCCGCTCGGATTGTCCGGCGCCATCATCGGCAAGGCCATGAACAAGCTCGGCTGGCACTGGTGGCCGTCGGATACGACGGTCGCGACGATGGACTATGAGGGCCGGGCGCGCTGCATCAATCTCGGCCATTGCACGCCGGCCTGCGCGCAAGGCGCCAAATCCTCCACCGACATCACCTATTGGCCACAGGCGATCCGCGCCGGCGTCGAGCTGCGCACCCATTGCCGGGTACGCGAGATCACCACCGACGAGAGTGGCATGGCCTCCGGCGTGGTCTATTACGACAAGGACGGCGTCGAGCAGTTCCAGCCCGCGCATGTCGTCATCATCGCCTGCAACGGCGTCGGCACGCCGCGGCTATTGCTGAACTCGGCGTCAAACCGCTTTCCGAACGGCCTTGCCAATTCGTCGGGCCTCGTCGGCAAGAATTTGATGTTCCATCCCTATGCGCAGATCTACGGCTATGTGAAGGAGCCGACCGATAGCAACCGCGCGCCGCCGACCTGCCTGTGGAGCAAGCAGTGGTACGACACCGACCTGTCGCGCGGTTTCGTGCGCGGCTATGGCGTTCAGTTCGTGCGCGGGGCCGGACCGGTGTTCGAGGCTGTCGTCAGCGAGCAGAAGGGCATTCTGCCCTGGGGCGAGGATCATCACCGCGTCTTCCGCAAGCTGAACGGCCACCGGCTCGGATTTTCCGCGATCTGCGAGGATCTGCCGGAGGAGCATAATCGCGTCACGCTCGATCCCGTGCTCAAGGACAGTCACGGCATTCCCGCGCCGAAGATCGACTACACCATCAGCGAGAACAGCCGGAAGATGATGGAGCATGCGCTGGCGCGCGGCCGGGAGATTTTGGAGACCGCGGGCGCCACCGATATCTGCATCAATTCGCCGATCCCCTGGGGCGGCTGGCACCTGCTCG
This sequence comes from Bradyrhizobium sp. SBR1B, assembly GCF_014198205.1. Lineage (NCBI taxonomy): Bacteria > Pseudomonadati > Pseudomonadota > Alphaproteobacteria > Hyphomicrobiales > Nitrobacteraceae > Bradyrhizobium > Bradyrhizobium sp. SBR1B. Next base: position 178,064 of record NZ_JACIHC010000011.1, read on the forward strand.
GTACCGCGCGGATGGGCACCGACCCAGAGCGCTCCGTGGTCAATGAATGGGGCCGCACGCACGACGTGAAGAACCTCTTCATCGTCGACGGCAGCATCTTCGTCACGTCGGGCGGCGTGAACCCGACCTCCACCATCCAGGCCCTCGCGCTCTACATCGCCGACCAGATGAAGCAGCGCCTCGCCAATTTGTTTGATTAAGGCCGCCATGTCCGCAGACAATCTCACGCGCACCCAACGCGACGACCTCCGCAGCATCGCCGCGATGATCGTTCCCGCCAGCGACGAGTACAAGGTGCCCGGCGCCGACGATCCCGCGATCCAGGCAGATATGCTCGCAACGCTTGGCCGCGATACCAAATTGGTCGCGGCCGCGCTGGATGATCTGGCGCGGCTGGCAGGAGCGCCGCTCGCCGAGCTCGATGCCACCAGACGCGATGCGGTGGCGCAGGAGTTTCGCAAGCACGGCGGCGTCGCCGCCGCGACGCTCGTCCGTGTCGTGCTGCAATGCTACTACCGCGACGACCGCGTGCTGGGTTCGCTGGGGATCGAGCTGCGGGCGCCATTCCCGAAGGGCCATGTGCTTCCGGATGGGGACTGGTCGCTGCTCGATCCGGTGAAGGCGAGGGCAGGCACGCTGCGGCGGGCGCCCTAGCCATCTGGGCAGTCCAGCCCTGCGCGCCCGACGGGCACCTTGCGCGGCCGGGCACAGGCCACCATCTGTGTGAGCCTTCAAGGACTCTTGCCATGCTGGATTTCACCTCAGATATCGTCGATGACGGCGCGTCATCGCGAACGACAGCATCTGCGCCGGCCGATGACCGGGCGTTGCTGGACGCCTATTCCAATGCCGTGATCGATGTGACCGACCGGGTCGGCCCCGCGGTCGTGCGTGTCGAGACCGGGCCAAAAGTGCCGAACGGCCGTGAGCGCGGCGGGCTCGGCTCGGGCATCGTGATCTCGCCTGATGGCCTCGTCCTCACCAACAGCCACGTGGTCGGCACGTCGAAGGAGATCCGGCTGCGCGACGTCGAGGGCCATGTCGGCGACGCCCAGGTGCTCGGCGTCGATCCCGATACCGACCTTGCGCTGCTGCGCGCCAACGGCGTGCGCCATTTGCCCTATGCCGCGCTCGGCAATTCCAAGACGCTGCGCCGCGGCCAACTCGTGATCGCGATCGGCAATCCGCTCGGTTTCGAATCGACCGTGACCGCCGGCGTGGTCTCGGCGCTCGGCCGCTCGATCCGCTCGGTGAGCGGGCGCACCATCGAGGACGTGATCCAGACCGACGCCGCGCTCAACCCTGGCAATTCCGGCGGCCCGCTGCTGTCGTCGAATGCCGAGGTGATCGGCATCAACACCGCCATCATCAACGGCGCTCAAGGCATCTGCTTCGCGGTTGCCAGCAACACCGCGCAATTCGTGCTGTCGGAGATCATCCGTCACGGCTATGTCCGTCGCGCCTATATCGGCGTCGCCGGACAGACCGCGCCGATCCCACGGCGGCATGCGGTGCTGGCCGGCATCGAAAACAAGATGGGCGCATTGCTCGCGCAGATCGAGCCGGATGGTCCGGCGGCGAAGGCGGGCCTGTTGCCTGGCGACGTCGTCATCAGGCTCGACGGCGTTGAGATGAACGGCGTCGACGATTTGATCCGCGTGCTCGACCGCGACCGCATCGGCCGGCGGCTCGCCATGGACGTGCTGCGGCTCGGCCGCCTGCGGGCGATCGATATCGACCCGATCGAGCGCAAGCCGCAGCGCTAGCGTGGGACGGGCGAGGCGGGGTATGACGGTGTCATGCCTCGCCTTCGGAAACCCGCATGATGCCGGCACACGAGACCTACGACGTCATTGTTATCGGCGCCGGTGTCGGCGGCATGACGGCGGCGGCCGTGGCCGCTGCGCAAGGCCTGCGCGTGCTGGTGATCGAGAAGACCGCGTTCGTCGGCGGCACCACCGCCTGGTCCGGCGGCATGGTCTGGATTCCCGCCAATGCCAGAATGAGGGAGGCCGGGCTCTCCGACAGCGTCGCGGATGCCGTCCAATATCTGTCGAGCACGGTGCCCGAGCCCGCCAATGCCGGTCTGCGCGCCGCCTTCCTCGCGCGCGGGCCCGAGGCGATCGCCTATCTCGAAGCCAACACGGAGGTACGCCTCCAGCCAGTGAAGGCCTGTCCGGATTGTTATCCGGAGCGGCTCGGCGCGACGCCCGGCGGCCGCGTGTTGGAGCCGGTCGGTTTCGACGGCACGCGGCTCGGCGGCGCTTTTGCGCGATTGCGGCCACCGTTGCCGGAGTTCACGCTGTTCGGCGGGATGATGGTCGATCCTCGCGACGTTCCGCATTTGCGCAGTGTTGGAAAATCGCTGCGCTCGACCCTGCGTGCGGCGCGGCTGATCTCTCGATATGCGCTGCAGCGGCTGCGGAGCCCGCGCGGCACGTCGCTGTATCTCGGCAACGCACTTGCCGCGCAGCTCTATGCTTCGGTGCTGGCGCGGCAGGTTGAAGTTCTCTTCAGCGCCGATGTCGAAGACCTCTCGATGCAGGGCGACCGCGTCAGTGGCGTGGTGATCCGTCACGGCTCGCGCGACCGGCCGATCGCAGCGCGCCGCGGCGTGGTGCTGGCAACCGGCGGGTTCTCGCACGACGCCGTATTGCGCAAGCGCTTTTTCCCGGCGGCGGCTGGATTCGTCTCGGCGACCAGCCCTTCCAGCACCGGCGACGGACTTCGGCTGGCGGCAGCGACTGGTGCCGCGCTCAATGCGGATGCGACCAGCCCGGCCTATTGGGTGCCGGCCTCGCTATTCCGCCGCGCCGACGGCAGCCGTGGCGTGTTCCCGCACCTTGTGGCCGACCGCGCCAAGCCCGGCGTGATCGCCGTCAACACAGCGGGCCGACGTTTCGTCAACGAGGCGCTATCTTACCACGAATTCGTGCTGGCCATGCTGCGCGACAGCAATGGCGAGCCGGACCGGCGGTTCTATTTGATTTGCGATCGCCGGTTCCTGTGGGCTTACGGCCTCGGCCGGATCAGGCCGTTCACGCGGAGCTATCGGCGCTATGTGGCGAGCGGCGAGTTGGTCGAGGCGCCTGATATCGCGGGGCTCGCGGCGAAGATCGGCATCAAGCCGCGGGTGCTGGCGGCGACGATCGCGAGCTACAACCAAGGCGCGAAGGAGGGGCGCGATGGCGAATTCGGCCGCGGCAGCACCATCTATCAGCGCCACCTCGGCGATATCAGCCGCAAGCCTAATCCCTGCGTCGCGCCCATCCTCCGCGCGCCGTACTTCGCGATGCGCATCCATCCGGCCGATCTCGGCACGGCCGTCGGCATGAAGGTCGATCCGCAAGCCCGGGTGCTGCGCGCGGACGGCACGCCGATTGCGGGCCTTTATGCCTGCGGCAATGACATGGGCTCGATCATGAACGGGAATTATCCGGGACCGGGCATCACGCTGGGGCCGGCACTGGTGTTTGGATATATCGCAGGAAGGCATCTGGCGGAGGGAAGCGTCACACGTGAGACCGCTGCAGGCGTGTCGGCGTCGGTTTAGCTATTTCCACCGCTGCCATGCTCCGCGAAAGTGGGGCATCCAGTACGCCGCGGCCCATCGGTTCAATCACAACCGCCTCGGAGTACTGGATCGCCCGGTCCCGGCTCCGCCAAGGCTACGCCGCGGCCCACACGAGCGCTTGGCACGCCGAAGCTTCAGCGAAGGCGGCAAGCCGGGCGATGACACTGAGTATGTGGCGAGACTCTGGATTGCTTCGTCGCAAGGGCTCCTCGCAATGACGTGGAGAGAACCTGCGTTCTTAGCCGCTACTCCGCCGCCGCCGCAAAACGGCTGTTCTCCAGCTCCGCCTCCAGCCGTACCGTCTCGGCCGCCGCCAGCTTGATGTTGGTCTCCTTGACGTGGCCGAAGCCTCGGATCGTCTCGGGCACGCGCGCGAGGCGTGCCAGCAGCGGGATCTGCTCTGCCTTCAGCCCGGCCATCCGCTGATCGATCATCGCCAGATAATCCTCAACCAGCTTGCGCTCGGTCCGGCGCTCCTCGGTGCGGCCGAACGGATCGAGCGCGCTGCCGCGCAGGAACTTGAGCTTGGCGAGAACGCGGAAGGCATGGATCATCCAGCCGCCGAACTCCTGCTTCTGCAGCCGGCCCGTCGACTTGTCGCGCTGTGCGAAGATCGGTGGTGCCAAATGGTATTTCAGGGTGAAGTCGCCGTCGAATCTCTCCGAGACCTTCTTCGCGAAGCTGCCGTCGGTGTAGAGCCGGGCGACCTCGTACTCGTCCTTGTAGGACATCAGCTTGAACAGATTTTTGGCGACGGCCTCGGCCAGCTCGGTTGATGCGGGCGAGGCGGCCGTTTCCGCCTTGCGCACTTTTGCAACGCCCGCGAGGTAGCGGTCGGCATAGGTCTTGTCCTGATAGCCAGTCAGGAATTCCGCGCGCGTCGCGACGATGTCGTCGAGCGACTTGGTCGGCGCCGACGCTCGGCTCTTGAACTGCAGCACGCTGCGCACCCGCGACATGTCGTGGGCGGCCAGGCGGCCCCAGGTGAAGGCGAGCTTGTTCATCTCGATCGCGGCGCCGTTGATTTCGATGGCGCGCAGCAGCGCTTCCAGCGACAGCGGGATCGCGCCCTTCTGGAAGGCAAAACCGAGCATGAAGGGGTTGGTCGCGATGCTGTCGCCCATCAGCGCGGCGGCAATGCCCGTGGCGTCGATGATGTCGAGGTTCTTGTCGCCGACGGCGTCGCGCAGCACGGTCTGCATCGTGCCCATCTCGAAGTCGAGATCGGGGTTTTGCACAAAGCTCGCGGTCGGCTGCAGATCGGCGTTGATGTAGGCTTTGGTCACGCCACGTTCGGCGCGGCTGAGCGCGGTGGGGCCGGCCGAGACGATCATGTCGCAACCGAGAATGACGTCGGCGCCGCCCGTGGTGATGCGGACCGCGGAGATGTCTTCAGGCCTCCGTGAGATGCGGACATGGCTCATCACGGCGCCGTTCTTCTGCGACAGGCCGGTGAAGTCGAGCGCCGAGCAGCCGCGGCCGTCGACATGGGCCGCCATGCCGAGCAGGGCGCCGATGGTGATGACGCCGGTGCCGCCGATGCCGGTGACGAGGATGTTGTAGGGCGCGTCCAGCTCGCGTGCGGGCGGCAGCGGCAAATCGGCGAACAGCTGGCCGGAATCGACGGCCGAAGTCTTCATGCGCTTGAGCGAACCGCCATGGACGGTCACAAAACTCGGGCAAAAACCCTCGACGCAGGAAAAGTCCTTGTTGCAGTTCGACTGGTCGATCTGGCGCTTGCGGCCGAACTCGGTCTCCAGCGGCTGCACCGAGACGCAGTTGGAGGCCTGCGAGCAGTCGCCGCAACCTTCGCAGACCAGCTCGTTGATGAAGGCGCGCTTGGCGGGATCGGGATAAAGCCCGCGCTTGCGGCGTCGGCGCTTTTCCGCGGCACAAGTCTGGTCGTAGATCACCACTGTAAGACCCTTGATGTCGCGCAGCTCGCGCTGAACAGCATCGAGCTCGCGGCGGTGATGGATGGTCGCGCCTTGCGGGAAGTAGTTTCCTTGCGGATACTTGTCCGGATCGTCCGAGACGATTGCCAGGCGCTTGACGCCCTCGGCCCAGACCTGATGCGCGATCTGCGCGACGTTAAAGGCGCCTTCGGCGGGCTGGCCGCCGGTCATCGCGACGGCGTCGTTATAAAGGATCTTGTAGGTGATGTTGATTCCGGCGGCCGATGCCGCGCGGAGCGCCAACAGCCCGGAATGGGTGTAGGTGCCGTCGCCGAGATTCTGGAAGATGTGCGTCTCGCTCGTGAAGGGCGACTGGCCGATCCAGTTCACGCCCTCGGCGCCCATATGCGAGATCAGATCGGTGCGGCGGGTCGGCATGCTCAGGGCCATGCCGTGGCAGCCAATGCCGGCCATGGCGCGGCTGCCTTCAGGCACGCGGGTCGAGGTGTTGTGCGGACAACCCGAGCAGAAGAACGGCGTGCGAGCCAGCTTGATCTGCGTGCCGGTGGTGACCGGATTGTCAAAGGCCTCGAGCCGCGCGAGGCGCTGCTCCAGCACCGGACTGTGATGGCCGAGCTTGCGCAAGCGCGCCACCAGCGCGCCGGCGACGATGGTCGGCGTCAGCTCGCCCTCGCTCGGGAGCAGCGGCGTGCCGCTTTCGTCGCGCTTGCCCGTGATCGTCGGGCGCCGCGATGCATCGATGTTGTAGAGGATGCGCATCAGCTGGTCTTCGATGAAGCCGCGCTTCTCCTCGACCACGAGCACGTCCTGAAGACCATCGGCGAAACGCTTGGCGCCGCTTTCTTCCAGCGGCCAAGTCAGGGCAACCTTGTAGATGCGAAGACCGAGGTCCTGCGCGTCCTTGTCGGTGATGCCGAGATCAGCCAGCGCCTGGCGCAGATCGAGATAGGCCTTGCCGGTCGCGACGATGCCGAGCCGCGCAGGCTTCGAATCGAGCACGATGCGGTCGAGCTGGTTGGCGCGGGCGAAGGCCTGCACCGCCGCCATCTTCGGGCCGAACAGGCGCCGCTCCGCTTCCAGCGGCGGATCGGGCCAGCGGATGTTGAGGCCGCCGGGCGGCATCTCGAAATCGTCAGGGAGCACGATCTTGATGCGTTCAGGGTCGCTGTCGATCGACGCCGAACTCTCCACGGTTTCGCTGATCGCCTTGAAGCCGACCCAGCAGCCGGAGAAGCGCGACAGCGCAAAACCGTAGAGGCCGAGATCGAGATAGTCCTGCAGCGTCGCCGGATTGATCACGGGGATCAGCGCAGCTGCAAACACCTGCTCGCTCTGATGCGCCAGCGTCGAGGACTGGCAGCCGTGGTCGTCGCCGGCCAGCGCCAGCACGCCGCCATTGAGCGCGGTGCCGGCCGCATTGGCATGCTTGAGGGCATCGACCGAGCGATCGACGCCGGGGCCCTTGCCGTACCAGATGCCGAAAACGCCATCGACCTTGGCGCCCGGAAACAAGCCGACCTGCTGGCTGCCCCAGACCGCAGTCGCCGCCAGATCCTCGTTCAGGCCAGGGACGAAGGCGATGTCATGCTGCTGGAGGTGCGACTTCGCGCGCCACAGCGCGTGGTCGTACATGCCGAGCGGGGAACCGCGATAGCCGGAGATGAAGCCGCCGGTGTTGAGGCCCTGGAGCCGGTCGCGTTCGCGCTGCAACATGGGCAAGCGAACCAGAGCCTGTGTGCCGGACAGGAAGATCCGCTTCGATTCGAGCCGGTATTTGTCGTCCAGCTCGACCTGCAACAGCGTCATTTCGGCAGTCCTTGTGTGGTAGTCCGGCGAGGGATTTTGCGCCGCGGGAGGCTTGCGGCTTTGCGAAGCGAGAGATGCCAGTCAAGAGCATGGGCCGGCGAAGTCAATATCGCTGGCCGCATCCGTGGCGCTCCTGCTAGTCATGGCTTCCAGTGGAGAACATCATGGCTGCAAACGCATTCGACACCGAGATCACAGCGACGGCCGAGGCCCTGATTGGACCGTGGCGCCAGCCGCGTCAGATGCTGCAAGCGCAAACCTATGATGCGCACGCGTCCATTCACGACGACGCCACCGCGCAGAAGCTCGGCTTCAAGGGCGGCACCATCGAAGGCCCGACGCATTTCAGCCAGTTCGCTCCGCTCTGCGCGCAGCTGTGGGGACACACCTGGTTCGAAACCGGCTGCCTGTCCGCGCATTATCGCAGCGTCTGCTATGAGGGCGAGGAGGTGCAGGCGATTCTGTCGAAGCCACTGCCCGGGACAAGCCAGTGCCAGATCCAGATGGTCAAGCGCGACGGCACCGAGGTGCTGCGCGGCACGGCTTCGGTCGGTGAACCGCACGCAGCGACTGCGCTGGAGGCGCGCCTCGCCGAGCTCAAGCCGCTCGCCGATCCCGTCATCCTGCGCGACGTCAAGGTGGCGCAGACCGGCAAGCGACAGACGGTCCGCATGGCGTTCGATCAGACCATGGGCGACCTCTATCCGTTCTCGCTGCGGCAGAAGCTCGCCGTCATCACCGAGAATTCGCCTTACTATTCCGGCGCCGACAACCCCTGGGGCAGACCGATCATCCCGATGGAGATGCTGAGCGTGCTGTTCCAGTATCGCTCGAAGGACGATCCGCTCCCGGCCAAGGGCCCGGCCGTCGGCCTGTTCGCCGATCAGGAGATCCGGCTGATCAAGGGCCCGCTCTTCGAGGGCGAGGAGTACGAAGTCGAGCGCGAGGTGGTCGCGCTCTCCGGCAGCCGCCGCACCGAAAGCGCCTGGGTCAGGACACGCGTGTTCGACAAGGCGGGCACCATGGTGGCCACCATGCTGCTGAACATGGCGACGATGAAGGACTCCTATGCGCCGTACGAGGAAGAGTATCGGCAGCTGTATGGGGCGTAAGAGCGATGGCTGCACCCTCTCCCCTTGTGAGGGGAGAAGGGAAGAATGCTGCCAATCGGCCGCCCATCCTTTAAGCAGATGCACGCGGGGAAGCCGTCGCACAGGTAATATGCAGGCGCCGATCGCTTGCGTAACCTTCTGACTACACAACGAATTCCCTCGCGTCCGGCGCTCCACCGCAATTGTACACAATGGCACGGCGCTTGCAGAACTCCGGCAAAGAGAGTTCTCGCGAGGGACGGGCGTCATGCTGGACTCAAGCAAGTCGACATTGGGCGTCATCAGCGCCGAGCCCGAGCCGATCAAGCTCGACTGGCCGAGCACCGCGCTTCTCATCATCGACATGCAGCGCGACTTCATGGAGCCCGGCGGCTTCGGCGAGACGCTCGGCAACGACGTCAGCCAGCTTGCGCGCGCGGTGAAGCCGATCGGCACCGTGCTGACGGCGGCGCGCGACACCGGCATGCTGGTGATCCACACCCGCGAGGGCCATCTGCCCGATCTCTCCGACGCGCCGCCGGCGAAAGTCGAACGCGGCGCGCCGTCTTTGCGCATTGGCGACCCCGGTCCGATGGGCCGCATCCTCATTCGCGGCGAGGCCGGTCACGACATCATTCCCGAGCTCTATCCGCTCGACAGCGAGATCGTGATCGACAAGCCGGGGAAGGGCGCGTTCTACGCCACCGAGCTCGGCGACGTGCTGGAGAAATACGGCATCGAGAATTTGCTGGTGTGCGGCGTCACCACCGAAGTGTGCGTCAACACCACAGTGCGCGAGGCCAATGACCGCGGCTATCGCTGCGTCGTCATGTCGGACGGCTGCGCATCCTACTTCCCCGAGTTTCACGAGATGGGCCTGAAGATGATCAAGGCCCAGGGCGGCATCTTCGGCTGGGTCGCAACCTCAGCCGCAGTCCTGGAGGCAATGAAGGTTTCGACCACATAGGGGTATTGTCATGAGCACGTTGACGGGGACGGCCGGCAAATCTGACTTGAACAAGTCCGAGTTCAAGCCGGCACTATGGACATCGGGCGACTGGAATGCGTTCTTCGGCTTCGGCACCAACATCCTCGTCAACATGCTGGTGCTCACGGGGCTCCTGCGCTTCGTCTTGAAGATGCCGGACAGCCTGGTGTTCGGCCGCATCCTGCCCGCACTCGGGCTGATGATGTGCCTCTCGACCTTCTACTACGCCTACCTCGCCTACCGTTTGGCGCAGAAGACCGGCCGCAACGACGTCTGCGCGCTGCCCTCAGGCGTCAGCGTGCCGCATATGTTCATCGTCACCTTCGTCATCATGCTGCCGATCACGCTGAAGACCGGTGACCCGCTCAAGGGCTGGTCGGCCGGCCTGGTCTGGGTGTTCTTCCAGAGCTTCATTCTCATGATCGGCGGCTTCATAGCGCCATTCATCCGCAAGATCACGCCGCGCGCGGCGCTGCTCGGTACGCTCGCCGGCGTCTCGGTCACCTTCATCTCGATGCGGCCGGCGCTTGAGATGTATATGACGCCGCAGATTGGTCTCGTCTGTTTCGCCATCATCCTGGTGAGCTGGTTCGGCGGCGTGAAATATCCTCGCGGCATTCCCGCGGGCCTCGTAGCCATCGCCGCCGGCATGATCATCGCCTGGGGCTCGAACCTGTTCGGTCTTGGCCTCGGTGGACTTAGCGTCAAAGGTGTCGGCGATGCCTTCGCCAATTTCGGCTTCTCGGTGCCGATTCCCGCCGTGGGCTACGTGTTCTCCGGCTTCGAATTCCTCGGCATCATCCTGGTCACCGCCATTCCGTTCGGCATCTATGACCTCGTCGAAGCCATGGACAATGTCGAGAGCGCGGAGGCAGCGGGCGACGAATATCCGACCACGCGAGTCCTCACGGCGGACGGCGTCGTCAGCCTGATCGGCTGCCTGATGGGCAACCCTTTCATCAACGCCGTCTATATAGGCCATCCCGGCTGGAAGGCGATGGGCGGCCGCATCGGTTACTCCGCCGCAACCGGCATCATGGTGATCGTGCTGGCCTGGTTCGGCATCATCTCGGTGCTGCTGGCCCTCGTGCCCGTGGTCGCGATCTCGCCGATCCTGCTCTACATCGGCATGCTGATCGGCGCCCAGGCGTTCCAGACCACGCCGGTCAAGCACGCGCCCGCGATCGTGCTGGCGCTGACGCCGCATCTGGCCGCCTGGGCCAAGCTGCAGATCGACACGATGCTGGGCTCGACCATGAATGCGGCGGCAACCGTCGGCGGCATGGCCGCCGACAAGGCCGACGCGGTGAAGGCTGCCGCGATCGCCGCGCTGCCGCAGCAGGGCGTGTTCTACCACGGACTGGAGGTGATGGGCGGCGGCTCCATCCTCGGCGGCCTCATCCTGGGCGCGATCGGCGTCTTCATCATCGAGCGCGACTTCGAGAAGGCATCAGGCTTCGCGCTGGTCGGTGCGGTCCTGACCTATTTCGGCTTCATGCATGGCGAGGCCGTCGGCATCGGCGGCGGATTCGGTGTCACGCCCGCCGTTGCGCTGGCCTACGCCGCGATGGCCGCCGGCCTGTTCGCGGCCAGCAAGCTTGGCGCCGGCGGACACTATGCCGCCCATCCGGAGCTGTCGGCCGCGCCGGCGGAATAGGAGAAGCGAAGCGGAGATTGCGGCCGGGCGGCGATATGCTGCCCGGCCGTTTCCTTTCAAGCCGCACGACAAGGCAAGTCAACCGAGCTGGTTGATCCACTCGCGGAATAGCTCCGGGCCAGCGTCGACGGCAGCTGCGAGATCGCGGGAGTCGCGCGCTGCGCGCGGCGAGTAGCCGAAGCGTTGCCGGAAGCTGCGGCTGAAATGGGCCTGGCTCACGAAGCCGAATTCAGCTGCGATCTCCGCATTCCAGCGGTCTTCGTCGGCGTCATCCAGCAGCACATGGATCGCCTCGAGCCGCCGTCCGCGGATGTAATCGGCGACGCCCGCCAGCGGCGTGAAGACCCGATAGAGCACCGAGCGCGACACGCCGATCTCGCGGCAGATGGTTGCCACCGAGAGATCGGGGTGACCGAGGTTCTGATCGATGAAACGGCTGGCGCGATGAAGGATGGCGATGTCGCGCCGGGCGAGCCCTTGCTCGCGCGGCCGCGCGGCCATGCCGAAACATCCGCGCAGCAGCCCGAGCGTCGTCTGGATCGCCTCGGGCGCCTCGTTCCCGTCCATCGCCGGAAGCCGTCGTCGCAGCAGTCCCATCTGATCGGCGAGCACGCGGCCGGCGGCGCCGTCGAGGACGAGCCCGTGCAGGTCGAGACCATCGGGCGCGGCGTTGACGATTGCATCGCGCTCGACGTCGAGGCTGATCGTGTCGGTCGCCGTGGCGATGCCGTCGAAGCGCCGGGTCAGGTCGAGCACTAGCACCTGGCCGGGGCCGGCCGAGATCGGCTCGCCGTCGACCTCGCCGCTCCAGGCGCCGCGACGGAGCAACAGCAGCGCGAATGAGTTGCGGCCATCGGCCTTTGCCAGCGCGGCGGTGCGGGTGAAGCGCACGGGCCCCATCTTGGTGGATGCGGTCACCAGGCCGCCCAGCAGCCAGGCCTCGGCCAGAACCTCGAAGTCGTCGCTGGACGTGCCTTCGGGGACCGACACCTCGTAATGGGTGAGAATCGCGCGGTAGCGATCGAGCCGCTCGGCGGCGGGTAGCTCCGCTGTATCGAACCGCAGATACGGAATTTTCGTCATGCCAGGCCGCTCCCTCCGGCAGTTGGTCTGCAAATTGGGACGATCAGGCAAGTTTCCACGCCGTCGAACCGCAGTCTCCGGGCATGAATATTCATATTATCGCGCGCGGGCCAGACGTGAGTGTTTGCCGGCCCGAGCAATTTGCAATGACGTGAAGGTGAGCGATGGATAGGCGAGGGGCGGGTCTTGCGGTGCGGTTGGCCGAAGGGCGGACCGGCGAGACAGCGGGACGAACGCGGGGGGAAGCGACGCGGCGGCAAATGTGGCCGGCTGCGATCTGTGTCGTGGTGGCGCTCGCGCTGGCCGCGGTCGTCGACGTGTCATCCGCGCAGGCACAGTTCGTCTGTACCGACGCCAGCAACAGCACCGGCGGCGCTGTCGCCGTTGCCGCCGGAAGCACGGCGTGCGGTGCCAGCAGCACGGCGGGCGGTGCATCCGGCACGGCCTATGGCGCCTCCAGCACTGCCTCTGGCTATAATGCTCTCGCCGTCGGCGCTTCTAGTCAGGCGACCAACGTGCAGACCACCGCGATGGGATTTGGCGCCCTCGCGATCGGTCAGCACGCCTCCGCCGCCGGCGCGCAGAGCGCGGCGACCGGCTACGAGAGTACCGCCTACGGCTATGTGAGCAGTGCGACCGGCAATCAAACCGTGGCCGTTGGCGCCAACAGCAGTGCACCCGGCTGGTACTCGACGGCGGTGGGTGCCGCCTCCCGGGCGTCCGGCGACTTCGCAACTGCGACCGGTGGCCGGAGCACCGCGACTGGCCTCGCCAGCTCAGCTTACGGCGCGGACAGCTACGCGTATGCCGACAGTTCGGTGGCGGTCGGATCGTGGGCGGTCGTCAACGCCGGCAGCACGAGCGGAACGGCTGTCGGCAACAACACCACGGTGACCGGCGTCAACAGCACCGCGGTCGGTGCGTTCAACACCGTCACCGGCACCAACAGCGGTGCATTCGGCACGGGTCAAACCGTGCGCGGCAATGGCAGCTACGCCATCGGCGACCCCAATACGCTGAACGGCAATGGCAGCTTCGTGCTCGGCGACAACAACACCGTCAACGGCACCAACCAGACCGGCCGGGGCGACAACGTCAATGTGGTCGGCTCCAACAACGCGGTGGCCGGCACGGCGAGCGCTGCCGGATCCTCCGTGTTCGGCTCCGGCAACACCGTCAATGCGTCCAATGCGCTGGTGATGGCGAACGCGGGGACCGTAACCGGCGCGGGCGGCATCGCAATCGGCAACACCGTTTCGGTCACTGGGGCCAATGCCCTCGCTGTCGGCAACAATTCCAGCGCCGGCTTTGCCAATTCCGCCGCCTTCGGCAATGGCGCTACAGTGACCCGCGCCAACCAGCAGACGTTCGGGACGACCGGCAACACCTACACTATGGCCGGCATCACCTCTTCGGCCAGCAAGGCTGCGCAGAGCGGCACGACCCAGCTTGTCACCTCCGATGGCGCCGGCAATCTCGCGACCACGACGCTTGCCAATCTCGGCATCGCCTCGGCCAGCGATCTCAGCGCCATCAATGGCCAGCTCGCCAACATCAACGGCCGCCTCGACGACCTCAGCAGCAGGACCAGCAAGGTGACCAGCGGCGTCGCCATGGCCTTTGCCATGGCCGGCGTGCCGACGCTGCTGCCGAATGAGAGTTTTGCCGTGACCATGAACTACGGGACCTTCGAGCGGGCCAACGGTCTCGCGTTCAACGCGGCACTACGTCTCAATCAGAACATGCAGTTCAACGGCGGAATAGGTTACGGGCCCGACCAGCGGGTCGCCGGCGGACGCGTCGGCTTGCGCATGGGCTGGTGAGTGCATGGTCGTATCGCCACGATTGATCGTAGGCACGATCCTCATCGTAGCCTGCGCACCCATGCGTGCGGAGACGCAATCACCGCCTTCCGGCTTTGCGGATCGTTGGGCGGTTCAGCCCGCCGCGGCCCCGACACGACAGGGCGGGCCGCAGGTCACCGTCGAGCAGGCACTCTATCTGATCCGCTCCTCGCTCCTGACGTTGAATGACGCCAATCGCTCCGGCAATTATTCGGTGTTGCGCGACCTTGCCGCACCTGAATTCCAGGCCAGGAATAGCGCCGCCGATCTCGCGCTTGCGTTCTCCGACCTGCGGGCCCGCAAGTTCGACCTGTTTGGAGCCGCACTTCTCGCCCCGCGATTGTCGGCGGCACCCAACGTCAATGGCCGCGGCATGCTGCGGCTCAGCGGCACCATTCCGACGAGGCCGTTGCAGATCGATTTCGATCTGATGTTTCAGGATGTCGGCGGTAGCTGGAGGCTCCATGGACTATCGGTCGCGACACCCGCGGCTGCGGCCGAAGCCACCTCGCCGCAAGCGGAAGCCTCAAAGCACTAGTCTCAGGGCCGGACAGCCGGCGTCTCCATCGGCAAGCCGCGCGCCCGCGACATCAGATAAAGCTCGAGCGCGACCAGCTCGGGCGAGCCGTAATCATAGGCCTGGGCGCGGACGCCGCTCATGCAGCTGCGCAGCCGTCGCTCCAGCGATCCCAGCGTTTGCCATTCCAGGCGGTAGAGCGGATAGCCGGTCGGCTGTCCCTGCGTGATCGGCGCGCCCGCAAGGCGCTTGTCGAAATTGTCGTCGTGGCAATTGGTGCAGGCGAGGTTGAGCTGGCCCTGCCGCTGCATGAAGAGGTCGCGGCCTTGCTCCACGAAGGGCTTTGCTTGCGGATCGTCGCCGGCAGTGATCGCGACACCGCGCGATTGATGGGCGACGAAGGCGGACAGCGCCAGGAGCTCGCGGCTCTCGTAGGGCAGTGGCGACGCCTGCTGATGATTGGAGCGGCAGAGATTGATGCGCTGGTCGAGCGTGACGGGGCGACTGAGCGCCTTGTCGAAGGCCGGGTAGCGTGCGGCAACACCCTTCATGCTGGTGCGTGCATCGCCATGGCAATCCGCGCAGGCTTTCTCGGCTCTGCCGGTCTTCTTGTCCCATAGCTGTTCGCCATCGAGCACGAACAGCATGCCGGGATTGGAGGTGTCGTCGTCCTGCATGGCGCGCGTGTCCGGGCCCATGAAGGAGTAGCCGGACCGGCGCGCATCGTGCGGGACTTCACCAGCGAGCAGGGCAGGCGCTGCGGCGAACAATGCGGCCGCTGCTATCGCGCGCCAAACGCTCATTCGACAATGATCGATGCCGACGCGGTGGAGGAATAGCCGTTGTCGCCGATCCACTCGAACTCGAACTTGCCGCTTTCCCTGGCGACCGTGAAGAACGACAGATAAGGATTGGCCGCGATCGCCGGAAACAGATCGGCGCGGAAGATCTCGGCGCCGTTGTAGCGGCAGGTGAAGCTCGTGATGATGTCTCGCGGCACCAGCTTGCCGTCTGTGGTATGGCGGAAGCCTGTTTCCATGATGTGCGAGGTCAGCGTGCGGATCTCGATGACGTCGCCGCGCTTCGCCTTCGCGGGAACGTTGATGAGCGCGGCCATCAGTTCATCTCCTCGGTGCAGGCGGCCAGCGTAACGACCACGTCGGCGGCGACCTGCCAGAACGTGTCGTCGGACAGGCGGGTGATCGCCACCACCTTCTGGGTGTCGGCGAGGCGGATGCGTGTCGCGACCTGAGCGCGGCCGGTGGAGGGGCCGAAATAGAAATTGCCGATGTTCGGCTGCGGGTTCTTCTCGTTGAAGACGTGGATGCTCTTGACGTGGTCGTCCGCCGTCATCGGGCTTGCAACGCTCACCGTCATCGGCACGGTGTTGCCGTTCTCGACCAGCGGCGGAATGTCGAGCTTCACCCTGCCGGTGCGAATTGGTGCTTCGCCGACGACATTGCGGATTGCGGTGTTGAGCATCGCGGGCGTCGCGTGAAGCGGACGCAGGGTGACGATCGGGATCGTCCCGGCGGCCGCCACGCCTCCGGCGAGGCTCAGAAATTGTCGTCGCGTGGTTGGCATGAACAGTCCTAGTCGCGAAGCGTTGCAAGAAAAGCCACGATGTCCTCGATCTCCGCCGCCGACAAGATCGGCTTGCCGGTGAAATTGCGTCCGACTCGCACGAGGTCGCCGTTGCGATAATAGGACGGCATGATGGTGTCCGGGTTGAAGCGCGCCGCATCGACCAGCCGAAGCCGCAACTGACTCACCGACCATCGGTTCCCGGCGCCTGTGAGGTCAGGCGCGAGATCTCCCTGGAACCGCGTTTCCGGGAAAGGGCCGGAATGGCAGAGGATGCAGGTCGTGGTGCGCGCCAGCACCAGCGCGCGGCCGCGCACGGCATCGCCTGGCGCGCCCGTGAGAGAAGCCGGGATGCCTTCGCCTACGATCTTGTAGGGCGCGAGTTCGTCTGCCTTGGCAAGCGAGGACAGGGCGAGGATCGCCGCGATGAACGCAGCAACCGCAGAAATCGGACTGGGTGCACGGTGCCGCCGCGAACTCCGCTTACCTCTCCCGCTTGCGGGAGAGGTCGCCGCGCAGCGGCGGGTGAGGGCTTTTTCCTCTTGGGGAGTCTCGCGAGTGGAGACACCCTCTCCCCAACCCTCCCCCGCAAGCGGGGGAGGGAGCGCACCTAGCTCGTGGCGGCAACTTGGTCCCATCATCGCTCTAACCAAAGACGTCCGCCGTGATGATTTGAAACCAGCGCTCGGCTTCGGTCGCCTCGCGGGCGCGCAATTCGCGCGGGGCATCGACTGGGCTCGTCGCGCCGCCCTCGACCTCGGCAAAGATGTCGCCTTTCGGCTGATAATTGCCTGCAAGCAAAAATCCATAGCCTGGCGCGACGGTGTTGTAGCAGACGCCGGTCAGCCGTGGCGTCTCGGGTGCTCGGCCCGCGAGCAAAGCGACGATGGCAGCGGCGCACGCCTTGCCTTGCCCGCTTGCAGCCGATGCCGATTTGGGAATGCCGCCGCCGAGGCAGGCGTCGCCGATGACGTGGATGTTCTTGACGAGCTTCGACTCGAAGGTCACGGGATCGATCGGACACCAGCCGGTGTGGTCCGCCACGCCAGCGATCTCGGCAATGCGTCCCGCGCGTTGCGGCGGAATGACATTGGCGACATCTGGCGTGTAGTTGCCGAACTCGGTGACGATGGTCATGGTCGCCGGATCGACTGAGGTGACGCGGCCGCCTTGTGACAGCGCGATGCGCTCGATCATGTCGCCATAGAGCTCCTTCCACGCCCTCTCGAACAGCCGCTGCTGGGAGAAATTGTCCTTGGCGTCGAGGATCAGAACTTTCGAGCGTGGCTTGTTCGTCTTCAGGTAATGCGCAATCAGGCTGGCACGCTCGTAAGGCGCCGGCGGGCAACGCAAGGGATTAGCGGGGATTGCGATCGCGACCGTGCCGCCGTCAGCCATTGCTTCCACCTGCCTGCGCAGCAGCAGGGTCTGCGCGCCGGCCTTCCAGGCGTGCGGCATCTTCTCCGATGCGGCGTCGTCATAGCCGGGCAGGGCTTCAAAGTGGAAGTCGATGCCGGGCGAGAGCACGAGGCGGTCATAGGCAAACGTGGCGCCATCGGCGGCCTTCACGCTGCGCTTTTGCGCGTCGACGGCCGTCGCGGCCTGAGCAGCGACGGTGACGCCCTCGGCGGCGAGCCTGTCATAGCCGAACTGCTGCGCGTCCATCTCGCGCAGGCCGGCGATCACCTCGTTGCTGAAGGGGCACGAAGTGAAGGTCTTGTTCGGCTCGATCAGCGTCACCTGCAAGCCCGCCTGCGCGCGCTTGAGCGCCCGCGCGCAGGCCGCTCCACCAAAGCCGCCGCCGACCACGACGATGCGGCCTGCGGATTGCGCGCGCAGGATCGAGGGGACGACGAACGATGTGGCCGCGGCGGTGATGCCGAGAACGGCATTCCGCCGCGTCACCAGCGCATTCATGAATCTTGTCCGCAAAATGCCGCGGCGGCCGTCGTGGCCGCCGCGGCTGTGCTTAGGCGAAGGTGATGTTCTGGTCCCGCAGCGGCACGGAGCGGATGCGCTTGCCGGTCGCGGCGAAGTACGCATTGAGCACCGCCGGCGCTGCGACGCCGATGGTGGGCTCGCCGACGCCGCCCCAGAACCCGCCGCTTGGCACCATCACCGATTCAACCTTCGGCATCTCGTTGATGCGCATCGAGTTGTAGGTGTCGAAGTTGGTTTGCTCGATCTTGCCGTCCTTGACGGTGCAGCCGCCGTAGAACAGCGCCGAGAGGCCATAGACGAAGGACCCCGCGATCTGCCGCTCCACCTGCGCCGGATTGACGACGTAGCCGGGATCGGTGGAGGCGACGATGCGATGCACCTTGATCTTGCTGCCGTCAGTCACCGAGATTTCGGCGGCGCCGGCGACATAGCTGCCATAGCCCATGACCTGGGCGATGCCGCGATAGACGCCCTGCGGCGCCGGCGTCGTCCAGCCGATCTTCTCGGCAACGGCATTGAGCACCGCCAGATGCTTGGGATGGTTGCCCATCAGCTTGCGACGGAATTCGAGCGGGTCCTGGCCTGCGGCCTGGGCCAGCTCGTCCATGAAGCATTCCATGTAGATGGCGTTGTGATTGACGTTGACGCCGCGCCAGAAGCCCGGCGGAACGTGCGGGTTGCGCATCGCATGCTCGACCAGCAGGTTCGGCACCGAATAGCCGAACGCGGCTTCGCCGGATTGGGCGACGCCCTGGAAGGCGGCCGGATCCATGCCATTCTGCAGCGCTTCGGGGCGCAGCGAGAACAGGATCGATTGGCCGGACAGGCGGTAGTGCAGCGCGACCAGATTGTTGTTGGCATCGAACGCGCCGGTCATCTTGCACTGGGTGATCGGGTGGTACCGGCCGTGCGCCATGTCCTCTTCGCGCGACCACAACAGCTTGACCGGCGTTCCCCGCATCTCTTTGGCGATCATGACGGCCTGGCGGACATAGTCGGTCTGGCCGCGCCGGCCGAAACCGCCGCCTAACATCACCTTGTGCACGTCGCACTTGTCCGCCGGCAGGCCAGACGCCTCCAGCACCGCCGCGAACGCCGCCTCGCCATTCTGCGTGCCGCACCAGACCTCGCATTTGTCCGCGGTGTAGAGCGCGGTGGCGTTCATCGGCTCCATGGTGGCGTGGTTCTGATAGGGATAGGAGTAGACGGCCTCGACCTTCTTCGCCGCGCTCGCAATCGCCGCTTTCGCGTCGCCGTTCTTGTTGCCGACATAGGCCGGCTGGTCGTTGTTGAGGCCTTCGGCCAGCCACTTGGCAATCGACTCGCTGGAGACTTTTGCGTTGTCGCCCTCGTCCCAGACGATCGGCAACGCCTCCAGCGCGGTCTTGGCGTGCCACCAGGTGTCGGCAACGACCGCGACCGCGGTATCGCCGACCTTGACGACTTTCTTGACGCCTTTCATGCTGGCGATCTTGGCTTCGTCAAAGCTCTTCAGCTTGCCGCCGAACACGGGGCAATCCTTGATCGCCGCATTCAGCATGCCCGGCAGCTTGATGTCGGCGCCGTAGATCATGGCGCCGTTGGTCTTGTCGACGGTGTCGAGCCGCTTCACGCCCTTGCCGATCAGCTTCCAGTCCTTCGGATCCTTCAGCTTGACGTCCGCCGGCGGCGTCAGCTTGGCGGCGGCTTCGGCGACCTTGCCGTAGGTCGTGGTCCTGCCCGATGGCGTGTGGGTGATGACGCTGTTCGCGGCCGCGCATTCGGAGGCCGGCACCTTCCATGCATCGGCGGCGGCCTGGATCAGCATCACGCGCGCGGTGGCGCCGCCCTTGCGGACATAGTCCTGCGAGGAGCGGATGCCGCGGCTGCCGCCGGTCGAAAAATCACCCCAGACGCGCTTGCGAGCGACGCTCTGGCCGGGTGTCGGATATTCGGTCGTGACCTTGGTCCAGTCGCATTCGAGCTCCTCGGCGACGAGTTGGGCAAGGCCGGTCAGCGAGCCCTGACCCATCTCGGAGCGGGCGATGCGGATCACGACGGTGTCGTCGGGCCTGACCACGACCCAGGCGCCGATCTCCGGCGAGCCGTCGGCGGCACGGACCACGGCGGGCCCGCCGAAGGGGAGGTCGAGGCCGATGGCGAGGCCGGCACCGACCGCGGCCGTGCCGATGACGAAGGCGCGGCGGTTGAGCCGCGGCGAGATATGCTTATTCATGTGGGGATTTCCTTACGCGCTTGCGATCGTGTGGATCGCTTCGCGCACCTGCTGGAAGGTGCCGCAGCGGCAGATATTGGTGATGGCCTCGTCGATATCGGCGTCGGTGGGCTTCGGCTTCTCGCTCAGCAGCGCCGCCACCGCCATGATCATGCCGCTCTGGCAATAGCCGCATTGCGGCACGTCCTGGGCGATCCAGGCCTCCTGCACTTTGTGCAGCGCATCGCCGGAGGCGAGCCCCTCGATGGTGGTGATCTTCTTGCCCTCGGCTTCGCTGACCGAGACGCCGCAGGAGCGGGTGGCGACGCCTTCGATGTGAACCGTGCAGGCGCCGCATTGTGCAATGCCGCAACCGTATTTGGTGCCCGTCAGGCCGGCATTCTCGCGAATCGCCCAGAGCAGCGGCGTGTCCGGCTCGACGTCGAGAGTGAAGGTTTTTCCGTTGATTGTTAGGTTTGCCATCGCAAGTCCCCTGATTGGCCCAATCCACCGATTGAACTCAGGGGCGCAATGTGTCCGGCAAACTGGAACTGTTCAAATCAACAGTCCGAGGGTGAAATGCGAAGAATTACGCCGCTGAGGGAAGATTGTGGGGAGGGTGGTGTTTTGTCTCGCCCTTCATCATGGTTGATTCGGTCGTCCTTCCGCGGGCGCCAATCCATGGGTCTGAGGCGACGCCAGCTGTGAACGTCGGTTCCAGGCCCGGTCGAGGCCACGGCGACAGTTTGTCCCTTTTGCCGGGGTGCAAGAGGCGGGCGCTTTGGTACACTGCGCCGACGCCAGAAGGAGTTCCATGAACGTGCCGAGTCCCAACGTACTGATGCTGTACCCGCTGTTCTCGGCAGAGTCCTTCTGGACCTTTGGCGAATCCTGCAAGGTATTGGGCGTAAAGCGCCCGGCCGCTCCTTTGGGCCTGATCACCGTTGCCGCGATGCTGCCCGAAAGCTGGACGGTCCGGCTGATCGATTGCAACACGGCGCCCTTCAACGACGAGGATCTCGCCTGGGCCGATGTCGTCTTCACCGGCGGGATGATGCCGCAGCAGGCCGACACGCTGCGCCTGATCGAGCTCTGCCGCGCGGCCGGCAAGCCCGTGGTCGTGGGCGGCCCCGACCCGACTTCGAGCCCGCACATCTATGAGCGGGCCGACTTCCGGGTGCTCGGTGAGGCCGAGAGCGTCATCGACGAATTCATTGCGGCCTGGGAGGGGGGCGCGCGGAGCGGCACCTTCACCGCACCGAAATTCCAGGCGGACGTGACCAAGACGCCGGTGCCGCGTTTCGACTTGCTCAAGTTCGAGGACTATCTCTATCTCGGTGTGCAGTATTCGCGCGGTTGTCCGTTCACCTGCGAGTTCTGCGACATCATCGAGCTCTACGGCCGCGTGCCGCGGACCAAGACGATCGAGCAGATGTTCGTCGAGCTCGATAGGCTCTATCAGATGGGCTACCGCGGCCATCTCGACTTCGTCGACGATAATTTCATCGGCAACAAGAAGTCGCTGCGGCAATTCCTGCCTAAGCTCGCCGAATGGCAGCGGACCCACGGCTATCCGTTCGAATTGTCGACCGAAGCCTCGGTCAACCTGGCCGATGATCCCGAGCTGTTGGAGTTGATGGGGGCGGCGAATTTCTTCGCCATCTTCGTCGGTATCGAGAGTCCGGATCCGGCAACGCTGGTCGCGATGCGGAAGAAGCAGAATACGCGGCGCAACATCGCCGAGAGCATCCACAAGATCTACGCCGCCGGCATGCTCGTCACCGCTGGCTTCATCGTCGGTTTCGACAATGAGAAGGTCTCCATGGCGGACGCCATGATCGATTTCATCGAGGAAGCGGCGATTCCCGTCAGCATGGTCGGGCTGCTCTATGCCTTGCCGAACACGCAGCTGACGCGCCGCCTGGAGCGCGAAGGCCGGCTCCACGCGGGCCACGATGTGGCGCCGACCATCGGCGCTGATCAGTGCACGGCTGGAATCAATTTCGATCCGGTGCGCCCGCTCCGCGACATCCTGACGGACTACAAGCGGGTGCTGGAGCACGTCTACAGCCCGGCTGCCTATTCAGGACGCGTCGACCGCCTCATGACGCTGCTCGACCGGTCCCGGCAGCGCCACGAGCTCGCCGAAGGCGATATCCGCGCCAAGCTCGGTGCGATGGAGACGGTGCACAAGGTGGTCACCGCCCTTCCCGAGGCGCGTGGACCGTTGTGGCAAACTTTCATGAACTGCGCCAAGCGCGACACGACATCCGCGCGCATTGCCGTGCAGATGATCGCAGCCTATGCCCATCTCGGACCGTTCTCGCGCAAGGTCATCGCCGCCATTGACGCGCGCCTGGCGGCGCTGGACGAGCAAATCCCGAGTCCGGCCGTGGCTGTGGGCGCGACCGAGGCTCGACATCTGGCCTGACATCCGGAGAGCGATGGAACCGCCCACGACGCTTTGATGTGCTGCCCGGCGTGCCGTCGGCAATCAAACTGGCTGTCATGTGTGAGATCCCGGCTTGACAGCAGGACAACCTCAAGCTGATCGTCGTCAGGACGACACCGGGCCCGCCGCGATTTCGGCGTCTGGACGTTCCGCGCGGGCATTTTGAGTTGGCCCGCGAGGCTCAGTGCTCGTCTGCCATTGCGACCGACGTCATTGCCGGAAAAGCTCTAGCGGGGTTGGGCCATGTTCAGGAAGGTGATCCGCTGGTCGGTTGCGCTGATTGTCGTGGCGGTGCTGGTCTTCGCATATCTGCCTTCCTTCATCGCCGATTCCATCTACAAGAATGTCGACGACATCACCGATGGCGAGATGCCCGCCACCGTCACGGCCTTTCAATCGGGGCCGGACGTCGTCAGTACCATCGGTGGCAGTGGCGAGGGCCTGAACTGCAGCCTGCCGCCTTGGGCCAACATATTCTTCGACGGCGGCAGGGATTCCAACCAGAAGCGCCATCTCGTCCTGCAGCGCTTCAGGCAGGCGTGCGTCTTTCACGACCTTTGCTATCGCCACGGCCTTGCGACCTATGGCTATAACCAGAACGATTGCGACCGCATTCTGCAGAACGCAGCTTTTCGACTCTGTCTCTACATACGAAACGGCAGCCAGGAGAGCAGCGCGGCGCGCTGTCAGACCGACTCCAAGATGGTTCTGGCCGGCGTGAGCATAGGCGGATACGACGCCTATCGCGGCTGGGACCGATCGACCTATTTCGAGTTCGATTCGGACCCGTCGCGGTCGAACGGATTTCTGGTCAGCCGTGTGGTGGATCATCCGTTCAAGGCGGCCGCGCCGGCCAAATACGGCAGCGACCCCGATCAGGTCATTCTCATGTTCGAGAACGTCCGCTCCAATCTTGCGGTGACCTGCATCACCTGCGCGAGTGTTCCCGTTCTCGAGTGGACGACCGATCCCAACGCCGTCAGCGCCGAGTTGCGCTCGGTCGGCGTGACGCGGTTGCCGGAAGCGCTGCTCAAGCGCGAGCCCATGCTGTCCGAAACCATGCCGGTCTGGCTGCCGCCGCGCCGTCGACACGCGGCGCCGCATCTCCTCGTCGACGGAGCGGGCAAGGACCATCTGATCTGGATGAGCCGGAACAACCCGCAGGACAGCATGTCCTGTATCGTCGGCGCCGATCCGGCGCGCCTCCTCACCAATACCCTGCCGGCCCGGGATCTCTGCTCCGTCGATGCGGGCCCGTCGCTCAGCAGGGTTGAGGTCGACATGTTCGCGACCTCTCCGCTTCCGATGGAAGTGCCCGGAAGTCCGGATCTCGTCTACGCGACGTCGATCAGCACACAGAAGACAAAGGAGCAGCATCTGAGCTTCTGTTCCCGCTCTGCATCCAGGAAGGTCGAGGAGTCCGGAGGCGACGACCGGTCCAAATGCGTCACCTTCCCCGAACCGGAGGTTCGCAAGGGCGCGGCGCTCGGTGCATTCCAGAACTTTCCGCTGGTTCGCGCCGGACAGCAGATCTATTTCGCGCGGGACATCGATCAGCGGACGGATTCGCTGTTGACCGCCGCCTGGCAGCGGGCCTTCGGCAACAGCTTCTCGCCCGACGGTGCCCTGCTTGTGATCGACGTTGCACCGCCGCTCGCCGCCAAAGGGCCTCTCTCGGCCAAGCTGAAGAAGATCGTCCGGTTCAACATCGACGATCGTTTCGATCCGATGATGCCGATCACGCGCAAGGTGGACGATTTGCGATTCCTGAGCCTCGAGGCGTCGAAGTCGAGTGTGCACCTTCGCACGATCGATTTCGCCAAGGACAACCCTTCCGTTGGCAATGCGCGGCTGACGATGGGCGACGGGGACGTGGACCTGGATCGCTCGTGGGCGGAGAGACCCATGCTGGTGCTGGAGACCAGGGAGGAGCGACCGAGGACCAAGCTGGTGTTCTCCCGTGGGAAAATAGCGATCGAACCGGGCAAGCCCGACGTGTCCCGCGCGACGACCGAAGTGCTGACGCTGCAGACCCTGGTTTTCGAACGCGATGCCGCCGCGCCGTCGGATGCGCCGTTCGTGAAATCGGCCGGAGCTGCTTGCCGGGTCGTCTATGAGTTCGAAGCGAACCACACCGATTGGCCGTGCTATCGCGCCTTCGACCCCGACCGCGCGATGCGAGCCTCGCCAGCGACGCGGATGCAGGCCTCCCAGACGCTGGTTGGGCGGTTCAGCCAAGGCGGCGGCCATGGCCTCGCATTTCCCGATCTCTGCCTGAAGTCGGAGCCGATCATCCTGACGCCGCAAGGAGGCACGTTTGCGCCCCTGAGCGAGACCGCGGGCTGGAAAGGCCCGCCAAAGCTGACACGGACGATCAAATGCGAGCCGCTCGATGCCACGGCAATCGTGAGCCGTCCCATCGCGCAGAAGGCTCCGTGAAGGCGGGCCGGCCAATGAGGCGCGCCAACGCGTTCGGTCTACTTCACCGCCAGCCGCAGGAAGCTCATCACGCTGCCGAGTGCGGCAAAGCCGGCGCCGAGCGCCAGCGCGACGGTTGCGCCGTCGTGACCGGCGAGCGCGAAGCAGAGCGCCGCGAGGGCCGCCCCCGTCGTCTGTCCCGTCAGGCGCGCGGTCGCGACGATGCCCGAGGCGCTGCCGCTGCGATGCGGCGGCGCGCTTGACATCACCGCCTTCATGTTCGGCGCCTGGAAGAAGCCGAAGCCCATGCCGCAGATCACCATCCGCCAGATGATGTCGGCAATGGCGGGGTTGGCCGGAAGCGTCGCAAGCAGCGCCATGCCGAGGCCGAGCAGCACCAGGCCGACGCCGCCGAGCAGGCCGACCGCGTGCCGGTCGGACAGGCGTCCCGCGATCGGCGCCATGATGCCGACCACCAGCGGCCACGGTGTCATG
This sequence comes from Bradyrhizobium sp. SBR1B, assembly GCF_014198205.1. NCBI lineage: Bacteria > Pseudomonadati > Pseudomonadota > Alphaproteobacteria > Hyphomicrobiales > Nitrobacteraceae > Bradyrhizobium > Bradyrhizobium sp. SBR1B. The sequence continues at coordinate 203,624 of NZ_JACIHC010000011.1, forward strand.
AAGAAGCCGGTCTCGACCTGCGAGCGGCCGAGCACGTCCTCGAAATAGAACGGTAGCGAGACGAAGGCGAGGCCCTGCACGGCGAAGGAGCACACCGCAGTCGCGGCCGACAACGCGAACATCGGCCGGCTGAACAGGTCGATCGGCAGCATCGGCGCCGGATGGTCGGCGTGCCGGCGCGTCAGGATAAAGCCGAGCGCGAGGGCCGTGACCAGCTCGATGATCACGATCACCGGCGACAGATTATGCGCGGCACTGCCGATGCCGGTGATGAACAGGCCGAGGCAGGCCGACGCCAGGATTGCGCCGAGAAAGTCGAACCCGTGATCGGCGCGCGGCGTCTTCGGCAGCATCGCAACGCCGATGCCGATCGCGACGAGGCCGAACGGGATGTTGACGGCGAACAGCCACGGCCACGGGCCGATGGCCAGGATGGCGGAGGCGATCGTTGGCCCGAAGGTGAAGGCGGTCGCGACCACACGCGCGTTGTGGCCAAAACCGCGGCCCAGCATCCGGCCGGGATAGACGAAGCGCACCAGCGCGGTGTTGACGCTCATGATGCCGCTGGCACCCAGCCCCTGCAGCATGCGCGCGACCAGCAGGCTCTCCAGCGACCACGCCACCGCGCAGAGGAGCGAGGCGATGGTGAACAGGATGAGGCCGCCGAGATAGATGCGCTGGTGTCCGACGATCTCGCCGAGCGCACCCAGCGGCAAGAGCGTCGCCACCAGCGCGATCTGGTAGACGTTGACCACCCAGACCGACTGCTCCGGCGAGACATGCAGATCGGCAGCAATGGCGGGCAGGGCGATGTTGGCGATCGCGGTGTCGAGCGAGGCCATCGCCAGCGCGGTGAAGATCGCGGCGATCGCCCAGCGCCGCTGCGCGGCGGGGAGGCCATCAGAGATGGTGTGGTCGGGCTCGCGCGCGGCGGCAGGTAACGTGATCGTCATTGCGTTGGCGCGTGGCTCCCGCGGCGCGGCTCAAATCGGTCATTTCGCATGTACTACGGCGGGGCCGCCTTCCACAGGCATATGCTTGCATGCTGTGTATGCGCGAAGGTAGGGCGATGACGGCTCGCGCTGGCGTATGATCGCGCCGCGGCTGCAAGAGTCAGGGGATCGCCATGCAAATCGTCGTTCTGCCCGGTGACGGCATCGGACCCGAGATCACGACCGCGACATCGGGCGTGCTGCGCGCGGCCTCAGAGCGCTTCCAGCTCAATTTGCGTCTGGAGGAGCACGCGGTCGGGCATGCGAGCCTGAAGCTATCAGGCACGACCGTGCGCCCCGAGCTGCTCGACATCGTCCGCGCCGCCGACGGCCTGATCCTGGGTCCGACCGCGACCTTCGACTTCAAGGACGAGGCGCATGGCGAGATCAATCCGTCGAGGTATTTCCGCAAGAACCTCGACCTCTACGCCAATATCAGGCCCGCGCGCACCTATGCGGGGCTGCCCGGCCGCCTCGGTGATTTCGACCTCGTCGTGGTCCGCGAGAACACCGAGGGGTTCTACGCCGACCGCAACCTGGAGCAGGGCAACGGCGAGATGCTGGTCACGCCCGACGTGGTGATCTCGCTGCGAAGGATCACACGCCTCTGCTGTGAGCGCATCGCGCATGCCGCATGCCGCCTCGCGATCAAGCGGCGCAGGCACCTCACCATCGTGCACAAGGCCAATGTGCTCAAGATCGGTGACGGCATGTTTCTCGAGATCTGCCGCGCGGCGGCGAAGGCCTATCCAGGACTGAGCGTCGACGACATCCTGGTCGATGCCATGATGGCGCATGTGGTGCGCAGTCCCGATCGTTTCGACGTCATCGTGTCCACCAACATGTTCGGCGACATTCTGTCCGATCTTACCGCCGAACTTTCGGGGAGCCTCGGCCTCGGCGGCTCGCTGAATGTCGGCGGGCGCTACGCGATGGCGCAGGCCGCGCACGGCTCGGCGCCCGACATTGCCGGACAGGACGTCGCCAATCCCGTCTCGTTGATCCTGTCGACCGCGCTGCTGCTGGCCTGGCACGGCGAGAAGACTGGTGCGGTCCGCTATGAAGAGGCCAGGCACGCGATCGAGGCGGCGGTGGCGAAGGCGATTGGCGAGGGCAGGGCGACGCGGGACATCGGCGGCAAGCTCGGCACGATCGCGGCAGGGGCGGCGATTGCGGAGATTCTGCAGGCAAAGTGAGCGGTGCTTGCACACTTTCCTCGGGGCCCAAGACAAAAAGTCGAAAAACAACCCCATGCACAGTAGAAGTCGCCTTGATTGATAAGGGATTTTCGAAACGCCTTGCGACGGCAGTCGCGGCTGCGATCAAGTTGACCCGTCGGGCAAAACACTGGCAGGATGCTAACGTGCCAGCGACGCCGGTGAACGTGCGACGCCGCCTATCAAGGCGGGCCACGTATCGGCTTGGCAAGTGCTGACCTACGATATCGCGCGCCGATCGCGGTGCCGCTGCCCGGGCCGGCCCGGCAAGGCTCTTGACCTCGTGATCTCCGAAAGTTTTCTGACCGGTGCCGATCAGGTGATGGACTGAAGTAGTTGGGTTCACGGCAGAAGCGTCATGAACTCATAGACGACTACGGCAGCGCCGAGACAGCGCCGCCAGGGATTCACGCCGCGGAAGACCTCGTCGGCGCCCCAGACGACGAGTCCGCCCTTCATGACGATCGTCAAGCCGACGCTGACCTTGCCTGCGGCGGGCCAGATCCAAAGCAGAACGCCGGCAACGAGGACGATCCAAAGAAGAAGATTCGGCCACTGCGCGATGGTGATGGCACCTGTTTCGCGGCTCCGGAAGAACCAATCAGCGAATCGCCGTACCGAGCCAATCAGAGTGCAACCTCACCCTCTTCACGGCCCTTCCAATAAGTGATGCGGTTGGCTTTGACCTTGATCAGCACGATGCCCGGCGTATCAATGCCGTGGTCGAACCATTTGTCGAGATCGCTCGTCCAATGCTGTTGGAATGCCGCCTTGTCCCGGATCAGTTCGGCCGTCCCCTCGACGGCGACATAGATCCCCTTCGAGAACAGGCCCGCTTCCGACGAAAAGCCGAGCGCGACTTTCGGATTTCGCCTGATGTCCGAGACGGTGCGGGTCCGGTCATGGGCAAAGTAGTAAGACGTGCCGTCGTAGGTGACATCGCCGTTGTTGCTCATGGGGCGGTTGGCGATTTCGCCGTTCTCGGTGTGGGTCGAAAGAATGGCGATGTCGATGTCGGCCATTTCCTTCGCGATCTCGGCGAGCGATGTCTTGGACATGAATTTTCCTCCAGCGGGGCTGGAGCAACGGCGGGATGAGGCTACGCGTTCCTCGCGTTCTACTCGTTGGAAACGCAAAACCGCCCCCGACATCAGTCGGAGGCGGTTTCGAATTGAATCGGATCAGTGGCCGGTGCCAGGCTTGGTGGTCTTCGGGGGCTTGCCGTCTTCCATGCGGCCCTCATTGCGAAGATCGCGTCCCTCTTGAGCCTTGCGCTGGCTCTCGGGATCCTTGCCGTGCTCGTTCATCTCTTCCTTGATGTAACCGGCGCCTTCCTTGATCTTGCCTTCAACGCTCATGATCTTCTCCTTCCATACAGGCGATAACGCGTTGGTGGACTTGGCGTTCCGGCATTAGAACAGAGCAGATTTGCGGGGAACCTAGTAGTGCCTTCGAACGCGCAGAATGGTAGAGCGCTTGCGAAACTCATCGTGCTGAGTGCTGAACGTTCGTCGATCGGTGTCGCTGCGCATTGATGGCGTAGCTCGGACTTTCCGAGCTGTGGCGCTGGCGCACGACAGGCGCACTGCTCACTTATTTCCGCTGCACGGATCACGTCATCAGATGGCAGCTCATGAGAGCCATCCGTTCAATTTCGTTTCGCTCTTCATCGTCCACGGAGTGGTTGCTGCCATGGGAGTGACGATTTGCGCCATGCAGTGGCTGTTGATCCGCAGGTGGTGGTTGAAGAAGCCGGCGGCGGATCAGTGATCGTGCGCGCGCCTCTCACGAGCATCATCGGCCGCTTTTGAAGGCAAGGAAGATGCTCGGCGCGCTGTCGCCGACATTGTTGTCGGTGCCTCCTGCACGCACCCCCGCACTGTATTGCCTTAGCAGGCTCGCCCAGGCTGACGACTAGGGGGCCGGGAGATCGGGTAGTTCCGAATGATGAATTGCGCTAGGTCGCGACAAGACGGCTGGTAAGAAATCGGCGGAATAAGCGACGTGGAGGTCAACGCTCGGGGTGGAAAACCGTCACTCGAACGCAAGCCCCAACGCCAACCAGGTCGCAAGAGACAAACAGACGCCAATTCCCAAATAGGGCAATGCAAGGCGCATCGGTCACTCCTCAGCTCCGAGACGCGAAAACGCCGTCAGCTTCGCATGTTCGCCGTGCACTGCCCATATTCCATACGATGTACGAGGATTGGTTTGCCGTGGACGACAACGTACCCGACCGCGCAATGAAGACGATGCCAACAGGAAGCAGACGTGCCTGATTTGACGCCCCTTTCAGGCCGGACCCGGCTGATTTAATTTGACTCCGCATTTGGTTCAAAATATATAATTTATTTAATTATTTAATTGTGAGGCTGGTGCCTGCCAAGTCCTTTCGATCTCGGGATTTTCTTCCATGCCGAACCGCGAAACAGGCGGAGCAATCGCTCCGCTCTAGCCTTTATCTAAAGAGGCGTGATCGATGCGCCGACCGATTGATACTGCACCCAGGGACGGAGAAGACATCTGGGTGGAAGATGCGACCGGGGTCGTTGACGTCGCTCGCTGGTCGCCTCAAGCAGGCAAATGGGTCTCCAAAGACGGTGCTCCAATCAACGCCGAGCCGACCCATTGGTATCCCGAAACTGAGGACATTGACCCAGAGGGCGAACCATCGGGCAATCCGCTGGCAGCGGCTGTCATTTTGCTTCCCGCGATCCTGGTTGGAGCGGCCTTGCTGGGTGTGTTCGACGCTTTCAGCGCACGAACGATGCCGGAAATGGCGCAAATCGGCGGCGAGAATGCCCTCCGCTTCGACCGACGGCCGGAAATAGGGGCGGGGTCGCAAGCGCTCCTTCAGCGCGAAGCGAGCGGAGCCCTGACGTACACGGTGCCGGCGGGCATGGTGCAGCCTGAGCCATGGCCCGATCGAGATGCTTTGCACAGTCATGCGCGCGCCAGTGAACCGGACGGGGCGCGCAGGGAACTTGAGGAGGCGGTTCAGCAGGCGCACGCGGCAAAAATTGCGGCGGACGAGTTGCGGCAGTCGCTGCAACAGGAGCAGGCGCGCAACGCTGCGCTTGCGAACGAAGTTGCCGAATTCCGCCGGCAGGTCGATGCCCGCGACGCAGAATCGCGGAAGGCGGAGGATGTGGCCGCGCAACAGAGAGAAGCGGCGCAACGGCAGATCGCAGAACTAGAGCAGTCTCTGCAGCGCGAGCGGGAAACTAGCACCGCCCGCGCAAGGCAGGTGAACGCCGCACAGGCAGCGGCGGCGAGCGCTGAGCAGGAACGCCACGAGGCGCAGTCGCGCGCCGCCGCGCTCGCGAGCGAACTCGCCGGAATGCCTCGCCGCTTGCCTGTGACGGAAGCTGCGACTGCGGAGGAAAGCCCGGCGGAGGGGCTGGAGATTGCGGAACTGCGGCAGTCCCTGCAGCAAGAGCAGGAAAAGAACGCCATTCTGGTCACGGAAGCCAAAGCAGCGCAGGCAGCAGCTGCCGATGCCGATCAACAACGCCGCGCTCTCGAAGCGGCTCAGGCGCACGCCGCCGCGCTGGAGAGCGAACTTGCCGAAGTGCGCCGGGAGCTCGAAGCCCGCAACGCGCAATTGCGCGATGCCGAAAATGCGACCTTGCAGCAGAGACAGGCAGCGAAACGAGAGATCAGTGAGCTGCAACAGTCGCTGAAACGGGAGCTGAGCAAAACCGAGGCCAGGGAGAGAGATCTTGCATCGGGGTGGCGCTCCACCCGTGAGCGCGCTCTCGCCGAGCAAGCAAATGACGCGCCGGTCCTGCCGGCGACGCGGAGCGTGGAAGTAGCGGAGCCACCGACCGCCGCAGTCCAGAACGAGGCGGAGGCCCGTTTGCTCCCGCGTGCCAGGGCGCTGCTCGATCAGGGAAATATTGGTGCAGCACGCATTGTACTCGAGCTCGCAGCTGAGAAAGACATTGCGCAGGCAAGTTTCATGCTCGCCGAGACCTATGATCCGGCGGTTCTTTCCGCCTGGGGTACTTATGGAACTCGCGGCGAAGCGGCCAAGGCGCGCGAATTCTACGCGAAGGCACACAGGGGCGGTATTCGCGAAGCCAAGGAACGGCTGGATGCGCTCCGACCCTGAGAATGGGATTCTTGGTGTCCGAGAGACAAAAGCTTGCGGCGGCTGAGCCAGAAGGGAACGACATGAACAATGCGCCAAAGTCACGCTCGTTGCTCCTGCTCGCTTGGTTGGTGCCGGTCGCTATGATGCTTCAAACGGCCTGCCTGGAAGCGCAAACGGCGAGAAATGCCAAGGCCGATGCACAGCTCGACCGACGGCCGCTTCCGAAAGAGAACGAAAAGGACCGGATGAATGCCTGGACGGTCGGGCTCGCCGGGGGCCTGCTCGAGGGCGCGCCGATCCGCCTCGCCGCAGAAATGGCTCGCGTCGTCGACGACGGAGCAGACCTGCATCTCCTGCCGATCGTCACCCGGGGGGCCACCGACAATCTGAACGCGCTGCTCTATTTGCGCGGCGTCGATACTGCCATCATCAACTCCGACGCGCTCGAGGAGTATAAGATTCAGGTACCGCAGATCCGGAGCCGCATCACCTATCTGCTCAATCTCTTCCCATCCGAGCTGCACATCTTTGTGCGGCCTGAGATCACAAGCCTGCAGGATCTTGTCGGCAAGAGGGTGAACTTCAACACCCTGGGCACCGCGGCCGCCTATTCAGGGCCACTGATCTTCAGCCGCCTCGGGATCGATGTCGAAAAGACATTCATCCCACATCAGGTTGCCCTGGAGCAGATGCGCAAAGGCGAAATGTCGGCCGTTGTGTTCATCACGTCGAAACCCGTCGACGCCTTCGTAAAGGGCCGCTGGGAGGCTGGATTCAAGTTCCTCCCGATCCGTTACGACCAGAAATTCGAGGACTATTATCTGCCCGCGACCTTGGACGCCAATGAGTATCCCAATCTGATCAAGCAGGGTGAGCGGGTCTCGACCATCGCGGTCCCGACAGCGCTGGTCGCTTTCAACTGGCCGCCAGGCTCCAATCGCTACCAACGCGTGGCTCGCCTTGTCGAGTACCTGTTCTCGCGGATCGACCGGCTGCAGGCACCAGGCTTCGATCCGAAATGGCAGTCGATCAATCTTGCGGCATCCGTCCCGGGTCTCACCCGCTTCCAGGCCGCGCAGGAATGGCTGGATCGCAAAGCGCGCAGCGTACAGGCGAGGCCATGAAGACTGCCGCTCCGCCGCTCGCTGTCGCCTTCAACGTCGCCTGCGGTATCGCCTACGCGCAAAGTACGAGCGATCCCATGGAGACACTTAGGGCTTGTTCGGCGATGGAGGGACAAGCCCGGCTGGAATGTCTGCAAGGCCTATCGCGCAAGATTCCCCCGTCCAGCCGGAGTAGCCGGGATGCCGGCTGGATCGTCAGCGAGACGACTTCGCCAGTCGATTATCTGCCGGTCGTCACTGCCACGGCCACTTCTGTCGGCCGCTCGGACGGTGCCGCGATGCAGCTCGCAATCCACTGCCGCAGAGGCCGCACGGAAGTCATCGTCGCCGGACCGGCGCTGTCACGCAGCGCCAACGAATACGTGATCTCCTTTCGGCTGAATGCGGATACGCCAATGCAACTCGCAGCAGCGTCGCCGTCATTCGGCTCCGGCGTCGCTTTCGGCGGCGACGTCGTAAAATTGTTGAGCTCACTACCGGACGACGGTCACATCGTCGTGAGCCTTTTCACCCGCACTGGCCCGGCGCAAGACGGACAATTCCTGCTCAGCGGATTCGAAAACGTGCGCAAGAAAATGGCGGCCGCATGCAAATGGCCACATGCCGTCACCAGGCCGGGTAGGTGATGGTCAGGATATGGGAGACACGAGATGATCAATCCAAAATTGGCGATGGCAGTCATCGGCGGCTTGACGATAGGGCTTCTGGTCGGACCAAGCGCGCAGGCGCAGCAGGACAACCAGTGGTTCCCGCAGGCGCGCGAGAAGAGCCAAGCGAGCAACGCGAAGCATCCGGGTGGACAGAAGCAGGTGAGCAAGCCGCGGCAGACTCACGCGATCAGGCAGGATCCTCCGAACAACACGAAGATGGCTCAGGCTACAAAAACCGAGAGCGCGAAAAAGTCGCACCGGCTGGTGCTGCAGGTCAATTCCAACGAACCTGCGATGATGAACCTCACGCTCAACAATGCGAGCAACGTCGCGCAATATTATCGCGATCTCGGTGAACCAGTGTCGATCGAGGTCGTCACCTTTGGTCCCGGCCTTCACATGCTGCGCGACGACACCTCGCCGGTAAAGCCGCGCATCGAGGTGCTCGCGATGAGCCATCCCGAAATCTCGTTCAAAGCCTGCGGCAACACGCAGGAAAACATGCGCAAGGCGGAGAACAAGGACATCAACCTGATCCCACAGGCAACGGTCGTGAAATCCGGCGTCGTCCGCGTCATGGAGCTGCAGGAGCAGGGCTGGAGCTACGTCAAACCGTGAGGTCTGGCGGCAAACCCAGGTCAATCGCATTTGGCGCTTAGCGCGAGCTGAGCGCGCGCCTCGTCCTTCGAGGCGACCGCTTCGCGGTCTCCTCAGGATGAGGCTAAGCAGCATCGGTGCTCGTTGAAACTGCAGCCGCGCACTCGATCTTCATCCTGAGGGCCCGCCAACGGCGGGCGTCTCGAAGGATGGCCACAGGCGAAATCACTCCCAAATGCGATAGCCCTGGGACATCGCGTGCGTTCGCGGGTCGTGGATACAGGAGCCCAGCCCTAGAACTGATACCGCCGCAACCCGCCATCCACCGGGATCACCGTCCCGGTGATGTACCGCGCCACCGGTGACGCCAGAAACACCGCGAGTGCGGCCAGATCTTCCGGCTCGCCCCAATAACCGACCGGGATTTCCTCCTCGGCAAAACGCTCCCGATAATCCGGCGGATAGTTGCGGCGGATCTGTTCGCTCATGATGCGGCCGGGAGGGATGCAGTTGATGGTGATGCCGTGCTCGCCGATCTCGCGCGACAGGCCCTTGGCCCAGGCGTGCACGGCGGCTTTCGCTGCGAACGCGGCGTTGAGCCCTTCGGGCTCGGACTTGCCGGTGATGTTGACGATGCGGCCCCATTTGCGTTCGATCATCTGCGGCAGCAGCGCATGCGCGATGCGGCGGTAGCTGGTGAAGTTCAGCGCGATCGCCTCGTCCCATTTGCTGTCGGGCGCATCGACCGGCAGGGGGCGGCTGCCGCCTGCATTGTTGATGAGGATGTCGACATGTCCAAGCTCCTTCACCGCGAACGCCGCGATCCGCTCTGCCGCGTCCTTCGCCATCACGTCCTGCTCGAGCGGCGTGATCAGCCCGGAGCCTTCCTCCTTCACCAGCTCGGCGAGCAGATCGGTGCGCCGCGCCACGCCGACCACACGCACGCCTTCGGCGGCGAGGCCCTTGGCGATGGCGCGACCGATGCCGATGCTCGCGCCGGTGACAACAGCGGTTTTCGATTTGAGCCCGAGGTCCATGGTGACACGCTCTCTTGCTGGTTTTTGCTTATTGCTGTCCGCTTCCTGCCCGTCCCGCGGGCCTTGCGAATTGCCTGAGCGGGACGAGCAGTGGTAACCAAGAGCGACCTTGAAGGAAACACGAAAAAGAAAAGGCGTTGAGCGATGGCCTGGGATCCGCAGCAATACTTAAAATTCTCCGGCCATCGGCTCCGGCCCGCCGTGGACCTCTTGATGCGGATTCCGGATTTTGGCCCGCGCGAGATTGCCGATCTCGGCGCCGGCGCCGGCAACGTGACAAAACTCATCAAGGAGCGCTGGCCGGAGGCGAGCGTGACCGGCCTCGAGGGCTCCGCCGAGATGGTTGCCGCCGGCCGCAAGGCTGCACCCGATGTCGAATGGTCCCACGAGGACCTCGGCCAATGGCGCCCCGCCAGGCAATACGACTTGATCTATTCCAATGCCGCACTGCACTGGCTGCCCAATCATGCGGCGCTGTTTCCATCGGTCATGGAGAAGGTGAAGCCTAGCGGCATGCTTGCGGTGCAGATGCCGCGCAACTTTCTGGCGCCGTCGCATGTGCTGATCGGCGAGACCGCGCTCGATGGTCCGTGGCGATCCAAGCTCGAGCATCTCGTGACGCCGACGCCGGTCGAGGGGCCGGCCTTCTATTACGATCTTCTTGCGCCGATGTCGGCCGACATCGACATCTGGGAGACCGAATATCTGCAGGTGCTCGAAGGCGAGAACCCCGTCAAGGAATGGACCAAGGGGACCTGGCTGACGCGCTATCTCGACGTGCTCGCAGGCGAGGAGAAGATCGCATTCGAAGCCGCTTATGGCGCGCGGGTTGCGAAGGCCTATCCGAAGAATGCTGCGGGGCAGACCCTGTTCCCGTTCCGCCGCCTTTTCATGGTTGCGCAGCGCAAGAGCTGATGCTCTGCCGCAATGCGACATAAGCGCTCGTTCCCCTGGACAGAAGCAGGTGCCGGGTTGCGTAGACAGCGCTCGTCAAGATAGCTTGGCTGCGGCAAATTGGGCTTAGGTCTAGTTGTTCGGCCTGCGGATTGCTGCCACTACTCAAACCGGAAAACAAAAAAGCACCCGGTTTGTCGAGGTTGTTGGGAGGTCTTCATGCGCAAACTGCTTCTTGCGGTCGCGGCGGCCGCGCTGATTCTGGCCCCTGCCGCTGCGCTGGCCCAAACTCCGATCGTCATCAAATTCAGCCACGTCGTCGCCAACGACACCCCGAAGGGGAAGGGGGCGCTGAAGTTCAAGGAGCTCGCCGAAAAATACACTGACGGCAAGGTCAAGGTCGAAATCTACCCGAACTCCACGCTCTACAAGGACAAGGAAGAGATCGAGGCGCTGCAGCTCGGCTCCGTGCAGATGCTCGCGCCCTCGACCGCGAAATTCGCGCCGCTGGGCATCAAGGAGTTCGAGGCGCTCGACCTGCCCTGGCTGTTCAAGGACGACCAGACCTATTCCAACGCGATGAAGGGCACGGTCGGCAAGTGGCTGTTCCAGAAGCTCGAGACCAAGGGCATCACCGGGCTTGCCTATTGGGACAATGGTTTCCACATGGTCTCTTCGAATCGCCCGCTGATGAAGCCGACTGACTTCCAGGGACTGAAGTTCCGCATCTCCGGATCGAAGGTTGCCGACCAATATTTCCGCCTCGTCGGCTCGATCCCGCAGATCATGGCGTTCTCCGAAGTTTACCAGGCGCTGCAGACCGGCGTGGTCGACGGCTGCGAGAACACCGCATCCAACTATCTGACGCAGAAGTTCTACGAGGTGCAGAAAGACATCACCGTCTCCTATCATGCACACCTGCAGTATGCTGTGATCGTCAACTCGAAGTTCTGGTCGGGCCTCCCGCCCGATATCCGCACCCAGCTCGACAAGGCGATGGCGGAGGCGACTGACTACACCAACTCGATCGCCCGCCAGGAGAACGAGGACGCGCTGGCCGAGATCAAGAAAACGGGAAAGACCAATCTGCATTACCTCACCGATGCTGATCGCAAGGCCTGGCAGGAGGCGATGCAGCCGACTTATAAATGGGCAAAGGGACGGGTCGGGCAGGAGGTGCTCGATCTCATCGCCAAGGAACTCGACGTCAAGATGAACTGACGGGTGCGGCCCAATAAGAACAACACCAACGGTCGGGGGTGATCGCACTCCCGGCCGTTTCGCTCTTGAATGACGACCTGATGCTGGGGGACCAAGTTGTTGCGTGTGCTGAATCGTTTTCTCGACCATCTCGAGGAATGGCTGATCGCGACGATGATCGCGGCTGCGACGTCGCTCATCTTCGTCGCCGTGCTGCACCGTTACGGCGCCGGGCTGTCGATCGATATCGCCAAATGGGCGGAAGCCCGAAACCTGACCTTCCTGGCCGTTCCGGCGCGGGCGACGTTCACCTGGCTTGCTGCGCTCGACTTGTCCTGGGCGCAGGAGCTCTGCATCTACATGTTCATCTGGATGGCCAAGTTCGGCGCCGCCTATGGCGTGCGGACCGGCATCCATGTCGGCGTCGACGTGCTCGTCAACATCCTTCCGGGCGGATCCCGCCGGCGCGTCATCACCTTCGGTCTGTTGTGCGGTGCGCTGTTCACCGCCATTGTCGCCTATTTCGGGGCCGCGTTCGTCGGCCAGATGTGGCAGACCGGCCAGCAGTCCAATGATCTGGAAGCACCGATGTGGATGGTGTATCTCACCATCCCGCTCGGCTCCGGCCTGATGTGCTTCCGCTTCCTGCAGGTCGCCTGGTCGTTCCACCGCACCGGCGAGCTGCCGCATCACGACATGGCGGGCGTCGAGGGTGTTGAGGCGGATCCGGTGCATCCGGCGCCGGTCACGCATAGTCAGGTCGTCCGGGACGAGCGCAGCCCGCTCGGCTGGATCCTGATGCTGCTGCCGGTCTTGATCGTCGCGCTGTGCTTCGCGCATGCGGGTCACGTCATCACGCTGCCGCAGGGCTTGCGCGTCCTCATCGTGTTCGCGCTTCTGCTCTCCTTGATGCTGACGGGCATGCCGATCTCGATCGCGCTCGGTCTCACCGTGCTCAGCTTCATGTTCACACTGACCGACGTGCGAACGGAATCGGTGGCGCTGAAGCTGTTCACCGGCATCGAGAACTTCGAGATCATGGCGATCCCGTTCTTCATCCTCGCCGGCAACTTCCTGACCCACGGCGGGGTGGCGCGGCGGATGATCACCTTCGCGACCTCGCTGGTCGGCCATTGGTACGGCGGTCTCGCGCTGTCGGGGGTGGTCGCCTGTGCGCTGTTTGCCGCGATTTCCGGCTCGTCGCCGGCGACCGTGGTGGCGATCGGCTCGGTGATCCTGCCGGCGATGGTCGCGCAGGGCTTCCCAAAGCGGTTCGGCGCGGGCGTGATCACGACGTCGGGCTCGCTCGGAATTCTGATTCCGCCGTCGATCCCGATGGTTCTCTACGCCGTCTCCACCAACAGCTCGGTCGGCAAGCTGTTCATTGCCGGCATCGTGCCGGGATTGGTCCTGGCCACGCTTCTCGGCGCCACGACATTCTATCGGGCCTGGCGCAACGACTATCCCCGGATGCCGAAGGCAACGCTGCGCGAGCGCTTCGATGCCTTTCGCAAGTCGATCTGGGGCATCCTGCTGATCGTGATCGTGATCGGCGGCATCTACAGCGGCCTGTTCACGCCGACCGAAGCTGCCGCCGTCAGTGCGGTCTACGCCTTCATCGTGGCCGTGTTCATCTATAAAGACCTGAAGCTGAGCGACGTGCCGCGGGTGCTGCTGTCGTCGGCGAATCTCTCGGCGATGCTGCTCTACATCATCACCAACGCCGTCCTGTTCTCGTTCCTGATGACCTACGAGAACGTGCCGCAAGCGCTGGCGCAATGGATGATCGACCAGGGCCTGGGGTGGATCGGCTTCCTGCTCCTCGTCAACCTGCTGCTGCTGCTGGCGGGTAACGTGATGGAGCCGTCCTCGATCATCCTCATCATGGCTCCGATCCTGTTCCCGGTCGCGATCAAGCTCGGCATCGACCCGATCCATTTCGGCATCCTGATGACAGTCAACATGGAGGTTGGCCTCTGCCATCCGCCTGTCGGCCTCAACCTTTACGTCGCCTCCGGCATCGCCAAGATGGGCATCACCGAGCTCACGGTCGCGGTGTGGCCATGGCTGCTGACGATGCTGGGATTCCTGGTGGTGGTGACGTACTGGCCGGGCCTGTCGTTGTGGCTGCCGCGGCTGCTGGGGATGTAGCGACGAGTTCTGAATCCCTCTCCCCTTCTTGTGGGAGAGGGTGGCTCGTCGCGCAGCGGCGAGACGGGTGAGGGGTATCTATCCTCGCGGACGCTCTCGCGAGCGGAGAGATGCCCCTCATCCGGCGCTTCGCGCCACCTTCTCCCACAGGGGGAAAAGGGGACAGCATCCGTGTTGCTGCCGCCGATAGTAATCACCCGCCAGATGCGGTTAGATGCCGCGCAACCGGCGGGGAGGAGCAAGCATGACAGACATCAGCGGCGAGCCAAAGGACGCGACGCCGTCCGTCATCGCCCAGCAAACGGCGATGCTGAAGGCGCTGCCGTTTTCCGACACGCGGGATTTCGACGATGCCGCGCGCGGCTTCCTCGGCACGATCGAGAATGCGACGATCACGAACCCGCAAGGGCGGACGGTCTGGAGTCTCGCGCTTTACGGCTTCCTGTCCACCGAAGAGGCGCCACCCACGGTCAATCCGAGCCTGTGGCGGCAGTCGCGTCTCAACATGCAGCACGGCCTGTTCGAGGTCGTGCCCGGTGTCTACCAGGTGCGCGGGCTCGACATCGCCAACATGACGCTGATCGAGGGCGACAGCGGCGTCATCGTCGTCGACACGCTGACCTCGATCGAAGGTGCCCGCGCCGCGCTCGATCTCTATTTTAGGCATCGCGGCCTGAAGCCCGTCGCGGCCGTCATCTTTACCCACACCCACACCGATCATTGGGGCGGCGCGCGCGGCGTGCTGGAGGAAGACGCGCTCGCTACTAGCCGCGTGCCGATCATCGCGCCGAACCTGTTCATGGAGCACGCCGTCTCCGAGAACATCATCGCGGGCCCCGCGATGCTGCGCCGGGCGCAGTACCAGTTCGGGCCGCTGCTCGCCAAGGGGACGCGGGGGCAGGTCGATTGCGGGCTCGGCAAGTCGATGGCGGCAGGCTCCGTCGCGCTGCTGCGCCCGACCGATTTGATCATGGCGACCGGCGACAGGCGCGTCATCGACGGCGTCGAATTCGAATTCCAGATGGCGCCGAACAGCGAAGCGCCGGCGGAGATGCATTTCTTCATCCCGCGCTACAAGCTGTTGAACCTCGCCGAGAACTGCACGCACAATTTCCACAATCTGCTGCCGTTCCGCGGTGCCGACGTGCGCGACGCGCTGGCCTGGTCAAAATATCTGGGCGAGGCCTTGCAGCTCTCGGACGGCAAGGCGGAGGCGATGTGCGGCCAGCATCATTGGCCGGTGTGGGGAGCTGAGCGCATCGGCACGATGATCCGGCAGCAGCGTGACCTCTACAAATTCGCGCACGACCAGACCATCCGCCTGATGAATCACGGCCTCACCGCGGCGGAGATCGCCGAGACGATCCAGCTGCCGAAGAGCCTGGAGGGCGCCTGGCACGGCCGCGGCTATTACGGCCACATCCGGCACAATGTGAAGGCGATCTACCAGAAATATCTCGGCTGGTACGATGCCAACCCGGTCAATCTCGATCCGCTGCCGCCGGTGGAGTCAGGCAGGAAATACGTCGAGTATATGGGCGGGGCGGATGCGATCCTGGCGCGGGCACGTGCGGATTTCGACAAGGGTGAATTCCGCTTCGTCGCCCAAGTGCTCGGCCATCTCGTCTTCGCCGAGCCTGATCATGTGGCGGCGCGCGCGTTGCTCGCCGACACGCTGGAGCAGCTCGGCTACGTCGCCGAAAGCGCGACCTGGCGCAACGCCTATCTGTTCGGTGCGCAGGAATTGCGCCAGGGCATGCCGAAGGTGCCGGCGCGCCCGCCGATGCCGCGCGAGACGCTGGCGGCGCTGCGCACCTCGCAGCTCTGGGACGTGCTCGGCATCCGCCTCAACGGCCCCAAGGCCGAGGGCAAGCACATCGTGCTGAACTGGAGTTTTTCCGATACCGGCGAGACCTTCGTGCTCAATCTGGAGAACTGCGCGCTGACCTACACCGAGGGCGTGCAGGTGGAGGGCGCCGATGCCAGCTTCACGCTGACGCGCGCAACGCTCGACGGGGTGATCGCCAAGCTGACGAGCTTTCCGGAAGCCGTCGCTGCAGGGAGGGTCAAGCTGTCGGGCAACCCGATGAAACTCGCCGAGCTGATGGGCCTGATGGACGAGTTTCCCAGGATGTTCGAGATCGTGGAGCCGAAGCGGGCGGTGGTGAGGTAGGGAAGGCCGTGTTGACGCGCTGAGGACGTCACACTCCGCTGTCGTCCCCGCGAACGCGGGGACGACACTGTTGGTCGGTCTGCGACGCCGTTGGTTGGCTAGCTTACTCCGCGCTGCTCACCAGCTTGATCCGCGGCGACTGTTCCTCGGCGAGGCTGCGGTAGGCGGCGAGGTAATCCAGCGCCATTCGCCGCGCCGTGAAACGTGTCTCGAACTGTTTGCGGATCGCGGTGCGGTCGAGTTGCGGAAGGCGATTGACGACGCCGGCTGCGCTGAGGATGTCCTCGACGACGAAGCCGGTCAGCCCCTCGTCGATGATCTCCGGCACCGAGCCGCGGTTGAAGGCGACCACCGGCGTTCCGCAGGCCATGGCTTCGATCATCACGAGGCCGAACGGCTCCGGCCAGTCGATCGGCAGCAGAAGGCCGAGCGCGCCGCTCAAAAAGTCCGACTTCTCGTGATCGCTGATCTCGCCGATGAACTCCACCAGCGGATTGTTCTCGATCATCGGCCGGATCAACTCGTCGTAGTAATCCTGGTCGGCACGATCGACCTTGGCCGCGATCTTCAGCGGAATGCCGCAATGGGTCGCGATCTTGATGGCGCGGTCGACGCCCTTCTCGGGCGCGATGCGGCCGAGCACGGCGAGATATTCCTGTTTCGCCGGCTTCGGCGTCAGCAAATTCTCCGGAAGACCGTGATGAATCGTCGTCACCCAGTTCGCCTGCGGCACCGGCCGTCGCTGCGCATTGGAGATCGAAATGACGGGCATCTTGGAGAAGGTGTTGAACACCGGCTGATGCTCCGGCAGGTCGAGCCGGCCGTGCAGCGTGGTCAGGAACGGCGTCGGCTGGCGGTGGAACAACGACCACGGATAATAGTCGAGATGGAAGTGGAGGAAGTCGAACTCCTCGTCGTCACATTTTTGCCGCACGCGCTCCAGCAGCACCATGTGCAGGGCGTTTGGATCGCGCACGGAACCGTCGAGACGGAGTGCCTTCGGCCACAGTGCATCCAGCTTGGCCGAGGTCTGTGAATCGCCGCTGGCGAACAAAGTCACGTCGTGCCCAAGGGCCACCAACTCTTCCGTCAACCAATGCACCACCCGCTCGGTGCCGCCATACAGCTTGGGTGGAACAGCCTCCGTCAACGGAGCTACCTGCGCGATGCGCATCTCACCATCTCCTTGCGATCATAAAGGTTGAAACCCCCCGCCAGTACGGCACCGGCATGCCAGACAAGGGAACGTTCCCGCACTTGCGAAGTTCCTTCCTCCGAACGTTACATCTTCGACACGTCCGCGGGTGTCTCGATGCTGCCACGACATCTTCTCAGATCGTCCGCATCCGCATGTCGTGATCGCCCGGCCCGGGAACCGAGGCGACGAGGTCGATGTTCAGTCGATCAGTAACAAAACGAAAATCAGCATAACGGGGCGATAGCCATATGGATCATCTTTCTGGATACGCGCGCAGGCCATTTGCCTTTGTCTTGCGCTATCTTCGGATGCGAATCGCATCGCATCTGGTGATCCTGGCCGCGGTCGTTGCAGCGGTTGCCTGCTCCGTAGGCACCCAATACGGGGTCAAATCCCTCGTCGACGCCTTGTCAGCGGGTCCTTCGCAAGGCGGCGGCGTATGGCTGGCATTCATTTTACTCATGTCGCTGATCGCCGCCGACAACTTCCTGTGGCGGATCGCGAGCTGGACGGCGAGTTTCACCTTCGTTCGTGTCACGGGTGATTTACGGCGTGACATATTTCGTCATCTGACCGGACACGCGCCCAGCTACTTCTCGGACCGAATGCCCGGCATGCTGACGAGCCGCATCACCGCGACGTCGAACGCGGTGTTCACGGTCGAGAACATGTTCGTCTGGAACGTGTTGCCGCCCTGCATTGCCACAATTGCGGCAATCGCCCTGATTGGAACCGTCAGTCCTTACATGGCACTTGGCCTGATCGTGATTGCCGGCGGCATGGTGGTTGCGATGTTCCGTCTCGCCGCCGCGGGCAAGCCGCTGCACGACGACTTCGCCGACAAGGCCGCCGTGGTCGACGGCGAGATGATCGACGTCATCAGCAACATGCCGCTGGTCCGTGCCTTCTGCGGTATCGGCCACGAGCACGAGCGGTTCGACGCGACGGTGAACCGGGAACTGACCGCGCGGAGCCGCAGCCTGCGTTATCTGGAAAAGCTGCGGCTGCTGCATGCCGCAGTGACCGTGCTTCTGACGATCGCGCTGATGGCCTGGGCAGTCACGCTCTGGCAGCATGGCGAGGCGACGACCGGCGACGTGGTGCTGGTCTGTACGCTCGGTATTTCCATCCTGAGCGCGACGCGCGACCTTGCGGTGGCGCTGGTCGACGTCACCCAGCACGTTGCGCGACTGACCGAGGCGATCGCCACGCTGCTGGTGCCGCACGATCTGCGCGATCACCCCGACGCCGAGCCGCTGGTGAAGAGCGGTGCGGCGATCGCGTACAATAACGTTACCTTCGGCTATCCCGGCGGCGAGAAGATCTTCGAGCGCTTCAGCCTGCGGCTCCAGCCCGGCCAGCGCGTCGGCCTGGTTGGTCAATCCGGCGGCGGCAAGTCTACGTTGTTCACGCTGCTGCAGCGCTTCTACGACACCGATGAAGGCAGCATCACGATCGACGGACAGGACATTTCGAAGGTCACGCAGCTCAGCCTGCGCGAGGCGATCTCCGTGGTGCCCCAGGATATTTCCCTGTTCCACCGTTCCATCCGCGAGAACATCCGCTATGGTAGGCCGAACGCGACCGATGACGAGGTACTGCGCGCGGCGATCGCGGCGCGCTGCGATTTCGTCGAGAGCCTGCCTGATGGCCTCGACACCATGGTCGGCGACCGCGGCGTCAAGATGTCCGGCGGCCAGCGCCAGCGCATCGCCATCGCGCGCGCGTTTTTGAAGGATGCGCCGATCCTGCTGCTGGACGAGGCGACCGCCGCGCTCGACAGCGAATCGGAGGAGGCCATCCGCGAGGCGTTGTCCCGCCTGATGCGCGGCCGCACGGTGATCGCGATCGCGCATCGGCTGGCGACGCTGCGCAATTTCGACCGCGTGGTGGTGCTGAGGGCCGGCAAGATCATCGAGGACGGCGCGCCCGACCGACTGATGCAGGGTCACGGTCCCTACCGTGAGCTGGTGACGCAGGAGATGAGCCGGCTCGCGAAGTTCGCCGCGTAAACCCAACAGTCGCGTTCGCGTTGGTTGCGTTTCGAAACAAGGCGCAGGGGAGCAGCTCATGGCAGCCGAAGCCGTAACCAAGATCATCTCCGTATCGCAGACGGTGGAGGCCGTCGCGGAGCAGACGTTCTACATTCCGATGACGGGGCCCGCCGCGCGGCCGCGGCGGTCCCTGAAACATGACGACACCTTTATCGTGCTCGACAGCCATGGCGACATCGGCGCGTCGGCCGGCGGGCCGGACGGCTTGTTTCACTACGACACCCGCTATCTGGCGCGGCTGGAGCTCGTGCTCGACGATCTCCAGCCGCTGTTGCTCGGCTCCAACCTGCGCGACGACAATTCGGCGCTCACCGTCGATCTCACCAATCCCGACATCTACCGGCAGGGCCGCCTCGTCTTCCAGAAGGACCTGCTGCACATCGTGCGCACGATTTTCCTGTGGCGCGGCACGGCCTATCAGCGCATCGGCGTGCAAAACCACGGCGACGGCCGCGCCAGTTTCGAGCTGACGCTGCTGTTCGACAACGACTTTGCCGATCTGTTCGAGGTCCGCGGCGAGCGCCGTCCGCGCCGCGGGACCGGCACGAGCAAATTGCTCGGGCCGACCGACGTGCTGTTCGAATATCGCGGCCTCGACGACACCGAGCGCACTACGGGCCTGCATTTCGACCCGCGTCCGACGCGGCTGTCGGTGAATGCCGCGACCTGGCAGCTCGAGCTTGACCCTCATGAATCGAAATCGCTGTTCGTAGCCGTATCCTGCAACCGTCCGGTCGCCGAGAAGCCCGCACGCTTCTTCAGGGGCTTGCTCGCCCATCGCCGCGAGATGCGCCGGTCCACGATGGGCGCCGCCAGCATCGAGACCTCTAATAACATCTTCAACGAGGTGCTGTGCCAGGCCATGGCCGACCTCAACATGCTGATGACGGAGACGCCGCAGGGGCGTTATCCCTATGCCGGCATTCCCTGGTACTCGACGACGTTCGGCCGCGACGGCCTGATCACCGCGCTCCAGATGCTGTGGGTCGATCCGCGCGTCGCCAAGGGCGTCTTGCGCCGGCTCGCGCATTTCCAGGCCAAGGCGACAGATCCGCTCGCCGATGCCGCGCCGGGCAAGATCCTGCATGAGATGCGCGGCGGCGAGATGGCGGCGCTGCGCGAGGTGCCGTTCGCGCAATATTACGGCAGTGTCGATTCGACCGCGCTGTTCGTCCTGCTCGCCGGGAGCTATTTCGAACGGACCGGCGACGAGAAGACCTTGATCGAATTATGGCCGGCGATCGAGGCGGGGCTGGCCTGGATCGACGGTCCCGGCGATCCCGACCAGGACGGCTTCGTCGAATACCAGCGCGCCACCGAGAAGGGACTCGCCAACCAGGGTTGGAAGGATTCCTACGACGCGATCTTCCATGCGGACGGCCAGCTTGCGGAAGGCAACATCGCGCTCGCCGAAGTCCAGGGCTACGTCTACGCCGCCAAGCTGCTCGCCGCGCGTTGCGCGCTGCGGCTCGGCAAGCCGGACCGCGTGCGCAAGCTCGAGGCCGAAGCCAGGACGCTGGCCGAGCGTTTCGAGAAGGCATTCTGGTGCGAGGAGCTCGGCACCTACGCGCTCGCCCTCGACGGCAGGAAGCGGCCCTGCAAGGTGCGGACTTCGAACGCCGGCCAGGTGCTGTTCAGCGGCATGATCCGCGAGGACCGTGCCCGCCTCGTCGCCGCCGATCTGATGCGGCCGCATTTCTTCTCGGGCTGGGGTATCCGCACCGTCGCGCAGGGCGAAGTGCGCTACAACCCGATGTCATATCATGACGGGTCGATCTGGCCGCACGACAACGCGCTGATCGCGCTCGGGCTCGCGCGCTACGGCCTCAAGCATTCGGTCGCTCATGTCTTCAAGGGGCTGTTCGACGCCGCCACCTATATGGACTTGCGCCGGTTGCCCGAATTGTTCTGCGGTTTCCGGCGCGAGAAGCGGCGCGGCCCGACGCTCTATCCGGTCGCCTGCGCGCCGCAGGCCTGGGCCAGCGCGACGCCGTTCACGCTGCTGGAGGCGGCGCTCGGCATCGAGTTCGACGTGGCGCGCAGCGAGATTCGCCTGCGCAACCCGCATCTGCCGGCGTTCCTCAACGAGGTGATCCTGCGCGATCTCAGACTCGGCGAATCCAGCGTCGATCTTCGCGTCAGCCGCCACGGCGACGACGTGGCGCTGGAAGTATTGCGCACGCGAGGCCAGATCCAGGTGTCGATCGTGCTGGCGCGCTAGCGGCGCGCGGGGAGAGTGTCATGCGTGCGGTCGGAGCGTTGTTCCTTGGCATAGCCATCGTCGCGGGCCTGGCGGCGGCCACGTCGCGCGCCGCAGAGGAGCCGCCTGCAGGGCAGAGCGAGGCGAAAGCGCCGACGGTACCGTCGCCGACCTCGGCCGTCCCTGTCACGCCGAAGGACGCAGCGCCGCCGCCGTCGGTGACCATCATCGGTGCGAGCGAGGCCCATGGCGTGCTCGGCCGCGACGTGCGTAGCGCCGCGGATGAAGACATGGGCCGCATCGTCGACGTCATCGTCGACCGTGGCGGCCATGTCCGCGCCGCAGCCATCGATTTCGGCGGATTTCTCGGCGTCGGCAGCCGCAAGATCGTGGTGGATTGGAACGCATTGCGCTTCGGCAAGATTGCCAACAAGAAAGACAGCATCACGCTGGAACTGACCAAAGCGCAGGTCGCGGCCGCGCCCGAATACAAGGAAGACACGCCGATCGTCGTGCTCGGCGCATCCGGCAGCCTTCAACCGCTGCAAGCGATCCAGTGAGGTGCCGGGAGGGCTGACCGCCTGTGCTGTTGTCGAGGAAGCCGAACCATGCAGATCGTGACGGCCGCGCCGAGCAGGACAACGTCGCCGCGCCATCGGCCGCGGGCATTCCTGCGCCGTCGCGCCAGAGCCTGCGCGGCCTCGACTGGTTCATCTTCTTCCTCGCCGACGTGCAGACCGGATTCGGTCCCTTCATCGCGGTCTATCTGACGACCCAGAAATGGACCCAGGTCGAGATCGGCCTCGTGCTGTCAATCGGTGGTATCGTCGCGTTGATCGGGCAGATGCCGGGCGGGGCGATCATCGATGCCGCGAAATCGGAGCGACTGGTCGCCGCCCTCGCGATCGCGACCATCGGCGCTTGCGCGCTGGCCTATGCGGCGATGCCGATCTTTCCTGTGGTGGTGGCCGCGGCCACCTTGCACGCGGCGGCGAGCTGCGTGCTGGGGCCGGCGATTGCGGCGATCAGCCTTGGTCTGGTCGGCCCGTTCGCGATCAGCGAGCGGCTCGGCCGCAACGCGCGCTTTGCCTCCCTCGGCAATGGCGTTGCCGCGGCGGTGATGGGTACCGCGGGCTATCTGTTGTCGAGCCGCTCGGTCTTCCTGGTCACCTTCCTGCTCGCGATCCCCACCCTGATCGCGCTCTCGCGCATCCGTGAGAATGAGGTCGACATCGCCCGCTGTCATGGCGAGATGCCGCGCGAATCGGCGGATCGCGGCGACACCAACATCTGGCACCTGATCCGGCAGCGTCCGCTCATCGTCTTCGCGCTCAGCGTGCTGCTGCTGCAACTCGCGAATGCCGCGATGATGCCACTGATGGCGAGTGCAGTGACGGCGCGGTCCGCCCAATGGGCGACAGTGCTCGTCGCCTTTTGCATCGTCGTTCCGCAAGCGATCGTGGCGCTGCTGTCACCGACGGTCGGCCGCAAGGCGCAAGCGTGGGGCAGGCGGCCGCTGCTGCTGATCGGGTTCGGTGCGCTGGCGATTCGCGGCCTGTTGTTTGCGACCGTGCGCGATCCGTATCTGCTGGTCGCCGTGCAGGTGTTTGACGGCATCACCGCGGCGGTGTTCGCGGTGATGATTCCGCTGATCGTGGCCGACGTCGCCTTTGGCAGCGGCCATTTCAACCTGGCGCAGGGCATCGTCGGCACCGCGACCGGCATCGGCGCGTCGCTGAGCACGGTGCTCGGAGGCTATGTCAGCGACAAGTTCGGCAATGCGACCGCCTTCATCGGGCTGTCGGGTGTGGCCGCGACCGGGCTCTTGCTGATTCTCTTCGTGATGCCGGAGACGCGGCGCACGGCATGATTCGCGGCCCAAAGAAAAAGGCCGGCCGAAACGCGTTCGGCCGGCCAAGTGGGTAGGAGGAGGAAGATCAGGCGAAGCTCAAGCGTCGAGATGTTGCAGGCGCTGGCGGTTGCGCAACACGATCTGGCGGGCGCCGGAGAAGCCCAGAATGCCCTGGGCGTGGAGCTGCGACAGCGCGCGCGACACGGTTTCGAGGGTGAGGCCGAGATAGTCGCCGATGTCGCGGCGGCACATCGGCAGCGCCATCATGCCGGCAACGGCGAGGCGGCGGTCCATTTCGAGCAGGAAGGTCGCAACGCGCTCCATCGCGGTCTTGCGCCCCAGCAGCAGCATGTGGTCCTCGGCATGGCGCAGCTCGGAGGCGGTCATGGCCCAGAGCTTGCGGGCGACCTGGACGTCGGTGCCTGCGGCCTTCTCGAGGCTGGCGCGCTTCACGAGACGCACGGTGGTGTCGATGATGGCTTCGGCAGCAAGGCGGTGAGCGGGACCGGATTCGAGGCCGAACACGTCGCCGGGAAGATGGAAGGCGCCGATCTGGCGGCGGCCGTCGGACAGGAGCTTGTAGCTGCTCACTGCGCCGGACACGACCTGGTAGACATATTCGGCCGGCTCGTCCTCGCCATAGATCTCCTCGTCCTTGCGGTAGGAGAACTCGGTGGCGACGAGGCCGACATGGCCGGTGATGGCGCCGAACTGGTCGGTAACGGGATGGCCGGGGGCGATCTTGCCAACAATCTGGGTGTTGATCGCCTGGGTGTTGAGGGTCTGGGTGAGCATCTGCGCCATCTCCGTTGTGATGACGCTTTGGTACGCGGTATCGGGGGCTTCGAAAATTTCGAGCGATATCTTAAGGGGGTCTACCTACGTAGAATCCCGTAGGTCACGCGCGGGAGCGGTCCTGAATCGCGCGGCGAATGCGCTTGATCAGGGTTTCGTCGAGAAGCGGCTTCAAAACCACGTCTTTGACGCCCGCCGCAGCCGCACGGGTCGAGATGTTCTCGTCCGGATAGCCGGTGATCAGGATCACGGGGGCGCCGCGGTCGGCCTCGCGCAGGCGGCCCGCAAGCTCGATGCCGTTGATGTCGGGCATCTTGTAGTCGATCACGTAGCAGTCCGCCCCGGGCGCGCCGCCGGCGTTGAGCAGCGCGGTGCCGCTCCTGAAGGTCCGCACGGCAAAGCCGTCGGTTTCCAGCAGGAACCGCAGAGAGCCCAGGACGGCGGCATCATCATCGACCACGTAGACGGTGGGGAGCGCTGAGGACGACGGCCGCTCGTGATGTGAACCGACCTCGATCATGCTGCTTGGCTAGCACGGCGCCGGGAAGGGGCCTTGACTTGGCTCAATCCCGTTTGCCTCTATCCGACATGCCTCAATCGTTGAGCATGCCGGCGCGCATTGCGAGGCGGACCAGCTCCGACAGGCTGTTGGCTTGCATCTTGGTCATGACGTTGGCGCGGTAGACCTCGATGGTGCGCGGGCTGATGTCGTATTCGCGGGCGATCAGCTTGTTGGACAGGCCCGCGATCAGCCCCTCCATGACCTGGCGCTCCCGGGGGCTCAAGGAGGCGACGCGGGCGGCGATGTCCTGCGTGACGGCGTCGCTCTTGGCGGCGGGCTCGGCCTGGCGGATCGCCGATTCGATCATGGTGGTGAGGCGGTCGTCCTCGAACGGCTTTTCCAGGAAGTCGACCGCCCCCAGCTTCATCGCCTCGACCGCGAGCGGCACGTCGCCATGACCGGTCATGATCAGGATCGGAAACGGGCTCTGCTGCGCCTTCATCCGCTTGAGCAGCTCGATCCCGTCGAGTCCCGGCATGCGCACGTCGGAGACGACGCAGCCGAAGGCGAGGCCGGGCAGGGCATCGATGAAGCTCTGCGCATTGTCGAACAGCGTGACGCCGAAGCCGGCCGAATCCAGCAGGAAGTTCAGCGAATCCCGCATCGCCGCATCGTCGTCGATGACGTAGATATGTCCCTTGGTGGTCATGAATTGGTTCTCGTCAGTCAGTTCTCGGCGGTCGCCGGCAAGGTAAAGCGGAATGTCGCGCCGCCCGATGCATTGCTCTCGGCCCACATGCGGCCGCCGTGAGCCTCGATGATCGAGCGGCTGATGGACAGTCCCACGCCCATGCCGGTTTCCTTGGTGGTGAAGAAGGTCTGAAACAGGTTTGGAATGACGTCGCCCTGGAAGCCGGAGCCGGTGTCGGAGACCTCCACCTCGATCATGTCGTCGGCGACGCGGGTGTTGGCCACGACGAGCTCGCGGCGCGACGACTGCGCCATCGCCTCCAGCGCGTTGCGGAACAGATTGACCAGCACCTGCTGGATCTGCACCCGGTCGGCGAGGACGAGATCGGCGTCGGGATCGAGGCTGAAGCGGAGCTGCACGTTCTGCTCGCGCGCGCCGGCGAGCCCGAGCGCGCCGGCCTCCTCGATCAGCTTGGACAGGCTCTCGACCCGCTTCTCCGACTCGCCGCGCGAGACGAAGTCGCGCAGACGCCGGATGATCTGACCGGCGCGCAAGGCCTGCTCCGCCGCGCGATCCAGCGCGCTTTCGATCTTCGGCGTGTTCGCGTCGGTGCTGCCGGCGAGCAGCCGCCGCGATCCCTTCATGTAATTGCTGATCGCGGCCAGCGGCTGGTTGAGCTCGTGGGCGAGCGCGGAGGCCATTTCGCCCATCGCGGTCAGTCGCGAGACGTGGACCAGCTCGGATTGCAATTCCTGGAGCCGGGCCTGGGTCTGCTGGTGCTCGGTGAGGTCGCGGACGAATCCGGTGAAATAGGGCTCGCCGGCGGATTCCATCTCGCCGATCGACAGGTGCATCGGAAAGGTCGTGCCGTCGCGGCGCTTCCCGGTCACGATGCGGCCGATGCCGATGATGTGCGGATCGTTCGTGGAGCGGTAGCGGGCGATGTAGCCGTCATGGCGGGTGCGATCGGGCTCCGGCATCAGAATGCTGACGTTCTGACCGATCGCCTCGTGCTCGGACCAGCCGAACAGGCGCTCCGCGGCCGTGCTGAACAGCTGCATGATGCCGTGGCCGTCGATGACGATCATGGCGTCGGGAATAGTATGGAGAATCGAGCGGAGGTGGGTCTCGCGCGTGCGTAGCGCCTCCTCGACCTGCTTTTCCTCGTCGATGTCGAGAAAGATGCCGCTGAGATGACGCGCCGTGCCGGCTTCGTCCCGAATGAGTCCGGCCCGGGCGCGGATCCATTGCCCGTTGCCTGAGGTGTTCGCGACCTTGAAAGACACGTCGAAGCTGCCGCCACGCTCGGAAACGCGCTTGATTGCGCTCTCGACCCGCTCCCTGTCCGTCGGTTGAAGCCGCGACAGGAAGAGATCGTAGCTCGCCGGCTGACCCGGCTCGACGCCGAGCAGGGCTCTGGCGGTATCGGACCAATCCAATTCCCGTGTCGCGAGGTCGAGATCCCAGGTGCCGACGCCAAACCCTTCGATCCGAACGCGAAAACGTTCGCCCCCACCGTCGTCCTGCGAGTGCGTTACGCGGGTCGGCGACAAATGATGTTCCTCATCCTGATGCGGCGGCTCCGGACGCGGTTACCGCTCCCCTAATGTCGCCTAAGGCCGGGCCGGAGGCAAGTTCTGTCGGCTTGCCGATTGACGGCAAGTCGGGCGCCGGCGCCCTCCTTGATCTATCTCATCCCGATGTGCGGAGGCAGGCGTAAATTTTCCCAAAGTCTTTGCACTGGAGAATACCGATGACATACGCGACGGTGATGGTCAGCCTGGCGCTCGACCAGTCCAACGAAGCGCGTCTTCAGGTCGCGGGCGAACTCGCCGAACGATTCGAGGCCACGCTCGTCGGGGTTGCTGCAGCCCGGTTTACGCCGCCGCTTTATTTCACCGACGGTGCGGAGGCCCAGCGCCTGATCGATCAGGAGGAGGCCTCAGTCAAGCGGTGTCTGGGCGATCTGGAGGCGGAATTCCGCGCCGCGACCCGGACTCGCGGCGGGCGCGTGGAATGGCGCTGCGCCACGGATTTTCCCACGCGGTTCGTCCTGGCTCAGGCGCGCTGCGCCGACATCATCGTCAGCGGCGGGCAGAGTCCGGCCTTCTCCGATGCCTTTTCGCTCGCAAGCCCCAGGGACTTGGTGATGCAGGTCGGCCGACCGTTGCTGGTGGTGCCTGATCGAATCAACTGGCTCGATCTGCGGAATGTGCTGGTGGCGTGGAAGGACACGCCGGAGGCGCGGCGGGCGGTGGCCGATGCGCTTCCGATGCTGCGCAAGGCAGGAGACGTCACCATCGCCACAATTCCGGAGCGCGACGACGACCGTTCGGTCGTGATGGCCGGCGTCACCGACGTTGCCGCCTGGCTCGCCCGCCACGGCGTCACCGCGGCCGCGCGGATCTGCGAAGGCGCCCGGAACGAAACCGCCGCCGCGCAATTGGAGAAGGTCGCCGGCGACGTCGATGCCGGACTGATCGTTGCGGGTGCCTATGGTCATTCGAGGTTTCGTGAACTGATCCTGGGAGGCGTCACCCAATATCTGGTCACGCAGACCGCCCGCAGCGTGCTGCTGTCGCACTGACGGCCGGCCAGAATCGAATCGAGGAGGACGCGCCGTGTACAGATTTCTTGAACAGACCGTCGACGGCTACATGACGCGCAACGTCAAGGCGGTGCAGCGCGACCGTGACCTGCTCGAGCTCAGCCAGATGTTCGAGACCGACGATTTCAACTCCTATCCGGTCGAGGACGACGGGCAGGTGGTCGGCATCGTCACCAAATTCGACATCCTGAAGTGCTTCGCCTTCACGCCGAGCCAGATGCTGCCGCGCTATCACGACCTGATGAGCCGCAAGATCGGCGACGTCATGACGCCCGAGTTCATCTATGTCAGCCCCGACACGCGGCTGACGCGCGTGCTCCAGATCATGGTGGAGCACCGCATCAGGAGCATCATCGTGCTCGATGGTGCGCAGAAGCTGGTCGGAATCATCGCCCGTGAGGATGTCATCGCGGCGCTGAAGGCGACGGCGCGCGACTGACGCACTATCCCTGATCGATTTCATTGTCGCCTCCGTGATCATACGGAGGCTATTCCCGCTTGCGCGTCACGCCGGGCGGCGTGCTCGTGTGTCGAGATTTCAAGGGAACCAGCAAGATCATCGCCTGCTCCGAAAGAACTTAAGTGCCGCTCTTGATTTCAATCAATTCCGAGTGAGGGTGAATGTGGTTTCTGGCGCTGTGTTCTTTCAGAGAGAATCCGCATGAGCCAGCCCTCCATTTCCAAATCCATGACCATCGGTGAAAGCGGCCTGGCTGTCGTGTTCGCAGTCACCGCTTTCCTCTGCGTGGTCGCTTCGGCCAAGGCGCTCGATGCGCCGTTCGCCTTCCACGCCGCGCTCAGCGCGGCGGCGAGCCTTGCTGCGGTGTTCGTCATCGTCAACCGCTACCTCGACCGTCCGGTGGCGCTGCCGCCACAGGAGATCAACGGGCGCCCGAACTACAACATGGGCCCGATCAAATTCTCCTCCTTCATGGCGATGTTCTGGGGCATTGCTGGCTTCCTCGTCGGCCTCATCATCGCCTCGCAGCTGGCATGGCCTGCGCTGAACTTCGACCTGCCCTGGACCAGCTTCGGCCGCCTGCGGCCGCTGCACACCTCCGCCGTGATCTTCGCCTTCGGCGGCAACGTGCTGATCGCGACCTCCTTCTACGTGGTGCAGAAGTCCTGCCGCGCGCGCCTCGCCGGCGACCTCGCGCCCTGGTTCGTCGTGGTGGGCTACAATTTCTTCATTCTGATCGCCGGCACCGGCTATCTGCTCGGCGTCACTCAATCGAAGGAATATGCCGAGCCGGAATGGTATGCCGACCTGTGGCTGACCATCGTCTGGGTCGTCTATCTGCTCGTCTTCCTTGCCACCGTCATCAAGCGCAAGGAGCCGCACATCTTCGTCGCGAACTGGTTCTATCTCGCCTTCATCGTGACGATCGCGGTGCTGCATCTCGGCAACAACCCGGCGCTTCCCGTCTCGGTGTTCGGCTCGAAGTCCTACGTCGCCTGGGGCGGCATCCAGGACGCCATGTTCCAGTGGTGGTACGGCCACAACGCGGTCGGCTTCTTCCTGACCGCCGGCTTCCTCGCCATCATGTACTACTTCATCCCGAAGCGCGCCGAGCGGCCGATCTATTCCTACCGGCTGTCGATCATCCACTTCTGGGCGCTGATCTTCCTCTACATCTGGGCAGGTCCCCACCATCTGCACTACACGGCGCTGCCGGACTGGACGCAGACGTTGGGCATGACCTTCTCGATCATGCTGTGGATGCCCTCCTGGGGCGGCATGATCAACGGCCTGATGACGCTGTCGGGTGCCTGGGACAAGCTGCGCACCGATCCCGTGCTGCGCATGCTCGTGGTCTCCGTCGCCTTCTACGGCATGTCGACCTTCGAAGGCCCGATGATGTCGATCAAGGTGGTCAACTCGCTCAGCCACTACACCGACTGGACCATCGGCCACGTGCACTCCGGCGCGCTCGGCTGGGTCGGCTTCGTGTCCTTCGGCGCGCTCTACTGCCTGGTGCCGTGGGCCTGGAATCGCAAGGGGCTCTACAGCCTGAAGCTCGTCAACTGGCACTTCTGGGTCGCGACCCTCGGCATCGTCCTCTACATCTCGGCGATGTGGGTGTCCGGCATCCTCCAGGGCCTGATGTGGCGCGCCTACACCTCGCTCGGCTTCCTCGAATATTCCTTCATCGAGACCGTCGAGGCGATGCATCCCTTCTACATCATCCGCGCCGCCGGCGGCGGGCTGTTCCTGATCGGCTCGTTGATCATGGCCTATAACCTCTGGATGACCGTTCGCGTCGGCGAGGCGGAAGTCCAGATGCCCGTCGCTCTTCAGCCGGCGGAATGAGGAGCTCCACCATGTCGTTCTGGACACGCCACCAAATCTTCGAAAAGAACTCGATCATCCTGATCGTCGGCATCCTGCTGGTGATCGCGATCGGCGGGCTCGTCGAGATCACCCCGCTGTTCTACCTCAAGAGCACGATCGAGAAGGTCGACGGGGTCAGGCCCTACACGCCGCTGGAGCTGGCGGGCCGCAACGTCTATGTCCGCGAGGGCTGCTATCTCTGCCACTCGCAGATGGTCCGCCCGCTGCGCGACGAGGTCGAGCGCTACGGCCACTTCTCGCTCGCCGCGGAGAGCATGTACGACCATCCGTTCCAGTGGGGCTCGAAGCGCACCGGTCCCGACCTTGCCCGAGTCGGCGCAAAGTATTCCGACGACTGGCACGTCACCCATCTGACCAACCCGCGCGCGATCGTGCCGCAGTCGGTGATGCCGGGCTATCCGTTCCTCAGCCAGATCGAGGTCGATCCGGATACGATCGCCGACCACATGCGCACGCTGAAGGCCGTCGGCACGCCTTATACGGACGACCAGATCGCCAACGCGGGCGCCGACATGAAGGCCCAGGCCGACCCGGACAATTCCGGCGGCGACGCCTTCAACAAGCGCTACGCCAAAGCCGTCGTGCGCAATTTCGACGGCAAGGCCGGCACGCCGACCGAGATGGACGCGCTGGTCGCGTACCTGCAGATGCTCGGCACGCTGGTCGACTTCAAGATCTACAACGAGAAAGCCAATCTTCGCTGAGAAGGCATGAACGATGAAAGCTATCCTGTCAGTCCATAATCTAGCGTCCGAGCTCGTGACGACGATCTGGACCCCGGTGTTCGTCGCGATCTTTCTCGCGATCATCGCCTACGCATTTTGGCCCCGTAACAAGGCTGTCTTCGACGAAGCAGCGCACCTGCCGTTGCGGGAGGAGTGAGAGACCATGACCGATCATCATAGCGACATCGATTCCGTCTCCGGCAAGTCCACGACTGGACACGAGTGGGACGGTATCAAGGAGCTCAACACACCGCTGCCGCGCTGGTGGGTGATCTCGTTCTACCTCACCATCATCTGGTCGATCGGCTACTGGATCGTCTATCCGGCCTGGCCGCTGATCTCCAGCAATACCACGGGCATGTTCGGCTACTCCTCGCGCGCCGACGTCGCGGTCGAGCTCGCCAACCTCGAGAAGATCCGAGGTGACAAGATGGCGGCGCTGGGCGTCGCCTCGCTCGCCGACATCGAGAAGGACCCAGCCTTGCTGGCGCTCGCCCGCGCCAAGGGCAAGACCGTGTTCGGCGACAATTGCGCGCCTTGCCACGGCTCGGGTGCCGCCGGCGCCAAGGGCTATCCGAACCTGAACGACGACGACTGGCTGTGGGGCGGCACGCTCGACCAGATCATGCAGACCATCCAGTTCGGCGCGCGCTCCGGTCATGCCAAGACCCATGAGGGCCAGATGCTCGCCTTCGGCAAGGACGGCGTGCTGAAGGCCGACGAGATCGTCACGGTCGCCAACTACGTGCGGTCGCTGTCGGGCCTTTCGACCCGCAACGGCTTTGATGCCGCCAAGGGCGAGAAGATCTTTGCGGAGAATTGCGTCGCCTGCCACGGCGACGGCGGCAAGGGCAATTTGGAAATGGGCGCCCCGAACCTCACCGACAAGATCTGGCTCTACGGCTCCGACGAAGCGGCTCTGATCGAGACCATCAGCCAGGGCCGCGCCGGCGTGATGCCGGCCTGGGAAGGGCGGCTCGATCCCGCCACCATCAAGGCAATGGCGGTCTACGTCCATTCGCTGGGCGGTGGAAAATAGCAGATCTCGCTGCAGACGGGGGTGAACAAAAGTGCCCCCGTTTGCGCTGGATCAACTGACGCGGCGGTGTCGGGTCTAGGTTCAATCGCACCTTTTCGAGAAGCACCAGGCGATGAACAAGACCGTGAACCCCAAAGACCTCACATTGGACGATGACAACGGGCCGCTCTACGCAGCCCACAAGAAGGTCTATCCCCAGAGCGTCTCCGGCACGTTCCGCCGGATCAAATGGAGCCTGATGGCGATCTGCCTCGGCGTCTATTATTTCCTGCCGTTCGTGCGCTGGAACCGCGGACTCGGCGCCCCCAGCCAGGCGGTGCTGATCGATCTTCCCAATGGCCGCTTCTACTTCTTCTTCATCGAGCTGTGGCCGCAGGAGGTCTACTACTTCACCGGCCTGTTGATCGTGGCCGCGGTAGCGCTGTTCCTGATGAACTCGGTCGGTGGTCGCATCTGGTGCGGCTATCTCTGCCCGCAGACGGTCTGGACCGACCTGTTCTATGCCGTCGAACGCCTGGTCGAGGGTGACCGGCGCGAGCGGATGAAGAAGGACAAATCGTCCGACCCGTTGAAGCTCGAGCGGATCTCCGAGATCGTGCTCAAGCATTCGATCTGGCTCATGATCGCCTGGTGGACCGGCGGCGCCTGGGTGCTCTACTTCAACGACGCGCCAACCCTGGTGAAGGAGCTCGTCACCTTCCAGGGCCCGATGATTGCCTATGTCTGGATCGGAATCCTCACGGCGACGACCTATCTGCTCGCCGGCTACATGCGCGAGCAGGTCTGTACCTATATGTGCCCGTGGCCGCGCATCCAGGCCGCGCTCACCGACGAATGGGCGCTGAACGTCACCTACCGCTACGATCGCGGCGAGAAGCGCACCTCGGTCAAGAAGGCCGCCGAACTGCGCGCGCTCGGCGAGCAGGTTGGCGATTGCGTCGATTGCTACCAATGCGTCGCGGTTTGCCCGACCGGCATCGATATCCGCAACGGACCGCAGATGGAATGCATCCAGTGCGGCCTGTGCATCGACGCTTGCGACAACGTCATGACCAAGATCGGCCGGCCGAAGCGACTGATCGGTTACGACAACGACATCAACATCCATCGCCGCCAGGAGGGCAAGGCGCCGATCTACCGGATCGTCCGGCCCCGCACCATCGTCTACAGCGCGATCATCGCGGCCATCGGCGGCTTCATGGTCTACACGCTGGCGACGCGCCGCCTGCTCGACGTCAACGTGCTGCACGATCGCAATCCGGTTGCGGTCAAGCTCAGCGACGGCTCGATCCGCAACGCCTACACGGTGCGCCTGCTGAACAAGAGCGGCTACGACCGCGCTATCGCCATCGACGTGGAGGGGCCAGCCAACCCCACGATGCATGTCGTCGGCGTCGATTCGGTGACGCCTGATAGGCCGATCATCGTGATTCCGCGCGACTCCACCAGTGAGCTGCGGCTGCTCGTCACCGCGCCGGCCGAGAACAATCCGGAGAAGTCGATTCCCGTCCGCTTTCACGTCATGGACATTGGCCTCGGCGTCGCCGCGAGCGCCGTCGACAATTTCGTCGCGCCGTAGATCCAGGAGACTATCATGGCATCCAAGCCGCTGACCGGAACCAAGGTCTTCCTGATGCTGGTCGCCTTTTTCGGCCTCGTGATCGGCGTCAACGTCACCATGATGAAGCTCGCGATCGCGACGCTGCCCGGCACCGAGGTCGACAGCCCCTATGCCGCGGGACTGACCTATGATCGCGAGATCTCGGCAGCGCAGGACCAGACCGCGCGCAAATGGAAGGTCAACGCCCATATCGAGCGCCGCAGCGACGGCGGTGCCTTGCTTCAGGTCGAAGCACGCGATGCCGGCGGCCAGCCGATCGCCGGACTTAAATTCGGCGGCCGGCTGGAGCGGCCGACCGACAAGCGCGCCGATCTCGCCGTCGAGCTCACCGAAGCCGGCATCGGCCTCTATCGCGGCAATGCCGCCTCCGTCGCGCCGGGCCAATGGGATCTGGTGATCGAGGGCGAGGCGCGGGGGACGCGCGTGTTCCTGTCGCGTAATCGCGTGATCCTGAACTGAAGGACTTCGACATGCACGTCACGCGGGATTTTTCGCACTACGTCCGGGCTGCGGCCGAGGGCGTCCAGCACATCGATCTCGCGGTGGAAGGCGTTCATTGCGCCGGATGCATGGCCAAGATCGAACGCGGCCTGTCCGCCATTCCTGACGTCACGCTGGCGCGCGTCAACCTCACCGACCGCCGCGTCGCGCTGGAATGGAAGGCTGGCACGCTCGACCCAGGTCGGTTCATCGATCGCCTCGAGGAGCTCGGCTACAAGGCCTATCCGTTCGAGACCGAGAGCGCGGAAGCGTCCGAGGTCGCCGAATCACGTTTCCTGCTACGCTGCCTCGGCGTCGCCGCCTTTGCCACCATGAACGTGATGATGCTGTCGATCCCGGTGTGGTCGGGCAACGTCTCGGACATGCTGCCCGAGCAGCGCGACTTCTTCCACTGGCTGTCGGCGCTGATCGCATTGCCGGCGGCGGCCTATGCCGGCCAGCCGTTCTTTCGCTCGGCCTGGCGTGCGCTGTCGGCGAAGACGACCAACATGGACGTGCCGATCTCGATCGGCGTGATCCTCGCGCTCGGCATGTCTGTAGTCGAGACCATCCACCACGCCGAGCACGCCTATTTCGACGCGGCGATCATGCTGCTGACCTTCCTGCTCGTCGGCCGCTTCCTCGACCAGAACATGCGGCGGCGGACCCGCGCGGTCGCCGGCAATCTCGCGGCGCTGAAGGCGGAGACGGCCGCGAAGTTCGTCGGCTCCGACGAGATCTCGCAGGTGCCGGTGGCCGCGATCCATCCGGGCGACATCGTGCTGCTCAGGCCCGGCGAGCGCTGTGCGGTCGACGGCACCGTGATCGAGGGCCGTTCGGAGATCGACCAGAGCCTGATCACCGGCGAGACGCTCTATGTCACGGCCGGGCAGGGCGCGCCGGTCTATGCGGGCTCGATGAACATCTCCGGCACGTTGCGGGTGCGGGTCTCGGCGGCGTCCGAGGCGACGCTGCTCGCCGAGATCACGCGGCTGCTCGACAACGCGCTGCAGGCGCGCTCGCGCTACATGCGGCTTGCCGACCGTGCTTCGCGTCTCTACGCGCCGGTGGTGCATGCGACCGCGCTTCTGACCATCCTCGGTTGGGTCATCGCCGGCGCGTCCTGGCATGATGCGATCGTGACGGGCGTTGCCGTGCTGATCATCACCTGTCCCTGCGCGCTGGGGCTCGCCATTCCGACCGTGCAGACGGTCGCCTCCGGCGCGATGTTCAAGTCCGGGGTGCTGCTGAATTCCGGCGATGCGATCGAGCGGCTGGCCGAAGCCGACCATGTCATCTTCGACAAGACCGGCACGCTGACGCTGCCCGATCTCGAAGTGATGAATGCCGCCAATATCCCCGCCGACATCTTCGAACTCGCCGGCCGGCTCGCGCTGTCGAGCCATCATCCGGTCGCCGCCGCCGTGGCGCAGGCGGCCGGCGCCAGATCGCCTGTCGTCGGTGCGGTCGAAGAGGCCGGGCAGGGCGTCCGTGCGACCGTGGAGGGCGTCGAGCTTCGCCTCGGCCGCCCCTCCTTCTGCGGTGCCGAGGCGCTGGTTGGGAGCGCCGTTGTCGATCCCGAAGCTTCCATCGTCGCTTTCAGCAAGGGCAGCGAAAGGTTCATCCTCTCGGTCCGCCAGGGCCTGCGTCCGGATGCGCAGGCCGTGATCGCGGCGCTGAAGGCGCGCAACATCGGCATTGAGATTCTCTCCGGCGATCGGGAGCCGGCAGTGATCGCGGCGGCCCATGCGCTGGGCATCGCGGAATGGCGTGCCGGCGTCACGCCGGCCGACAAGATCGCGCGGATCGAGGAATTGAAGCGGCGCGGCGCCAAGGTGCTGATGGTTGGCGACGGCATGAACGACGCGCCTTCGCTGGCGGCAGCCCATGTTTCGATGTCGCCGATTTCGGCGGCGCATTTGAGCCAGGCCACCGCCGATCTCGTCTTCCTCGGCCGGCCGCTGGCACCGGTGGTTGCCGCCATCGACGCCTCGCGCAAGGCGCTGCATCTGATGCGGCAGAATCTCTGGCTTGCGATCGGCTACAACGTGCTCGCGGTGCCGGTTGCGATCAGCGGCGTCGTGACGCCCCTGATCGCGGCGGCGGCCATGAGCGGATCCTCGATCCTGGTGATGCTGAATTCGCTGCGCGCGCGTAGCGCCTCGCGGGAGATCTTGTGATGGAGATCCTGGTCATCCTGGTCCCGCTGGCGCTGATGCTCGGCGGCGCTGGTCTCGTCGCCTTCCTGTGGTCGCTCAGAAGCGGCCAGTACGACGATCTCGACGGCGCCGCCTGGCGCGCCATCGCCGACGACGAACCGCCGCAGGAAGTGCCGGCCAAGCGCTAGCGCTTCAGTTTCAGTGCGAGCAGGCCAGCGGCCGCAAGGGCTATGCCCACGCCAGTCATGCAAGCGTGCCAGCCGAAGGCATCGAACAGTCGGCCGAGCACGGCGGTGCCGACTAGACCCCCACAGAAGTAGCACGCTAGATAGGTGCCGCTGGCGACGCCGCGGTGCTCGGTCGCCGTCTGTCCGACGAAGCCGGTCGCTGCCGCCTGCGCAAAGAAGGTTCCGACCGCGACCAGCACCATCCCGGTGAGCACTTCAGGTAGCCGCCCAGTCAGCATCAGTGGCAGCCCGATGCCGGCAACGGCGAGCGAGCCCCAGATCGTCGGGCGTGCTCCGATGCGTGAGGCAACCCGCCCCGCCAGCAATGTCGTGACGACCGAGGGCAGGAACACCAGGTAGACGAGGCCGAGATCCATCATCCCGAGCGACAGCGGCGGCCGGACCAGAACGAAATTGACGAAGGTGAAGGTGCCGATGAAGGCGAACAGGATGCAGAATCCGATACCGAAGGCCGCGCGCAATCGCGGATTGCGCCAATGCGCCATCGTGGCGGCCAGCGGCGATGCCGCCGGCGCCGCCGCATGCATCGGCGGCACGCGCCTGATCGTGAAGTAGACCAGCACTGCGCCGGCCAGATTGAGCGCTGCGAACAGATAGAAATTCCAGGCGAGGCCCAGGCCGTCGGCAATTGCGGCCGAGATCAGCCGGCCGACGAGGTTGCTGGCGACATTTCCGGTGATGTAGGCGGCAAAGGCGCCGCCGGCGTCCATCGCGCTGCATTGCTCGCCGAGATGAGCCAGTGTCAGCGCGAAGGCCGAGGCCATGCACAGGCCCTGCGCGACGCGCAGGGCGGTGAAGACGGCGAGATTTGGCGCGATCGCCAGCAGGCCGGTCGGGAGCGCCAGCAGCATCAGGCTGAGCAGGATGCCGGTACGGCGGTCGATATGCGGGCTGAGAAAGCCAATCACGAGGCTGGCTGCGGCCATGCCGAACGTGCTGGCGTTGACGGCAAAGCTCATCGCCGCGGGCGTGACGTCGTAATGGCGTGTGAGCGAGGGCAGGATCGCCTGCGTTGCGAAGAGATCGACGACGGTCAGGAACGCAGTGAGGCCGATCACGAGCGAGCGTAGCGCCAGACCCGGCGCCTGCGCCTCCATCGTCATGGCGGCCGGTTTGATCGGCGCGGAAAGATCGGTCATGGCGATTGTCCTGTAGGGATGCGGCGCCCGGGGAAAGTCCGGGCGCCACCTCTCGTAACGAAATGCGATGGGGCCGGTCGGTTACATGTGGTGGTCGTTGGGATCCTTGCGGACATCGCCGACATAGAGAATGACGGTCTCCTTGCCGAGGTTCTTCCACCAATGCGAGGTGCCGTGAACCTCGGGGCGGATGTCGCCGGCCTTGTGCACGATCGGATCGACGCAGTTGGAGGCGTATTCGACGATCTCGCCCTGTTGCACGAAAATGAGAGCGGGGCGGTCGTCATGGCTATGCCAGGGCACGATGCCGCCGGGCTCGATGGTCAGCTTGCGGAAGCGCAGCTCGCGGCCCTCGATATGCGCCGGCTGCTTGCCGAGGTCGATCGCGCCCAGCGTGACGTCGGTCACCCCGACGGGTTTGTAGTCGACCATCTGCTGGGCGTTCGGCTTGATCTTGCCGGCCGGACATTCGCCGGCAACGACCGGCTGCGCCGAGAGCGACAGCGCGCCGACGATGGCAAGGCCCGGCCAGATCAGACGCGACAAGGCATGGCTCTTGGACATGGAAAGGTCTCCTGTGTTGGCCGCAACCCCGCTGGTCGCCGGCGATGACGGGAGCTTCATCGAGATCGCGTCCATCCTGAAATGCCGGCTTGCTCTCGATGCGATAGCGGCGCGCTATGTCGATGCGCAGCGGCTATCGATCCGATTGGGCAATGGCATTTCCGCTTTCGTAGCATCCGGCGTTCGATGACAGGGCGCCCGATTGGCGGGCGTTCACGTCAATTTGGAGGAGCACCCCATGCCGAAATTGTCCAAGACCCTAATCGCCACCGCCGCGTTTGCGGTCATCGCCACCTCGGCTTTTTCGGAGGCCGCCTGGGACTTCAAGGCCGGGATGGCCTATGTCTATGGCGGCCCCGGCAAGATGTCGGCGATGGCCATGGCGCCGGCCGAGAAGAACCACGAGGCGATGATGAAGAACGCCAAGAAGGTGCCCGACAACACCGTCTTCTTCATGAGCAATGGGTCGATGTACACCACCTCGGGACGGCTCGATCCGACCGGCAATTTCTACGTGAACTGAACGGGCCCTGGCATCGTGGCCGCCCCCTTGCGGGCGGCCGAACCGGGAAACTAATATTCGCCGAAGGGAATGCCGGAGCAGAAAGATGACAGCTCTCTCGCCAGCCGACGCGGAACAGCTCAGGCTTGCCTTCCAGCGCTGCCGCGACATGGACGGTACGCTGAACGATCAGCTCCGCGCCTATGCCGATGCCAGCCGTGAGGTCTTTCCGGCGTATGGTGAGGCCGTCGATCGACTGGTGGCGAGATTGGGCGGGAACGGCGGTGGTGAAACCGCGCCGCGCCCGGGCGATGCGATGCCGCCGTTCATGCTGCCGGACGAGTCCGGGCGTCTCGTCACGTTGCCGTCGCTGCTGGAGCGCGGTCCGCTCGCCGTGATGTTCTTCCGCGGCCATTGGTGTCCCTATTGCCGGCTCAATGTCCGCGCGGTGGTTCAGGCGCTCGATCGCATCGAGGCCATGGGTGCGCAGATCGTTGCAGTGATGCCGGAGACGCAGGAATACACGAGGCAGCTCAAGGCTGAATCCGGCGCGCCGTTTCCGATCCTGACCGATCTCGATAACGGCTATGCGCTGTCGCTCAATCTCGCGATCTGGCTCGGCGCCGAGATCCAGGACCTGTTGTCCTACCAGGACATGGCGAAATTCCACGGCAATGACGGCTGGATGCTGCCGATCCCGGCCGTGTTCGTGGTCGGCCGCGACGGGATCGTGAAGGCCCGCTTCGTCGATCCCGATTTCCGCAAGCGCATGGAGATCGATGATCTGCTCGCAGCGCTAGAGAGCGCGGACAGGGAGAACTGAGCGCTCGCGACACGGGCTTATCCCGCAATCTCCCGCCAGTCGGCGCCGCGCAGCATGCGCATCACGGCGTTGGCGACCGCCGTGCGCTGCCGCCCGGCGACCCCGTAAAGGCTGACGGTGCGGCGGGCGTCGAGCCCGGTGACCGTGGCGCGCGTCAGCGTCTGCGGCAGGGGCGAGGTGTGCGGAATCATGGCGACGCCGATGTCGGCCTCGACCAGCTCGATCACGTCGCGCTCGCTCGAAATCTCGTGGCCATGCTCGATGCCGTGCTCACGCAGGCTGGCGGAGATGCGGCGCGAGTGCTCGCAGAAGGTCCGGCTCAGCAGTTGTTCCGAGCGCAAATCGTCCAGTTCGATGCTGCTGCGTCCGGCCAGCCGATGTCCGTCGCCAACGACGAGCTCGAAGCTCTCAGTGAACAGCGGCCAGGCGTCGAGCCGGTCCCAGGCCTCGTCGATCTCGGCGGCGATGCCGAGCTCGGCCTCGCCCTTCTTCAGGAATTCACCGACCTCGCGGCTCGTCCCGCGCAGGAAGCGCAGTTCGAGCCGGTTGAACTGCCGCCTGATCTCGTTGAGGTGGGGAATGAGCAATGCCAGATCGATCGAATGGGTCAGAGCGATACGGAGCGCGCCGACCTCTCCGCTTTTGAACGAAGAGGCGAGTGAGCGCGCGCCGGCGGCGGCGTCGAAGCATTGCTTCAGGAGCGGATGCATGCGCTGGCCGAGCTCGGTCAGTTGCGCGGCCGGCCGCTCGCGGCGGAACAGGTCGCCGCCAAGCTCGGCCTCGAGCTGCTTGATCGCGCGCGTGAGCGAGGGTTGCGTGACGTTGCACTCCTCCGCCGCGCGCGTGAAATTGAGCAGCTGCGCTACCGCGAGGAAATAGCGGACCTGATGCATTTCCATGGATCGGCTCCCGGCGAAATCGGCCCCAAATCTAACCGATCGGAGCGGGAAATGACATCCCGGCGGCGATAGCGCGGACGTATGGAGTCGGAAGCCAACTAGCATTTCCGTGAAAGGGGATGATCCCGCAGATTTCGCTCCAATCACGGCGCGGTATCGCGCCCAGAAGAGGTCTGGATCATGAATATCCCCATCAAGACGCAGGCGCCCGCTTCGTCACGCGTGCTAGCCGGCAAGGTGGCACTCGTCACGGGCTCGACCAGCGGCATCGGACTCGGCATCGCACGTGCCTTGGCTGCGGCCGGCGCCGATGTCGTGCTGAACGGCCTTGGTGTCGCCAGCGAGATCGGCCGGACGCGTGAGCAGATCGCCGCCGAGTTCGGCGTCAAAGCGAGTTACTCGCCGGCCGACATGACGAGGCCGAAATCGATCGCCGAGATGGTCGCTGCGACGATCGCCCAATCCAGTCGGCTCGACATCCTCGTCAACAATGCCGGCATCCAGCATGTCGCGCCGCTGGACCAGTTTCCGGTCGAGAAATGGGACCAGATTCTCGCGATCAACCTGAGCTCGGCCTTCCACACGACGCGGCTCGCGCTGCCGGCGATGCGCCAGAACGGTTTTGGCCGGATCATCAACATCGCCTCGGCGCATGGCCTGGTTGGCTCACCGTTCAAGGCGGCCTACGTCGCCGCCAAGCACGGCATCGTCGGCCTGACCAAGGTCACGGCGCTGGAGACCGCGGAGGAGGGCATCACCTGCAATGCGGTCTGTCCCGGCTACGTCTATACGCCGCTGGTCGAAGCGCAGATCGACGGGCAGGCCAA
Source organism: Bradyrhizobium sp. SBR1B (assembly GCF_014198205.1). NCBI lineage: Bacteria > Pseudomonadati > Pseudomonadota > Alphaproteobacteria > Hyphomicrobiales > Nitrobacteraceae > Bradyrhizobium > Bradyrhizobium sp. SBR1B. The sequence goes on from NZ_JACIHC010000011.1 coordinate 245,034, forward strand.
GGCGCACGGCATCTCCCGCGATCAGGTGATCCGCGACGTGCTGCTGGCGCAGCAGCCGAACAAGCGTTTTGCCACGGTCGAGGAGCTCGGCGCGCTCGCGGTGTTCCTGTCGACGGATGCGGCGGCTTCGATCACCGGCGTTGCTCTGCCAGTCGACGGCGGCTGGACCGCCCATTGACATGAGCCAGCGCAACAAGTCGAATCTTCAGCCAATGCAAGCTCACCAGGAGCGAGATATGAATGGCACACAGGACAACGCACGAGGCGAGAGCCACGACCTGCCGGGTCAGGTCGTCCTCGTGCTGCAAGGCGGCGGTGCGCTTGGCTCCTATCAGGCGGGTGTCTACCAGGCGCTGCATGAGGCCGGCATCGAGCCGGACTGGGTCATCGGCACCTCGATCGGTGCCATCAATGCGAGCCTCATCGCAGGCAACGCACCGGAGCATCGGGTCGCGCGCTTGAGGGAATTCTGGAAGCGGATGGAGCAGAATCCAGTCTGGGACTGGCGCGCCGCGTTTCCAGGCTTCAATGAGAAGCTGGCCTATTGGTCGACGGTCACTCACGGCATTCCAGGTTTCTTTCGACCCAACCCGCTGGCGCATGCCGGCGATTCCTATCCGCTCGGTGCCGACAATGCGGGCTATTATTCGACTGTACCGCTGGAGAAGACTCTGAGCGAGCTGGTCGATTTCGACCTCGCCAATCGCTGCGCGCCGCGCCTGACGGTCGGTGCGGCCCACGTCGGGACCAGTGAAATGCGCTATTTCGACAGCCGCGACGGCGAACTGACGGTCAAGCATATAATGGCGTCGGGCGCGCTGCCGCCGGCTTTCCCGGCGGTGCGCATCGACGGCGAGCTCTACTGGGACGGCGGCATCCTGTCGAACACGCCGACGGAAGCGGTGTTCGATGACAACCCGCGCAGGGATTCGCTGATCTTCTCCGTGCATTTGTGGAATCCCGTCGGGGCCGAGCCGAGCACCATGGCGGAGGTGCTGAACCGGCACAAGGACGTGCAATATTCCAGCCGCATTTCGAGCCAGATTGCGCGCCAGCAGCAGGCCCATCGTCTGCGTCATGTCATCAACCAGCTCGCGGCACGGCTTTCGGAGGTCGAGCGCAACGATCCTGCTGTGAGGGAGTTGACGAGCTACGGTTGTCCGACCCGCATGCACGTGGTGCGGCTGCTCGCGCCGCAGCTCGAGCGCGAGACCCATACCAAGGATATCGACTTCAGCCCGTCGGGAATCACGCGGCGTTGGCACGCTGGTTATGCGCACACGAAGTCGGTGCTTGCGCGCAAGCCTTGGATCGGCGAATTCGACCCGCTCGCCGGCGTGGTGCTGCACGAGCATATGGAGGAGATGCCGATTGCGGCGGAGTGAGGGCCTTGCGCGTTGTTGTCTGGCGCAGTGACGATTTCCCGGCGGAGCGGTCTGGGCTATTGTTGCGCCGTCTTGGTCGCGAGGCTTGCAATTGGTTGCTGAAAAGGATCTCGAGGCAACGCTCGATCTGGTCCGCGCCAACGCGGCGGGGCCGGTGGCGGGCGTGTTCGGTCCTGAGACGCTGACCTGGCGGATCGACCGGGAGGCCGTCATCTTTCTCGGCGCCGGCCGCGCCTTGTTACTGCAACTGGCGCATCCCTGGGTCGCCGCCGCCATCGCCGAGCATTCGAAAACCCTGGCCGATCCGATCGGCCGCTTCCATCGCACCTTCGATATCGTCTTTGCCATGGTGTTCGGCTCGCTCGACCGTGCCTTGCGCTCGTCCCGGCAGCTGCACCGGCGGCACGGCATGATCGTCGGAGAGATGCCCGATACGGTCGGCCCCTTTGCGGCAGGCTCGCGCTACTGCGCCAACGATATCCCCTCGCTGCGTTGGGTCCATGCGACGCTGGTCGAGACGGCGTTGATGGCGCACGAGCTGGTTCTGCCGCCATTCTCGGTGGAGGAGCGCGAGCGCTACTGGACCGAGAGCCGGATGTTCGGTGCGTTGTTTGGATTGACGGCGGATGATCTGCCCGCGGACTGGGCCGGTTTTACGGCCTACACCGCGGCGATGGCGCAGTCGGACACGCTGACCGTGAGCCCGGCGGCGCGCGAGATCGCGGCGCAGATTTTTGACGGCGCGCGTCCGTGGTTGCGGCCGCCGCGATGGTATCGCGCGCTCACGGCGAGCCTGTTGCCGGAACGATTGCGCGCCGGCTTCGGGTTTGAGCTCGGCGAGCGGGAGGTCAGATCGGCCGACAACGCGCTGCGATGGATCCGGCGCATCTATCCGACATTGCCGGACCGGCTGCGCTATGTCGGCCCCTACCAGGAAGCACAGGCGCGGCTGCGAGGCGAAGCGCAGCCGGACTGGATGACGCGCTGTCTCAACAGGGCGTGGATCGGGCGGCCGCAAATGGATGTGCGCGGGAGAGGGTGAGGTTCGCCGCCTGTAGCCCCGTCATCCTGAGGTGCGAATGGCGCGATGCAAAAGCATCGCGCCGGGAGCCTCGAAGGATGCACGGCCCCGCTGCTGCAGCCGGGCCGTCGCCCTTCGAGGGCCGCTGAAGAAGCGGCCACCTCAGGGTGACGGGGAGAGATAAGCCTCGCAATGACCGAGCGTGCGGAAGCGCCTCTGCCTCACACCGAAGCCAGCTTCCGGTACAGCGCGCTGTAGCTCCCCGCCGAGATGCTCCAGGAGAACGACCGTCCCATGGCGCTGCGGCGCATGGTGTCGAGCTGGTCCTGGGCCATGAAAGCGGAGAAAGCCCGGCGGACACCGCCAAGGAAGGACTCGCGCGAGGGCCTCGAGAACAGGAAGCCGGTCTCGCTGTCGGTGATGGTTTCGGCAAGGCCGCCGGTCTGGTGACCGATCGGCAGCGAGCCGAAGCGCTGGGCGTACATCTGGCTGAGCCCGCACGGCTCGAAGCGCGAGGGCATCAGGGTGAAATCGCTGCCGGCGAAGATGCGGCGTGCCTGGGCGTCGTTAAAGCCGATCACCACGCCGATGGCATCTGGTCGGCGGCGATGCGCGTCGATCAGAGCCTGCTCCAGCGCCGGCTCGCCGGAGCCGGTGACCACGATCTGCCCGCCGGCATCGACGATCTCGTCGGCCGCCGACAGCACGAGGTCGATGCCCTTCTGATGCACGAGACGCGCGACGATGCCGAACATCGGGCCGCGCGACACCGCTAAGCCGAACTGCTTGCGGACGTAATCCGCATTGGCCCTCTTGCCGACCCAGTCGCCGGCGCCGAACTGCTGGGCGAGCTGGGCGCAGGAGCGCGGGTCCCAGCTCTCGTCGATGCCGTTGAGGATGCCGGTGAGCTCGGATGCGTCCGAGCGCAGGCGGAGCAGGCCCTCCAGGCCGCAGCCGAACTCGGCCGTGGTGATCTCGCGCGCATAGGTGCCGCTCACGGTGGTGAGGTGCGAGGCGTAGACGAGGCCGGCCTTGAGGAAGGAGAGCTGGTCGTAGAACTCGACGCCGTCGATGTGGAAAGAGCTTTCCGGTGCGCCGATCCGCCGCAACGAGTCCTTCGGGAAGAGGCCCTGGTAGGCGAGGTTGTGAATGGTCAGGATCGAGGGCAGCTTGGAGCCGCGCCAGGCGAGATAGGCCGGCACGAGCGAGGCCTGCCAGTCATTGGCATGGATCAGGTCTGCTGCCCAATTCTTGTCCAGCTTGCCCATGGCCAGCTCAGCGGCGGCCGAGGCAAAGCGCGCGAAGCGGACGTCGTTGTCCGGCCAGTCACGCCCGGACTCGTCGCCATAGGGGTTACCGGGCCTGTCGTAGAGTTGCGAGCAGAGCAGCACGTAGACCGGCAGGCCGTCCTTGGTCGCTGCCCGTCCGAGCGAGCAGGCCGGCATCTCCGCGAAGGCCGGGCAGCGCCCAACGATCTGAATATGCGTGAGTTGCTCGATGATGTCGCGATAGCCGGGCAGCATGATCCGGATATCGGCAAAGGAGCGAAGGGCGCGGGGCAGCGCAGCGGACACGGCTCCAAGGCCGCCGACGCGGACGAAGTCGTCCAACTCCGTGGTGACGAACAAGACCCTCAAGAACAGCTGCCCTCTGTCGATCCCGTTCGCTGCTATGCAAGAACGGGTCCAGTTGTCCGGGAATTCTTAAAGCCCGCCTACGCGGCGCATCGGTTCGGTAAACACTTTCCTACTCGGCCGCCGCCCTCTAGGGTCGCCGCATCAACAACAGAGAACTTCGAGAGTTCCTAAGACCCAAGGACGTGAGCAGGCATGCAGCTAGCAGATAAGCATGAGGGGACGACGACAAAAGCCTTCGCGGGGCTCAGGGTCCTGGATTTTTCGACCACCATCGCCGGTCCTCACTGCGCGCGGATGCTTGCCGACATGGGCGCCGAGGTCATCAAGATCGAGACCGACGGCGGGGAGACGATGCGGACCCGGCCGCCGCTGCGCAAGGGGTGCAGCACCGCGTTCGGCCAGCTCAATGTCGGCAAGAAGAGCGTCGTGCTCGACCTCAAGTCCGAGGACGGCAAGGAGGCGGTGCGCCGGCTGGCCGCGACATCAGACATCCTGGTCGAGAACTTTCGCCCCGGCGTGATGCACCGACTGCGGCTCGACTACGATAGGCTGCGCACCGTCAATCCGAGGCTGATCTATTGCTCGATCTCAGGCTACGGGCAGACCGGCCCCTCGGCCGAGCTGCCGGCTTATGCTCCGGTGATCCATGCGGCCTCCGGCTACGATATGGCGCATCTGGCCTACCAGCCCGGCCGCAATCGCCCTGATTATTGCGGCATCTATCACGCCGACGTCGTCACCGGCACCTATGGCTTCGGCGCGATCGCGTCCGCGCTCTATCAGCGGACCGTGACCGGCCTCGGCCAGCACATCGACGTGTCGATGCTGGAATCGATGCTGTCACTGACGCTGACCGAATTGCAGAGCGCACAATTCGCCGTGAAGCCACCGCCGCGCCCGATGTTCGGCCCGACCGAGACGGCAAGCGGCTATGTCATGATCACGGTCGCCAGCGAGAAGACGTTCCAGGGATTGATGGGCGTGATCGGTCACCCCGAATGGATCTCCGATCCGCGCTTTGCGACCTATGCCGCGCGCCGCGAGAATTGGGCGGAGGTGATGGACGGCGTCGAAGCCTGGTCGCGGGAACTCACGACCGATGCGTGTCTCGCAGCGCTAGCAGGCTGTTGAAGAACTCAGCCGCGTTCGCAAACGAAGCCTGAATCGTCGCCATTGTGTATGTAGAAATGGCCGACGAGCCTGCCAGCAGTGCCGATCACAACCCATCCGCGACCGCAGACGGGGTCATTCTCGTCGTGCCCTTCCCATGAGAACTCCGCGCAGGGCGAACCGTCTCGCGCGCCGTAGCGGACGTCGAGGAAGCCCTTCAGCGCACCGAAGGCGACTTCACCGTCGGACTTGCCATCGAAGGTGAGATGCGCCTCTTCGACAAGATCGAGGAAGTCGCTGTCCCAGTTGTCCATTTCGACGATGCGCCAGCGGCCGGCAAAAGCCTTGGCGAAGCCGGGCACCTTGGCCATCAGCCGGTCTCCGCTATCAGTTTGGGCAGCCGCACCAGATTGTAGGCGGCGGCAGCGAAGGTAAAAGCCCATGCTACGCGATCACGGCCACGGAAGCTGGTCTTCTCCTGCCCGGCGACCGTCTTGATCCAGCCGAATGCCTCCTCGATGCGCTTGCGGATGCGCTGGCTGACGGCATAGCCGCTGTGCCGGGTC